>DAOLIT010000005.1:80302-107109 GCA_035328405.1 Pseudomonadota bacterium | reverse complement strand
CACAAGCACCTTCGTGGCAGAGGCGAGTTTTGTGTTCCTGCGTGCAAGCGCGCTTATCGCAGGGATGAGCAAAGTCTTCCGTGCCACAAGCGTGTTCGTGGCCAGGATGAGCAAAGTCTTCCGTGCCACAAGCGTGTTCGTGGCCAGGATGAGCAAAGTCTTCCGTGCCACAAGCGCGTTCGTGGCAGGGATGAGCAAAGTCTTTCGTGCCACAAGCGTGTTCGTGGCCAGGAACGGTTTAGTCTGCGTGTTGGGGGGATTCGGGGTCTTGGGCAGGGTGGGGTTTCGTTCTGAGGCTGCTCAGGAGCTGGTCGAGGTCGGGGGACAGGGGGATGCCGTCGAGGGGAAGGCGGACGAGGGCGGAGGCGAGGATGGTCACGCGGTCGGGGGTTGGGGCTCGCTTGTCGATGATGACGCGCCACTCGCCTTTGACTTTGCACAGCCCGCCGGAACCGAGCTCGCCGGTCATGTTGTCGTAGGTGACGCGACAAGAGGCCTTGTGCGCGACCTCTTCGAGCTCGGCCAGGCGGTCGGCCCAGGGGACGCGCCCGTGCCCGGTTTGGGGCAGGCCGAGGGACTTCTGTTTGGGTGGGGCCGAGGCGGAGCGCGCGGGTTTTGCAAGCGGGGGCTTTTTGGGGGACGGCATGGCTATTCGGTTTTGAGGAGCAGTTTGAGGAAACCGTCAGGGGGCGTGTATTCGCGCAACCAACCGGTGCGCTGGCCGGTTCGGGAATAGACGAGCACAGACGGCAGGACCGTGGATTCATACCGCTTTTGGAGGGCCATAAGGTCGTCTGTTAGGGGGGTGGTATCGATGCGCAAAAGGACAAAGCGGCGGAGCTCCCTTTCGACTTCGGGGGCCGCAAACGTGACGTTTTCCATTTGTTTGCAGGGAACACACCAATCCGCCCGAAAGTCGATGACGAGGGGTTTGCCCTCGGCTCGGGCCAGGCGAACCGCCTGGGCTTCATCGGTCAGCCACACGAGGGAACCACGCGGGGCGAGGGTCCAGGCGACGCCTCCATACAAACCGACGACCAGGAGCAGCACGCCCGCGCCCTTGCGCACGGCCAAGAGGCCGCCGTCCGAAAAGCTCCGGGTCAACCCGCCCAGCGCAACGCCGACAACAAGGAGCCCCGCGTGAACGGCCAAGAACGTCCCGGTGCTTTGGCCATAGTCTCGCAGCCGGGGCAGGACGTTCCGCAGGTAATAGAGGGCGGCGACGATCATGACGACGCCGAAGACGGCCTTTACGCCGTCCATCCAGCGGCCCGACTTGGGCAGTTTCAGGGCAAATCCGGCGAGCACAAAAAACAGCACGCCGATGCCCAAGGCATACACAAACAGAAGGGAACCGCCCAAAAACACCGACCGTTTGGTGCTGACAAACGCAAGCAGGGCGGCAAGGGGAGGCCCAGTGCAGGGGGCGGCGACAATGCCGGCGACAAGCCCCATCAAAAAGGCACCGAGCGGCCCTTTGCCGCCTACGGACGACAGTTTGGCTTGCCAGGCACCGGGGAGGGACAGCTCGAACGCGCCGAACATGGATGCGGACAGGACCAGAAAGAACAGCGCGAGGGGCACGATGACCCAGGGATTCACCAAAATGGCCCCAAACTGACCGCCGAAAAAGCCGACGACGAGCCCGAGGGCAGAATAGGTCACGGCAATTCCCCCGACGTAACAGGCGGCAAGACCCATCGCGGCAAGCCGGGGCACGTCCCGCGCGCCAAACAGACTGACGGTGATGGGAATCAGGGGATAGACGCACGGGGTGAGGCTGGTGGCGATGCCGCCCAAAAACGCGAGGCCGTACGAAAACAACAAAGACCCGCCGGAAAGGGCCGCTTGCAGCCGGTCGCCCAGGTCCGTTTCCCACGGGGCCGCGTTCGCCGTCCGCACGTGCAAAAGAACCGCAAGACCGAAAAGCCACAAAGCCCACACCACCAAACGTCGTTTGGAAACCATGTGTTTGGTTATAGCAACCCGCGCGGGGCTTTCCGCAAAAACTGCCGGGTGCGGCCTGTGGGAACGGCCCGAGGCTTTGGGACAAGCGGGACGGGATGGACCGTGGGGCGCGGAAGCGGGGATTCAGGTGCCCAAGAGGAGGTGGAGGAAGAGGGCCCTGGTTTTGGCGACCTCGAAAGTGCCGATGGCGAGGCGGATTTCGGCTTCGGTGCGCAGGGCTTCAGAGAGGGAAAGCTCGACGCTGGTGCCAAGGCCGGCTCGGAAGCGGGCAGAGGCCTGTTCCTGGTTCCGGGTGGCGGCCAGGGCGGAAGCGCGCAAGGCAGGCAACATCGCGGCGGCGACCCGGACCGCCGTGTACGCCCGCTGGAGATCGAGCAACACCTGTCGTTCGGTCGCGGCGAGCTCGTGGCGGAGGACGTTTTCTTGCGCTTCGCTTTGCGCTTTTTTGGCCAGCAGGGTTCCGTCGTAAAGCGGCACAGACAGGACCAGGCCCACGTCCCAATTCGGCACGCCCGGCCAAAAACCGGACACGCCGGATGGCCCCGAAGAGGCCGGTGCCCCGCCCGCTCGACCGTTCACGCTCGCGGTGGCTTGCAACGTCGGCACCCATTGAAACAAGGTCGCGCGAGACACGGCCTGCTGCCGAAGCCGCTCTTTGATTTTTGCGCGCACAGCAGGATGGGACGCAATCGCGTCTTGGAACGCAGGGCTTTCGAGCACGGGCGGTTCGTCAGCCGTTTTGCGCGGCACGGCATCCAAAAGCGGAAACGGCACGCCGACGGCATCGGCCAAAAGCGCCTGCGCCTGTTGCAGCTGGCCCGCCGCCGCCATGTGTTCCGCCTCGGCTTTGGCCAAATCCGCCGCTGCGCGCGACAAATCCAAAGGAGGCCGCAGACCCCGTTCGACGCCCGCTTGGGCCCAAGCGTGGTGGAGTTTGATGCGCGACAGGGCTTCTTTGGCGGAATGTTCGATTTCGTGGGCGGTCAGCACGGCGAAATAGGTGGTTTCAAGCAGGAGTGAAAGCTCCAGTTGGACCTGCGCGGCCTGTTCTTCGGTCACCGCGCGGTCGTGCTGGGCGACGCGCACCTGCGCACCGATCCGCCCAAAATCAAACACAAGCTGGCGGGCACCGATGCCAACGAGGGTGGACGGATGCGCATCGGCAAAACCGGCGTTGGGGTCGGTTCGGGACGCTCCGACACGCGGCAAGTCCATCGTTCGCACGTTTTGAAACATCGCCGTGGTGTTGTTCATGGTTCCGTAAAAAAACTGCGCGGTGCCGCCGACCTGCGGCTGCCATTCGGAACGCAGGACCGAAAGCCCTTTTTGAGCGACCTCCATCCGGGCGAGCGCAGCCTGTACTTTGGGCTTGTGCGCCCGTGCCCACGCCAGCGCGTTTTCGAGCGTCATCGCCGGAACCGTCCCAGTCGGCCATTCGGTCGAAGGTGAAGCGGTCGCGGGCGGCGCTGCTTCTGGTGAAGGGGGCGCGGGCGATGCGGGTTCGGTACCTGCTGCTCGGGCACTCCACAGCAGACAGACCGCCGAAAAACCCCGAACAAAACCCCGAACAAAACCCGGAAACGACGGCGGATGGGAAAGACTTTCGGACACAGCAGGACCCAGCGCGTACATGCCCGTTGTCGTAGCGCAAAACCCGGCAAAACCGAAACACCTTTGCCGATCTCAAAGGATGGCAAGGGCGGTCAATGGACGGAAATCGAGAAGGGCAGGGTGCCCGAATGCAAGCCGGGTTCGTAAATGGCGGTCGCTTTGGCCGGGGGCACGACGTATCGCCCCGACGTGGTGGCGCGGAGCAGCAGCGTGTGTTTGTGCCTACCCGCAGGCAACGCATCGAAGTACAGGAGAACCCGGTCGCGAAGAATCTCCTCGAACGAAATGCGGGGATTGCGGGGGCCGACAAGGCCAGTGTGCGAGCCGGTGGTGCCTTCGCGCTGCACGGCCTCGAGACCGGCGGGCAGGGGAAGGTCGAGCATCACGTAATGCACGGGCTGCTCGCACGACAAATCGAGGTCCATGGCCACAGCGTCGCCGGACAGCACGATGGCGTTTTGGGAAAGGAGGCCGGAAGCCGTCCGCAGTCCGCGCTGAAAAACCATGCCTTGCGACGTGGCACCGACTCCGGTTTGGGGCGTGGTCCATTCCACGCCCACGCGGTAGTGCAGCGTGCCTTGTCCGCGCCGGGAGATGAGCAGGGGAATCTCGACAAAGTTCTTGTCGTCGTCGGCTGCGCTTTGCGGCACAAGGGACAACACCCGGTGAAGGGGCGCATCCACCCGCTGCGGAGGCGTTTGCGGAGTGGGCATGTTGGCGACCAGAATGCGTTGGCTTGAGAGCCACGCGCGCGCAGACATGTCCGAACCTTCGTAAGGGGTGCGCTGATTCAACGTGTGCAAAGCCAGAATCGCCCAGGCGTTGTCTTGCGAGCTTTTCCACGAACCTTGGACGCGCGCATCCAAGATGTGACGGACCAATTTGATGATGACCGGATGCTTGGGCTCGACCCGCAGAAGCGCCACCACGACAGCGGCTTCGGTGCGGATGGGGGACTGAAACAGCGCATCCAAGTTGTAGGGCGGTTCGTCCGCGATGTGGGCGAGTCGATCGTCGCTGCTCACGTTGGCCAAAATCCCCTCAAGGAGCGTGGTCACGCGCAAATCGTCGGGCCGGGTTTTGTGAAGCGACAACAAAAGGAGCGTCCGACCAAACAGGGGCAACGCAGCGCGCTTTTCATACAAAGCATCTTGCGCACGCGAATCGGGCTGTCCGACCTCGGAAAGCACAAAGGAGATCATCGCGCGGGACACAAGGTCGAACGTGTCCATGGACAGGGGGGCCACCGTGGAACCGACCTCTTCGGCTTCTTTGCGCAAAAGTCGGGTCGTTTGGGGGCCCGTCACGGGTTGGAGCAAAAGGCCCTCTGTTTTGGCTGAAGGGGACAGCAGCAGCCGTTGCAAAAACAAGATTCCGCGCGAAAGGGAATCGACGGGCACGGCATAGCCAGACTGACCGGCCAAATGCAACATCCAGACGGCATACGCAGAACCAAACGGGTGCGCGTGTTGGTCATCGGGCCAGAAACCGAAACCTCCGTGGTGAAGCTGCAAACTGAGCAGGCGTTGCACGGACTGCTGGACCAAGTTTTTCGGGTCGGGAAGCTGCGCGCCGACGCCTCGGAACATGTCGGGAACGAGCACGGCGGGCAACATGCGCGAGGCGTTGTGTTCCAAAGAACGATGTGGGGAACCAACCAGTTGGCGGACCGCGTCCTCGATTTGCACAGAGCCGGAAGCAGACAGGGAGACGGCAATGCCTCCTGGGGCCGGCAACGTGGTTTTGGGAAGGCGAAGGGGCAAACGGACGGTCTGGTTCTCAAGCAGCGCACCATGCGCCACGACGCGCTCGACTTGGGTGCGTTCCTGCTCGACCACAATCGGCAGGCGCAGCACGTCGGTGAAAGCGTCTTTTTTGGATGTGCGGCTGGTCGGTGTCAGCGTCGCGACCAGCTCGATTTCGGCGGTTCCGGCGTGGTTGCCCTGGATTTCGAGCGGAATTTTGGCCGGGACGTTCCTGTCCATGGTTTGGGTGATGACCGGCGGTGCCAGCAGCGCAAGAGGTGGCGAGCCCCCGGTATGTTTGAGCTTCGCCGTCACGCGCAAATTGCCGCGCAAGTTGGTGTGGTTTTGGACATGCGCCGTAACTTCCGCTCGGTCTCCGGGCCGCAACAAACGCGGAATCGCAGCGCGCAACACCATCGGCGCAGACACCCGAACCCGAGCATCGGCGGCCCCGAATGCGCCCGGACTTTTTTTGTCGGACAGTGGGGCAGACACGAGCGCGAAAATGCGAAACGTCGTCAGGCTGTCGGGCAAAGGCAGCGTCGCAGACACTTTTCCATCCGGGCCCGTCGGTAAATCAGCCAAAAAGAGCGGCGTCGCCACGATGTCGTTCCGCACATCGAGCAGCACCGGTTTTTCGTCTTCCTGTTCTTTGGACACTTGGCCGCCGTTTGCAGGCTTGGGCCGCGCGTCGTCGGTGTCTTGTGAAGCCGGGAGCCAGGGTTCTTTGGCTTGGCGCACGTAGGGCCGAAGCAGCGTTCGATAGGCATCCCGGCGGCTTGTCTCGATGCGCTGCTGGGGCAAGAAGTGCCGGATGAGCTGTTGCGACAGCCGGTCCGGCGTCAAAAGCCCCTGCGTGAAATCCATCGCGGCCTCATCCACGGCCCACAGCGACACTCGAGCAGACGCAATCGGTTCGCCGGTCGCGCGATCGGTCACTTTGACTGCGATCGGGACTTGCGCACGCGGCCCGGCTTCTTTGGGCGCTTCGATGTGCGCGCGAAGTCGCAGCGCGTCCAGGTCCCCAAACACCTTTGCCTGCGCTTCCCACACGGTCGGCAAAGGTCCCACAGATACGGCGAGCGCACGCAGTGTCACACCCGCCACCCACGTTTCGTCCGTCGGAAATTCGTGATGCGCCGCACCGTCCCGAAACGTCAACACCACATGCTCGCGGATGCCGTTTCGTTCGGTCAAAAGCAGGCCGCGTTCCAGCGTTTTCGGCCCCCGCACCGCGACATGCAGCATCGATCGATGGCGCACAAGCTGCTGCGCGGTTTCCAGATACAACCGATCGACGTTGTTTTTCTGCGCGACGACCGGCGCGGTTTCTTTTGGCAGCACGGAAAACGAGGTTTTCGTGACAGCGGCTCTTGTATCGACATTCGGAGCGCCGCGCAGCGTCACGTCATAGTCTCCGACCGCCGTCGCGGTGAAGACACATTCGGGGTCTGAGCCAGCGTTGGGCAGGTCGAGCGTACAGGCTTGCACGGTCTCGAGTTTTTGCTCGTGTCGCAGAAGTTGTTCGACGCCGTGCTCGCTGCGATACACGGGAGATGTGGCGCGATGTTCGACGACCACTTTTACGCCGGGCGCGGAAAGCCGTGCTCCATCGTAATAAAGTGCGCGCACCGGCAACTTCACGGTCTCGCCCACGCGAACGGCTTTCGACGGGGCCTGCGTCGCCAAATAGTATCGGGCCGGATGCACGACGTATTCCGTTTGTGCGCCGGACCGCTGGTACGCATCGTCAGAAATTGTCGTTGCGACTTGGCAGCGGCTCGCAAATTCGGGAAAGGCGTGCTGCGACGGAGGCGCAAATTCCAAAATCCCGATCGGCGGAGGCCGGTCGCCCGCGACGAGCGGTATCTCAACAAAATTTGTCGTGCCGCGATCTTTTAGATCCGCAGGCGGTTTGCTCCCGACATCCCACACCGACGGCAGACCGGGCGGACGGAAACGGACTGGATGACAGCGTTGTTGGAACGCTGCTTTCCGAATTCGCACAAGTCCACCGTACGCATAATCCGCCATGACTCGGGTGGTCGGTCGCGTTCCGGCGATGACATCGGCGGGAATCGAAATTGCGGTGACGGAAAATTCGGGCCGATGGGCTTCTTCCAAAAAGACGCGCGAACGAGCCGTTTCTCCCAGGATCTGCGCAGCGACGGTGTATCCGCCAATCGGCGTGCCCGATGGAATTTTGAGTTCAGCGGAAAAACGACCCTCGCGAGTCAGTTTGGACTCCACCGAATTGACGATTTGGCGAAATTCATCGACCAAATCGATTTGGACTGGCGTGCCTTCAGGCAACAGCCTCGTTCCCGAGCGTGTCGTCGGCGAATCCACCATCGCCACGCCGAGCACGCGCATCGTGTCCTCGGGACCATATGTTCTGCGTTCCGTCGAAACAAGGGCGCGCACGTCTTCCCCAGGCACCAAGCCTGGTGCGGTGACTTTGGCCGATGCTTTTGCGTGTTCATCCAGGGTGAGATAAGCCCGGTCCGCGTGGGCAGGTTCGGCAACCGACAGCAGCACGCGAGCCGCAGGTTCGCCCCAATCAAAAAGCCCAGGCAACTCGAGCAAACCGTGCGCGTCGGTCGTGCCGAGCAGCTTGGGTTCTTTTCCGACGACATGTTGGTGTACTTCTGCTTTGGCAACCGGCTGTCCCGTGGACAACGTCAGCACCTGGACGAGCGATCGATTGGCACCGGAAAACAGAATCGGCCCCAAGTCCGTGACGCGAACGAGCATCCGCACAGGCGGCGGAAACGAGTCACTTTTCGGCGTCGTGAGTTCCAGGACTTTCGCCTCCAAAAGCACCGCGCCGCGCACTTCGCCGAGCATTTCGCGCAAATCGATTTCCGCCGAGGCCCAAGCGGTCGGTCCTTGCGGCTTATACGCAATTTGTTTGACGCGCTGCGCCGTCGGCAAATCCGGCCAATTCAACCGTTTGAGCGCGTCGCGGTTTTGCCAAAACGCATCCCCCGTTTCTTTTCCAACAAGACTCGCCAGCGTGTCCGGTTCCAGCGGAACCACGCGCACGCTGACTTGTTTTACAAAACGGCTTTCCAAACCCACCGTCAGATGGCCCGTGGCGGGAAGTGTCCCACCCGCGTTTGCAAAGCGCAGCATCGGTGCCCGCGCAAAAACAGGGTTCAGCGTGACGGGTTTGCCCAGCCGTTGGCGATGCCGATCGACCAAATCGCCGGAAATGTCGATGCGATAGGCCACGTCGGGGCGGAAGTGACCGTGCAGAAGAATCTGCTGACTCGTGCCTTCCCCGTCGGGAAAAAGAAGCTCGGCAGAATACGCGGCGGGTTGCGGGACCACTTTGATGTGGCGCATTTGCCGCTTTTCGATCGGCGCACTCAGTTTCAGCGCCACCGGCTCGATCGTGCAGGGTGCGTGCGTTGTGCAAGAAAGCTGTTCCACCGACAACACATGCGGCGTCTGAAAACGCACCGAACTTGGTGCATCCGTCGGCAACGGCCCCTGAAAACTGCGCATCCCTTTGCTGATCGTCACAGACACCTGACTTCCACTCGGCCAACCGCCTGCCGCCACAACTGAAAACAGGCGATCGAGCGGCACTTCGCGGTCTGCCATTTCGTATCGCTTTCGATCGGCGTCGCTTGCTCGAAGGACTTGCACCGACACCGAACGGCTGGGCTTCACCGTTCCCGCGAGCGGCACCGCCTGGACCACCAAATGGCTGCTCAATTCCTCGAGAGCGACCGGCTGGTCCACCGAGATCAACACTGGATCGGTACGCGGCTGCGGGTCTTCTGCACGACGACGCGGCGACAAGCAAAAACGCGTTTGCAACCGCGGCGTCTCAAACGACCACGCGAGCGGCTCGTCATACGAAGCTCCGTCGTAGGATTCGACTCGACCTCGCAGTTGCACAGAAAAACGTCGCGCCGATGGAAGCGGATGCGAAGGCTCAAACACCAGCAAATCTGGGCTCGCAAAGTACGTTTTTCCGGGCATCGCCGGGTCCAGCAACAAACTCGGATTTTGCGACGGTGAGTTCGGTTGCACAGGCTGGTTAAACCGGACAAACATCAGCGCATGCGGATCGGCTTGGCGTTGCGGCCCGTGGTCTAAAACCAGCAAAGGTGCCGCCTTTTTTTGACCTGGCCGAGGCGTTTGTTCCGTCGAGGCAGGCCCAAGTGGAGGCAATGTGCGCGAAGGGGACGGCGGTTTCTCTGTCGGAATCGCTCCGTTTCGGTCGTGGTGGCACGCCACGAGCAAAAACAGGAAGCTGACGCCGATCAGCCGGTTCACCGTTGCGCGCAAACGGCGCAACCATGCACAACAATCCCCCAAGCCAGACCAGTTTACGAAAAATGGCTCCAGTCAGGTGCCGCAAAACCGCGTTCTGGCTGGTTTGTGAAGCCAAGTTTTGTTTTCGCCGCGTAGTATGCGGGCATGACCTACCTGTTTGAAACGGAAGAACACGCGGCTCTTCGTCAGCAAGTCACCCGCTTTGCCGAGAAGGAGATCGCGCCGCGCGCCGCGCTTTTTGAGCAACAGGGGGAGTTTCCCCGCGACCTGTATCGCCAAGCAGGCGAAGCGGGTCTTTTGGGGGTTGGTTTTCCGGTCGAATGGGGTGGGAGCGGAGGCGACATCACCCACCAACTGGTCGCAGGTGAGGCCATGGTTCTTTTCGGTCGCTCCGTCGGAACGGCGGTCGGTTTGGGCAGCCATGCGATTGCGGTGCCTCCGATTTTGCAATCCGGCACGTTGGAGCAAAAACGCCGATATCTGCCCAACATCTTGTCCGGGACGTGGATTGCCGCGCTGGCCGTGACCGAACCCGACGGGGGAAGCGATGTCGCGGCGCTCAGGACGCGCGCCGAACGGCAAGGTGACGAATACGTTGTGAACGGCAGCAAGCTCTACATCACCTCGGGTTGCCGCGCCGATGTCGTTGTTACGGCAGTCCGCACGAATCCCGATCGTTCGCTGCGTCACATGGGGGTCTCTCTGCTCATCATCGAGCGAGGTCATCCGGGGTTTTCCGCCAGCCGCAAGTTGTCCAAGATGGGTTGGTCTGCTTCCGACACAGCCGAATTGTCGTTTGCGGATTGTCGCATTCCGCACGGCCAGCTCCTCGGCGACGAGGGCGGCGGTTTCTTTTCGCTTCTGCGCAATTTTGCGGCGGAACGGCTGCTGCTGTCTGGGCAGTGTGTCGCGATCGCCCAGCTTGCGTATAACGAGTCGGTCGCTTTTGCGAAACAGCGTGTTCAATTTGGCAAACCGCTGTCTCGGCATCAGGTGATTCGGCACAAGCTCGCCGACATGGCCTGCCGGTTGGCCGCTGCGCGAGCATTTGTGTCCGAATGCGCCCAACGCTGCCAGCGACAAGACGCTGCGATGAGCCTGCTCGCCATGTGCAAAAACACAGCCACCGACATGTGTAGTTTTGTGGTCGATCAGGCCGTCCAGATTCACGGAGGTTTGGGCTACATGCGGGAAACCCTGGTGGAAAACCTCTACCGAGACGCGCGGCTGTATCCCATCGGCGGTGGCACGCGCGAAATCATGAACGAACTGATTGCGCAAGCAGAAGGCTACGCATGAACACAAACTCTGGCCGTGTGCCACTCGGTCTTTACGACGAACTTCCCGAGGCAACCGACCCCGTTTGTCACATGAAAGTTCGCCGTACGGCAGCCAAAGGGGGCACCCACGAGTTTTTGGGAACGACGTTTTATTTTTGCAATCCGCGCTGTCGGGAAAAGTTCGCAGCGGACCCCGAACGGTACTTGAATCCTCCTTCCCAACAGGTTCAGGAGGCCCCGGCTGGTACTTTTTTTGTCTGTCCCATGTGTCCCGAGGTCCGGGAATCCAAGCCGGTTCCTTGTCCCACCTGCGGCATGGCGCTGGAACCCGAGCAACTCGATTTTTCCGCGCCCCCTTCCGAAGCAAACTCCGAGTTGAAAGAGATGTCCAAACGGCTGTTTTGGACCCTGGGTTTTGCTCTTCCTGTGATCCTGTGGGAAATGGGGAGGATGGTGTTCGGGGTTCACCACGCACCCCTTTGGGCAAGCCTCCTTTCGTGTGTTCTCACGACGTGCGTTCTCGTCGCTGGTTCCGAGCTGTGGAGGCGTGGTTTCCGTTCCTTTCGGGACTTGCGGCTCAATATGTTTTCCCTCATTACGTTGGGTGTTTTTGCCGCCTATGGATACAGTTTGGTCCGGCTTGCGCAAACCCTGCTTACGTCCCAAACAGACCATTCTCCCGATCTCTACTTCGAGTCTGTTGCATCCATCACCACCCTGGTTTTGCTTGGACAGGTTTTGGAACTCCGCGCCCGAGAAAAAACCCAGGCTTCGTTGCGTTTGCTCATGAATCTTCTGCCACCCACCGCGCGACGGATTTTTCCGACGGGAGAAGAGCGCGATGTCCCTGTTTCGGACCTGCATCCCGGCCACCGGATTCGCATTCTGCCCGGACAAAACATTGCGGCGGACGGAGTGGTTTTGGATGGGAAAAGCGCGGTCGATGAATCACTGCTGACAGGGGAGTCTGTCCCCGTACAAAAAGGCACAGGAGACCTGGTTCTGGGTGGTTCTGTCAATGGTTCTGGGAATCTGATTGTCCGGTTATCTGCCGTCGGTGCCGGCAGTTTTGTCGGACAGATTGTGCAAGCGGTCCGGCGGGCTCAGCGCACGCGCGCTCCGATCGAACGAGAGGTCGATCGTGTCGCTGCATGGTTTGTGCCGGTCGTGCTTCTGGTTTCTGTCGTCACGGTCGTTGTGTGGCTGTCGTTTTGGGGTCTTGCCGCGCTTCCGCAAGCGGTTCTGTCTGCGGTGTCTGTGCTCATCATTGCGTGTCCCTGCGCGCTTGGTTTGGCGACACCCATGTCGATCGTCGTGGCGACGGGACGGGGCGCGATGTCCGGCATTCTGTTTCGCGATGCACGTGCGCTGGAGCGGTTCGCTTTTGTCGATACGCTCGTCCTGGACAAAACCGGAACCATCACAGAGGGAAAGCCAAAAGTCGTCGGCATTTTTCCCCAAGGCAGTACGACCGAAGATGAACTCCTGTACGTTGCTGCGCAGGTCGAGTTGGGAAGCGAACATCCCTTGGCTCGCGCGGTCGTGGACGAGGTTCATCTGCGGAACATGTATCCCAAGGTCGCCGATGATGTCCTCGCGCTGCCCGGCAAGGGTCTTGTGGGAGTCGGAGACCTGGGCCGAATCGTTGTGGGCTCGGTCACGATGCTGGAACACGACGGCATTTCCGTTCCCCCCGAAGCCCTCCGCGCGACCACGCAGCTTCAAGAGGACGGAAAGACCGTCCTGCAAGTCGGTCTGGGGGATCGTTTTCTGGGTTCCATTGCCGTCTTCGATCCCCTGCGCGAAGGGGCCAAAGAGGCCCTCGACAAATTGAGATCTTCGGGGCTGTCTCTCGTCTTGGCCAGCGGAGACAGCGACCACGTTGCGCGCACAGTCGCCTACAAAGTCCGCATTCCCGAAGTGCGGGCGTCTCTGTCCCCATTTGAAAAAACCGCACTTGTGGAAGAACTCCGCAAAAAAGGGGGTGTCGTCGCGATGGTGGGCGACGGAATCAACGACGCAGAGGCGCTCGCCAAAGCCGATGTGGGTGTCGCGATGGGGGCCGGTACCGAACTTGCCAAACACAGCGCCGGAGTGACTCTGTTTGGCAACGATTTGCGGTCTTTGGCGTCGGCCATCGCGCTGTCTCGCCTGACCCTACAGAACATCCACCAAAACTTGCTTCTTGCCTTTGGCTACAACGTGGTTGCCATCCCCCTTGCGGCGGGCCTTTTTTATCGGGAATGGGGTCTGCTCCTGAATCCCATGATCGCAAGTGCCGCGATGAGTTTCAGTTCTCTGTCTGTTTTGGCCAACGCGCTGCGTTTGCGAACCGTCTCGCTTTCTCCCGACGACAAAACCTGGTGGTCTTTTTGGAAAAGCCGTGGATTGTCCAAACCCTTCCCCGAAGAAACCCGCTGATGCCCCGCCAAATGGATGGTTCCTTGCGGAATTTGCGAGAAATGCGGAACAGCGGTTGACACCACGAAGTCCGCTTTGATAGAAGCTTCTACGTCTCTTGGCACCTTAGCTCAACTGGTCAGAGCAGGCGCTTCATACGCGCAAGGTTCGGGGTTCGAGTCCCTGAGGTGCCACAATCCTGAGTTTTGGTCCGACGGTGAGCAGTGCGTTTTCCGCGCAAAACAGTTCCCCGTCCAGAACCAGAGGCTCTGAGTGGGGAAAGTCGAGCCGAGCCTGTTTGACCAATCGGTCAAGGTGCGGCTCTCCGACGAGAGGTTCTCCTTTGAGCATGCGTGGGATCTGCTTTGCGTTTTCGAGCATCGGCAGGCTCGAGGCGACCAAGTGAAACGAATCGGGATTCCGGCCCGCTTGCCACGGCACTTTCATTCCCAGACCCACATCGGGAATCGTCGAAGCAAGCACCAACCGATAACTCGTTTCCGGTCTACCTTCCCCATCGACGACGAGTTTGGCCTCCATTGGTGAAAACAACCAGCGCGCAAACGTACCGCCTCCCGGCACAAGACACGACGCCACCGTTCGCACCCCCAACCACGACGCCGCCCAAAGACCCCGCGTGTCGGACGCCGAATACGCTGCCAAAAAACGCGCACCCATTGCCGCGCTCGCCAAAAAGCCCACACGTTCCTGCGTCGCCTTCTTGGCATCCCGTCGAGGACGCAGCGTTTTCGGGCAAAACGGAACTTCCCCCTCTGTTCGCAAAAACAGAGTTCCCCTTGCCGTTTCCACAATGTCCTTTCGCTTCCCAACCCGATTCACAAATCGCTGGAGCAACACGTCTGGACGTTCGCGATGGCCCAGATTCCGCGCGATCGTGTTCATCGTTCCTCCCGCAAGCGGCAAAACCAACGGAATCGCATTCCCAAACGTCCGAAACGCCGAGGACAGCGTCGCACTCATCGTTCCGTCCCCTCCGCATGGTGCCAGCACATCGACTCCCAGGCTTTCAAAATCCCGCATCGCGCGGTCGAGGTCCTCGGGTGTGTGCGTCACGCAAAACGTGTACACAAGATGCGGCGCACTTCGACAGATCGATTCCAATTCTGCGACGAAAGAAGGACTCCGCACGCGCTGGGCATGCGGATTTACAATCACCCCAAGATGCACGGGTCACTTCCTTTCATCCACAGATCATGCAGAAGTCAAACTTTTGCAAAACCGACCTCTATGATGGCAAAAGGGGTCGCAAAAATTGGCCCGTAAAACTGGCTGAACAGGCCGAAACAGCCTCGGGAGGACCTTCCGCGATGATGTAACCCCCCCGCTCGCCTCCTTCCGGTCCCAAGTCGATCACCCAATCGGCGCATTTGATGACATCCAGGTTGTGTTCAATGACCAGCACAGTGTTTCCCGCATCCACCAAACGTTGAACCACGAAAAGCAGTTGCCGGATGTCTTCAAAATGCAGGCCGGTCGTCGGTTCATCCAAAAGATACAGAGTCCTCCCTGTTTCCTTTCGGCACAATTCCTTTGCCAATTTGACGCGCTGTGCCTCACCCCCCGAGAGCGTTGTTGCAGACTGTCCCAGAGACAAATATCCCAAACCCACATCGCACAACGTCTGAAGAATCGGTCGCAATTGCGGATGGTGAAGGAACAGCTCCCGTGCCTCCACAATCGGCAAATCCAGTACATCCGCGATGCTTTTTCCGTGGAAACGAACCCGCAGCGTCGCGTCGTTGTACCTGCGACCTTTGCACACCTCGCAGGGCACAAAAACATCCGCCAAAAAGTGCATCTCGACGCGCTTCAGCCCGTCGCCCTCGCACGCTTCGCACCGTCCGCCTTTTACGTTGAACGAAAACCGACCCGGCTGATACCCATACGTTCGCGCATCCGGCAGGTCTGCAAACAGCGTCCGAATGTGATCGAAGGCCTTGGTGTACGTCGCCGGATTCGACCGAGGGGTGCGCCCAATCGGCTGTTGATCAATCGCGATCAGTTTGTCGATTTGGTCTAGACCCGTGATGCGATCGTGGTCTCCCACGGTGACTCGGCTTCCGTGCAATTCGCGCATGAGCGCGGGCCGCAAAATGCCGTTGATGAGCGACGATTTTCCCGCCCCTGAAACGCCCGTGATCACCGTGAACATCCCAAGCGGGAGATTGACGGAAATGTCTTTGAGGTTGTGTGCCCGCGCTCCCCGAATTTCCAAATGACCGGACGGAGAACGGCGACGTGTCGGAACGTCGATCGAACGTCTCCCGGCCAGATAATCCCCTGTCAGCGAGCCCTTGGCAGAGAGGAGTTTGTGCGGAGGCCCCGAAAACACCACCTGACCCCCAAACCGACCGGCCCCCGGACCAAAATCCACAATCCAATCTGCGGCTCGCATGGTGTCTGCATCATGCTCGACGACCAGCACCGAATTTCCCTGGTCTCGCAAACGCCGCAGCGTGTCTATCAAACGATGGTTGTCCCGTTGGTGCAGGCCAATCGACGGTTCATCCAGGACATACAACACGCCCGACAATTCCGAACCCAGTTGTGACGCCAAACGAATCCGCTGCGCCTCACCCCCTGACAACGTGGCCGCCGAGCGTTCCAGCGTCAAATAGTCGAGTCCCACACTACGCAAAAAGCCCAAACGCGCCCGAATTTCCTTCAGCAATTCCGCCGCAATCAGAGCCCGTTCTCCGTCAAGATGCAGCGTCTCAAACAGATTCACCGCTTCCCCTACGGTCATCCGCACCAGTTCCGGCAGGCTGTATTGGGGTTCTCCCCCACTTGGCTCATCGGGAGACAGCAGGTACACCGATCGAGACTCCGAACGAACCCGCGCCCCTCCGCAAGTGTGACAGTGGCTTTCACACAGAAACTTTTCGTAGTACTCCCGCATTTGCTGACTGACCGTTTGCTTGTACCGTCGCATCAGCGTGTTCAAAATTCCCTCGAAACGGATCGCCCACTGACCGCTCGAGTTGCGGCTTTCCCATTTCACAGCGACGCGGTGATCGCCCGCTCCGTACAGCACCAGTTGTTGTTGTTTTCGCGACAGATCTCGCCACGGAAGGTCCAAATCGATCCCAAATTCCTCTGCCAGACTGCGCACGATGCTGACGACCAATCCGTCGCCTCGTTCCATCGACGCGGCCCACGGTTCTATCGCGCCCCCCCGAATGCTCTTTTTGGGGTCTGGAATCACCAAATTCGGGTCCATTTCCATCCGGGTTCCCAAACCGGTGCAATCTGGACACATCCCGACGGGAGTATTGAACGAAAAAGACTGCGGAGACAGTTCAGGAAACGCCAAATCGCACGTAGGACAGGCCCGTTTTTCCGACAGCAATTGTTCATCGCTTGCGCCATCGGGTAAGTCGCCGCCCGCTCGGTGCAGCAGCAAAAGGCCTTCCGAAAAACGCAGCGTTGCTTCCAGCGAATCCAGCAAACGCCGCGCGGTTTCCGGTTCCTCGTCGAGAACCAACCGATCCGTCACAATCTGGACCGTGTGTTTTTGCTTTTTCGACAGCGCGGGCAATTCATCCAAATGGACGATTTCCCCATCGATTCGCGCCCGGCTGTATCCCAGTTTCCTGGCTTTTTCCAGTGCTTCGGTGTGCGATCCTTTTCGCGCTTCAGCGACGGGAGCCAGCAGCAGAAGCCGCGTTCCTTTCGCAAAACGCAAGATCCGTTCGGCCATCTCTGCCGCCGAGGTGGGAGACACGCGCCTTTTGCACGACGGACAGTGCTGTACGCCTACACGCGCCCACAGGACACGCAAAAAATCGTAAATTTCCGTTACCGTCCCCACCGTCGAGCGAGGATTCGAGGACGCCGTTTTTTGCTCGATTGCGATCGTCGGAGACAAGCCGCGCAGCGATTCGTATTTCGGTTTGTCGAGCTGTCCCAAAAACTGCCGCGCATACGCTGACAACGACTCTACGTACCGTCGCTGGCCTTCCGCGTAAATCGTGTCAAAAGCAAGCGACGACTTGCCCGATCCAGAGACGCCCGTAAACACCACGAAACGCTTTTTCGGAACCTCAAGCGAGTCGATCTTCAGGTTGTGTTCTGCCGCGCCACAGACCACGATCGCCTCTGGTTCAGCGACGGGAGTAGTCCTTGGTTGCTCCATCATTTCAGGCGTTTCGGAAAGACGGGGAACTTGATGTGCCGCCGGGGTTGCGACGGAAGACGGTTTTGATAAGGGGCCCAATAGGTCACACAGTTTGCGGTCGTTTCATACCGCCCAAGACATCTATCGACAAAACCCACCAAGGCACAAGGCCCTTTCAGGCCGTCAAAACCAACGCATCGCACGGCCCCATTGCACGCTGCGGACCCCTTTCACATCGGACGCTGCGGAAGACGCTCCAGATATCGGCTAGCTTGAGCAAAGTCGAACTCGCACACGGTTCTTTGGCGTGATACAAGCCGACAGTGCAACGACGATTTTCCACACGGCTTCCTTGGGACACTCCGGCCAACCCTTTCACGCAGCTTCGAGAGCAGGCGGCGGCGCTCCACATCTCGCCGATCAATTTGATTGACCTGAATCCGCTTAGCCAGCTTCCGCTCGTCCATTCGCCCGATCTGCTCCGCTCGTTTTCGTCCGCGCGAGCGTTGACCTATACACCGACCCCTCAAGGCGATCTGGGCATGCGACAAACCATCGCGGCCTACTACGAACAGCGCGGCTACCACGTTCGCCCTCGGGACATCGTGCTGTGTTCGAGCAGCAGTGAAGGGTATCAGTGGCTCTTTCAACTGCTTGCCAATCCGGGAGAGACCGTGCTCTTCCCAGAGCCCGGATATCCGCTTCTGTCTATCTTGGCCAACTTGGCCGGTGTGCGGTCCACGTCGTATCCCATTCGGCGGCTCCATCGGTATCAGATTTTCGTCCAGGAAATCGCGGGAGCACTGACGGACGATACGCGAGCGGTGGTCGCGGTCAGTCCAAACAGTCCCACCGGCAATTTCTTTCGGGAAACGGATTGCGAACGGCTGGTCGATCTGCTGACGGTGAGGCAGATTCCGCTCATCTCTGATGAGGTCGCAAACGACTACGTTCTGGAGGACCCCTATCCAGCGGAAGGCCGACGGATCTTTTCGATAGCCGATGGCTTAGATAGCCCTTTTCAGGACGCCCCCTTTCTGCGTTTCATTCTTTCAGGGTGTTCCAAAGTCCTCGGTATGCCGCAAATCAAGCTCGGCTGGATTGTCGTGTTGGGACCCGAGCCGCTGCGGACCGAAGCGCAGAACCGGCTGGAGCTCATCGCGGACATGTTTTTGTCCGTGTCCGCGCCGACGCAGCATGGCACGCCCCCGCTGTTTTCGATGCGCTCTGAACTGTTCGGGCGGATGTTCTCGCGCATCCAAGAGAGCTATCGCATGTTGCGGCAGTGGGCCGAGCACGCGCCCGTCACCCTGGCCTCGGTCGAGGGTGGTTTTACCGCCGTTCTGCGACTGCCCAACATCATGGACGAGGACGAGTGGTTAAAGGAACTGCTCCTCAAAGAAGAACTCATCGTCCACCCAGGCTACTTCTACGATTTGGCTGACGGTCCGAACATCGTCCTCAGTTTGCTGACCAATCAGACTTCGTTGCGGGAAGGCTTGGCCCGCCTGGGTGCGCGCCTGGACATGTTGTGTCCGCACACGCCCTAAGACTGCGGGGCCTGAGTTTGGTCCTGGGTGTCTGCGGGAGCATCGGGTTTCACGCAGAGCTTGGTCTGTCTCTCGAACGGATCGCGCTGGGCCAAGAACCCGCCGCAAAAAGCGCTGTGTCTTCTGCGCCCCCTGTTCTTTTGTCCACCCACGCAGGTCAGCTTGCCGTGTCTGGGTACGCAGAGCTGTTTTACCAATGGAACGCCAACCGCCCGCCCTCGGGAATCACGAACTACCGAGGCTTTGACACCCGGCACAACAGTTTCACTGTTTCCAACGCGGTACTGTCCGCTCGCTATGACCACTCGGGGCTGTCTGCGCGGCTTGCGTTCCAAGTCGGACATACCCCCAACACCTACTACTTGGCCGAACCGGAAAGCGATGCCAGCCAGTCGCCTTCCGCCGTCGGTTCGAGCGGCGCATCGACGTGGCGTTTTGTCCAGCAAGCCCTTGTCGGCTACACCATTCCCGTGGGCCGAGGGCTTCTCATCGAGGGCGGCGTCTTTCTGTCCCCCATTGGCCTCGAAACCCTCGCTGTGAAGGACAACTGGAACTTCTCTCGGTCCCATTTGTTCTTCCAGTTGCCCTTCTATCACACGGGTTTGCGCGCAGAACAACGGTTGTTCAAGGCGTGGAAGCTCACGTTGGGAGTCGTGAACGGCTGGAATTCCGTTGTGGATGGGAACGACGAGAAATCCGTGTACGTCCAGACCACCTATGACAAATCAGGCAGCGTTTCGGCTTCCTTTTTGTACTTCACAGGAATCGAACGCGCCCCCGCACAACCCTCGCGCGATTGGCGACATTTGTTCGATCTGTGGATGACGGTGCAGCCAAGCTCCCGGTTTGAGTTTGCACTGCACGGCAACGCGGGCGTCGAGCCTGTCGCGGACGACAAGGCCTTTTGGCTTGCGGGTGCGGCGTATGTCTGCGTGCATGTCCTTCCCGTGTTTCACTTGGCCGCGCGAGGCGATGTGTTTTGGGAGCGCAAAGGGGTGTTGCCATCGGGGGAACCCCTTCCGATTTTCTTTGCCCCTTCCGACATGAGCTGGTTGTCTTCTGCGACTGCCACCGTATCTATGGATGTCTTGCCCGGACTCCTTTTGCGTTTGGAATACCGCCACGACCACAGCGATGGTGCCGTTTTCTTCGCCAAAAACACCGCAAGCACCCCCATGGCCCCTCCCGAAATCACCCAAACCTCCCAAAACACCCTCACGGCAGGCGCAGTCGCTTCGTTTTAGCGGTTGGTGGAGCGGAGGAGGGCGTGGGGGAGACCTTCGTCTTGGCCGGCTCGGCTGACTTCCATGAATTGGGCTTTGCGTTGCAGGTCTTTGAGGTCTTTGGCCCCGCAATACGTCATGCCGGACCGGATACCGCCCATGACATCGGCGATGACTTCGCTGACGCTGCCTTTGGCGGGAACCTCGGTGCTGACGCCCTCGGCGGTTTTCCAGTCGGCCATGGAACCCATGAAATCCTCTTGGGCTTCCCGAGAGGCCATGCCGCGAAAAACTTTGACGAACGAAGTGGTGCCGTCGGTCCTTTTGCGTTCGAGGCGCTGCCCAGGGGTTTCATCGGTGCCGGACAGCATGCCGCCGAGCATGACGCACGTTGCGCCAGCAGCGAGGGCTTTTACCGCGTCGCCTGGTGAACGGATGCCGCCGTCGGCGATAAGGGGTCTATCGACTTTGCGGCAGTCCAAAATGGCGGACAGTTGGGGGACGCCGAAGCCGGTTTTGATGCGGGTGGTGCAGACAGAGCCAGGCCCAATGCCGACCTTGATGACATCGGCCCCGGCAGCGGACAGATAATCGGCCCCGGCATACGTCGCGACGTTGCCTGCGATGATGCAAAGGTTGTCGCCGAACCGGTCGCGAAGCTGACGAATCATTTGGTTGACCATCTTGCTGTGGCCGTGCGCGACATCGACGCACAGAATCCACGCGCCTGCGGCCACGAGGGCTTCGGCCCGCTCCATCGCATCGCCCGAGACGCCGACGCACACACCGACCGGACCGGATTCACTGGCGCGGCGGTAATCGGCGACGTTCTGCTCGATGGACATAAAGCGGTGCAAAATGCCGAGCCCGCCGAGTTTGGCCATCGCAGCGGCCATTTGCCAGCCGGTGATGGTGTCCATGTTCGACGAAATCACCGGAATTTTGATTTGCAAGGTTTCCGTAAGCTCAACGCCGGTCGTGACCGACTGGCGCGAGCGGATGCCGTTGTAGCCGGGCACCAAAAGCACGTCGTCAAAAGTAATTCCCCGAGGGAACATGCGTTACGCCTCCGCGTCTTTTTGGGTTTCGTTTGCGTCGTCGGCAGCACCCTCGTCGGGGTTTTCGGCCAACGCCTGTTGGGCAGCGAGCATGAGGTCCGCGATGGTGGGACCCCCGTCTGCTTGGGCCTCGCCGCTTGGAAATTCGATGGAAAGGACGGTCAGCTCGCGCGTGCCGACGGCGACTTGGACGGACACGCTGTCGTCCACCCGCTTGCCGATGAGGGCGCGACCGATGGGAGACTTGTAGCTTACGCGGCCTTCTTTGGGGTCGCTTTCGTCCTCTCCGACGAGCTGATAGCGCAGGACTTTGCCGTTTTCGTCTTCGATTTGAACCAAACAACCGAACGTGATGCGGTCGCTTTTGTGGTGGCTTGGGTCGATGACTTCCGCGATGGCCATGCGCTTCATCAAATGGCGGATGCGGCTGTCGATTTGGCGAAGCTGCTTTTTGCGGTAGATGTACTCGGCGTTTTCGGAACGGTCGCCCTCGGCGGCGGCTTCGGACAGTTTCGCAACGACCTCGCGCCGGGTCTTGCCACGCAACGTCTCGAACTCGCGCTGGAGGCGTCGGAATCCGGCAGGCGTGATGTAGTTTTTAGAGGGACCAGGCGACGGGTTTTTGGATGAAGTCTCGGCTGACACGGCCCGGCCAGTGTATCGCGTCTTGACAGCCGAATACGGTGCAAAAGCGGCTGTGGTCTCGTCCCTTTTTCACCGCGCTGCTTGGGAATGGACTATGGGACTTCTCGCAAGGAAAGGAATGCGCCCATGGCTCGGTCGGACGACAGGATGTGCGTGGTCCACCAGTCGCGCAAAAACGTGATGACTTCCAAGGACAGCACCAGCGTTTTCTCTTCGATTCGCTTTTGCAGGTCCATTACTTTTTGCGTGAACAGTTCGTGCTGCAGCTTGTGGCCACGCATGCGGGGATAGTTGTGCTTGAGCATCAGCCGCTCCTCCAGCGAGAAGTGCGACGCTGCGTACACTGCCATTTCATCGACGAGATCGCGCAGCGTTTCGGGTCCTTTGCGTTCGCGCATGGCGTCATGAAGATCGTTGATGATCTCGATGAGGCGCATGTGCTGCCGATCGATGCGCGGAACACCGATGCTGAACTCGTCCTCCCATTCAAAGTACGCCATTGCTTGCAAGACTCCTGCGTGTCCCCGGCTGGCCCACGCCCCGAGGCCTTAGTTTTGCGCCGTCGGCATCGCTTGTAAATGTCAGCGTTTGCCTTCCACATCCTGCCTGTGCCCTCCGCATCCTGCGTGTGTCCTACCCGAGTTCGCTCTGGTGACAGGTTGGCACGCGGGTTTTCCGGTTTGCTGTCAGGATGGCGCGGGGTTTCTGTGGCACTCCACCGGCGTCCGACGTTCGTCCTGTTGGCACCTGCCTTGCATTTTCAGCCCTTGGGTCACGCGGTTTTCTCTTGAGTTTTTGCCTTCTGCTCGCGAGGGTATCCGCTGCCGACTCCGATCCCGTTTCCCATGCCGATGCCAAGAAAAAACAGGGGTTTTCCGCTCATGAATGCGTTTTCGTCTTGTTCCGTGCGTGTTGTGTTGCTCTTTGGTCTTTTGGCCTGCGCGTTGCCGGGTTGTGCGACGCTCACGCCGATTCCGGGAACCAAAATTGCGGACACGCCGCTGCATCGCTCGCTGCTTTTGCGCGTCGAGGAATACCGCGTCGCCATGGAACAACGGGACGCAAGCAAGCTGTTGTCCATGGCGCATCCGAATTATTACGAGGACTCGGGCACACCATCGGCGCAAGACGACTATGCGTATGCGGGCCTCAAACGGGTGCTCGAGACGCGGCTTTCTGCCGTGCGCTGGATGCGCTATCTGATTCGATATCGAGACATCAAAGTCAGCACCGACCGTGCCGTGGTGGACATCCGGTACGACCTGAGTTTTCAGCTTCAAACCGATCTAGGCGAAAAGTGGGAGCGCCGCCAAAACGACAAACGGCTGGAATTGCAACGCGACGGGGATCGCTGGCTGTTCACGGCGGGTTTCTGATCGGGAGATCGGGTTTGGCAAACCGGTTCAACAAACCGGGGCGGTGTTTTTCGGGGGTGTTTTGGGGGGCGGGGGAACGGCGTTTTACGGTGCGATGCGCAGAAGAATGGCGGTGGTGTTGTCCACGCCGCCAAAACTCAGCGCAGCGCGAATCAGCGCATCGCAGGATTCATCCAGCGTCGGAGCAGTCGCTGCTTCGACCATGACCTCGCGCAGAATCCAGTCATCCACCATGTCGGTCAGACCGTCGCAGCACAGCAAATACACATCGCCGGGCTGCATCGGGACCAATTGGTGATCGACTTCGACGACTTCGTGCAGTCCGACCGCGCGTACGATCACGTTGTCATTGGGCGGACCATAACGCCGAGCCAGCTCGGGATTGTCTTCGTACAGATTCACGAGCGAATGGTCGCGCGTCACTTGTTGCAGCTCCGCCGAGGTGTAGACCATTCGATAGATCCGGCTGTCGCCCACGTGGCAAACGTGCAAGTGATCGCCTTGCTGCCGAATGCCCACCACCGTCGTTCCCATGTTGTGCAAACTGGGATCTTGGCGGGCTTGGTTGAAAATCGCGAGGTTTGCACTTTTGATGGCTGTGACGAGAACGTCGCGATCTTCTGGCGGCCCGAGCGTTTGGCTGCGCACCACTTGGTCGATCGTTCGGACCGCCAAGTTGGAAGCGACCTGCCCTCCGACGTGACCGCCCATGCCATCGCACACCACGAACAAACCTACGTCGGGTGCCAGCAGCATGGCATCTTCGTTCTTCTCTCGTACCAGCCCCACATGGGTACGGCCCGCTTGTTCAAGACGCATCATGAAGTATTTTCGACGATATTCCGTAAAAAGGTGCCCTGTCAATGCGACGAACTTTCTTGCCGGTGATGCAGCCAAGCGGTGCCGTTGTGGGTACAAGCGGACACAGCGATTCATGTGGTCCATGTAGTCCATGTAGTTTTGGCGACAATGGGAATGCTCGCGCAAGTGAGCCTGGGCCGTCCCTCGGCGTTTTGTCCGTTCATTTCGACGGAGGCCGCTGCCATGTGAAATGTCCTTATTGTTATTTGGGAGCGCGCCCAGGCACCGCGCAAAGCGGTCTTGCAGGTTCGGGGGCGCTTTCGGCCCTTCGTGAGGTCGTGTCCCACTTGGCCCAAAACCGGCGCACAAGTGAGTTGGCCCTTTCCGTGTCCGAACCGTGGGAACCGTCGTTTGCGGCGCTGTGTGAGCTGACTCGACTTGCCGCCGGTTTTTCGCAGCGCGTCACGATCACCACCACGATGGCGTGCGCGCTGTCTTTGCCCGAAACCACATGGGAACACGTCCATCGCCTGAACTTGTCAGTCGATGAAGAAAAGGGGCCTCGCAAAGAGGGGCGCGTGGACCCGCGCGAGGTCGGAGACGTGCTGTCCCGGTTGCCCGCACAGCTTGAAAAGGTGCTCATCGTGACCCTTTCGAGCCAGGCGTTTGCCGAAAGGCTGCTGTCCGGTCTTTTGGCCGAGCTCATCGCTGTGCCGCAGGTACACAAGGTTGCGTTGTCCGCCCTCAAGCCTCCGCCCCCGTTCTGTGATCGGGCGTTTTGGCTGTCTGCGCTGTCTCGGCTCGCACCGCTTTTGCACAAAGAGCTTCACAACCGCCTCTTTCTGGATTGTTACGTCGAGGCTCGCATTTTGGGTTTGGGCGATTGCCCCGCCCGCCCCGATCTGTCCCCAGCGAGCAAAGAGGAAAAAGCCCTGGGCCCGCTCGCCTTTCGAGCATGCGTTTATCAACCCGAGCCCGATGTCGTCGCAAAAAGCCCAGCCGATTTGCTCCACCATCTGGCCACGTTCTCTGCCCCCAAACGCTGCCCCTTCCCCATCGATTGATTCCACACCCAGCGGGGCGATGCGATCGGGATGCGATCGGGATGCGATCGGGCTGATACATCCATCGAAACCCTTTGCTAGGTCAGAGGTTTGTGATGTGATCTGCCCAACGCTAGGGTCAATTCATTGACCAACTTCATCGGCCAGCCGTTCTGGCCCACTTGATCGAAAGGAGTGTTGCCCCATGTTTCCTCGCTTAGCTTCGCGTTCCATGGCGTCGATGGTGGCTCTGTGCGTCGGCCTGTTCGCCCAGGCCGCTGACGCCGCCAAATGCCCCAATGTTCACTTCGTCCTCGACCGTTCCGGTTCCATGTCCAGCACCGTTCCTGGTGCCGGCACCCGCTGGAATGTCGCCAAAGCCGCTGTCAACAAAGTTCTCGACAAGTGGGATGGCCAATTTCCCATCGGCATGTCGATTTTTCCCCCGCTCGGAGGCAGCGGTTGCGGCTCACAGCTTGTGACCCCGCCCGACTACAAGACCAAAGACAAGATCAAAGCCGCCATTGACGCCAACGGTCCGAGCGGCGGCACGCCGTCTGGCAGCGCCATGCGAGATGCCCAGGCGATCAAAGAGATGCGCGATCCCGATCGCAAACAATATGTGGTCTTCATCACGGACGGCGGGCCCGGCTGCAGCGGTGAACCCGACTCGTGCAGCGGCACGGTCGGCATGATTCGCCAGGCTGCGTCCGCCAGTCCCTCCATCGCGACCTTTGTGGTCGGTTTTGGCGGCGGCTTGGGTTCCAGCGAAATCCTGTGCCTGACCCAAATGGCCGACGCGGGCGGCAAACCCGCAACCACGCCGGAGAGATTCTACAAAGCCGACAACGCCGAGGACTTGAACAAAGCCCTCACCGACATTTTGGAGATCATCACGGGCGGCGGCGACGTGGGTTCGGGCGGCGTGTGCGATGACACTTGTTATTCCAACGGTTGCCCCACGCCCGGCGACCTGTGCGTCAAGGGCGAATGCCGAGCGAATCCCTGTTCGGGCGTCACCTGCGGGGCCAAAAACTCCTATTGTTCCAGCGACGGAACCACCCCTGGCATTTGCGTCAGCGCCTGCACCAAGCCGTGCGCCAAAGGCACCCGTTGCGACCACGGCGCGTGCGCCCCGTATCCTTGCCCGTATTTCTGCGCGGCGGGTCTTGTCTGCGACACCACACAAAAACACTGCGTCCCCGATGCCCTGTGCCAGGGTTTGCCTCCCGACAAGCAGTGCAAAGGCACCGCGCGTTGCCAAAGCGGCACCTGCGTGGATGATCCGTGCAGGTGGACTCGGTGTCCGACCGGCACCCGCTGCGTCAATTGGGATGGAAGCTGCGAGCTCATCGTGACCGAAGAGCCACTCCCAGACGACAACAAGGACGGCGAGTTTGACGGCGGCAGCATGCGCGGCTGTTCCGCCGTGCCCGGTGGTGCAGGCGGCGTGTCCCTGTCCGCCTCTGCGCTCTTGCTTCTTTTCCTCCTCGCCGCCAGAAGACGCCGCAGCCGCTAAAACCCTTCCCGCACCCACAACGCTTCGTGGGTTGAACCCTCTCAAATCAACCTCCGACCCAGTTTGAAGAGGGTTGCACCGCCTAAAACCGACCCCCGACCCTGTTTTGAGAGGATCAATCCATCTCAAACCGACCCTGGACCCTGATTTGAGAGGATGA
>DAOLIT010000005.1:79982-80202 GCA_035328405.1 Pseudomonadota bacterium | reverse complement strand
TCAAACCGACCCCGGACCCTGATTTGAGAGGATGAATCCATCTCAAACCGACCCTGGACCCTGATTTGAGAGGATCAATCCATCTCAAACCGACCCTGGACCCTGATTTGAGAGGATGAATCCATCTCAAACCGACCCCGGACCCTGATTTGAGAGGATGAATCCATCTCAAACCGACCCTCGCCCCAGTTTGAAGCCGGTTACACCGCCCTAAATCGAC
>DAOLIT010000005.1:0-79882 GCA_035328405.1 Pseudomonadota bacterium | reverse complement strand
CCTCGACCCCAGTTTGAAGCCGGTGCGTGGTCTTTTTTCGACCCTCGACCCCAGTTTGAAGCCGGTGCGTGGTCTTTTTTCGACCCTCGACCCCAGTGTGAAGCCGGTATTTGTGGTGTTCTTTGCGAGAAAGTAGGTCTGACAAAGAACAACCGCAGTACGTATCCTGACTTGTACTGGCCAGAGGCTGATTACGGCCTTCTTCCAGACCGAACGAAGCCATATCCAACAGGGCCGGCGAAAAAGGGAAACCACCCTTCCAACATCCCAGATGGACTTGAGGTCAAATCCCAGCGAGGTTTGTCTATCCGGGTTGATTCACATCATCCTCATCAGGGCATGCACTTGGTAGTGACGTTTGGCGAGGTTGTGGGATTGGACGAGGGGCGAAAGCAGGTGTTCGGCGAGCCATTGTGAGACGGGCACTGCCACGGCATCGCCCAAGGCTTTGTATTGATCGTTGTAGCTGCCCAAAAACCTGTACGAATCCGGTGCGCCCATGAGTCGAGCGGCTTCGCGAATCGTAATCAAGCGACTTTGCAAGCCGTCTTTGGTCTTGATGACGAGTGTTTGACGGCTGCTGCCCCCTTCAGGCGTTCGCAGACAGCCAGAGAGGTCGTCAAATCGAAGCTCCAAGACTTGTTTGCCTTGACGAGTGCGTTTGTAGCCTGGTGCAACAAAGCGATCATGCGGGGGTAGTTGCTCGAGCAATGCGCGGTGTTTTCGAGAAAGAAGGCCGATGTTGTGAGCAAAAGAGGCCCAAGCCAAGGGGCAAGCCGGCAATTGAGATCCCTCTACATCCGCGATCGAACCCAAATGGAAACCTTCGGAACCGTGGTTTGCTGTATAAACGGCGGCTTTCTTGGGGCATTGATCATTGGCCCACACCGCACGGAAATGGTTTCGCAAACCCTCTGCCACCAAACCACTGCCAGCGAAAAATTCCAGGAACGTTGGTGTAGAGCACCGAGTGGAGGCTTCTCTTTTTTGTGAGACGCGAGCGCTCGGGTCCTTTTTCAAGAAGGTGGTGTGGCCGCCGTGTTCGTAGAGGTGCATCTGCTCCATCGCGATCGCTTTCCGATGGATGCGCTTACCGTTAAGGGTTCGGGAAAGTCAAGCACTGGAAGCCGGTTTGTGGGGTCTTGGGTGGGGGAAGTGGGGGGATGGGGGATTGTTTGTCTGGTTTGTTTGAAACTTTGGTACAGATGCGGGTGGTTGGCAGTGATGACGGCGAACCCCTTTGCATGTTTGGCTCGGCGGCGTTTTTTGCGGTATTCGCTTGCAGGGTTTGCGTTGCTCGTGGGCGGGGGAACAGGCGGGCTTTTGGGTTTGCGAGGGTGCGCACAAGACCATCTGGGTCTGCGGGCGCTGTCGGCGCAAGACTTTCGGACGCTGTCGGCGCTGGCCGAGGCGATCTTGCCGGCAGGAAACGGCTTTCCGAAAGGGGCGCGGGAGCTTTTGTTGCCCGAGGCGTTCGACCATTTTTTGGCGGATGAACCGGAATTTGTGGCGTCGGATTTGCGGATGGCGTTGACGCTTGTGGAATTTGGGCCGGTGTGGTTTTCGGGGCGGGCGGCGACGTTCAGCCATTTGCCTGCTCAGAAGCGGCTGGCTCTTTTTTTGGCGTGGAGCCAAAGCGAACGGCTGCTTTTGCGGCAGGTGACGCTCGCGTTTCGGAAGTTCTTTTGTTTGGTGTTCTATGACCACGAGGAAGTGTGGCCGCACATCGGCTACGACGGGCCAAGCGCAAAGCGGGTGCTGCGATGAATGCAGGGACGCCAGGGCGCGGCGGTGTGTTCGATGTGTCGTCTCCTGGGTTGGGAGCGGGGGAAAGCCTGCCGGGAAAAGTGAAATGGTGCGTGATTGGTTCGGGGCCGGCGGGGGCAACGGTGGCGCGGGCGCTGGCGAAGGCGGGGCAGGAAGTGGTGGTGCTGGAAGAGGGGCCGGACAGGCAGGGAGAGAAGCTGACGCAGCGAGATGGAGAGATGTACGACCAGCTTTACATGGGACGAGGCGGGCGGACGACCTCGGACCTGTCGATGAGCGTGCTGGGCGGGCGTGTGCTGGGCGGGGGAAGCGTGATCAATGCCTGCGACGTGGTGCCGATTCATCGGTCGGTGCTGCGGGTGTGGCAAAAGCAGTTTGGCCTGTCTGAATACAGCGCAGAGGCGCTTGCGGAAGACGAACAGGCGGCGCTTGCGGACCTGTCGGTGAATCGCCCGGACAAAAGCACGCTCAACCGAAACAACGCGCTGCTGCTGTCAGGCTGCGAGCGGCTGGGGTTTCGCAGCGAAATCATGCAGCACAACCGCGTGGGGTGCGTGGGGCTGGGAACGTGTTTTTTGGGTTGCCCGGCGTCGGCGAAACGGAACGCGCGGACGGTGCAGATTCCGCAAGCGGTGGCGGACGGGGTGCGGTTTTTTGTGCGGGCGCGGGCAAAGCGGATCGAGCCGATGGGGAAGAAGCGGCACCTTGTGACGGTGCGGGCGCTCGACGAACGGGGATATCACGAGACGCGGGAGTTTGTGATCGAGGCGGAGCAGGTGATTTTGGCGGCGGGAGCGATTCCGACCGGGGAACTATTGCTGCGGTCGGGGCTTGCGAAAGGGCACGCTGGGCGGCGGTTTCTTCTGCAACCGCAACTTCCCATCGCGGCGTTTTTTGCAGAGCCGGTGCGGTGCTTTTCGGGCATCCCGCAATCGGTTGCGGTGACGGAGTTTGAGAACCTCGAAGACGCCACGCACGGTTTTTGGGGGTTTCGGATCGAGTCGATTGGGGGAACGCCGGGGATTGTGTCCACGATGTTGCCCACGGTGGGGCCAGAGGGGCAAACGCACATGCAGCGGTATGCGCATTTGGCGGGGGCGCTGCTCCTGCACCCGGATGCGCCCAGCGACACGAGCCGTTTGGAGGTCGAGCGGAATGGGCGGCTGCTCATTCATTACACGCTGTCTGCGGAACAGAAACAGCGGTTGCGGCAGTCGGTGGATGCGGCGGTGCGTCTGTTTTTGGCGGCGGGAGCGCAAGAGGTGGTGGTGCCGATGCCGCCGGGGCTTGTGTTTCGCGAGCTGTCGGATTTGCCAAAGCTTGCGCGGCTTGCGTTTGAACCGGCGACGGTGCCGCTGATTTCGGCGCACCAAATGGGCACGGCGAGGATGGGGCCGAGCGCGAAAACGGCTGCGTGCAGTCCTTCTGGAGAGCTTTACGATGCGCCGGGAGTGTTCGTGTTCGATTCATCTCTGTTTCCGTCGAGCCCGTCGAGCCACATCATGGCCCCGGTGTTGACCATTGCGCATCACTTGAGCCGGCGACTTCTCAGTCGAACGGTGTAACCGGATATAATCGCGCCATGTTGGAAGATCGGGCCTTTTCGCAAAGATGTTTCCGTCGGAAATCCGGCCTTGCGCTGGTGTTTGCGACCGCGCTTGTTGGGTGCGCGCCTGAAAAGGTGAACCTGCAAAGCGAGGCGGACCCTGCGGGCTCAAGTTATGCGAGGACGCTGGAGCGGTGGACACGGACGGGCCGAATCCTGTCGAAAACGGAATTTCACGCGGAACTGCTGGTCAGCGGAACGCTGCGGTCGAGAGCTTTTCAGCGGGCATTTGTCGAAAAGTACGTGAAAACGTATGCGGTGGTCGATCCGTGGGAGCGGTCTCGCATCGAAAAGGAACAGGCGGAACAGACGCAAGGGGGCGTGTCGTTGTTTCTGCTGACAAGAACGCACACGGCGAACTGGAACGAGCTGCGGCCTTCGTTTGGAAAATGGCGTTTGTCGCTTCTGGATGATGCAGGGCGGGAAGTTCAGGCGGACAAAGTGGAACCGTTTGCGCAGAAACAGGCGGTCGAAATGGCACTGCTCGACCAACAAAACGATCCGTTTGCGAAGTTGTGGTCGGTTCACTTCCCGGAAAAAGCGAGCGATGGACAACTGTTCCCGAAACCGACGACTGAAACCTTGCGTCTGCGCGTCGCGGGGCCTTTGGGTCTTGCGGAACTTGTGTGGTTTTTTCAATAAACGAAACGCCTTCTGTCCTACATTCGGGCGAAAACATCGTCGAGAACATCCATGATTGCACTTGAGGTTTTGTCTGGCGCGCTGCGCGGCCAGCGGTTTTTTTTGCGCGAGCCGAGCTTCACGATCGGACGCGCGCCGCACAACCACATCGTGTTGCCGGACGTGCATTTGTCGAGCGAACACGCGCAGGTGTTTCTGGAAGCGGACAAGTACATCTTTAAGGATCTGAAATCGACGAATGGGTCGCGGCTTCAGCGGGCGGACGGGTCGCTTCTGTTTGTGGATGCGGCGGCGGGTTTCGAGGCAGAGATCGCAGAAGGCGACAAGCTTTTGCTGGGCGATCCGGTCGATCCGGTCACGCTGGGCTGCTCGTTTTCCAAAGAAGCGATGACCGAGATGAAAGCGGTGCCGGCGGGAGGCAACGCTCCGACGATTCCGGCGCTTCAGCTTGGGCGAAATCCGGCGAGCGGTTCGGACAAAAATGCGACGTTTGAAGTAGACCCGACGGAACCGGAAGGGAAAGTGCTTCTGCGCAGGCCGCTTTCGGAAGCGGCAGCGGTGGCGGGAAAATTTGAACGCGATCCGGTGTTTTCGTCGTTCTTTTTGGGGCTGTCGAAACGGCTGGGGCGGCGAGGGTTGGATTTGCAAGCGGTGTTTGAAGGCATCGCAGAGTCGGCGTTCGAGCTGATACCGCTGGCGACGCACATGTCGATCGAATTGACGGATTCGATCGACGGAAAAATGGCAGCGGTGTTTGGGACGGCGCGCAAACCAGACACGAAACCAGACACGAAACCAGAGACGAAACCAGAGACGAAACCAGAGACGAAAACCGACGCGCGCACAGACAAACCGGCGGAACGGCCTGCGGCCAGTTCGGCGGCCAGTTCGGCAGTGGACGCAAAACCGGCTGTGCCGATTCGGGCGTCTCGGGCGGTACTTCGGCGGGTGTTGGCGGAGCATGCGGCGGTGCTGGTCGCGAATGCGCCGCAGGATTTGGCGGGCGCGGCGTCGATCATGGGGGCTCGGATTCAATCGATCATCGGCGTGCCGCTGTGGGACGGGGACGAAATTCGAGGCGTGATCCAATGCGACAACCGAGCGTCGGCGGCGATGTTCCGGGAACGCGATTTGGAAGTGCTCCTGGCTTTGGCGGGGCAAGCCGCGCTGGCGATTGAAAACGCGCGGCTGCACCAGCGTTTGCGTCTGGCGGAAGAACAACTGCGCACGGAAAACCGGTATCTGAAAAGCCGGGAGGAAAAGCGCCGCCCAGTGCAGCCGATTGGCCAAAGTCCGGCGTTTCGCGAGGTGTTGCGGCAGGTCCAGAAAGTGACGGACACGCGGGCAACGGTCTGCATCGAAGGCGAAACGGGCACGGGCAAGGAGCTGGTCGCGTCGCTGATTCATTCGCAGTCGGGTCGGCGGGACAAGTTGTTTGTGGCGCAAAACTGCGCGGCGGTGCAAGACACGCTGCTGGAATCGGAGCTGTTCGGTCACAAAAAGGGCTCGTTTACAGGCGCGGACGCGGACAAAAAGGGCCTGTTCGAGGTGGCGGACGGCGGGACGCTGTTTTTGGACGAAATCGGCGAGATGTCGCTGGGGCTGCAAGCGAAACTTCTGCGGGTGTTGCAAGAAGGGGAAGTGCGACCGGTCGGGGCGACCGCGCCGCGCAAAGTCGATGTGCGGATCATTTGCGCGACGAACCGCTCGCTCGAACGGGAACTGACCGAGGGTCGTTTCCGGCAGGATTTGTACTACCGACTGAAGGTGTTTCCGATTCAGGTGCCTGCGTTGCGGGAACGGCGCGAGGACATCGGCCTGCTTGCGGAACATTTTTTGCGCAAATACTCCAGCGAGATGAAGAAACCGGTTGCGGGTTTTACCTCGGACACGCTGGCGCAAATGGTGGCGTACAACTGGCCGGGCAACGTGCGGGAATTGGAAAACGAAGTGCAGCGGCTGCTGATTCAAGTCGAGCCCGATTCGTTCATCACGCCGGACCTTTTGGCCTCGCGCATCCGACCCGCCGAGGGTCTTTGGCACCGCATTGCGCCTCAAAAAGGCCAACTCAGGGACATGATGGATGAGGTCGAGCGGTTTTTGCTGATTCAGGCGCTGAAAGAACACGGCGGCAACAAAACGCGGACGGCGGAAACGCTGGGCATCACACGCGAAGGTCTGCACAAAAAGCTGGCGAAGTTCGGTTTGTAGTCCCCAAAACCACCCGTTTCGTTTTCTGAAACACAAAAAAGAGCACAAACAAAGCGTGATAGCCTAGGCGGGATGGCGACTTTCATCTTGTCCTACCCTGACCGGGCTTTTGTGCCGCGTGGCGGAGAGCCCAAGGCCGGTTCCGCAGGTGCGGCTTTTGCCCAGTGGCTCGCGCTGTGTGACGAAATCCACCGGGCCCAGGGACGCATCCTGGTGCTCGACCCCACGATGGCAGGCGAGGTTTCGTCTGTGTACAGCGGCCTTCTGGGGGCCCCGTTTTTGGCCCCTGGAAAATTGCCGCAGCCGCTGTTTCTGCGCGCTCACTTTGGGGAAGTGGCGCAGGAGGACGCGGTTCACAAGGCGATTGCGGAGGCTGGCTTGGTCGTGCAGGCGGCGCAGCACAGGTGGCAGGGGCAGGTGGACGTGATTCCGGTCGGGCGCAACCGGTTCATTCTGACGCACGGCGGCAGCGAGCAGGGTTCGTCCGTGCAAGCGGAAGAGGAAGTCAAAGCACTGCTTCCGCTGGGGGCGCAGACGCTTTCGGTCGAGCTTTCGGCGACGTGTCCGCGCGGCAGTGCAGCGATGTGCTGCATCACAGACCCGAGCAACAAGCCGCTTCTGCTGATTTCGCGCAAGGCGCTCAAGTCGCACACGCCGGAACAAATCGGGCCGTTCGTGGGGACGCAGGTCGAGATGGCGATTTTGTCGGAAGAAGACGTGGCGGTGTTCGCGACGGAGTGTTTGAACGTGCGCGGAACGCTGATTTTGCCGGTCGGCTGTTCGACGATTTTGCGGGGTTTGTTGCTGCGGCGCGGTTTTCGCTTTGCGGAAGTCGATGTGTCCCACTTGGTCGGCGAAAACGGGGGCGGGCCTCATGTGCTCGCGTGCGAGCTGCCGGGCCTGGTGCTTTCGGACGAAGCGCCGTCGTATCTTCTGCGGCGCGAACGACTCCACATTCTGTGCAGCGAGTACGAAACGTAGTTCCTCAAACATCGCGGGGAGTGTTCCCATGAGGCGATTTGGTTGCGCTCTCGTTTTTGGTTTGGCGACGATGGGTTTTTCGGCGGTGCCGCGAGCCATCGACCACGGCGATTCGGCCTCCGTTGCGGCCAATCCTTCGGCAGACATCGCTGATGTGTTCGGTTTTCTGTCTTCCGATGGCAGCAAGGTCGTCTTGGCGATGACGGTGAACCCGAATGCGACGGGCACGAGCAAGTTTGCTGCGGACACGATGTACGTGTTTCACACCGCGAGCCGCGCGTCTGTGTCGTCCACGCAAGTCGCTTTGTCCGACATCGTGTGCAGTTTCGACGCGGCGCAGAAAATCGCGTGCGCGGTCGGCGACGGTTCGGTCACCCTGACGGGGGATGCGAGCCAGGCGACGGGCCTTTCGCGCACGGACGGCAAACTCAAAGTCTTCGCCGGGCTGCGCAGGGACCCGAGTTTCGCCAACACGCAGAGCCTGTCCTCGATGAGAGCGGCGGCCAAGCTGTCCTTGCAAACGGCGGCGACGGCGGACGCAGCGGGTTGCAAAGCGACAAGCGATCGAAACGCCCAGTCCGCCCTGGCGTCCTCGATTGTGAACAGTTTTGCCACGTCGAACGTGCTCGCACTCGTGGTGGAAGTGGACAAGACGTTGATCACGCGAGCGGGCCCGATTCTGTCGGTCTGGGCCGCGACGCACAAACGCGCCAAAACCAACTAACCCTGGGTTCTTTTCCCGAACGCAAAAGGAGCGCCCATGCAGAAGTCGTTTTTGTCCGTGCCGCTGGTTTTGGGTCTTGGCGGCGTTGGGTTGGTTGTGGGGTGCGGCAGCGGTGTTCCGGCGGTGCCTGTGTGCAGCACGACAGTCTGTGCCGCTGGCCAGGTGTGCAATCCGACCTCGGGAGCGTGCGAGACGCCGCCCTCGCGCTGTTCGGCGACCAGCTGCGCAAGCCCGCTTGTGTGTGACGGAGCGACGGGTTTTTGTGGTTTTCCGCTGGGCGATTTGATCGACCGGGCGGGGCGGCCTCTTGTCAACCACATGCTGTCGAATCCCTTTGACCTGCTCACCATCGGAGGCCAGGTGCAAACGGGAACGGTGACGCGCGAGACCTACAACAAGGACAAATTTTTCCCGTGGTCTTCGTGGGCCCCGTTTTTTTCGCAGACGCTGGCGCTGTACGACGGCCTGGACGGCGTGTGCGGACACCCCTATGCGCCGACGGCACTTGGGGCGACCCGGTTTTCGACCCTCGCGTCGCTTTTGGCTGCGGACGCGATCCTCATCGACACGAGCAAGACCGTGTGTGCCGCGTACATGTCCGTCGAAGCCAACGCCCTTGCGGGCAGAGCGAGCACGGATTGCGGAGGCCGCAAGGTGGACTATGACGTGGTGGATGCCACGATGTCCGTCATCGTCGGAAGCCCGGCCCCCGACACCGTGACAAGCACGTACGCCCTCGCGCCCACGTTCCCCTATTTCCAATGACCCGCTGGCCCCCGCCCGCCCGGTTTTGTTCAGGTCCCGATCCCTGAACAAGGCCGGAATTGGGGCACCTTTCCGTGGGTTGGGTTGCGCGATCTGGATCGGGCGGCTACGGTTTTCGGCCATGTTGCGGAAGCGGGAAGCTCTCTTTTCCCAGAAGCTGCTCGATGACCCACCACCACCCGCCGGGCCGCCCCCACGCTGCCCGGTTTGTGGTCAAACGAACACAAAAAAAGGCCCGGTGAGTTTGACTCACGCGGGCCTTGAAAGTAGCGGGGAGAGGATTTGAACCTCTGACCTTCGGGTTATGAGCCCGACGAGCTACCAGGCTGCTCCACCCCGCATCAATTTGAGGTGAAGAGCACTCTACGGATATTTTCCGACCAGTCAACAGCTATTTTGTGTGTTTTGCAGCCGGGTTTTTTGCAGCCGGATTGGCTGTCAGGCGGTCGTTTCGCGTCGGAAACGTTGAAACCACGCGATCACGGGCGCATGGTCGGACGGTTTTTCGCCCTTGCGCGCCTGCCGGTCTACCTCGACCCAGCGACACCGGCCCGCCAGCGACTCTGTGGCCAGAATGTGATCGATGCGCAGGCCCAAATTTTTGGGGAACGCCAGGCTCCGATAGTCCCAGTAGGTAAAGATTCTTTCGCCATCGCGTTCAAACGGGCGAACGAGCCGCAGCGTGTCCCGGAAGCCCACCGCCACAAGGCGCGCAAACGCCGCCCTTGCTGCTTCGTGGCAAATGACCGTATCCGCCCACAGCGTCGGGTCATGCACATCGCAATCTGCGGGAGCGACGTTGAAATCGCCGCACAGCGCCGTCGCATCTTGCGGGCTGCACTGTTCAGTGAGGTAGCGATGCAGCCGAGCAAGCCAGCGCAGTTTGTACTCGTACTTTTCTGTTCCCACCGCTTGTCCGTTTGGAACATACACAGACCCGACGCGCACCCCGAGGGATGGAATCGACGCGAGAATCAGACGCGCCTCTGCATCCTCTTCGCCCACAGGAATGCCTCGCACGATGTCCGTCAGGGGTCCGTGTTCCTCGCGGCACAAGATCGCGACGCCGTTGTAGGCCTTCTGTCCGTGCGCGACCGATGGATACCCCAAACCGCGCAATTCCAGCACCGGAAAATCGGCGTCTTGCATTTTGATTTCCTGCAAACACAAGACATCGGGGCGTTGCGCAGACAGAAAATCCCGCAACCTGTCCCAACGCATCCGCAGCGAGTTGACATTCCAGGTCACGACCGAAAAACAGTCCGACACGTCCGGTCGTTCTGTCCGCTTGAGGTCGGGTTTTCTTGGACTCGGTGAGCCCGGTTTTGTTGTGGGTGGCATGTGGTTCCTATCGGCGACAACAGCGACGCACCGTACCACAACTGACCGTGATAAGCTGACGGACTGTGCGGAGGCGTAACCGCACGGGGGAACGGCGTCCTTGAACCTTTCATGGTGTGCTGATGTTGTGAACTTGCCTCGAGCAAGGTCATCGCACGCCCCGGTTCGCTTTCTGCTGTCCTTTTGGATCGTGTGCTGCCTGCTGTGCCACGCGACGCCATTTGGTTTTGCCAAGCCTCGGGCAAAACCACGCAAGCCGGCCTCTGCCCAACGCACAGCGGCGGAAAAACTCACGGACGAGGGTCTGGCTGCGCTCAAGGAAAAAAACCTGAGTCGCGCCTATGCAGCCTTGTCCGAGTCGTACAGGCTCGCACCGACAGCAGAGGGCTTGTTTCATTTGGCACGCCTCGCGCGCGAAGAACAGCGCACCGTCGAATCCGTGGATTTGTTTCGCCGGTATTTGTCCGACCCGGCCAAAAAAAACGACGACGACATGCTGCAAGTCGCACGCGAGGCGACCAAACCGCCGTTCCCCCTGGCCGCGCAAGTCATTGTGCTGACCGAGCCTGGCGCGTTTCTCTCTGTTGATGAGCGACTCGTCGGGATGTTGCCTCTGTCTTCGCCGCTGCTCCTGTCCCCAGGGGAACATCGGATGGGCATCGAGTATCCCAACAAACGAATCGACGGACAGTTTGGGATTGCCCCTGGTCGTTATTATGAGGTGCGTTTCGATCGCGAAACCAGCACGTTGGTCTTCTCCCTTTTGCCCGCTGCGCTGACGGTGGATGAACTGACACAGCTTTTTCCCGAACAGCGCGAAGACATACGAGCCGTCCTGGAGGAGTCCTTGCGTTCTGTCGGTTCGACCGCGCTGACGGTGGAACATGCGCTGAATCTGGCCCCGCATCTGCGCGACTGCATGGCCAAGCCCAATTGCCAGCAACTGTTGGCACAAAAAGCCGAGGTGGAATTCGTCCTCCACGCGACGGCAAAACGCATGGAAAAAAGCGACGGGTGGCTGCTCCGTTTGTTTGTGAGACACCGCGATGTTGCAGAGCCTGCGGCGCAGGCGGAAGTGCCTTGTCCGGGGTGTTCTCCATCGGATGTGTTGGCGCTTCTCAAGAAGCAAACTCCCGATGTCTTGGCCAAGGCATACAAGCGGCGGACAGGCACTCTGTTGGTTTCAACAGAACCGACAGGGGCCGAGGTGTTTCTGGGGTCTGTGCGGCTCGGTACAACGCCGCTGCGACGGGTCCTGTGGGCAGAACCGATCAAGGTGTCGTTGCGAGCCAACGGTTACAAACCCCTTGAAACAACCGTCACCCCGTCCCCCAATTCCGCCCTATCGCTGGAACTTGCGCTCGAACCCATCGCACACACCGTTGTGAGGGCCGAAAAACGAAAGCTCGCGCCCAAGCGGAAAGTGTGGCCATGGATCGTTGTGGGTGCGGGTGCTGCGGCGACCTTGGGTGTCTCGCTGCTTTTCGGTCTTGTCCCCCAATCGAGCGATCGGGTGGATTGGTTGCCATGACTTCGCTGACCTATTTTAGGGCATATACCATGACGACTTGGTTTGTTCGGAACGCTTGTTTTGTTGTGCTGGCACTCGGAATCGGAACGGGCTGCGCGCCGGTTTGCAGCAGAACGGACGGTGCTTGCGTCGAACTGGCCGTCTCTGGCGCTGGAACCTACGAGACGTATTCCATTGAATGGCGGCATACGACAAACGAAGAACCCTTCGCCGCCATTCGTCGCGGTGCCACCGAGGCTGGCGGCGGCCTTCCCCGCATATTCCGATTGACTCCCCCTCCCAGCGTTTCAGCCGAGACCGTGACGAGTGTAGGGGTACTCGGCCTCTCCCATGGGGGAATGGAGCAAGCGGGCGGAAGCATCGAGTTGACGCTGGGTGCTGACGAGCATGCGAGGCACGTATTGCCCTTGGGCCTTCGGGTCGAACGAACGGACCTCTCTTTGGATGCGAGCACAACTGACCTTGTGGCCACAGACCTCAACGGAGATGGAACCATTGATCTTGCCCTGGTCGGGATGACCGAGGGTGCAAACGCCGGTTCCCTTTCTGGAGGCTTGCTTTCGGTTCTGTATGGGAATGGAGACGGCACCTTCTTTCCACCCCTTACCGCTGACATTCCCACCCAGCCCTTTTCCGTAAAAGCTGTGGACATCAACGCCGATGGCCAAAAGGACCTCTTCACCACCGGAGTGGGGGACTCCCTTTCTTTGTTTCAAAACCTTTCCTTCGACCAAATCGGCCCCCGCACCCCCATCCTCATCAACCCCGGCCCCCCCACAATCGACTGCCCCACCCCAACCAACCCCCGCAGCCTAGCAGTTGGGGACGCCTGAGCCCATTACGAAATGACCCCTCAACGCCTACATGTGCGACGGTGGGAACCAGCAGGAAGGACCGCGGGTGGCGCTGCGGAGTGGGCGACTGGCGGGGTGCCTCCAAATGCGGCCTTTTGCTAGAGGAATGGTGCCTCAAACAGACGGTAGCTAGCAGACAAGACTGCTCCTCGGTGGCGAGCGACCAAGCATGACAAAAGACAATCCGTTTGGGACTCCCTACTTCGACAAACCAGTTCGCGGTGTAGCTGAGGACTGGCCACGGCGCTTGCTCTTGGGTCTTCGTGATTTCTCTGCTGCTCCGCGTGTGTATCACTTTCTCTTTGGACTCGAACGGAAAATGGAAAGAGAGGTGACCTGCCAGTGGATGCTCGCGGTATAACGGTCTGCGAAGAGAGATCTGAAACATGGTGGAGCTGGTTGCACAGCGACGGAAATGGAAACAGAGATGGATGCGTCGGGCGCAGCAGGTGGGGATGGCGCTGGGACTTCTCGGGGTTGGCCTGGGTACGGTGCCAAGTCCGATGAAAAGCGGCAGAGCAGATCCGGTTCAGCCCAAGGTCGAAGCGCGCCGGGACCCGGCGTACTGGCCTTTTTCGACGGACTCACCATGGAACACACCGATTGGAAGTGGGGCGACGGTGGAAACAGCGCGGGATCGTTGCACGCGCTCTGTTCGGGACCCTTCGATTCCGGCTTGGATTGTTGCGGCTGAGTGGGGGCATCCGATCTATGTCGCCAAAGAGACGGACCCGATCAGGAAGATCCACTTGCGTGGCCGGATCGTTGCCACGATTCACATTCCGACCAGAGCAACGCCCGCGCTGCCGCGCACTCCCGACAGCGATGCCCATCTTCACATTGTGACGCCGGATCACCGCGCTGCCGATGAGATGTGGCGCGCCGTCCGTCGTCCTGATGGTGGCTTTGATGTCGAAGGACACACGCGGACGGATCTGCTCGGGCCCGGGGTTTTTTGGGGTGGCCAGCGGGCCTATGGTGGCAGTGCGCTTGGCGGTCTGATCCGTCGCGGAGAGCTGCGGAACGGAATCCATCATGCGTTGACGTTTACGCTTCCCAGGCGACTCCAACGCTCAGGTCCTGTCTGGCCAGCCAGCGAGCAAGATGACGGTGGAGAGCGTGACTATGGGGGACATGTTCCGATCGGACAGCTCGTGATCTTGCCGCGATCGGTTGATCCCAATGCGCTCGGTCTGTCACCGCAAGGCCGAGCCATTGCTGTCGCACTGCGCGACTACGGAGCCTACAACGTAGACTCCGCCACAGACTTCAGCTTGTCCGCAGAGCCAGCGGTAGAAGAGGAACTGGGTACTGCACGCGAAGATCTGGCCAAGCTTCGTGCGCTGCTCGTCTGTGTGACCAACAATCGCAAGGAAAACGTCGGTGGCGGCGGAGTCCGTTCCCAGGCGGCGGCGCCCCCCTTTCTGCCCGAGTTTGTGATGCGACCGATTCGTGAGGCGGCGCGTCCCAAAGTGGATGTCTCGACGGTGAATCGGACGGCCAACGCACGCAGCAGCACCCACTGATGCGTTCGCAAGGCACTTCTTGATGGGGGATAGCGCGACGTAGTTGGCTGATCAGAACGAGCGCATTGAACCCCCGTCCAGTCTAAAACGGACGGGAATTCTTCTCCGGGGCGCGTGGGGCGGGGACGCCTGAGCCCATTACGAAATGACCCCTCAACGCCTACATGTGCGACGGTGGGAACCAGCAGGAAGGACCGCGGGTGGCGCTGCGGAGTGGGCGACTGGCGGGGTGCCTCCAAATGCGGCCTTTTGCTAGAGGAATGGTGCCTCAAACAGACGGTAGCTAGCAGACAAGACTGCTCCTCGGTGGCGAGCGACCAAGCATGACAAAAGACAATCCGTTTGGGACTCCCTACTTCGACAAACCAGTTCGCGGTGTAGCTGAGGACTGGCCACGGCGCTTGCTCTTGGGTCTTCGTGATTTCTCTGCTGCTCCGCGTGTGTATCACTTTCTCTTTGGACTCGAACGGAAAATGGAAAGAGAGGTGACCTGCCAGTGGATGCTCGCGGTATAACGGTCTGCGAAGAGAGATCTGAAACATGGTGGAGCTGGTTGCACAGCGACGGAAATGGAAACAGAGATGGATGCGTCGGGCGCAGCAGGTGGGGATGGCGCTGGGACTTCTCGGGGTTGGCCTGGGTACGGTGCCAAGTCCGATGAAAAGCGGCAGAGCAGATCCGGTTCAGCCCAAGGTCGAAGCGCGCCGGGACCCGGCGTACTGGCCTTTTTCGACGGACTCACCATGGAACACACCGATTGGAAGTGGGGCGACGGTGGAAACAGCGCGGGATCGTTGCACGCGCTCTGTTCGGGACCCTTCGATTCCGGCTTGGATTGTTGCGGCTGAGTGGGGGCATCCGATCTATGTCGCCAAAGAGACGGACCCGATCAGGAAGATCCACTTGCGTGGCCGGATCGTTGCCACGATTCACATTCCGACCAGAGCAACGCCCGCGCTGCCGCGCACTCCCGACAGCGATGCCCATCTTCACATTGTGACGCCGGATCACCGCGCTGCCGATGAGATGTGGCGCGCCGTCCGTCGTCCTGATGGTGGCTTTGATGTCGAAGGACACACGCGGACGGATCTGCTCGGGCCCGGGGTTTTTTGGGGTGGCCAGCGGGCCTATGGTGGCAGTGCGCTTGGCGGTCTGATCCGTCGCGGAGAGCTGCGGAACGGAATCCATCATGCGTTGACGTTTACGCTTCCCAGGCGACTCCAACGCTCAGGTCCTGTCTGGCCAGCCAGCGAGCAAGATGACGGTGGAGAGCGTGACTATGGGGGACATGTTCCGATCGGACAGCTCGTGATCTTGCCGCGATCGGTTGATCCCAATGCGCTCGGTCTGTCACCGCAAGGCCGAGCCATTGCTGTCGCACTGCGCGACTACGGAGCCTACAACGTAGACTCCGCCACAGACTTCAGCTTGTCCGCAGAGCCAGCGGTAGAAGAGGAACTGGGTACTGCACGCGAAGATCTGGCCAAGCTTCGTGCGCTGCTCGTCTGTGTGACCAACAATCGCAAGGAAAACGTCGGTGGCGGCGGAGTCCGTTCCCAGGCGGCGGCGCCCCCCTTTCTGCCCGAGTTTGTGATGCGACCGATTCGTGAGGCGGCGCGTCCCAAAGTGGATGTCTCGACGGTGAATCGGACGGCCAACGCACGCAGCAGCACCCACTGATGCGTTCGCAAGGCACTTCTTGATGGGGGATAGCGCGACGTAGTTGGCTGATCAGAACGAGCGCATTGAACCCCCGTCCAGTCTAAAACGGACGGGAATTCTTCTCCGGGGCGCGTGGGGCGGGGACCTAAACGGGGATGGGGTGTTGGATTTGGTGGGGGGGGTGCGGCCTTGTTTGGTGGTTTTGTTGGGGACACAGAAGAGTGGGTTTGTGGCGAGTGGGGATGCGCTGCGACCTTCTCCGTTGTTTGTAGGGGATTCGCTGACACGGCTGGCGATGGCGGATTTCAACAACGATTTGCGACAGGATGTGGCAGTGATTCGCACCGCTCAGGGGATCGGGAACATCAGCGTGCTGCTCGGGGGAGAACTGATGAAGGGGCTGTCGTTTGCGACGACGTTTACGGCTGGAAACGAACCGACGGACTTGCTTTCCGCTGAGTTGAACGGGGACAAAAAACCGGACTTGGCGGTGGTCAGCGCGAAAAGTAGTTCTCTGCATGTCTTCCTGAACAAGGGTCTTGTGGATGGGAGTTTCGGAGGGGGACCGGCGGTCACAAACACGCCCGCCGATTTCGATTACTATCTGGGACTTCCGGGGTATGGTCCGACGTGTCTTGCCAGCGGAGACATCAATCAGGATGGATTGTTGGATTTGGCCATGTGTGATGCGGCACTTCCCACGATAGGGGTGATGTTTGGTCGGGGAGGGGGAGGCTTTGAACCCCCGATACGGTTGCTGGTGGACCGCACGCCAAGTGCGATTGCGATCGCTGATCTCGACGGGAAAGGCCAACTTGACTTGGTGGTGAGCCACGCGGCAAGCAACCGGCTGACCGTATTCCTCAACCGCTCGAATTGACCGGAATCGGAGAAATGTATTTTTTAAGGGGTACGCGTTTGTAGGAATTTGATAGGGTCACAGGATGAGCCAAACAGAAAACCCAGTGGTGATTACGTGCGCGCTAACGGGGGTGCTGACGGACCCGGCGGCGCATCCAGTGCCTGTGACGGCGGCAGAAATGGCGCAGGCAGCGCATGAAGCGTTCGATGCAGGGGCGACGGTGGTCCATTGTCACTACCGACAACAGGCTCCGGGAATGGGGCGTTTTCCGACGTGGGAAGAAGACGTGGTGGCAGAGATTGACTCGGCGATTCGGGCGCGGGTGCCGGACATCCTGGTGAACATGTCTACGGGGGTGATTGGAATGGATGTGAGTGCGCCGATTGCGTGTCTGGGTCGAATTCGTCCAGAACTCGCGGCGCTCAATGCGGGGTCCCTGAATTACCTGAAAACACGTTCGGATGGGCGATGGGCGTGGCCCCCTTTGGTGTTTGACAATCCGGTGGAAAAAATCGAAAAAATGCTCGCGGCGATGCAAGCGGTTGGGACGGTGCCGGAGTGCGAATGTTTTGATACTGGGATTGTGCGATCGATTGGTCTTTTTCAACAGGTGGGTCTGCTAAAAGGACCGATTCACGTTTCGTTTGTGATGGGAGTTGCGAGCGGAATGCCGTGCAAGCCGGAGTGGCTGCCGCTTCTGTGTGCGGAACTCCCGAAAGGGTCCCACTTCCAGACCATCGGAATCGGACAAAGGGAAGTGTGGGCCGTCCACCGTCGAGCGGCAGAGCTAGGCGGACATCTGCGAACAGGCCTCGAAGACACGTTCTACCTTCCGAACGGAGACAAAACCAAGTCGAACGGAAAGCTCATCGAGGCACTGGTGTCTGTCGCAAAAGAGGTGGGGCGATCGATTGCAACCCCGGCGCAGGCAAGGGCGCTGTGCGACGTACTTCCGGGCCCCCATGGTTCGCAAAAAGGAGTGTGATCAGAACACGTTTGGGAGTCGTCAGGCGCTTGTGTGGACGCAAGACGCGGCGCGCGGACGATATGTTGCGGAGTCGTTGCGAGAAGAGGGTTTTTCAGTCTCGCTGGTCACAAGTTCGACCGAGGCCGCCGCCGCGCTGTGTTTGGGAAAAGGGGGAGATCTGCTTGTCGCAGAACTTGACCCTGCGGACGCCGAAGGGGAGGCAGAGGGGGAAGCGGCAGCGGTAGCGAGATGGAAGGGCATGGCCTCGACGGTGCTCGTTGCCTCTAAGCATCCCTCTCCTTTGCAGGTGCGCAGCCTGATCGGGGCGGGTGCGTACGACGTGCTGGGATGGCCACTGAAAGCCGCTGAAGTGCAGTTGGCTCTGCACAAGGCGGCAGCGCGAGAGGGGGTGCTTGGGGACCGAACAGCGGGCCGGTTTTTGCCGGAACAGACAGACAGGAACGGGGTTTCCGCGGGGACAGAAGGAATCCTTGCAGAGTCCAAAGCGATGCAGGAACTGCTGCGGCAGATCAGGAAGGTTGCGGTTCACAAAACGCCTGTACTTCTTTTGGGGGAATCGGGAACAGGAAAGGAAGTGTTGGCGCGGGCGATTCACCGATGTTCGCCTCGGCAAGACGGACCATTTATCGCGATCAACTGTGGGGCTCTGCCGGAAACGCTGCTGGAAAGTCTGTTGTTTGGTCATGTTCAGGGGGCCTTCACAGATGCCTTTCGAGATGAACCGGGGGTGTTCCGGCAAGCCTCTTTGGGAACTCTGTTTCTGGATGAAATCGGAGAGTTGCCCCTGAAGCTTCAGGTCAAACTGTTGCGTGTGCTGCAAGAGCAAAAAATTCTGCCCGTTGGGAGTACCCAGGAAGTCGCCGTTGATGTTCGCGTGCTGGCGGCGACGCTGCGGAATCTATCCAAGGAGGTCGAGGCAGGCCGGTTCCGTGCCGATTTGTACTACCGTTTGAGCGTGGTGGAACTCTGTGTTCCGCCGCTGAGGGAACGACCGGAAGACATCTTGCCGCTTGCTTTTCATGTTCTGCGGAGGACAGCGCAACGCCTTGGTCGTCCCATTGTGTCGATGTCTCCTTCCGCACAGCAGGCGTTGCAGCGGTATCCGTTTCCGGGCAACGTGCGAGAGCTCGAAAACTTGATTGAGCGTGCAGTGGTGTTGTGTGAAAAAACCAGGCTTGAATCGAGCGACCTTCCTTTCGATGTGGCGAGCGGTTTTTTAGCCAAAACAGATTGGGAAAAGAGTGGCGAAGGGGGGACTTTGGGGGAGGAAAAAGGGGGGACTGTAGCGAGGGTTTCGGAAGGTTTGGGGGCCTCTGATCTGTCGATCAAAACAGCCACCATACGCATCGAAAAGGAACTGATTGCGCGAGCACTTCACAGAACAGGAGGGAACCGCTCCGCAGCCGCTCGCCTGCTAGACCTCTCCCATCGGGCTCTCCTCTACAAACTACGAGAATACGGTTTCAGCGACGAGCCTCCAAAGGCGTCGAAGCCCAAGTGAAATGGCCGCCGACAGGGGTTCCACGGGGAATGCTTGACTCTTGTGGAACCAACGAGCCGGCCTTGGTGGTGTCAAAGGATGGCCTTGCGTGTGTTAGGGGTTGGCTCTTGTTCGGTCGGGGGTTGGCCTTGCGTGTGTTAGGGGTTGGCTCTTGTTCGGTCGGGGGTTGGCTTGCTTGGGTCCGCACAGTCGCCTGGTGAAAGCCTCGGTTTGGCCTACGCAACGCCGAGGGTTGGCCTGCTTGGGCCAAAAAAATGGGCCTTCTGCTGCCAAAGGTTGGCCTGGCAACTGCCCATCACCGATAGGACAGGGCCACATGACCAGCCTTGCCGAGGCCAAACGTGGGCCGCAGCAGGCCAAAAAATTTGGTTCTTTCAGGCCGATTCCCTGCGGTGCACATGCCAAGGGTTGACCTTGAAGAGGCCAAACGTCGGCTCAGCAGGTGCAAGGAGTCGGTTGCGCAGGTGCAAGGGGTTCATTTTTGGATGCCGGGGTGCCGCCACTACGACTTCTTCTTCCGTATCCGTTCGTAGTCTTTGAGTCGTTGGGAGGTTTCGGGGGACACGGCGATTTCCACTCGGTCGCACAGCTCGCGGAGGGCCAAAAAGCGGTTGAGGCTGTGTTGTCTTTCGCGGGTCCATTTCACCTGGAATACCACGCCGTCTCGTTCATAGGTCAGGCGGACTCCGCTTGCGGTTTTGTTGATCTTTTGACCGCCGGGGCCGCTGCCTTTGACGGCTTGTTCTTGAACGGAAGACAGCTCGATGCCGAGTCGCTGGATGCGCGCCAGCAGCTCTTCTTTTTTTTCGGGCCGGACGCCCGCGCCGTCAGGGAACTTCATCGGTTTTTTCAGGCACCCAAGGGGCCGGTTCGGGGGTGGTCTTGGGTTTTCCCGAAACCAGCGTGAACAGACACGGGAGCAGAAACAGAGACAAGAGGGTCGAGGAGGTCAACCCCCCAACGACGGCGAGTGCGAGGGGGCGGTTCGACGCGGCAGCCTGTTCCAGGCCGAGCGCGGTGGGCAAGAGACCGATGATGGTGGCCAGGCTGGTCATCGCAATCGGAATGAACCGGACGCGCGCAGCACGGACGACGGCTTCTGCCACATCGTAGCCCGCAGAAACCTCAAGAGACGCTGCATCAATGAGGAGGATGCCGTTTGAAACGGCAATCCCGACGACCAACAACATCCCCATCAGGGCAGGAATGGAGAACCCCTGTTTGGCAGATAGAAGCGCCAACACGATGCCGAGCAGCGAAACAGGAATGGTAAACAGCATGATGAAGGGCAAACGGAGGGAATGAAACTGGGACGCCATGATCATGAAGACGACCATGACGGCGAGGAGGATCGCGACCCCCAAACCGCCAAAGGTGGTGCGCAGTAGATCGATCTGCCCGACAAAACTCCATTTCAGAGAGGCAGTTTTCGGTTGGGTGCGCAGTTTGCCTTCGAGTTCTGCGGCAGCGGTGCCAATGTCGCGTCCGTCGGTTTGAAAGTTGATGGTGGCGACGCGGGTCAGTTGGTTGCGTTCGACAAACAGGGGCCCGACCGACCTCCGAATCGTCCCATAGGCACCAAGGGGGACCGTTTCCCCTTTGGCGCTCATGCGCAAGGGAATCCGGGACAGGGCGTTGGGGTCATTGACGGCTTTGGGACTGTAGCCGGTGACGACGTAGTACGACTGGCCGTTGCCGCCATCGACCCACACGCTGGGGGTGTTGATGTTGCCCAAGGTGGCTTCGAGGGTGGCCTGAGCCGCGCCGCGCAGTTGCACGCCGACCATGCCGGCAGAGGTTCGATCGATGTTGACGCGGACCTCGGGATAATCGAGTTGGAAAGTGGGGGTGACATCGACCAGGCCGGTCACGGTGCGTCCGACCTCAGCGACGGCCACGGATTGCGCAGCCAGGTCTTCCAGAGAATCGCCGCGCACCTCAACAACAATCGGTGCGGGGTATCCGTTGCCGAACACGCGCGCGACGAGCCCGCCGGGCTCTTGCTGAAAGTCGATGCCGGGAAAGTGGCGGGACAGCGTCGCTCGGATGGTTCGGGAAAGCTCGTGTTGCGTGGCGGTTCGGTGTTCGGGGTCGGTCAGCTCGATGCGCAGAAAACCCATGTGGGGGCCGGCATTGGGACTGTTCATGGCGGCTCGCGCATTTTGGGAGGACCCGACGTTCATCAAAAAGTGTGTGTAGGTGTCGGCAGGGAGTTCTTTTCGCAACAAGGCCTCCATGTCGCGCGCGACCTTTACGGACTGGGGCAGCGAGGTGCCGGGCGCGAGACGGAAATAGATGCGCTCCATGCTTTCGTCGATTTCGGGGAAGAACGTACTCGGCAAACGGACTGCGATAGAGACGCTGGCGGCAACCAGGACGAGCGCACTCCCAAGCACCCAGAACCGATGCGGAAGCACCCGCCGCAGTAGGCCGGCATAGGCCTCGGCCAGCCCCTGTGTTTTGTCCGAAAACCAGCGCGCGAGCCGCCCCGGTTCGCCGTGCCCCAAAACGTACCGACATCCGAGCGGCGTCACCGTCAGGCTGATGAAATACCCGGCGAACATACCGGTGGCGACCGTCAAGGCGAGCGGCGCAAACAATTTCTTGGCCAAACCCGCCAGCAAGAGCACGGGCAGAAGCACCGCAACCGTCGTGAGCGTCGCCGCCAGCGCAGGCAGCGCGACGGCATTGGCCCCTTTGAGCGCGGCTTCCTCGTCCGACAGACCTGTGTTCCGGTAGCGGTGGATCGATTCGAGCACGACCACGGAAATGTCCACGAGCGGACCCATGGCCAACGTGAGCCCCCCAAGCGTGAACGCATTGAGCGTCTGCCCCGTGGCGTACAGCGTGAGCAGAATCGTCGCAAACGCAATGGGAATGGAAAACATGGCCACAAGCACGGCGCGCAGATTCTGCAAAAAGATCAGAATCACAAGCGACACGAGCCCCATCGCCAACATCACTTCGCTGCGCAGACCTTGGTAACTGCTGCGCACGAACGTGGACTGGTCAAAGATGGGGAACACCTCCATGCCTTTGGGAAGGGTGCCTTGCAGGTTCGCGAGGATTTTCTTCACGGAATCGACAATCTGGATGGTGTTTCCGCCCGGCACGCGCAGCACGTTCAGGTACACGGCCTCGCGTCCGTCCAGGCTGACCGCTTGCGTTTCGGGCGCACCGCCATCTTCGACCTTGGCGACATCCCGCAGAAGCACCGGCTTGCCCTGTTTGAGCTTGACCACCGCCTCGCCAATTGCCTTCACGCGGTCGGGCACGGCATTGGTATAGACGTTGGCGTCAAACCGCTCGCTGATGAAGCGGCCCGATGGCAGAAGCGCGTTCGTCTGCGCCACGACCTGCGCAAGGTCCGAAGACGACACGCCCCGCGCCTGCGACGCGACCGGGTCCACGACAATGTTGATCTGCCGCTGCCGCCCGCCGTTGGGAGACGCGCTCGCCACGCCGGGAATCCCCTCGATGATCGGTTCGATGACGTTCTGGGCGTAGTCGTAAATCTGCGGCCCCGTAAACCCCTCCCCGAGCACGGCCACCTGAATCACCGGCGCATTCGACGGATCGTATTGCAGCACAAACGGCGGCAGCACGCCGAGGGACTTGGGCACTGCCGCCATCGCAAACGCGACCTGCTGCTGCACCAACGTCTGCGCCGCGTTGAGGTCCGTCCCCCACTTGAGCCAGACGTACACCACGGACAGGTTGTTGCGCGAGACGCTCTGGACATGATCCACGCCGGGGGTCGCACTCACGTACTTTTCGATCCGCCACGAGATCGTTTTTTCGACATCTTTGGGCCCAAGCCCCGAGGCCAGCGTCCCCACGACCAGCACCGGAGGCGTCAGTTCCGGGAACGTGTCCACGCCCAACCGGGGTACCACCACCGCCGAAAACACGATGAGCGCGATGCTCAACATCAAAATCGCGATCGGATTGCGCAAGGAAAGCTGCGTCATGGCGCTTGTCCGGGCTGTTTTGGACCCGCCTCCTGCGCTTTTCGCTCAGTTGTGTCTGTTGGCTGGTCTGTTGGCTTGTCTGCTGGCTTCTCTTCGAGCTTGTCTTCACCTTTCTCTGTCACCTTGTCCCCGTCGGAAAGCAGGGATCGGCCTTCCACGACGATGTGCGCCAAAGCGTCGATTGTGGGCGCGACGAAAGCACTTCCGCCGGATTCGCCCAAGACCGCGACCTTGCGTTTGCTCGCTCGCCCGTCGGCAATGACGAACAGGGTCGCCGTTTCACCTCGAATCTGCGCCGCTCGCAAAGGCACTTCCAGCGCGGGCAAGGGCTCGCCCACATCGAGCGTCGCCTCTGCCGTCGTCCCGACTGGGAAACGCCGTTCCGCGTCGAGCAGGTCAATCTCGGCGTGGATCGTCCGCGTCGAAGCATCCGCCCCCGGCGCCCGCCGCGCCACGACGCCCGACAGTTTTTCCCCCGTCGCCAGCATCCGCAAACGCACCGGAGTTTTTTCCGCAACCACTTGAAAGTCCGTTTCGGGCACATCCAACAGCACCCGCACTTGCGACCGGTCCACCATCGTCAAAATGGGCGCACCGGGCCGCGCAAAACCGCCCGGATCGAGCAGCCGCTCCGACACTTCCCCCGCAAACGGAGCCCGCAGCACGCAATCGTCCACCTCGAGCGTCGCCCGCGACAGACGCGCCTGCGCCGCCAACAGCTCGGCCTGTTTGCTCGAACTGTCTGCCGTTCGCCGTTCCACTTCGTTTTCCGACACGAACCCGCCCGACAGCAAACCCGACACCCGCGCCGCTTCTTTTTGCACCGCGTGCTGCGTTTCCGACAGCGCCCGCGCCTGCATCGCCAGCGCCTTGCTTTGCGCCGACGCATTGCGGCAATCGAGCGTCGCCAGCACCTGCCCTCGCGTCACCGCCTCGCCCGGACGAAACAGCACGGTATCGACATACGCCGACGTAAACTGCGGCCCAATCCGAGCCTCCAGCCACGGCGCAACCGTGCCCACATATTTCCGAAACGGACGAAATTTCGCGGGCCGCGCGACCACCGTCGTCACCCCTTTCGGTGCATCCGCGAGCGCCGTCCGGCTTTCCCCCTGCTTGGCCCGATAAAACGCCCCCAACAGCAGAAGCACCAACAGCACCACCCCCGAAACCATCACCACCGGAATCCTCAACGACCGTGACCTGGAACCCCGAGCGCGCATCTTGAAACTCCTTTCAACCTGATCAGCTCACCGCACACACAACCAACCCCGAGCGCGCACAGTACAAAAACAACCCCCGAACTGCTACCTCCACAAAACTCCTGCGGCCCACATTCGCAGCGGATACATCGGGCTTCTTGCTAACCCGGCATCGCGTTTTTGAGGGATGCTGTTCGGGAAAGGGGTGGGTTAGGAGCGGTGGGAGGGGGTCTTTTGACCACCCCCTACGACATGCGGAGACTCTCCGAGTGCGGCTTTGGCGGCTTCCATGATGGCCTCTCCGAGCGTCGGGTGCGGGTGAACGGTCAACGCCAAGTCCGGCAAAAAAGCACCCATTTCCAGGGCAAACGCTCCCTCGCTGATCAAATCGGTGGCAGCCGGGCCGACAATGTGGATGCCGAGCACCTGCTTGGTGTCTGCGTCAGCCACGACTTTCACAAAACCGTCGGTTTCCAAGGCCGCCATCGCCCGCCCGAGCGCCGCAAACGCATATTTTCCGGTCACGACGCGGTGGCCTTTTTCGACGGCCCTGGTTTCGGTCAGGCCAACGGAACCGATTTCGGGATCGGTGAAAATGACAGCCGGGATCGCGACGGCATCCTGTTCGGAACGGTGGCCGCACGCGACCTCGACGGCGACCTCGGCTTCGCGGCTGGCTTTGTGCGCGAGCATAGGTTGACCGCACACATCGCCGATTGCAAACACGTTCGGCACGCTGGTGCGCTGCTGCTTGTCAACCAGGACAAAACCGCGCGGATCGATGTTGACGCCGAGTTTTTCCAGGCCCAAGCCCTCGCTGTTCGGGCGGCGACCGACGGTAACGAGCACTCGCTCTGTCGGAATCGCTAGCTCTTTGTCCTTTTGTCCGTCGGACGAACGAGGCACGACAAACAGCGTCAGACCGTTGTCGGTTTCTTCGTATCGGAGCGCCTTGTGTTCCAAAAACACCTGAACGCCGAGGTTTTTCAGCTTTTTGGCGACGACGGAAACCAATTCTGGATCGTTGCCGGGCAAAAGCTGCTCGGTAAATTCGACGACGGTCACTTCCGCGCCGAGCTTTCGCCACATGGTGCCAAGCTCGAGGCCGATGTATCCGCCTCCGATGACGGTGAGGTGTTTGGGAACGGACGGAAAATTCAGGCCGCCGTCGGAATTGTGGATGCGTTGGTTGTCGATCGGAAAACCGGGCACGGTGATGGGGCGCGATCCGGTGGCCAAAATGATGTTGTCAGCGACGATGGATGTACTTCCTGTGGGTCCGCTGACCTCGACGGTGTTTGCGTCGAGCAGCGTGGCGGTGCCAAACACCCACTGTCCGCCCGCACTTTTCACGAGCTGCCGAACGCCGAACGTGAGTTTCTCGACGATGCCGGCTTTCCACTTCTGAAGCTGCTCCACGTCGAGCCGCGCGCCGCTGACCGAGATTCCCATCGAATCCAGGTGAGAGAGTTTGTCCCACTGCTTGGCGGCGCTGATGAGCGCCTTCGACGGAATGCAGCCCACATTGAGGCACACACCACCCGGAGACGCTTTTTCGACACAAACGACTTTTTTGCCCAATTGACCCGCGCGAATGGCCGCGACATAACCGCCCGGCCCCGAGCCGATGACACACACGTCGGTGCGTAGGTTTTGCATGGATGTTTTCCTTTCGTCTTTTTTGAAAAAGGGTTTTGAAAAAAGGAACGACCAGTGTAGAGCGCCTTCCCCAACAGTCACGCAGAACCTTGCCCAACCAGCCGCGCCGATTTTTCGCGAGATGCCCGGTGGGTTTGGTCGCGGGAGTTTGAGAAGTGAGCCAGCCGTACTAGGCTCGCGCGATGAAAACAACACGCCCAAAGCCGGGTTTTCCCCTTTTTTCTTTGCTCAGCGGTGTGGGCACCCTTGGTTTGCTCGGTTTGATTTTTTTCCCGTTCGGATGTGCGCAAACAGACGCTGACATTGCAAGTGAGGCGCTTTTTGCACAAGAACTGCGCGCGTCGTTTGCGACGTACACGATTCCAAAAGGTGCGCACAGTGCCCTCGTCAGCGATGCGACGCCTGGGAATCCGCTCGCGTGGTTTACGACGGTGGCGGGGCGCGATTACGTGTTTCGTTTCGATTCGTCTGCCGCGTATGTGATCACCCATCCCGTCGAGCCCAGCGACCAATTCGACTTCAACAAGCTGCCCGGTTTGTCGGATTGCGGGACGCTCGACCTGTCGGTCAACGGCGCGATGTTCGGCTGGCGTTTTCGTCTGGACAAAACGCCCCGCGTCGTCGAAGTCACGGCGTATGCGAACAACAACGGAAAACACCTGACGCCCGTCGCTCCGATGTTCGTCCTCGACGAGGCGGAATTGGCCGCGCTCGTGCCGATTCGGTATCGCGTGTACTTGGACGGCGGCGTGTATCGTTTCGAGGCGAAAGGCTCGGTTGCGGGCCGTTCCATCGATGCTGTGACGACGCTCCCGCGTGCATGTTCGACCACATCGCATAACAAGCTCAAATGGGCGTCCGGGTTGTATTTTGGGGGCACGTCCACCGCACCTTCCACCATCACGGGCACCATCGCTGAGAGCCCCTTTCGCAAATAACCTATTTCCGTCGGAGAACCCATGCACAAAGACACCATGCAAGCCGTTGTTTTGGAAAAAAACCAAGAGGGCGCAAGCCTGTTTCTGCGCGAGGTTCCGCGCAAAGCGCCGGGCGCAGGTGAAGTGGCCGTCAGCCTGCGGGCAGCGGCGCTGAATCGACGCGACGTGTGGATTCGGTTGGGACGGTACGCCGGCATTCGTTTGCCGACGATTTTGGGCTCGGATGGCGCGGGCGTTGTCAGCGCGGTGGGACCGGACGTGAACCCAAACCTCATCGGGCAAGAAGTTGTGATCAATCCGTCGCTGGGTTTTGGGGAAAACCAAGAAGCGCAAGCGCCCGACTATCGGATTTTGGGGATGCCCGACGACGGAACGTATGCGGAAAGCGTGGTTGTGCCCGCAAAAAACATCGTCGAAAAACCCGCGCATTTGAGTTTTATCGAGGCTGCGGCGTTGCCTTTGGCGGGTTTGACTGCATATCGGGCGCTGTGTGTGCGCGGCCAAGTGCGACCGGGCCAGACCGTGCTCATTCCGGGCATCGGGAGCGGCGTTTCGACGATGGCGCTGTTGATGGCGCGACATGTGGGTGCGCGTGTGATTGTCACGTCCGGGCATGCGGACAAACTCGCAAAGGCGCAGGAGCTCGGGGCGGCGTTCGGCGTGTCGTATCGCGACGAAGATTGGGCCGATCAAATCGCCGGTCATTTGGGCGGTGCAAAAGTGGATTTGGTCGTGGACGGAGCGGGCCAAAAAGCGTGGGAAAACAGCCTCAACCTGCTGCGTCCGGGAGGCCGGATTGTGAGTTACGGCGCGACAGCCGGAATCGCGCAGGTGGATCTGCGCAAATTGTTTTGGAAACAGCTCAACGTCCTCGGAACCACGATGGGAAGTGAGCGCGATTTTGCCGAAATGGTTGCGCTGTTTTCGGCGGGAAAACTCCGACCCGTCATCGACGAGGTATTCCCACTTTCCGAGGCTGCTGCTGCGCATGTGCGCATGGAACTTGGCGCACACATGGGAAAACTGGTGTTGCGGATCGGCGCATGAACTTGCTCGCGGCCATCGAGCGGTATTTGGACACGCTGCGCGCCGAGCGAGGTTTGTCGACGAACACTCTCGAGGCGTATGCCACCGACCTGCAACAGTTTTTCGCGTTCGTAACCGAGCAAGACGAGGCTGTGGCGCAAGAGGTCTCGAAACTCGATGGGCGGCACACCCTCGGTTTTGCGGTTCAGTTGGGCAAACAAAATCTGGCGTTGCGGTCGCAAGCGCGCAGGCTGTCCGCCGTTCGGGGTCTGTGCAAATTCTTGCGTCGAGAAAAGTGGCTCGCGGGCGATCCGATGGCCGATTTTGCGTCGCCCAAACTCGAGCGAAAATTGCCGACCACGCTTTCGACGCAAGAAATCGAGGACGTGTTGTCCAAACCCGACGAAAACACGCCGCGGGGTTTGCGCGACTTGGCCATGATCGAGGTCCTCTATTCGTCCGGCTTGCGCGTGACCGAGTTGTGTCGCTTGCAGCTTGCCGATGTGGGGCCGGGTTATCTGCGGACGACGGGAAAAGGTCGCAAAACGCGCGTGGTTCCCCTCGGCGAAGCGGCTCGAAATGCACTCGAGGCGTATCTTGCGCGTTCGCGTCCGCAACTTCTGTCCGGCAAAACGTCGGCGTATCTGTTTGTCACGCACCTTGCCCGACCGATGACGCGGCAGGGATTTCACAAACGCCTCGCAGCCTACGGTCGAGCCGGTGGTCTTTCGCGCGTTCATCCGCACCTTTTGCGACATTCGTTCGCGACGCATTTGCTCGAGGGCGGCGCGGATTTGCGAGCCGTGCAGGCGATGCTCGGACACGCCGATGTGGCGACGACGGAGATTTACACACACGTTGCGACTTCCTCCCTGCGAAAAACCTACCGTCGGCATCACCCCAGAGCCTGAAACAACCCAAACCGAGCCTGATTTGCGCCGTATTGGGCGGAAATTTCGCGAGTGGTTTTGCGTTGGGAATTTGTTAGCGTCTCGGCCATGCCAGCCAAAGAATTTGCTTCTGAAACCGATTTTTCCGTCGGCTCTCTCGACAAAACCGAGTTCGCACCCGACGACTTTTCGGACTTGCAGTTGTGCCGCAAACTCCGCAGCAAACTTCTGTTTTCGGCAGTGGAAACCGACGGTGGTGAACCTGTCTCGGCACTTTCACACATGGGAAGTGCGGCGGTGTACTACTGCCTCTCGACGATGGAATGCGCTGGCCCCGACGGAGGCCTCGCTCATGTGGATTTGTGCGGAAAAGGGCGCGCATGCTGCGCCGCGCGGGGAGAAGTCGCCCCCGTCTGAGCCACCGTCAGATAGGGCAAGGGCGGGACAAACGGCGAGACATCACGGGGTCGGCGTGGGCGATGGTTTTTTGCACTCGCCTTCGTAATCCACAGAAACGCCATTGCTGTACGCCGTGCAGCGATTTCCATAGGTTTTTCCGTCGCAGCCACACACTGGCATGTACACCATCGGGCAAGCGTCCGGCTGCCTTTGGCACGTTCCCGGCGCGTCTGCTCGACCGCAGTTGGCCGTGTCCGGTCGCAGACAGAACAGACCCAGCTCGCACGTCATCGGCAGACCGCGCGAACCGCAAGCGTCGCCGAGTTTGCCAGGTGCAGGTCCCGTCGAGATCGCCACAAACGGTGTGTACGCTTGGTTCACTTTCCAGGTCTGTCGGGTTCCCGTCGCAGACAGAGAACCTGCCGTCAACACACCTTCCGGTTTCGTCGAAATCGCCTTGAGCAGCTCGCCTGCCACCGTCGCTGGGAATCGCGTCGCATCAAACGACACCACATGCGACCGTTGCATCGTCGAGAGGTTCAAGTGTGCGTGTTGAAACGACGGACAGCCCACACAGGCCACCGGCAATTCATTCGAGCGCGCAAACATCCCGCTTGGAAGACCGCTGGCCCGCGCGATCCACGCCTCGGAAACCACCAGTTTGTCGTAGGTTTTTCCGGCGATCGGCGCGGTCTTGCCGATCGTGCCCCGCATCAGCGCCGAGCCTTTTTGCACAGCGTCGGCCAGTTTGTCCTGCGACGCGCGATCCAATTTCAGCGCGCTGTAGTCAAACTCCAGAATGCGGCACTCAGGCTGCGCCGTACCGTCGGAACAAACCGTGGTCCTTTGGTTTACGCGCTGCGTGAAGTATCCGCCGCACATGGGATAAGCACACTTGCGAAGATCCGGGCGAGTCACTCGGAAAAACGTCGAGTTGGGATATCCCCAAAGATCGTTTTCCGCTTCAGGTTGTTGACCCAGCATCGCCGGATCGGTTGCAAGCGAATCGTCCTGGGCACCGCATGCAGCGACCCCCAGAAACACCCCCAAAGCCAAGGAAAAGAGTTGTTTGTTCATAAGCGAGTTCTCCTTTTGTGTGTACGCCCCGACTCAATGCCGAGGCAAACGCGAACGTATGCACATATTGATATGATTGTCAATGGTTTTTCAGGGTCAAAAAATTCGTGCTGTTCCCGTCGGTAGCAAGGTTTTTCATTGGATTGGGGACTGGTTTGCTTTTTGAATGGGGCTGCGCCGTCCGTTGTCGTCTCGGGCATTGTTTGCCCGTGAAAAACGGCGGTTCAGGGAGAATACACATGGACAGACTGTGGGCACCGTGGCGGATGTCTTACGTACAGCAGGCGGGCAGCGAGAGCCAAGGCAGCGAACCCGATGCGAAAGCGTGTATTTTCTGTGAATTTCCGTCGCTGGGGCCGACTCACTTTGCAGAGAAACTCATTCTCTGTTGCACCCCTTTCGCGTTCGTCATGATGAATCGCTTTCCGTACAGCGGAGGCCATTTGTTGGTGGTCCCCCGACGGCACGGGGCAGAGTTAATGGCTCTTCCGAGCGAAGAGTACCAAGCCACCTGCGAGCTGTTGCGCAAGTCTCACAACATTGTGTGTCAGAAGCTGTCCGCTCACGGCGCGAATCTGGGAATGAATTGCGGGCGCGTCGCCGGGGCAGGCATCGACGAGCACAGCCACTTTCACATCGTGCCGCGTTGGAACGGCGACACGAACTTCATGCCTGTTCTGGCCGACGTAAAAGTGGTGAGCGAGCAGTTGGAGGCGACGTACCACAAACTCCGGCCCGCGTTTGCGCTGCTCGACGAAATGGAGTAGCTCCGTCGGCGCAGGAAACCAGACCGGATGCGTTACGCCCCAGGTTGCACTGACTGCGTTTCCATCTGGCTCGGTGCGACCGTGATGACGACGGATTTCGAGGTTGGAGTGCGGCTCTTGTCGGCCCAGCTTGTGGCCGGAACCAGGACGTTCGCTTCGGGGAAATACGTCGCTGTGCAGCCTCTCGGAATCGGATAGGGCGTGACGACAAACTGGCGAGCGACGCGGCGCTCGTCTGCAAAATGGCTGGTCAAATCCACTCGCTGACCGGCGGACAAACCCCGTTCGCGCATGTCTTCTTCGTTCATGAACAGAACCCGTCGCCCGCCGAACACGCCTCGATACCGGTCGTGCAAACCGTAAACCGTGGTGTTGAACTGGTCGTGCGAGCGGATGGTCATCATCAACAGTTGGCCCGCAGACAAGTCGTGTCTCGGGATGGCACCGACGGTAAACCGCGCTTTTCCTTGCGGTGTCGAAAAGCGCCGTTCCCGCGCCGCATTCGGAAGCACAAAACCATGCTCGTTGCGGACGCGCCGATTGAAATCGGCAAAGTCTGGCACCGTCGCCTCGATTTCGTCGCGAATCCGGTCGTAATGTTCACAAAGCGTTCGCCACGGAACTTGGCTGCGCGAACCCAGCACGGCCTGCGCCAAACCGCACACAATCGCGACTTCGCTGCGGAGTTTGGCTGACGCCGGCGAAAGCACACCTTCCGATCGGTGTACGACGCTCATCGAGTTTTCGACGGTGACAAATTGCAAACCGCCCGCCTGCTCGTCTTTTTCGGTGCGGCCCAGGCACGGCAAAAGCAGGTGTGCCGGACCCTCGAGCAAATGTCCGCGATGCAGCTTCGTGGACACATGTACGAGCAAATCGCACTTCCGCATCGCCTGCGCCGTGACTTCGGTGTCTGGCGTCGCCGACAAAAAATTCCCGCCGAGGGAAAACAAAAGACGCACGCCGCCTTGCAGCATCGCGAAAATCGTTCCCACCGAATCCAGCCCCGGCGTTTTTGGGGCCGTAAACCCATATCGTTTTTCGAGACGCCGCAAAAATCCCGGTTCGGGCGTCGGCGCAATGCCCATCGTCCGATCGCCCTGCACATTGGAGTGGCCGCGCACGGGGCACAGACCCGCTCCAGGCCGTCCGATGTGGCCGCCGAGCAGCATCAGATTCACAAGTTGCTGAATCGTCGCCACCGCTGCTTTGTGTTGCGTCAGTCCCATCGCCCAACACGCAATGACCCGACGGCTGCGCAAAAAAACCGCTGCTGCTGTGCGGATGTCTTCTCGACTGAGCCCGCAGGCGGCCAAAATGTCGTCCCACGAAGTCGCGTCAAGGTCCGCAAGCAATTCCTCGATGCCGAGGGTGTGCTCTCGAACAAACGTCCAATCAAACACCTGACCCGGACGCGACCGTTCGGCGACCAAAAGCTCTTTCATGATTCCCTTGAGCAGCGCCGCGTCGCCGTCGATCCGAACGGGCAAAAACAGCGTCGCAATCTGCGTGCCCCCAAACACAACATCCGACGGCTTTTGTGGATGCGCGAACTGCAAAAGCGACGCTTCCGGGAGCGGATTGATCGCGACGATTTCACAGCCTCGCTGCGCCGCTTTCTGCAACACCGACATCATCCGAGGGTGATTCGTCCCCGGATTTTGCCCGAGCACCAAAATCGCGTCCGCCTGTTCAAAATCGTCGAGCTGAACCGTGCCTTTTCCGACGCCCACGGTTTCTTTCAACGCGACTCCGCTCGACTCGTGACACAAGTTCGCGCAATCGGGCAAGTTGTTTGTGCCCAGTTGCCGCACAAAAAGCTGAAACAGGTACGCCGCTTCGTTGCTCGTGCGTCCCGACGTGTAAAACGCCGCCTCGTCCGCCGAGGACAACGCGCTCACCTGGGCCGCAAACCGTGCATACGCTTCCTCCCACGAAATGGACCGGTAGTGCGTCGCCCCTTTTTCCAACAGCAGCGGCTCGACCAAACGCCCGAGTTGCCCCAGCGCGTAATCCGTTTGCGCCGCCAGTTCCCCGACGCTGTGCTGCGCAAAAAAGCCTGCGTCGATTTTTCGCCGAGTCGTTTCCCACGCAATCGCCTTGGCACCGTTTTCGCAAAATTCGATCGACCCTCGCTCGTGAGACGCTTCTGGCCAGGCACACCCCGGACAATCCACGCCGCCGGGTTGATTCACCGACAGCAACGTCCGCATGCCCCGCACCACACCCACATCGTTGCGGGAAAGCTCACCCAGTGTGGACAGGACCGACAGCACCCCACCTGCTTGTTTCGCCTCCACAGTCGTTTCGGGCAAACCACTTTCCAACGGAGGCTGCGCTTTTGTCGTCGAGTCCGCCGTCATTGCCTTCTGTGCCTCCTGTGCCGAGCGTTACTTCGACAGACGTGCGAGCCGACGCAGCGTGTCCAGCTCTCCGTGAAGAACGACCACATCGTCCGCTTCAAGCTGTTCGGTGGGTGCCGGTGCCAAATGGCCTTGTGTGGCAACGGGTTTTCGCGAAAGCACCATCACACGCTGATGTTCAGAAAGCATCGCGATCGACGTACCTACAAGCGCGGATGTTTTTCCAATCACCAACTTCGCCGTGAACAGCTCGCGGCCATCCAGCGTAAAGCTGCCCAAAATATCCAGGTCGAGCACCGACGCAGCCACCAGCGGCGCAGCGGCAGCCGCCGACGAAAACGCGACCTCCAGATGGAACGCATCCCGCAGTTTGTTTGCGATGTTTTCGTCGAACATGCGCAGCACCACGCGGATTTGGGGATTCAGTCGCCGCGCATCGAGCGCGATTTCTACATTCGCCAAATCGTCGTTCGTCGCGATCACCAGCGTTCGCGCGTGAGTCAAACCGGCTGCCTCGAGAGATTCCTCGTGCCTTGCATCCAGAAGCAGCACCGGAACCCCCATTTGCTGCGTCCGCGCCAAAAAACCCGACTCGGTGTTTTTTTCGATCACCACCACGTCGAGGTGCCAGTGCAAAAGCCGCTCCAAAATGCGGTATCCGACGTGTCCCAAGCCGCACAAAATGATGTGATCCCGATACGTTGAGGCCAGCACGCGCGTCCACTCCTTTTGATTTTCCTGACGCGAAAAAAGCAAGAGTGTCGCACGCACCACCGTGTCGGCAACAACCAAAAGCCCGATGAGCGGATAGCCAAAATACACCGCCCGAGCCAACCAGTGACGAGGCATCGGATACACCGATTCCAGGCCAAACAAGCTGTATGTCGCAAACAGACTTTCCAAAAAATCGGGCGGTGCGCCGTCTTTGCGAGCATAGGTGTGAATGACCAGCGTCCCGACGGCCAGAAGCACCCAAATCAGCACGAAACTCGGCCAAAACTTCTGCACCACCAGCCTCAAAAAACGGATCGTCGCCCGGACTCTGCGCGCTGCTCGTCTCCGCAAGTGGAGGCGCCGCTCGCTTTCCTCGCTGGTCACAGCGAAAAGGCCTGTCGTGTGCGTCTTTCGCTTCAAAACCGAACGATTGTATCAGCCACGTCAGGGCCAGTTGCGACGCATTTCCGGGTCGATCTGGCTACAGTCCGGTGACGATCCGGTCACGGCGAACCGTGCCGAGTATTGAGGATGTCCAACAGACGCCGGACCCCGCGCCGCTCGTCGGAAAGAAACTGACCGACGGTCCGAAGCACTGCCTCATAGTCCGCGATCGTGAAATTCGTGCCCAGCACGCCTGGCATTCCCGCCGCGCTGCGATCGATTTCTCCCATCGCGTCTGACAGAAGAAACGCCGGATATCGACCGAGCGTATCGGGCGTAAACAAATTCTGGCCGATGCGAACCAAAACCTGTTTGTCATCGTGGGGCAGACCCCGCCGCAAAATCGCCAGCAACCCTTGGGCGACCTCGGGATCGAGCAAACCTGACAGACTGCGCACAATGGGCACCAAATCCTGATCGTCCGCCAAAAGCTGCATTGCGTCCGCCGCCGAGTAGAGCAGCGCACGAAAACGCGGCGCATCTTGGCTCTGCGGTCCTTGGTCCGACAGAAAGCCCGAAAACAGGCGATACAGTCGAGGCCTCGCCTCGTCGGAAGCAGCCACTTGTCCCAACACATCAAAACTTGCTGCTGCAATGGGTCCCGTCAGCGTCTCAACGAGATTTGGAAACAGCGTGTGTTTCACCCACACGGACATCTCCTGTGCATTCCCGTGCGCCGACACACGATGCTTCAACAGGTCCAGCCCGGCCACGACGATGGGTCTGAACCTTGGCGTCGCAAACTGATACGTCCCCACCGATGGCGTTTGCGCCGTCAAATACAAATCGGCAAGCGCGCTCATCCCCTCGTTCCACTTCGAGGCTGCTGCGCTGTTCTGTTTTCCGAGTTCCCGCCGCTTCTGGTATCCAAACGCGAGCAAATCATAGGGGGTCACACGGCCCGCTGCCGTCGCTGACAACACGTCTTGAACGATCGGATCTCCCGTCGGTGAAAAAGTCGGCTTTCCGTCGTTTCGCACGGCCAGAGTCCGACCATCTCGAAACGTGAGCGGCCCCGAAAGACGCGCGGCCTCCGGATCGAACAAGAAACGCGCAAACCGAGCTACCACCGTCGAGAGTGGCACATTCGAGCCATCGTCTGTGCGCACATTCGCCAACATGGCCGCCAGCGCCCGAGACGAAGCCCACAAATCGCCAGTCGCCATCAATTTGGCAATCAACGGTTCATATGCCGAAAGACCAGAGCGTTTTTGTTGGGCTCCATAACTTGAAGTTCCAAAAAACGTAGATTGAACAGTGGGCCAATGCCGATGCAAAACAGAGAGCAAATCCACCAAAATTTGTCCAGCGTTTCTCCATTTCAAACAAGCCCCGCTGGTATTCCGTTCAATGCACTCATCGTGTTTGGCAAACGCATCCACGATCGGGCGAAACGCTGTGTAAAAATTCACGTTGGCTTTGATCTTTCCCGATCCATCTCGCGGGTGAACGGCCTCGAGCGAAAACAAAGCACCGTCATAGTATTTCTGCCATTCTAAGTTCTGATTGGAACACAGCGTTCCAGGCCGAGCAGGTTCACACGAGCCAAAATCCAGCGTTGTTTTGAAAAACTCGGCTCGTCGGCTGTTTTCTTGAAACAAGATTCTGGCCAACATTGCAGGGGTTGGATACTTTCCGAATCCGGGGATTCCGACCAAATTGTCCAACAAACCAAGTCCATCCAGTATTTGCGCTTGTGTTCTTAGAGTGTTGTCTGTAATCGAATTCAAAAAATTGGTATATGGGTCGCGTGATTTAACGGAATCTGTCCCAATAGATAACAAATAATACAAAGCCAAATCATCCAATCGAAACAACGTGCAAGGCTTTGCCGGTCCAGCAATCTTGATGTCGATCACTATTTTTATATTCACATACGCACCATCTTTGTTGCAAAATGGAATTTGATTAGCGTCGTGAACAATTTGTAAAATGCGTTGCAAAGCGGATCTGTTGTTGTTTCGATTTTCTGGATTTTTGTCAAAATCCGAATCTGGCTTTCCGCGATCCACCAAATGCTTCCCGAGTGTTCCCACAACCGAAGACAAGTCAGCGGGCTGTCCGCGTGTGTCAAGCTGATCTTGGTTCATAAACAATTGGCTGCTGTCCGTCGCCAAAAGCGAGATGATCTGACCCAAATCAGCGGTTGCCGGATCACCGAATGCAAGCAATACATCACGAACCAGATCAGGGTCACGGAGCAGTCGAACGACGATCGGTGCCAAATCGTCATAAAGGGTTGAATCTTCTCTCAAGATTGCTGTGTTGTAATCGGGCTTCTTCGATTCATCAAAGCCTTTCGCTACCGCATCGAGATTTCTTGCGAGAACATTCTCTTGTGTTTGAAACAGCAGTTGCGCTGCCCGCAACAAACGATTCAGATCTGCACCTGTTTGTGACCCATTGTCTGAATAGGTTAAAAGCTGCAAAAAACCGTATGAAATCTCGATGAGAGGGCTCTGATTTTCATCATAACCGAGATAATCCAGAATTTCTCCTGTCGGATAGGTTTTTTTGCTGGATTTGCGAGGGCCTAGCAAGAAGGAGGCACCTTGTGCCAATCGAAACGGGATGTCTCTTTTTTCGTCAAAAAGACTGGGCGCTTCTCGAAGCAACCCGGCCAAAACCGTCGGGTCAAGATTAAAATAGCTATAAAGAGGCTGCGACACAGGAGACAGCAATGCTCGACCTTGCAAATCACGGGCCGCAGCCAGATCCTTTGAATAGAGACTATTGCTTACAAATGGCGTGACGAATGGAATCGCAATTCCATTGGAATCAATCAATCTTCCGTCTGGATTTGCGTCCGCATATCCATCTTTATCTTTATCAACATAAGGAAATGGAATGGATGTGCCCTGAAGTGCAATCAGTGGCAATCCTCGATGGTCTCTGCGGATGGCGTAATAGGCTTGTCCTGCGGGCAAAGTGACAAGTTCAGGCGATTCCGTGAACAAAAAACGATGGACCAAATTCAGTGTGCGATCGGGCGATTGCGGAACTGGCGAAACGGAAGCAGCAAGCATTTCTCGACTGATGGCAAACAGCAGCGACGATACAGCCGACGCGGCTTTCGCATCGTGTACGTCCACAGCGGAATCTGCGAGCAAAGGGAGGACTGCGACCAGCGAGGAATGGAGTTCCGGGGCACCGAGCAAACTGCGCAACAGGCCGCCAGCTTGGGCGCGCGGGAAAAAACCCTCGCGATATCCCAGACGGGCCAAGGCCTGCGTGGCCTGTGAATCCTGTGCCATGCGAGCAAGCACTGCGCCCGCTTTGTCGGCGGCACGTTGAGCGTCTGGGCCTTCCAAACCGGGAAGCATCGCACGCACGGCGGAATCCGCGTCGTCGTACAGCATTTTGGGTACGGCAGTGTCGATGGCTGAAACGATGCTTTGCCGCCTGTCACCGACGGCAGTCATGACTTTTGGAGCACCTTCGGGCGGGGCCTCCCCGTCGCTGCACATTGGGCGAAACGACACACCAGTCGCATCAATGACAGGCCGCTGTCCGGCCAGGTGTTCCGAAAGCTGTGACGTGTATGCGACGCGCTGACAGGTCTCTCGGTACACGATCTCGCCGAGCGTTTTTTCGGGCGACACGGCTCGCTGCCCCAGATCGGTATCGCAACTTGCGGCACCGATACCAAAACCCAAAGCCAAAGCGAACCGAAGAGGTGAAACCACTCGACGAGAAATTTTGCGCATTGACACTCTTTTAGCGAAAAGCGGGTCTTCTGTCATGAGGACTCTTGATGAAGTCTTGTTCCAAATCGCGGTTTGCTTCTTGACGGACGATGCGCGCCTTTGCCACGCTGCGATTTCCTTGCGGTTTGGGATTTGGGTGTTTTGGAAGTCTGAGGAGAAACGGCCTTGTCGGAACCAAGAATTGCTATTTATCCGGGTTCGTTCGATCCCATCACCAACGGGCATATCGACATTTTGAATCGGTCGCTCGTGTTGTTTGACAAAGTGGTGATCGCGATCGCGGACAATGTGCGCAAACGGCCCATGTTCACGGTCGAGGAACGTCGGCAACAGATTTTGCGCGCAGTAGCGAACGATCCGCGCGTCGAGGTGGATGCTTTTGCGGGTTTGCTTGTGGGATATGCACGGACAAAGGGTGCGCGGTTTGTGGTGCGTGGTCTTCGGGCGCTCGCGGACTTTGAGTACGAGTTTCAGTTTGCCCACATGAACCACCGGCTGGCACCGGATGTGGATGCGATCTTCCTGATGACGGCGGCGCAGTATTTCTACGTCAGTTCGTCGCTGGTGAAGGAAGTTGCACAGTTTGGCGGCGAAGTGGATTGGATGGTGCCAGAGGGAATTCCCGAGGCGCTTCGAGAGCGTGTCTCGACGACAGCGAAACTGCCCGTATCGTCGTAACCGAATAACCGGTCAAGCCGTTTGGCCTTTGGAAAGAGGATTCACATGCGCACGTCTCGTCGGGTTGATGCACTGGTTCCGTCGATAACGCTCGAAATTGCAGCCCGCACTCGCCAGCTTTCCGCCGCTGGGCGCGACATTGTGAGTCTGACACTCGGCGAGCCAGATTTCCCTACCCCGGAATACATCCGGCAAGCGGCGTGTACGGCGATCGAACGCGGCGTGAGTCGGTACACGCCGGTTTGCGGGATTCCCGAGCTGCGGGCTGCCGCCGCAAAGGACCTTTCGGCTGTGCACGGCATACCGATCGCTTCCGACGAGGTGATGGTCTCCACAGGTGCCAAACAGTGCTTGTTCAACGTGCTTCAGGCGCTTTTGGATGACGGCGAGGAAGTGCTTGTGCCGACGCCAACTTGGCCAAGTCATGTCGAGCTGATTCGCTTGGCTGGAGGGGTTCCGGTGCTGTGTCCCTCGACGGCGGACCAAGGATTCCGTCTGAATGTTGATCTGCTGAGGGCCAAGATCACGCCTGCGACGAGGATTCTGCTTCTGGCGAGTCCGTGCAATCCAACGGGCGTGCTGATCGATGAGGGTGCGATGAAACAAGTGGTCGCACTTTTGCACGAGAATCCGCACGTCGTGGTGCTAACGGACGATCTGTACCGGCGGTTGGTGTATTCGCCGGGCCGTTTTGTGTCGCTTCTGCGTCTGGACCCGTCGCTGTGGGGGCGCGTGATTTTGGTCGATGGCGTGTCGAAAACGTATGCGATGACGGGTTGGCGAATTGGTTTTTGCGCGGCACCTCGTTCTCTGATCGCGGCAATGGACAAATTGCAAGGCCAGGTGACGACGAACGCTGCGTCGGTGTCGCAACACGCGGCCCTCGGGGCGTTGACGGGTGATCAAACGGAGGCAAAGCAGATGGTGGCCGAGTTCGATGCGCGACGGAAAGCGATGTGTCGGGGGCTGGCCTCGATCAAAGATGTGCGATGCGTCGAACCCGAGGGGACTTTTTACTGTTTTCCCGACGTGAGTGCCTATCTCGGCGGTTCCATTTCCGACGATGCAGAACTTTCGCGGTATCTGCTCGAGGAAGCCAGCGTCGCCGTGGTACCTGGTAGCGGTTTTTTTGCGCCGGGCCACATCCGCCTGTCGTATTCCGCCAGCGTGCCCGTCATCGAGGAAGGCTTGCGTCGTTTGTCTCGCGGTCTGTTGGCGCTCAAAAACTAGCGACGACCTTGATGGGTGAACGAAAAAAGGGCGGTTCGCTGGCGGAGGCGGGAGGAGCTTCGGACGGGCCTTTTGACGCGCTGCTCGACGGGATTTTGCGTTGGCGGAGGCCCGGAAAGACGTTGTTGGTGGGTTTGGTGGGGCTGCCAGGAGCGGGAAAATCGACGCTGGCGTCGCGGCTTGTCGAGGGTCTTCGTCCGCTGCGTGCAGACACGGTGTCTCTCGACGATTTCTATTTGCCCAAAGAGGAGCGTCTGAGGCGCGGTTTTGCGCTGCGGGGTCCGCCAGGCACGCACGACGAACGACTGCTTTCTGAATTTGTGGCGCAGGTGGCGAGCCAGCCGCGCGTGTTGTCGCTGCCGGTGTTTGATCGGGGCCGTGAGCAGCGTTGTGAAAACAGGCTGAGGGAAGGACCGCTCGACGTGTTGGTGTTTGAGGGGTTTTTGGTAGGCATCTCCGCGCCGGGCTATGAACCGTTGCGACGGGCGCTCGACCGGCTGGTTTATGTCGATATCGATGCAGTTGCGGCCCTCGCATCGCGCCGCAAACGAGAGGCCAAGAACATCGCGGCAGGCCAACCCGGCATGACCGATGACCAAGTGTCTGCTTTTTGGCGTGACGCGCTTTGGCCGCAGGTAGAACGGTTTGTTTTGCCACTGCGCGAGCGCGCGGATGCGATCGTCAGCCTCGGAAATGATCACACTTTGCAAGCGGTGCGGTTTGCCGGCGAAGACTGAGCCGGAAAAGCAAACCAACCGTGGGATGATGTGAGAAGAAGGAGGGGAGGGTGAGGCGTTGTGGGGGAGCGTGTGGGATTTTGTGGGGACTTACTCGCCGCCAGCGGCTTTCAGCACGAACGGATAGGTCACGACGACGATACCGCCTTGAGGCCGTGGGAACTCCCAGCGACGGAGGGCAGCTGCGATGCACTGCTCAACCACCGGATTTCCGAGCGTCGAGGACTGCACGATGCTGGCGACGACACCGCCTGTCGGACCGATTGTGAAGTTCACCATGACGCGGCCTTCCATGTTCGGTGTGCGGGTCAGTTCACGCTCGTAGCAGAACTTCACTTCGTTGATGTGCCGACGGATGATGCGGCGAATCAGTTCTTTGTCGAGAGAGCCGCGCACTTCAGCCGTGCCGGGGACGACTTCAGGAGCGCCCGCTTTGCGACCTTTCAAGGCACCAGCCCGCGCGCCGTATCCGCCGCCGCCGCCCGCACCGTGACCGACGGTGCCGATGTTGCCCAAGCCGATCGTGCCTTCACCCGTGCCACCGCCGCCACCACCGGCTCCGACGAGACCAAAACCGCCGCCGCCGTACGCATCACCCGCCTCGGTGCCGACCAAGCCACCCATCGCATCCGACGCATCCTTACCGAGGGCCGAATCGCGTCCGAAAATCGACGCCATGTTGCCCATCTGTCCCGCCTTGATCAAACCGAGCACACCAGCGTTTTTCGCGGCATCTTTGGCAGCTTCCTTGGCCAGTTTGATGTCTTTGTTATCTTGCGGCCCTTTGATGTTGTAGAGCTTGTTCTTCTGGTTCGTGTCCTTTTTGCCCATCTTTCCTTCGGTGTCTTTGGCTTTCTTGCCGCCGTCGTCTTTTTCTTCGGCCTTTTTCTTGAGCCAATCCGGGATTTCCTCGGGCTTGTCCTCGGGCGGTTTCTGCACGAGTTTGGCGAACCGCTGATCGTTCATGAACGCATCAAGCGAGAGCGATTTCGGATCGGGCGGCACCGAGAAAATGAGCGCCATAAACAGTGCAACCGCTCCGAACACTGCGCCTGTGTACGATTGTGTTCCCCAATCGACATTGAGCGGAACCGGATACGTGCGCGGCTTGGCGACGGAATTCACGTTGAAAAAGTTGTCGCCGAGCTGAAGCATATAGCGGCCACCCTCGGGAATTTGCATCGCCGAGGCACCTTGAATGTCCGACTGTCGAGCCGAGCCCGACGCGAGCAGCTCAGCGACTTGAATGGTTTTTCCGTTGACCTGCAATTCACCAGTCATTTTTTGGGTCAGCAAAATTTCATAAACATCCCCGGTCGATCGGACGAGCGGGAAACGCTCGACGGGCAAAAACTCTCCGGGAGTTTTGAACGTCGTCCCCGGTGCTGGCCCGATGGTGAATTCGTTCTCCTCGGTTTCTTTTTGCTTTCGCAACACACCGGTTGCGAGTGCTCCCATCCCACCGACGAGAAGAATGAGCGACAAGAGGTCGTGCACTTTGCTTCCCGGCGACTTGTGAGGCTTCTCTTTCTTCTTCTCGGCTGCCGCCGCTGCGTTTTCTTTCTCCCAAGCTTCTTCGATCGCAACTTCCTTCGAGACGGTGATGTAGTTCACGAGGAACATGATGAAGACAGCGCAAAGTGAAGCGATGCCCCCGTAGATCATGCCGTTGGTGGCACCGGTCACTTTTCCGCCCTTTGGGTTGTCAAAGTGCCGAACAGCGACGGCAGCGTCTTCAAACAGGGCTGCAACTTCGATCGCACGAGAACCGTCTCGATTCTCGACTTGTTCGAGAACTTGCGGAGGCAATTGAGGCACAAAAGCCTTGGGCCCGTATGCCGCCGGAATTCCAAGCGGTCCGGCAGGAGCGTGGGGCGCTGGTGCTGCGGGTGCCATTGCAGCAACAGGAGGCGCAAACGGTGCGCCAGGTGGTCGCATGCCGGGGAGTGGGGGCGCTGCCGGACGAGGCGGTGGAGGCGCTGCGGCAGCGACGGGAGCAGCAGGTGCCTCGAAGGTCACAACCAAACGAACGTCGCCAATTTTGATCTCGTCGCCGCTGGAAAGCTTGTGTGGCTTTTCTGCGGCGAGACGAGCGCCATTGACAAAGGTGCCCTTCGACGATCCGAGATCGGCGAGCGTCACCTCGTTGTTCGGTGTCACTTCGATGTTTGCATGAAGCCGACTTACCGATTCGTCTTCAAGACTGATGTGCGCCGACGAGATTTTTCCGATTTTGATGGTTTCTTGGTTCAGTTTTTCGGTCTTAACCAGGTTTCCCCCCTGGTAGACCTGAATCACGATGGGGATGGCCGCCATGGTGTCCTCCCGGTCAGGTTCTTGTTTGTATTTCCAGACACAGTTTCGGACACCTTTTTGTTTTTTGGGTTCCAAAATTTTTTCTTGTCGTTTTTCAAAACCGGACTATACAGGTCGGACCAAGCGGAGGAGTTGCCTCGTCGGAGAAAAGCGAAAGTAGAGGAAGTGAACTGGTCTTGAGTCGCCCTGTCAGCGACCAGTGGCCCATATGTGATGAATTTCAACGAAATGGAAAACACTGAAATTTATGCACTTGCTTTGAAGGCGATCAGCAGTGACGTTGGACAGGCATTTTGCGGAACGGTTCCGAAACTTTGCGGGCAGAGTCGTGAATCGGTTGGATCAGGAGGCGGTTTTGGGGACAGAGGAAAAAGCTTCAGCGGGAGACAGAGAAACCGAGGGTCAAGATGTCGTAGCCGACTTGGTAGGTGCCTCCCGCGATCCCGCCCTCGCCCGGCGCGAGTCCGATTTCGGGACGAAGCGGGTTCTGGGGCGCGAGCCGACTGTCCTCCGGCAAGATGACCCGATCGGGTTGGAATAGGTGGGCGTACCCCAGGTCAAAACGCCAAACGGCAGACGCAAACTGGACCTGAGGAAAAAACACACCAACAGACAGCATTCCTTTGTTGCCATCGGGCGAAAACAGCGAAAAAGTCGCGTCGGACAGAGCGCCACTCTCGAACATTCCGCCCAGTCGTGCCCCGACATGCTTCCACAAAGTGGCTTCAACTCCCACATGCCCCGCATGTGTGGTTTTCATCTGTCTGTCAATGGACAAGGGCGCAAGCTGATACGTGTCAAATCCCTTGACGTTGACGAGGCTGACGTTTTGCGGAGACACGGTCAGACGATCTTGTATGGACCAAAACTCGGCGGTATAGGCCAGCTCGATGGTCAAACGCTTTTGCCACGTCGAAAACGCGAGCCCGAGCCTCACAACCGGGGCCAGATTCATCGAAAAGGATGCCTCGCGACCTTGGACTTGCGCGCCATTGAACAGCTCGCTGGTCGGCAAACGAGTGTCCACGCTCCCCGTCACGCTGCGGACGAAAAAGGGAAGCTGAAACGACAACCCAAGACGCAGCGCGTCAATAGGTCGAAAAATCGCGCCAAGATTCATTGACGGTGCGGGCGCAAAGGCTTGGGCAAGCACAAGCGCGTCATAGTCTGGATTTTCCGGCGGACACATGACCTGCGGGCAACCGCTGAGCATCATTTTGGCGCGAAAGTACAGCAGCATGAGCTGCGGCCCGACGCCAAACTGGATTTTGTCGTTGAAAAGCGAAAAACTGACGACGGGATTGATCACGGCTGCGAGAGAGGCCGAAGTGATGGAGCCATCGTGCATGCCCACGAGCTGATACCGTTGTGGGGCGGTGTCGGGAATTTGGCGACGGCTCGCCTCGGTGGTGTAGTCGCCCTCGGGATAGCGCGGAAGGCTGGAATAGGGGACCCAAATGCCCATGCCCACAGAGACGCGGCCAAAAGGCTGGGTCCATGTTCGCGCAAAAGCGATCTGCGGAAGAACGGGAGGCGCGCCGCCAAATGCGCCTCCGTCGTTGCGAACCGTGGGTCGCGTGATGCCAGCGTCGTTTCGTGTGTAAGAAACGCGCTGGAGGAGCAAACCAGCGTCAAAAAGGACGCTCCATCCGTCCGGGCCGGTTTCAGCCGCGACGACGCCAGCGGGGTTGTAGTAGATGGCGTTGAGATCATCAGCAGCAGCGACGAAAGCCCCGCCGAGGGCCGTCGGTCGCGCGCCGTGCGTTCCCACAAACAGGCCCGCCGCTTTTGCTGAACCGAGAAAAAACAAACATGCGCCGCATGCTCCGGCGAACCGGGCCGCGTATTTCGATGACATCAATGACCTGCCAAGAACGCTTCCGCTTGCAACGCAGCCATGCAGCCCGATCCAGCAGCGGTAATGGCTTGTCGCCAACGCTTGTCTTGCACGTCACCGGCGGCAAACACGCCTGCGACCGATGTTTGGGTCGTCCCAGGCGAAGTGACAATGTACCCGGTTTCATCGAGGGCGAGCTGACCGGCCAAAAACGACGTGTTGGGCACATGACCGATCGCATAAAACAAGCCACGACATGCCACATTGTGTGCTTCGCCGGTTTCGACGTGGCGCAGACGGACGGATTCCAGTGTTTTGTCGCCGTGCGCTTCTTCGAGGACGTGATGGAACAGCACCGAGATTTTCGGATCGGAAAAGAGTCTTTTTTGCATCGCTTTCGAGGCACGCAATTCCCCACGCCTGTGAACCAAAAGGACTTTGCTGCCAAATTTGGACAAATGGGTGGCTTCTTCGACGGCTGTATCGCCACCACCAACGACAACCAAAACTTGGTTTCGGAATGCGGGAAGTGCCCCGTCACAGACTGCGCAAGCACTGATGCCGCGTTGCCATAGCTTTTCTTCGCCGGGAATGGACATGCGACGGGCGGTTGCTCCGGTGGCGATGAGCAAGGCTTGCGCAAAGACGGTTTGGGAGTCGGTTTGGACCAGGAACGGTCGTTGCGAAAGGTCCACGCGCTCGACGGTTTCAGTGACGATTCGCGTGCCGTGATGTTCGGCCTGCGCACGCATCCGATCCATCAATTCGGGACCCATGATTCCTGTGGGGAAACCTGGGAAATTCTCGACCTCGGTGGTGGTGGTGAGCTGGCCGCCGGCAGCAACGCCAGCGGCCATGAATCCCTCGAAAAGAAGAGGCTGCAAATTGGCTCGGGCGGTGTAAATCGCAGCCGTGTGTCCGGCGGGACCAGAACCAATGATCACGATCTGTTCAACGGGTTTGTTTTCGTTCATGAAGTGCTCTTTTGCGCGAAGGTTTTGTCTTGTTTTGGAATTTGGGAAACTTGGTTGGCCGTCGAGGTTATCGAAAAGGTGGTTTGGTGTTAAGCGTCGATTCCGCTCAGCCTTTTTGTCGGGCCTTCGGGTCGGAGCCTTGCTTGACCGCACAGCGCGCACAGAAGTAGCCTGTTGGCGGAGGCTATCTTGGCGGAAAAGAAAAAAGGTCTTGGAGACGCTCTCATCGGCTTGTTTGTGGTCCGGGAAGGCGAGAACGAGGCCGAGGCCGATCCGCAGGGCACCCCGAAGCCGGTCACTACTGGAGATGCCGCTGCCGATGAGTTGATCGCCAAGTACGCTGCGTCTTCTCCGTCAGTGGCAACTTCAGCTACAGCAAAGAGTGTTCCAAACCCGCCTCCGGTAGTGCCCGCAACAGGTCCGGGAGCATCGGGTTCCCTGCCTTCTGTGAACACTTCGCGTTCGACACGACCGCCGCGACCTCCGGTTCCTGGAGCAGCAGAAAATGTTGCGCCTGGGTCGGGTCCGTCACCCGTTGCTTCTGAGCCTGTCCCGGAAGTGAAAATTGACGCGACTGTTGTGCTGAAAAAAGCGGGCCTCAGCGACGATGAAATGAGTCGTGTGGAGAGGATTCTTACACTTCTTTTGTCGCTGCCCGCCGAAACGCCTCTTGAGGTGAAACGGCAAATCGTTGGCGCATCGCTGCAAGCGTTTGGGATCTCGATCGAACAAATCATCGAGTCCACGCTGCTTCACATGCGCGCATTCGAGCGGCACGGCGCAGAGGGACAAAGACACACGCAGGCGTTTCTGGAGCAGGGAACGCGGCGAATCGACGAGTTGGAAAAAGAACTTTCGCGCATTCGCTCGTCGATGAAGGAGCAGCAGGCCCAGCAAAAAGGCCTCGAGCTTGCTTGTAACAGCAAGCGACGACGATTTCAGGACATCTTGGAGTTTTTCGGTTCCGAGTCCGTCGAGAAAGCCACGAAAATATCTGCAAAACTGCGCCAGGGTCAGACACCCTAGCGCGCAAGTTGCGGAAGCCATGACAAAAGTCCTCACGCCGCACCGAGAGCGGCCACACTTCAAGGAGCACGCAGAATGTCGGTTTTTAGTCGCCTAGCAAACCTGTGGAAAGGGTTCATCAGCTTGTGGATTTCGGATGTGGAAAAAGAGCACCCGGAAATCGCATACGAAAACGCGATCAACTCGATGGTCGAGAAATACTCGGCGCTCAAACGAGCGACGGCGGCGATCATCAGACGTCGCGAAGAACTTTCTGAACGGCTTGCGACGCAGCAAAAAGAGTTGGCTCAGGTGAACGCGGATCTGAGTACGGCGGTGGAAACCAACCAAGATGATCTCGCGGTGGTTCTGATCCAGAAAAAGAACCAGCTCGAAAGTTCGATTGCGGAATTGCAAACGGACTCGGACGCGGCGGCCAAAGATGCCGACAGCGCCAAACAATCTCTGCTGTCGGTGCAAAACGAGATCAAGAAGCTCAAGGCGGAAAAAGAAACGATGGTCGCCAAGCTCGAATCGGCGCAGGCCCGGATGCGGATTCAAGAACAACTGGAAGGGCTGTCCGTCGATGCCGAAGTTCAGGCCCTCGACAATGTGCGCACCCACATCAAGACACAAGTCGCACAAGCGAACCTCAACAAAGAACTCGGAGAAACCGACCTGGATTCGCGTCTGAAGTCACTGCGGGGCCAGTCGGGCGACGTGACTGCGAAGCAACAACTGGCCGAGATGAAGGCTGCAGCAGCGGCCAAACGCGCGGCAGCGAAGTCGATGTAGGCGGGTTTTTGAAACGAACGTGTCTCCCTTTTTCTCTGTCGCTATGCGGAGTCCGGTATGAAGCTCACACCTTTCGCCAAATTGTTCATCGCTGTCATCATCCTCGGAGTGGTCGGTTACGTGCTTTATGTCAAGCGCGACACGATCACCCAATGGGCCAACCAAACCGGGGTGAAGGGAACTGTCCCACCTGGTGACAAACCGCCGTCTGACAAGCCGCAGCCGAACGGGAGCAACGCGGTCTCGAAAGACGACTTCTCATCGATCGGCGCGGCTCGCGAGGCTGGACGACAAGGCGTGACGGGGATTGCCAAGGTGCAGCTTGGTTCTGGGAAACTCACGCGAAAACTCCGCGTCGGAATCAATACATGGGCGGGACACGCGCCGGGCATTGTCGCCAACAACGGCCTTTCCGGCGGAGACAAAGCTTCGATTTATCTGTCGAAGTACGGGATCGACGTGGAATTTACGCTTCTCGAAGATCCGCAGGCGAAGCTGGCGGCGTTCCTCAAAGGCGACATCGACATCATGTGGGATACGGTCGATTCATGGGCCCGCGAGGCGTCCGCGCTGGCCGAGCAGGGCAAAGGCGGCAAGGCGATCGTTCAACAAGACTGGTCGCGCGGTGGCGACGGAATTGTCGCACTGACTTCGATCAAAAGCGTCGAGGATCTGAAGGGCAAGAAAATCGCCACAACGCGCTACACGCCGTCGCATTGGTTGCTTTTGTATTTGCTTTCGCAATCAGGTCTTTCGGCGGCGGACAAACTGCAAATCGAAAAGAATCTGGTTTTCACTGCCGAGGCACCACTCGCCGCTGCGGCGTTTAAGTCAAAGAACGTCGATGCTGCCGTGACGTGGGAACCAGACTTGTCGGGTGCAGTGAAAGCGCGTGGCGACGAGGCTCATGTGCTGGTTTCGACGACGGCAGCGACGAACGTGATTGCGGACGTTCTGGTTGCGCAAAACGAGCTGGTCGAAAAATCTCCTGAGACCCTGACGGCGTTTGTCCACGGCTGGTTCGACGGAATCGAAGCGATTTCAAAAGACCCGGCGCAGGCCAACATGCTGGTCGGAAAAGCCCTGAAATTGCCCGAGGATGACGTGTCGGGAATGTTGTCAGGAATGAAACTGACCAGTTTTGCGGACAACGCGCTGTTTTTTGGCCTCGATGGGAATCGAGCGCAGTTTGAGTCGCTGTTTAATTCTGCGTTCATCGTCTGGCGCAAGCAGGGCGTCATCAGCAAATCCGTGGATGCCAAAAACTGCGTCGATACGCGCTTTGTCGCCGCGCTGGCCGACGCTTATCCGGGGCAAAAAGTGGTCGAAACCTTCAAGTTTGACCCGAAAAAGATCGACGCAACGAAGGCGCGTCCGATCATCAACAAACAGCTCACGATCTATTTCACGACGGGCAGCGACCAAATCATGGCGGGCTCGAATTTCGTCCTCGACTCGCTGGGCGAGACGATGGTGGCATTTGGCAACACGTTTTTGCGCATCGAGGGGAACACGGACAACACCGGGTCTCGGTCGGCGAATCGCTCGCTTTCGCAAAAGCGTGCCGACGCGGTGAAGGACTATTTGATCGAGAATCACAAGATCGATCCCAAGCGTTTCCAGACGATTGGCCACGGGCCGGATAACCCTGTCGCAGCCAATACAAACGAGGCGGGACGGCAGCAAAACCGACGCACCGATATCAAAGTCATCCTGAACGTGCAGTAGCCGTGAGCAGCAGCGTGTCCTCGGAAAAGAAAGCCCCGTCGTCTGAGCCGTTGCGTTCGCGCGAGCCGGTTTGGGCGTTGCGCAAGCCGCTGCCGGCAAGCTGGCAGTTGTGGTTGGCGTTTGTGTTGCCGGTTCTGCTTTTGATCTTGTGGGTGGCATTGACTTCGGGCGCAAAACCCGTGGTGAGCGGCGGTTTTTTGCCCAAACCGAGCGATGTGCTTCGCGTGCTTTTGCGCGACCTCATCATCGGGAAACAGGAGTGGGTGGATGGCAAGCCCATCGTGGTGCGGGTGCTGCTCGATGCGTCGATCGCTTCGTCGTGGCGGATTGTGTTGTCGTTTTTTCTCGCGGCGGCGGTGGCTCTGCCCCTCGGGATCTTGATGGGCGCATTCGAGCCGATCAATCGTCTCGTCGAGCCGATCATGGCACCGTTGCGCTACATGCCGATTTCGGCGTTCATTCCGCTGACGATTCTGTGGTTCGGTATCGAGGAGAAACAAAAGATCGCGTTTCTTTTTTTGGGTGTGTTTGTCTACTTGCTGCCCGTCGTGATCAGCGCGATTCGAGCCGTCCCCGAGGAACTTGTGCAAACCGCTCGAACGCTTGGCGCGAGCCGTTTTCAGGTGATTGCGAGCGTGCTAGTGCCCGCCGCTGCACCGGACATTTTCGACTCGTTTCGAGTGATGAACGCGATTTCGTGGACGTATGTGATTTTGGCGGAGTTTGTGAACACGAAACGGGGGCTCGGCTATCAGATTCAGCTCGCCGGAAATCATCTTCACATCGACGAGGTGTTCGCGGGGATTTTCATCATCGGCATCATCGGCCTTTTGTCCGACGCGCTGATTCGTTTTGGCGGGCGTCTCTTGTTCCCGTGGCGAGAGGCTGGCCATGTCTGAAAACCCGAGTCCCCAAATTCCGATCACCGTCCACAAAACCGCCGTCAAACTGCACGTCGAGGACTTGCACGTCACGTATCGCGGTCGGGGCGGTGAAGATGTCGAGGCCGTGCGTGGTGTCTCGTTCGATATCATCGACAAACCGGGCGTCGGTGAGATCGTGGTGTTCTTGGGCCCATCTGGCTGTGGAAAATCCACCATTTTGAAAGCAGTCGCCGGGCTTTTGCCGCCGACAAAAGGCCGCGTGCTGATTTCGGACCACGAGGTGGACGGACCCGGGCGCGATCGCGGAATGGTGTTTCAGCAATACACGTCTTTTTCGTGGCTGTCCGTCGTCGAAAATGTGGAATACGGTCTGCGGCTTGAGGGTGTGCCGTCTGCGGAAAGGCGAAAACGTGCGCTGGAAATCCTGACGCACGTCGGTCTGGAACAGTTCGCGAACAAATTTCCGAGGGAATTGTCCGGCGGCATGAAACAGCGCGTCGCGATTGCGCGCACGCTCATCAACAGGCCGAAACTTCTGCTCATGGACGAGCCGTTCGGTGCGCTCGATCCGCAAACCCGCTGGGAAATGCAGGGCATGTTGATCGACATTTCGCATCGAGAAGACAACACGATTTTGTTCGTGACGCACGATGTAGGTGAAGCGGTGTACTTGGCCGACACCGTGTACGTGCTGAGCAAACGACCCGCGCAAATTTTGCATCGACTGGACGTGCCGACGTTTGACACGCGCAGTCAAAAGGTCAAATCGATACCCGAATTTCGCCAATGCGAGGAGCAGCTTTTGTCGCTGCTGTATGCCAAGTGAGCGAACAAGATTCCACGCCGCGTGGGAAAAAAGCGGAACCGCCGTACTCAAAGTATGCGTTTGCGAATCCGTACAATTTGTCGCTCCTGGCCGGCGCAGGAAGCGCGGCGCTTCTGACCGGGCATTGGTGGGTCGGACTGTGCGCGGTGGCCGCAGAAGCGCTCTGGATGCTGTTTGCGCCCGATTCCAGGTTGCTCCGCAAAAAGTGGTTCGATCCGATTTGGGAAGGCGAGCAGCAAGCCGCAAGAAAAGCGCGGCAGGTCGCCAAGTTCAACGCGCTGCCAGATGAAGAAAAAGAACGTGCGCTGGCCCTGCGCGACCAGCAAAAGCGGATTGAAAAGATGGCTCGCGACAACGCCACGTTTTCAGTCGAGCTTTTGTCGGCGGACATCTCGAAACTCGAGGATTTGGTGGACGATTTTCTCGACATGGCCCACGTCGCGTCGCGATACCACGCCTATCTCGAGGACATGAATCTTTCGGAGATCGAGAAGGACATCAATCGCTATACAAACCAGACGGACAAGCTGCCGTTTGGAGATGAACGCCGCAAAGTCGCTCAGAAAAACCTGGAAGTGCTGCTGTCGCGAAAGGACCGCTATTTGGAATTGCGACGGAATTTGCAGACGGCGCGCGGCCAAATGGATTTGATGGAAAACACGTTTCGGCTGCTCGCGGACGAAATTGTCGGCATGCAGAATCCGCGCGAATTGGGGGCTCGTTTGGATGAGCTGCGCGAGGGTGTGGCGGCAGTGAGAGATGCCTCGCGCGAAACCGAACGTCACATGCAAGGGATGACACGATGAGTACGTTGAACACCTCGAAAGCGACTCGCTTGCCTGTTTGGGCAGATGAAATCCGCCGTCGGTATTTGCGGGGCGAATCCAATCAATTCGTTTTGTTTGGGAATGTTCATGACCTGATTCTCGATGATCCCGACGGATTGCTCGACAAGCGCAGCCCCGACGAGAAACTGCTGCCGCTGCCCGACTTTTTGAGCAAAGTTCTGCTCGAAAAGAAGTCGATGGTGGTGCTGTACAACGTCTCGACGGGCGTTCGTTTTGTGCGAGGCAAATTGCCGCCCGGTTTCGAGGACTTGGCTCTTCAAAAAGAGCCAGCGAAGGTTCTGCCTCTCCTCGAACGGCTGCTCGTGACTCAAAATGGCGTTGCGCTGATTCTTGAATACGCGGAAACCGTTGCTCCGGCGGGGGAAACGAGTTTTTCGACGATCGACGACCGTGCCTCTGTGGTCACGCTGCAACGCTGGTCGATGCTGCCGTCTCTCGACAAAAACGACAGCTTGGTATTCATGCTCGTCGAGAATTTGTCCGAACTGCATCCCAAACTTGTGGCAAACCCGCGTGTCGCGACGGTGCAGATCCCGATTCCCGACGGAGATGGAAGACGAGCCCTTCTGCGCCACATCCGCCCGGACATGCTCGTCGATGAACTCGACATGATGACCGAGGTCACGGCGGGCTTGAAGTCGATTCAAATTCAGGGAATTTTGGCTCCCCACGATGTTCCGTCGGACGACGAAGCAGATCGAACAAAGTTCATCATCGAACTGCTCGGCGGCGGTGCTCAGGCGGTCGAACGAGCACAAAAATTGGCGCAAATCACCAAAGGTATGCCGCGCAACGAAATCCGGCGGCTGTTGGCACCTGACGGACCTGTGACGACGAGTGCGGATGCCGATGCTCGAGTCGAAGTGCTGCGCCTCATCGCGGCCCGCAAACGCGAAATCATTGAGCGTGAGTGCTACAGCCTGATCGAATTTGTCGAACCGAAACACGGTTTCGAGGTCGTCGGCGGCATGGACGAAGTGAAAAAAGACTTGTCGCAGATTGCGAAAAACATCCGCGAAGGCCGTCGCAGCCGGGTTCCGATGGGTCTTCTCTTCGTCGGGCCGATGGGGACGGGAAAAACCTTCGTCGCAGAAGCTTTCGCGAAAGAGTCGGGCCTGACCGCAATCAAGTTCAAAAACTTCCGCAGCAAGTGGGTCGGCGCGACGGAAGGCAACCTGGAACGCATCCTTCAAGTCGTCCAGGCCATCGGCCAAGTCATGGTCATCATCGACGAAGCCGACCGCGCGTTCGGCAACCAAGGCGAGGAGGACGGCGGAACGTCGAGCCGCGTGATTGCTCGCATCAAAGAGTTCATGAGCGATACGTCGAACCGAGGCCGTGTGCTGTTTGTGCTCATGACGAACCGGCCCGACAAAATCGACATCGATTTGAAGCGCGCGGGGCGTCTCGACCGGAAAATTCCGTTCTTTTATGCGCAAACCCCTGCCGAAGTGGCTCCGATTTTGTCGGCGCAGCTTCGGAAAAACAAAGTCCAAAGCGATTTTGCATTTCCGGTTGCCGATGACGTGCTGACCCCGATTGTCGGTATGTCGAATGCAGACATCGAGGCGGTCGTGCTGCTGGCGAGCGATTGCGCAAGCCAACGGTCGGAAAAAGCCGGGCAAGGCGATGGGCCCGTGTGTCTGGAAGACCTACAACGTGCGGCACGGGACTACCTGCCCCCACGCGACATGGAAATGCTGGAATTTATGGAGCTGCTCGCGGTGTTCGAGGCTTCCAACCGTCGCATGTTGCCGCAGAAATACGCCGACTTGCCGATTGATGCGCTTCAGCAGCGGCTTCACCAATTGAAAATGGTCGCCGGACACCGTCGCTGAGCGATCGGGTGCGTTGCGCATTGTTCCTGACGTTCTACCTGTTTGAAAGTTAGAGGAGGCACAGAATGAACTTCTTTCCTGAAATCCCGCTCACCAATGATCAAGCCGAAGCCATGGCGCGTGGCCTGTTTCATATCGCCCAGTCAGATGGCCTGCACGAAAGGGAAGCGGCTTTGGTCGCGTCGTTTTGGGCCGAGGCTGGCGGATCGATGAATGCTCTATCGGAACTGTCGCGGCGTGGGCCGCTTTCGACTGAAGAACTTCAGGCGACGCTCGACACACCGGATTTGCGAAAGCTGTTTGTCAAATCGGCCCTGCTTCTGGCGTTTGCAGACGGCCAAGTGACCGGCAAAGAGAGCGAACTTGTGCGGAAATATGCTGCCGACCTGGGTCTGTCTGACGCTCTGCCCCACATGGAAGAGCAAGTCAAAGAGTATTTGCTCGGTCAGCTCTCGCACATTCACAACACCCAAGCCCTCGCCGAAATCGCCCACAAACTCTCGATCTAGACTACGTCACGCTCGCTTGGCCTCGCCTGGACCAAGCCTGATACCGACGAACCAAGACTGGATCGATCTGTTTGCCGCGCTATGCAACGCCGCCGCGAAACACTTGGTGGTCGGTGCCCAACCGCTTGCCGCACATGGCCACGTTCGCGCAACGAAGGATCTCGACCTCTATTGCGCGGATGGGCTGAGAATTTTGCGGAGTTCGATGTCGAACACGAGCATTCCGTGCGGGCGGCCTGGCGTCGGTGTGTCGCCGTAAGCCAACTTGCCAGGAATCCAAAAGCGGGCTTTTTCGCCTTCGACCATGAGTTGAACGCCCTCGGTCCAACCGGCAATCACGCCTCGCAACGGAAACGACGTGGGTTCGCCGCGCGCGACGGACGAGTCGAACATTTCGCCGGTTGTGGTCCAGCCTGAGTAATGCACCTCGACCGAATCGTCGGCGGTCGGATGCTTCGTTCCGGTGCCTTTTGCGAGGACTTTGTACGCCAAGCCGCTCGGCAATTTGCGAGCCTCTTTCGGCGGTTCTTTGACATCGGGCGGAACTTTGGGCGCTTGGGTCAGGCCGACCAGTTCCACGTCGAATACGAGCATGCCGTGCGGACCGCCGGGCCGCCGGGGCGTGTCGCCATACGCGAGTGCAGCCGGAATCCAAAAACGGCGCTTCTCACCAACGACCATAAGCTGCATGCCCTCGGTCCAGCCTCGGATGACGCCGCTCAGCGGGAATTTCGACGTTTGGCCGCGCATGACCGACGAATCGAACATCTCGCCGTTCGTCATCCAGCCCGTGTAGTGAACTTCCACCGTGTCGGATGCTGTGGGGTGAACTGCGCCTTTTCCCTTCGTGAGCACCTTGCTCGCCAGACCGCTCGGCGTTTTTTGCGCGTCGGCAGGTGGTTCTTTCACGTCTGACGGCGCGGGAATCGGTTTGGGGCCCGGTTTGATGTCCAGAAGTTCCACGTCGAACACGAGCATGCCGAACGGACGATTCCCCGACGGAGTATCGCCGTACGCGAGTTTTCCGGGAATCCAAAAACGGCGTTTCTCGCCGACGACCATCAGTTGCACGCCCTCGGTCCAGCCCGGAATTACGCCTTTGAGGGGAAATTCCGTCGGCTGGCCGCGTTTGACCGACGAATCGAACATTTTTCCGTTGGTCATCCAACCCGTGTAATGAACCTTTACGGTGTCTTGCTTCTCGGGGTGGACCGTCGCTGTTCCCTTTTGGATCACTTTGCTCGCCAGACCGCTCGACGTTTTTTCTGCGTCGGCTGGAGGCGCTGCCACGTCGGCTGGAGCAGGCAAATCGCCCGGTTCGGGCTGGGGCGCTTGCGAGGTCAAACTCGACGTTTCGTTTGGCGCAGGCTTCGTCGAAGCCTGTGTGGCAGGTTCGGGCGCGTTGGCGGTTTTTTCCGACGGACATCCTGCCAAAAACAAGACCGCCGAAACCGAAAAGGCGGAACAGGCCGATACAACTGCCGGAACAGACGAAAAGGAAACGGGACGTGTTCGCATGGCGCGGGACTTTATCCTGCGAAAAAGCCGTCGTAAACTCCGCTCCCTTTTGCTTAACGACTTTCCCTGCCCACAAAGCACGAAAAAGGACTTGGCCTGTGAACAGTACGCCTCAAGCTGTTCCCTTTCTGGAACGACGCTTTCGACCTTTGCCCGAGGACTTCACCCATCGAACTTCGCGCGGTGTGTCTCACGGCCCGCTTTCCCGCGAGGGTGCTTCGGATGCGATCCAAGGGCATCCTGAACCCATTTCCGCGCCGGATGAACCAGCGGCGCTGGTGAGCCGGCAGAGTCTGTTTCAAGTGTTGTGGGTGCTTGTGCGAACGGAATTTCGCGCTCGCTACCGAGCGCAGGCGCTCGGGATTGTGTGGTCGCTTCTGAATCCGCTCGTGATGATGGGCATGATCAGTGTGATTTTCACGCAGCTTTTCCGTCAGACGGAACAGTATTTCCCGATTTTCCTGCTGATCGGTCTTTTGGTTTGGCAGTGGTTTTCCACGAGTCTGAACAGCGCGACTTCGGTGTTTGTATCGAACGCCGACATCATCAAACGGACCGTGTTTGCGCGGCCTTTGCTGCCGCTGGCGAGCGTGCTCAGCCACGGCGTGAATTTTCTGATTGAGTGCGTGGTGCTGCTCGCGTTTGTGCCGATTTTTCCGGGTGCGTTTCGGCTTTCGCCTGCGCTGTTGCTGGTGCCCGTCTTTTTGCTGATTGCCGTCGCGCTCATGAGCGGAATCGTGCTCGCGACCTCGGTGCTGAACGTCGTGTACCGCGATGTCGCTTATTTGGTCAGCACGGCGCTGCTTCTGCTGTATTGGGCGACCCCGGTTTTTTATCCCATCGAGGTGATTCCGTTTCCGTTCCGCACGATTCTCCAGTGCAATCCGCTCGCCGGAATCATGACGGCGCTCAGGCTCGCGCTCATGCGAGGCGAAGTGCCGACCTTGCTCGGTTGGATGGGAATGCTTTTGCCGACGGGCGTGGCCGTGCTGCTGGGTTTTTGGGTGTTCCGCCACTACGAAACCATGGTGCTCGACTACGTATGAATGCTCCGAAAGACACGATTCCGTCGGAAACGTCCGAGGTTCTGTTGTTTTCGGACCCGCCTTTGCGTCTGTGCAAGATCGCCGTGATGTCACCCGCGCCCGGCCCCTATTTTTACCGTGTGCCCGACACCATGGATTCGTTGCCGGGTGTGGGTGAACGTGTGCTGGTTCCGCTCGGAGGCCAGGCGCAGGTCGAAGGGGTCGTGCTGGAGTCTTTTTTGGGCGACGCGGCGGAACAGGCGCTGGCCCAAAGCCATTGCCGCAGAGAGGCTTTACGCTCCCTCAACCTGCGTTTGTCGGGCGCGCACTTGCCTGTGGATTTGCTGGAACTGCTGCATTTTGTGGCCGATTACTATTTGGCTCCCGTCGGAGAAACGCTGCGGCTGTTGCTGCCTCCCGCCGAGCAAGCGAAAGTCGTTTTGCGCGTCAAGCTGTTGCCCGACGGCGTTGCGATGGCGGCGAAGCTCACGGACGTGCTTGTTCCGCCGGAGTGTGCCGATCGGGAACCGTTGCAAATTGACCTTTTGCGCGTGCTCGGTTCGCGGCGCAGTCCCACGTCGTTTGTGTCGCTCGAGCGGCTCTTTTCGGATGAACGACTGGCCCAAACGCCCAAAACCGAGCTGCGGGCGCAACTTTTTGCACTCGAAAAAGAGCATTGGGTCGAAATCCACGGCGACGTGAAAACCGGCGCAGAGAAAAAAAGCCTCGGCAAAAAACCGGCTCTGTCGATGTCGCATGAAGACACCCAGCACGTTCTGACCGACGAACAGGAGCAGGCGCTTTCTGCGCTTCTTTGTGCGCTGCATGCCGCGCAACACGCAAGTCCCCGTCGGACCGGTTACAAGGGTTTTTTGCTGCACGGCGTGACCGGCTCGGGAAAAACCGAAGTGTATTTGCGCTTGATTCAAGAAGCGCGACGGCTTCACAAAACCGCGCTCGTGCTCGTGCCCGAGATTTCGCTGACGCCGCAGCTTTCCGCGCGTTTTTCGTCGCGTTTTCCGGGCCAGGTTGCGGTGCTCCATTCGGCGCTGTCTCCGTCGGAAAGGGCCAGCGCATGGCATCGGATTTTGCGAGGCGACGCCACCATCGCGCTCGGGCCCCGTTCGGCGGTGTTCGCGCCGTTGAAAAACCTGGGCGTCCTCATCGTCGATGAGGAACACGACACCTCGTTCAAACAGCACGACGGCGTTCACTACCACGGTCGGGATGTCGCGCTGTGGCGGGCCGCTCAGACCGGAGCGATCGCGGTGCTTGGGTCTGCCACGCCGTCTTTGGAAGCGCTCGAATTGTCCAAAAAGGGCAAACTCACGCGGCTGATTTTGCAAAAGCGAGCGACGGGCGCTCTTTTGCCGCAGGTCGAAATCATCGATCTGAAACAACATGTCAAAGCCGCCGACCAAGCCCTTCTGACCGCGCCGCTTTTGGCCGCGCTGCGCACGACCCTGGCCGCCGGTGAGCAGGCTATCTTGCTGCTCAATCGGCGCGGATATGCGTCTTTTTTGCTGTGTTCGTGCTGCGGCCACCGTCTGGAGTGCCCAAACTGCGCCGTTTCAATGACCCTGCACAAAGGTCGCCAAATCCTTTTGTGCCATTACTGCGACCACCGCGAAAAGGTTCCCAAAGCGTGTCCTCTGTGTCAGCAAGAGGGGCTTTTGTCCCTGGGCCTGGGCACCGAACGGTTGTTCGAGCAGCTTTCGGTGTTGTTTCCCGAGGCGAAAATCGAACGCCTCGATCGCGACACGGCGGGCAGTTTGGTCCGCGTGCTGACGGCCATGCACAGGCGAGAGGCCGACATCTTGGTCGGCACCCAAATGCTGGCCAAGGGGCACGATTTTCCCGGCGTCACCCTCGTCGGTGTTGTTCTTGCGGACACCGGCATGGGTCTGCCCGATTTTCGCGCCGGAGAACGCACGTTTCAGCTTCTGTCCCAAGTCGCAGGCCGAGCCGGGCGCTCCGTTCGTCCCGGTCGCGTGCTCATCCAAACCTACAACCCCGAACATCCCGCCGTTCAGTGCGCTGCCCGTCACGACTACGACGCTTTCGCGCACGCAGAACTCGAGGCCCGGCACGTCCTGCAATACCCTCCGTTTGTGCGCCTGGGGCTTGTACGCTTGGATGGGGAAGACCCCTACTTGGTCGCACAAGTCGCACAACAGCTTGCGGCGACGTTGGCACCCAAATTGGCCGAATTGGGCGCTCAGGCGTCCATGCTCGGTCCGGCGGAAGCGCCCCTTTCGCGTTTGCAAGGCCGCAGCCGGTGGCAATTTTTGCTGCGCGCCCAAAAAGTCTCGACGCTGCACACCCTGTTGCGCTTTGTTCTTTCGCAAAAAGTGCCCGGCAGCCTGCGCGTGACTGCCGACGTCGATCCCGGCTCCACCCTGTAGCCCAAGGTGGCACCTTTCCCTGCCTTAGCCCATTTGACGAAGGCCGCGCGCCGCCTGTACCACGCCCGCCCCGACGGCGCGAAGTCGCTCCAGCGTCTTTTCGTCCGTCAGCGTTCCGTCTTTTGCAAAAAGCTGCCACGCTCGATCGACCGGCGCGGTCAACGGGTGTGCAAAACCGCGCAAAGCACGCACACAGAACTCCATCGAATTGATGGCTTGCAGGCTTTGCACCCCGCCCGCCGTCGCGATGAGGCCAACCACCTTATTCGTCAAGTACGGCGGTTCGTGCTTCGCCAGAAGTTCCAAAAAATCGATCGCATTCTTGAACGACCCGCTCATGCCGCCGTGATAGACCGGACTTGCCCACAACATCGCGTCGCATTCCGCGACTTGTTCGGCGAAACGACGGGCAGTGCCCGGCAGTTCTTGGTCTGGCGCAAACAGCGGCAAATCGAGTGATACAAGCGTCACAAGCTGTGTGTCCGCGCCCTGTTCCGCCGCCGCTCGAAGAGCAATCCGCAACGCTTTTTCACTGGTGGATTCTGGTTTGAGCGAACCGCCCAAACCCACGACTTTGATGTTCGACATCAGTCCTCTTTAGTCCTCTTTAGTCCTCTTTTCGGCCTATCGCTCGAATTTTCAAAGGGGGTGGTGAAGGGGGAACCATCTTCGGCAGTACCGTGGTCGCCCCGAGCGCCGTACAGACACGCCCCGCCAAATGCGTTCCATGCAAACAAGCCCGCTTCAGCGCATCCATCGGCAATTCCGCAAGACGTTTCCGAAAGGGGCCGTCACCGGGGCCAGACAGATACACCAGCAGAGACGCCAAAAGACCCGCTGAAAACGCATCTCCCGCGCCTGTTTTATCGACGACCACCACTTTTTCCGCTGAAAAATACGCTGTCCCTTGCGGAGCATCCAAGTACGCACCCCGTTCACCCAATGTCACCACCACCAACGTCGCCCCCAATTTGCGCACAAATTGCGCGCCAGCCTCGACGCTTTCCGTGCCGCACAGCACCGGCAATTCCTCTTCCGTAAGCTTCACCACATCGCATCCCGAAAGCACTTTCCGCAAAAGGGGTGGTGCATCTTTCGGCTCTGGCCACAGGTGCGGTCGAAAATTCACATCGCAACTTTGCAGACGCTGCCCCGCTTGTTTTTGCGCACATTCAATCGCAAACAGCGTTGTCGAACGCACCGGCTCCCGAGACAGCGACGAAGAACCGAAATGAAACAACCGCCCCCTTTGCACAAGCGGCGGCGACAATTCCGCTTTCGTCATCATCATGTCTGCCGATGGATGGCGATAAAACAGAAACGATCGTTCTCCTTGCGCGCTCACCGAAACAAACGTGACCCCTGTTCGCGCCGTTTTGTGTGTGGAAAGACCATCGACCGCGACTCCCTCATCAAGGAGCCGTTTCCGCAAAAAGCGACCGAACGCATCCCCTCCAACCTGCGTCACCAGCGCCGTCGGAATTCCTTGTCGCCTGAGACCGATAGCCAAGTTGCACGGAGCGCCCCCCGGATGCCGAACAAAACGCTCTGTTTCTTCCAGTGAAACCCCCGGATTTTCTGGAAAAAAATCCACAAGCGCCTCGCCCAGCACCACCGCATCCACAGCAACGGGAGGAGCACCCGGACGAAGCCCTAACAAAGTCGGCGGCATGACCTGCGTTTTCTCCTACACCGCCATGCACGGAACCACACCGTTTGCGGGCAGCACAAGGCGCGGTTCCGTCATGTTTTGCACCTGTTCCACCGTCGTACCCGGCGCAATTTCCACAAGGTGAAGTCCATCCGGTCGGACATCCATCACCGCCAAATCCGTCACAATCCGAGCCACGCACCGAGGCGCAGTCAAAGGCAGTGCGCACGACTTGACCACCTTGTACTCAAACGCACCCTCTTTCGCCCCTTTCGGTTTCGCGACGTGTTCCATCAGGATGATCACCCGTCGAGCCCCAGCGACGAGATCCATGGCTCCCCCCATTCCCTTTAGCATCTTTCCCGGAATGGTCCAATTCGCCAAATCGCCCGTTTCAGAGACCTGCAACGCCCCCAAAATGCAAAGGTCGATGTGTCCCCCTCGAATCATTCCGAACGAATCCGCCGACGAAAAATAGGACGCTCCCAACACCTCTGTGACAGTCTGTTTGCCCGCGTTGATGAGGTCCGCGTCTTCCTCTCCCTCAAACGGAAAGGGGCCGGTGCCGAGCATTCCGTTTTCCGATTGCAAAATCACATCCATTCCTGCCGGTACGTAGTTTGCAACCAGCGTCGGCAAACCGATGCCCAGATTCACGTAAAAACCGTCTTGCAACTCTTGCGCGACACGTTGCGCCATTTGTTCCCGTGTGATGGCCATTTCCGCTCCTCCCTACACCGCTGTGTTTCGAGATCGAACCGTGCGTTGCTCGATCGGTTTTTGATAGTTCGCGCCTTGAAAAATCCGTTTTACAAAGACGCCCGGCGTATGGACTTGATCGGGCGGAATTTCGCCCGGCTCGACCAGGTGTTCCACTTCCGCGATCGTCACGCGCGCCGCCGTCGCCATCACCGGATTGAAATTCCGCGCCGTTTTTCGATAGACAAGGTTCCCAAACCGGTCCCCTTTCCACGCTTTCACGAGCGCAAAATCTGCTGTCAGCGCCGTCTCCAAAATGTAATTCCGTTCACGTCCGAAACGGTCTTTGAACACCCGGACCTCTTTCCCCTCTGCCCGCACCGTTCCGTATCCCGTCGGAGTAAAAAAAGCCGGAATCCCCGCCCCCGCAGCCCGCATCCGCTCGGCCAACGTGCCTTGCGGACACAGTTCTACTTCCAGTTTCCCGTCGAGAAACATTTTCTCGAACGTCTTGTTTTCCCCCACATAGGACGCAATCATTTTCCGAATCTGCCCCGCCGCCAGGAGTTTTCCCAACCCCTTTTGGTCTGTCCCGCAGTTGTTGGAAACCAGCGTCAGGTCGCGTGTCCCTCGTCGCAAAAGCGCGTCGATCAGATTTTCGGGATTGCCGCACAGGCCAAACCCTCCGCTCATCACGATCGCCCCGTCACCTACATCGAACAGCGCCGCATCTGCATCTTTGACTCGTTTGTCCATGGCCGCAGCTTGCCGCAAAAAACCCCCCCGAATCAACCAACACCCCACAAAGATTTTTGCCGACGGCTTTTGTCCACGCTTTTGTTTGACACTGTAGCCTGTCCGTCTTCGACGGCGGTCCCAACAAGATCGCAAAAGCGAACCGCTTTTCGATAGATTTCGCACCTCATGGTGCGCGGGTATTTTGGTTTTTGGATTTTGTGGAACATTCGGCGGTTTGGGCCGGTGTTGGGGGGGGTGTTTCTGGTGGTGTTTTTCGTTTCGGGGTGTGCCCCGGTTGAGGTGATGCCGGGCCCTCGCACCGACGCGCGATGCGTCCTTTTGGTGGCGTTTCGGCCTGAAGTCGAACTGGCGCGGAAAGACCTGTCTTTGACCCGCGAGCAAGTCGAAAGACCGGAACTTGTGGGAAGTTGGAATGCGTATCAGCGGCCCGGATACCAGCGTTTTGAGGAGACGTTTTCTGCTTCCGGCGTGCGCTATTTTTTGTTGTCGTTGCCCCTTCCGCCGGGCCGATACAGATATGGTTTTCTCGTCGGAAATGAACTCCTGCAAGACGCCCTCAATCCACACACAGAGTTTGCCCCGCATCCTGTGTGGAAGGACTCGACTCCTTACGAAGCAGAGTGGTCTGTCCAGGAATTCCCAGACTGCCGTTTGCCCACGTTGTCCGTTCCCGATCTTCGTATCGAGCCCGCATCGGATCGAACCCAGAACGACGGAACACTGACCGTGCGGTTTCGTTTGGAAGAAGGAACCGAGGCCGCAACCCTCGATTTTCCGTCGGTGAAGATAGAACAAAATGGGCACCCTGCCCCGTTCTTGTCTCCGTCTGTCTCGCTTTTGTCCGAACACGAAATCGAGGTTGTTTTGTCCCATGTACCCAGCGGAAAATATGCGGTTGAGCTGTCTGCACAGGACACCCAACATGCGTTGCCGCTTGTCAAAACCGTGCAGGCTGTGGTCGCGCCTAGGAATGGGGGAATGGGAATGCTTGGGCAACCCACGGGGGAACGGGAAGACATCGTTCTGTATCACATTTTTTTGGATCGATTTCGGGGAAACAAAGGACCCCTTCTTCCTCCGAAAACACCAGGCCATCGCGCAGGGGGAACCCTGAACGGAGTGCTTGCTGCCGTCGAGAATGGATATTTTGAGGCCATGGGAATCACCACATTGTGGTTGTCCCCTTTGTATGAAAATCCACCCGGCATCTTCCGAGGTCGAGATGGAAATGAGTATGAGGCCTATCACGGATACTGGCCGTCTGAACCCAGGTCCGTAGAACCGAGCTTAGGAACAGAAACAGAGCTTGAAAAATTGGTAGAAACCGCGCACCGGCATGGTTTGCGTGTGATTTTTGATGCGGTTCCAAACCATGTTCACAACGAACATCCGTATTACAAAGCTCATTCCAGAAGGTCTCCGGCGACGTTTCCAGAACCGGACAAAAAATCCTGGTTTTCCGACGGGAATAGGTCGTGTGTTTGTGGAACCCCTGGGTGTGGTTGGGGGGAACGGATCGAGGATTGTTGGTTCGACTCCTATTTGCCGGATGTGAACCTGCGGAACCCGGAAGCCGCTGCGCAACAGAGAACGGATTTGCTGTATTGGCTCAAGCGTTTTGATCTGGATGGAATGCGAATCGATGCGGTTCCCATGATGCCGCGAGGATTCACCCGGAGTGTCGTGAAAGCCGTTTCGGAACAAGCCACGCGAAAGGGTTTGGATGTCCTCTTGATCGGAGAGGACTACACAGGTCCAGGCGACGGAGGACGTTTCGAGATACGTAGTTTCTTGGGAGACCGTTTTTTTGGTTTGCAGAGCGCATTCGATTTTCCTCTGTTCTGGGCCACCGTCGATGCTCTTGCCAAAGATCGGATTCCCATGACGACGCTGGAAAAACAGATTGCGCTCTCTCAAGACGTGTATGGGGGTTCTGGTGCAGTCATGGGACACATGCTGAACAATCATGATACGGCGCGCTTTGTTTCCGAGGCTGCGGGCAATGCGGGAAACCCTCCGTGGACAGACCCACCGGCGCAGCCTGCGGAGCTCGAACCCTACAAGCGACACCAGATTGCACTGACACTCCTTTTTACGCTGCCTGGGATTCCTGTTCTGTATTACGGGGATGAAATCGGTTTGGCCGGGGCAGGCGACCCCGATTCGCGGCGGGTGCTGCCGGATGTGTTGTCAGAACCAACGCTGCCCCCGTTCCAACGTGCCGTGCTTGCCCACGCCAAACGATTGGGAGTGCTGCGAACATGTCTTCCGGTTCTTCGCAAAGGACAGCGAAAAGTGCTCGATTCGAGCACAGAACACACCGTTGCACTTCATACGCCAAAAGAGGGTCAGGAATCGGAAACAGAGGTGGCCCTCAGCGTGCTTTCCCGAAACACGGGAGAGCGACTTTTGCAAGTCACTGGCGTTCCGATCGGAACGTACAAAGACGTACTCACAGGAGAACGTCTTTCCGTCGAAGCAGGAACTCCCGCGCGCATTGTGCTTCGTTCATTGCAGAGCCAACTTTTCGTGAAAGAAAATTCACTCTGTCTGCCGCGCGGCATGTGAACCCCGCAGCACCATTTGAAAGAATAAGGGAGGAAAGGGGTCTTGGTTACTCGGTCAGGATTGCGATTCCGGTGCGCCCCACACCGATTGTGTAGACCGACAAATCCCAATGAGGAATGGACAACTTGGTCTCTGTTCCGGGCCCCACCAGAACCCCCAGAACATGCGAAATTCCGACCGTGGTTTGAAACTCACCCAGTACGTTTGCGGGCACCGTTGCAGTTCCCAGATTGCCCGGAAAAGAACATTCAGCAAACACACTCTGGTTGCTTCCTACATCCTGCGAAAGTTCGATGCGGACACTGCTTTCATCGACCAGTGGTGTCCAAGTCAGCATGAGGTCCTGCGTTCTTTTCAGAAGCCAGGTCAAGTCGATGCGAGCCGGACTCGGCGATTTCAGCGCGAACGCAGAGCTTGGGAATGTGACCGGGGTCGAAAAAGCAGGAAGGTCCTTCCCTGTTGCCTCGATCGTGAGGGCTTGGCCACGCTGAAACAGAAGCTGCGCTGTGTTGCGATATTCGGGGTATGCGCCGTCGGTATTGGGTGCAAGCACAACATCTTCCGGGCTGCCTTTGATCTTGATGTCGCCCGCTGAAGGAACCCCTTTCAGCGCGCCGCAGCGATACGTCACACAAGGCCCATATTCGCGGCGTACACAGACCGGATTTGCAACCGAGGAATCATAAAAGAGGGCGGTCGCCATGGTCTGTTCATACGTGTCCGGTCCTGATGTCACCGACGAGGAACCCAACCGCACAAAACCAAACCGGGTGGGTCTTGCAAGATCTGGAGGGGAAAACTCGGGTCCCCCTTCCACTGTGGCGCAGCCCAAACCAAACATCACACAAGCGAGAAGCAGAGAAGGTCGTTTTTTGGTCATCATGGACTTGGACCCCTTTAGGACGAGCGAAAGAGTCGCTGCGCCTCGTCGTAGGTTTCGTGACTGCCGATGTCGAGCCAAATTCCGTGTACGCGATAGGTGAAACAGGGAAGTTGCGGATACAGCCACTGCACGAACCGACCCGGCTGATCAGGGTTGCCCCCGGACGCCAGATACGTGGCCACTTTGGGAACCACGGCGCGCGGATAGTGATAAAGGGCGATGGCAGTCAGTGTGCTCGTCGGAGAAACGGGCTTTTCCTCGAAGTGCGTAATGCGCCCCTCTTCGTCGAGCCCCAGGTTGTTGTATTTGCGGATTTCGACCAGACTACCCACATCGTACACACCGACGAGAACACCCCGCTTCTGCGCCTGCTCCACAAAACCGGAAAGGGAGTCGGAAAACAGGTTGTCCCCCGCAACCACGATCAGGTCGTCGTCGATGTGAGAAGTGCGGATCACAAAGTCCATGTCGCCGATCGCACCCAGGCGGTCGTCGTTGCTCGTCGTTCCGTCGTCCACCACCACGAGCGGCTTTTGCCCAAACGATCCGCCGTGCTCAGCCGCCCACGCGCGAAAATCGTCGGCGTAGCGGTGATTTGTGACGACGAAAATCTGGTCGATCGCGGAAGAGTCGGCGAATTTGCCAAGAACGTGGTCGATCATGGGACGGGAAGCAACAGGCAAAAGCGGCTTGGCCGTCTTGTCGGTGAGTGGCTTCAACCGAGTCGCATAACCCGCCGCGAGCACGAGCAATTTCATGCGGCAAGCGTGACTTTCTCGGGCAGGTAGGTCAAGGGGTATACAACGTCGGGCTTGTGGGCAACGAGTACACAGGCACAGGCGTTTCTTTGCCCACCCGCGATTCGATCAAAAGGTGTGCGCTGATCGCTCCGCCCGGTTTTGCGTTGCCTGCCAACACCAGACTGACCACCTGATCCATCGACGCCAGGACAGCAGCCTCGGGCAAAACGATGTCCCAAGAAGCGCCCGTCGCACGATCGCGAAGGCGAAGCGTCTTTTTGCGCAACGCAAATCCTGTCGCAGGATCTGTCGCCGCACCGTATGCAAGCGACTTCACGATCTCAATGTCTCCGTCGAGGAGATCCACGGCCCCCGCACCTTCGATCGCGTGAACCAAACGGAAAATCGTCTGAGGAACGCGCTCTACCTTCGGCAGTGCCAGCAACTTGGGTGTTTTTTTGTCGCCCAAAAGCAGCACAAACCAGCCTCGGCCCGGCCACAGACGAAAATCGCCCTGCCAAATCCGTTCCCCGGCTTCGTCGATGGACAGTTTTCGCGTTCCGGGCAACAACGAGACGAGCGCAGAGCCTTGCAAAAAAGCCGTTTTTCCAAACAGGTCTTTTCCGTCAGAACGTGTCTCGACAGCACCCACATCTCCGTTCGCGTGAAACAGGAAAACCGGGCCGCTGGGTGCCGTCGCCACAGGTGCGAGCGGAATTTCAGCAACAGCACCGCTTTCTTCGTGAAGCGAAAGGAGCGAAAAGAAATCGTTTGCCGACAACAGCGGATTGACGCCCCCGACGGCAACGAGTGTCGTCGCAGTGTCGAGCGGCAACGGTTCTTCTGTCGTCCATTCGTACAACGGCGTTTCTTCCGTCCCACCCTGAAGCCGCAACACCTCGCCTTTTTGGATCGATCGACCGAGCGTCGCATACGCCGAATACGTCCCCGACGAGACCGACCGAAACCAGTGTGCGCCCGATTCGTCCCGCAGCGACAAAGTGGGTGCATCGAATGAAAGGTGCGCCAGCCGAACGCGCGCGGCGTTCTTGTCACGCTTTCCCATCGGAAACGCAGCCATTTTTTGCAGCGGGCACGTCGGGTCTTCGTCGGGCCGCGAAAACGCGACCAGGAGCGTTTGACTTTCGGGTGCCAGCCACAAACCCGTCTCGCACAACCTGTTCCCATCCCCAAAAAGCGACAGCAAAGACGGACCCGCTTTTCGCTCCACAAAAGGACTTGCGGATCGAACTGGCACCACCGCCAGCGTTTCTGCTTGGTCGCGCATCGTGACCGTTTGCGCGGGGCTGCTTCCGACGAGAAAGCGCACGAACGCGCTTTTCTCAGGTGGGATGTTCTCCCCCTTTGGAACACCCTTGTCGAGCATTGGCTCACAAGCCGCAGAAAGCCCGGCAAACCAGAAAACCGCCAGCAAAAAACGTGCCTTGCACATGATTTACGCCGATGCGTTTTTTTCGTCAGAAACCGCTGTTTTGTCGGCGCTCGGACGAGCTTCTGCCATCGCACGTTCGAGCACGCCGCTCACAAACGTCGCCGAGTCACCGGTTCCAAAACGACGCGCGATGTCAATCGCCTCGGCGCACACCACCCGATGCGGAATGTCCGGGCACTGCAAAAGCTCGAAACACGCCAGGCGCAGCACGTTTCGATCCGGCACTGACATTCGCGACAAACGCCATTTTTGCGAGCTGCGACCAATCAGCGCGTCAATCCGGGCCATCGACTGCCGCACTCCCGAAACCAGCTCTTCGACAAATTCTTTGTTGTTCGTCGAAGGTGCCCCGTCCATCGGATCGGCCTCACCGTCGCTCGACTGAAGCTGCGAGAAATACAAATAGATGGCCAGCGGCGTGGACAAATCCGGCTGCCGTTCCAACATGCACAGGACTTGCAGCGCAATTTCCCGGCCTCTTCGACGAGTCATTGTCCCTTTAGCCATGTTCCAACATCCGATAGAGCGAGATCATCTCGATCGCCGTCATCGCAGCGTCGGCCCCTTTGTTGCCCGCTTTGGTGCCCGCGCGTTCGATGGCCTGTTCGATGGAATCCGTCGTCAGAACGCCGAAAACGACCGGAATTTGTGACTGCGCAGCGACGGCAGCAATGCCTTTGCTTGTTTCGGCGGCCACCACATCGAAGTGCGGCGTCGCGCCTCGGATCACGGCCCCCAAACAAATTACCGCATCAAATTTTCCACTGTTGGCGCACCGTCGAGCGACCGCAGGCAACTCGAATGCGCCGGGGCAGCGAATGATCGTGATGCTTTGGGGCGGTCCACCTGTGCGACGAAGTACGTCTACCGCGCCCTCAACCAATCTCTCGACGATGAAGGCGTTAAAGCGGCTCGCGACAATCGCGATGCGAGTTCGGGCAGCGTCGAGCGAGCCCGACAGTTCGGTGACTTTCGTTGGGTGTTCGGTGGACATGTTCAAACCTCTGTTTCCGTCGATGATTTCACATCAAAACGATTTTTTCCGACGACGCAACTGCGGAAGGTCACGGCAACTTGGGATGCAGCGGAATGCTCTCGACCAGTTTCAAACCGTGTCCCGTCAAACCTGCGATTTTCTTGGGATTGTTCGTCAGCAATCGCATGGATTGCACACCCAATTCTCGCAAAACCTGCGCTCCCAAACCGAAGTCGCGCAGTTTGGTTCCCAACAGCGCCACGTCCGGTTGCCTCAGCAAATGCGCCCGCAAATCATCCCGGACACTGAAACGCCCCGTCGGAAACACGTACAAAAGCACACCTCTCCCTGCCTTTTCGATGATTCGCAACGCCGTCTGAAGCTGCGCGCCGCTGTCGCAACCTGCCGCAAAAAACACATCCCCCGGCAAACTCGCCGTTTGGACGCGCGTCAGCACCGGTTCGTCGCCCGACAAATCCCCCATCCACAGCGCCAAATACTCCGTCGGTTCGATCGCCGTTTTGAACAGAGCCCCCGAAAACGTCCGCGTTCTGTGCCCGCCGATCGTCGGAGTCAACTCGAATGACTCGACGCGCTCGACGAGAGACTCGTTTTTCAGACGGTGACTGATGATGTCCGCAATGCTCAGCAGCATCAGCCCGTGCGTTTTTGCAAACTGCGTCAAATCGGGCATTCGCGCCATCGTCCCGTCGTCGTTCATGATTTCGCAAATCACCGCAGCCGGCGCATGGCCCGCGAGCCGCACAAGGTCCACCGATCCCTCGGTGTGCCCCGTCCGCACCAAAGTTCCGCCCCGTTTCGCGCGCAGCGGAAAAATGTGTCCCGGCGTCACCAAATCTTCCGGTCTCGCCTGTTTCGCGACCGCCGTCAGAATCGTGTGCGCCCGATCCGCCGCCGAAATCCCCGAGGTCACGCCGTGCCTGGCCTCGATGCTGACCGTGAACGCCGTCCCAAGCGGTGGTCCGCCCGCCCGAGCATTTTGAAGCGGCAACTGGAGGTGGTCTGCCCATTCCTCCGTCAGTGTCAGACAAATCAAACCCCGGCCAAAACGCGCCATGAAATTGATGGCTTCCGGCGTCACCGTGTCCGCCGCCATCACCAGATCGCCCTCGTTTTCGCGGTCTTCATCATCGACGAGAATCACCATCTTTCCCGCCGCGATGTCCCGCACCGCCTGCTCGACGCGAGCCGAACAGCCCTCATCGCTAGTCCCCGCGTGCATAACCAAACTCCTTCAATTTTTCGAGCGTGATTCCCGTTTTCGCCGAGGGAAGATACGCCGTCACCAATTTTTCGATGTGCTTGGCGACGAGATCGACCTCAATGTTCACCCCGCGCGACACAGGCCCTTTCACCAGGTGTGTGTGTGTCTGTGTGTGTGGCACAAGCGAAATCGAAAAACCGCGCTCCGAAACCTCATTCACCGTCAGACTGACCCCGTCTACGCACACTGCCCCCTTTACAACCACATAGCGCAGCAGCATGTCTGGAATGGCGATCCACAAATCCCAATTGTCGCCGCGCAAACCCGACTTCTCGACGATGCCCACCCCATCGACGTGTCCCGTAACGATATGGCCGCCCAGCCGGTCGCCCACACACAGCGCCCGTTCCAAATGCACCTGCCTGCCCGCAATCGGTTTCCCCAGCGTCGTCCGCTCTTGTGTTTCGGGGCCGACCTCGACGGAAACTTGCCCCGGACTCGACGCCACCACCGTCAGACAAGCGCCGTCCACAGCCACCGATGCTCCCAGCGGCGGCGGCGATCCAAACAGCGACGAAGCGATCCCCAATCGCACGCCGCTCCCCCGAGGCAGTGGAACCACCTCGCGTATGCAGCCCATGTCCTCTACCAAGCCCGTAAACATGCGTTCTCTTTCGCCCTTTTTCTTCTCGGTCTCGCCCGCTAGGTCATGCCCGGCACGCTCGTGGACGGCGAAAAACCGCCCCGACGGAGAGCCCCGGTCACAAACCAATCTGCGCCGAGTCTGTCGAAGACTGGCCTATCGATGAACGTCGCCTCCGAAACGCTTGCACACGCAACATTCCGCAAAAGCGGCACGCCCTCGTCTCCCAAAAACAACGGAGCGACGAACAACGCTGCCTCGTCGTACAGGTTCGCCTCCAACATCGCACCATGGAGCACACCGCCCCCCTCGCAGATCGCGTACAACACCCCACGTTGACCCAAAACCGTCATTGCCAAGCCCAAATCGATGTCTGTTTCGGACCCGCGCCGCCCCGTTTTCGTCGAGGCGGGTGGAATGGCCAAAACCGAAACGCCGCGATCCGACAGCGCCGAAACCAAATCTTTCTTTGTCGCTGCGCTCTGTTCGCTTGTGAAAATCAACGTCCCCGGCCCCACGACGCGCGCATCCGTTCCCACCCGCAGTGCTCCGTCGATGACGACCCGTTGCTTTGTTTCGCGCCGATCGCCCAGTCGCACAGTCAAAAGCGGATCGTCGCACAGCACCGTACCCGCACCTACCACGATTGCATCGCAGAAAGACCGCAATTCGTGCGCTTTCCGTCGAGACAGTTCCCCCGTGAGCCACTGCGGTGCTTTCGGCAAACTCGGCGAATGTCCGACGGCCAACCGCCCGTCCAGCGAGATCGCCGCTTTCAGCACCACATGCGGTCGCCCCGACTGCAAAAAACGCAAATAGCCGCGATTTTGAAAACGGCAAGCGTCCTCGCACACACCGCAAACCACATCCAGACCTTCCCGTCGCAAACGATCCGCTCCGCCGCCTGCAACCTGTGGATTTGGGTCGTGCATTCCGATGACCACCCGACGCACACCCGCTCGAAGGAGCGCCTCGGTACACTTGCCCGTTCGACCGACGTGGTTGCAAGGCTCCAGCGTCACGTACAGCGTTTTTCCCGTCGCATCCCCGCCCTGTTCCGCGAGTTTGGCAAGCGCATCCACCTCTGCGTGGGCTCGCCCCGCCGCCGCGTGAAAACCCGTCGCCAAGAGCCTCGGCGGAAACGCCGTTTCATCGACCAGGGCCGCACCGACGAGCGGGTTTGGGCTCGTCGCCCCGCGCGCTTTCTCTGCCTCGGCCAACGCCACTTCCATCATCGACGCATCGTGCGCTCTTTCGTCCGAGAGAAGCGACCTCACGTCCCCATTCCCAAGCTGTTTCGTGTGAATTGTCATCCTGCTTGTGCGCTGTGCCGCTGTCGGTGTGCCGTCGTTGAGCTGTTTTGGACAACAACGCTGGCCCCGCGTGTACCGCACCGAGCAAACTTCCGCAAGAAACAAACTTCTGTGACGCTAGAATCAGCGCCCGTTCGCAACCTCAGCAACTTCCCCGAGAGGATCTCATGACCCAGCGCGCCCCCTCTGCCACGTTGAAATTGCCTCGGCAGGCCCTTCCCACCCTCAAGAAAAGCGATCCCAAAATCGCGCGTCTTGTCGATCGGGTCGGCGGTTTCGCCATGCCGCCTCCAAAGACTTGCAGTCATTTGGAGGCACTCTGTCGCTCGATCGTCTATCAGCAGCTTTCAGGCAAGGCCGCAGCGACGATATTTGGCCGCTTTCGAGCCCTGTGGCCCGAGCCCGCTTTCCCATCCCCCGAGAACATTGTTTCGCAAAGCACAGAAACGCTCCGCGCTTGCGGTCTGTCGGGTCAGAAAGTCTCGTATCTGCTCGATTTGTGCCAAAAACTGCTCGACGATCCGCGTTTTCTCGACGACGTTGACGATTTGGACGACGAGGCTGTCATTTCTCGTCTCACCTCCGTGCGCGGCCTGGGGCGCTGGTCCGCCGAGATGTTCCTCATGTTTCACTTAGGACGCCTCGACGTGTGGCCGACGGCGGATTTGGGCGTCCGCAAAGCCGTCCAGCGTCTTCACAACCTGTCCGAACTTCCGTCGCCCAAAGAAATGGCTGCACTCGGTGCCCCGTATGCCCCGTACCGCAGCGTGGCCAGTTGGTATTTGTGGCGCTCGCTCGAACTATCCGACGAGGTTTCCCCTCAACCGTAACCCCTACTTCGACTTTGCCGAGGATTTGACGGGAACTGGCTCCCGCTCGTCTGGGTCCATCGACCACAACACCCGCCCGTCTTCCAGACAAACAACCTGCGCTTTCCGCATGTGCGGAAACGACCTATCCCCCGTCAGCAGACCGCCCAACACCGAAATGCTCGGCGCATGTCCCACCACCGCCATCGTGTGGTCCCGCTGCAAAAGCAAATCCACCGTCTCCCCGACTGGACCTCCCGGCCCAATCGACGGGACCACCTCGATCACCCCCTTGTGTTCCGTCCCTTGCGCCAAAAGCTCTGCCGTTTGCACCGCCCGAACCAGCGGACTTGACAAAAGTTCGTCGAACACAACCCCCGCTTTGCGCAGCGCGCGGCCCATTCTCTTCGCCGTGTCCCGCCCACTTTCCGTCAAAAAGCGCGCCTCATCGGGAAACAAACCATCCGCCTCAATCGCCTTTGCGTGTCGAATCAAATAGATTTTCACGCGCCCAGCCTGCGCAATTTTGCGTCGCTGTGTCAATTCCTGAATGCTGCGTCTGCGACCTTTCGCTATGATCGATGGTTGCGCAGCGTCAACATCGGGAACGGGGGCCTCGAAAACACCATGCGCCGTTTGTGGTTTTGCTTGCTGGTTCTGTGTCTTGCATGGGTGCGTTCAAGTGCCGCGCAGTCTCTTCCCCCATCGACTCGCATCATCCGCGTTCCCCCTGTTCTGCCTCCGTTTGAGCCCAGCCCCGACGACATCGAGCCTCCGCCCGCAGAGTTTGAACCCCCACCGGCAGAGTTTGAACCCCCACCGGCCCCCCTAAAGCCTACATTTCAATCCACTCAAACTTCCCCACATCGGCATCGATGGCCCCTGTGGCGCGTCCTGACTGGCTCTGCAATCGTCATCGGGGGAGGTGTGATGTTTGGTTTCGGAATGTCCGCCCGCGCCTATGACGGCTTTTGTGTTCCCGTGGCAATTCCCGGAGTCGAATGCCGTCGCTTCTATGACACCAAAGCAGAGGCCATTGGTTTGTCCGTTGGGGGTGTCGGAGCCGCCATCGGGGGACTCCTTCTTTTGTCCATTCCCTCGCGAGTCAGAGACCCCAAAAACAAAACACAGAAACTTCCGTATTACACAACAATAAACTAGGAGATTTCGCCATGTTCATCAGCAAAACAAAAAGAGCGTTCTTTTATATATCAGCCCTTTCGTCTCTTCTTTTTGCTACATCTTGCCAATCACTTTGGGGTGGTTTCTCCGAGCCAGATACGAGGCCTTGTGAAACAAATTCTCAATGTCAAAGCAATCAATACTGCAACCCAAAAGACAGCATTTGCGAAGATTTCAAATTAGACGCAGTTTCAAAAACAGAAGGATCATGGTTTGGCGGAACCGAAATAAAATTCACAGGATCGGGATTTTCTTCAGATACGACTGTTTTGGTTGGTCCAAATCGGCTTGGCAATTTCCAACTTGACCCATCGAATCATTCCATCACTGGGTTAACTCCTCCGATGGGTGCTGTATCAGCCTGTAGAACACCCGTTGAAATTTCAATCTCAAAACCAAACGCGCCCACCATAAAACAGCCCGGCGGGTTCACGTATATTTTTGATAAGTATTACTTTGAAGCGATCAAGCCAATTACTACGACAAACAAACCAATCGCACAGATATTTATAGATGATTTTAACGGAGATAAAAACAGGGATATTTTGTTTAGCACAACTGCATCAGGAACAATGTTTCAGCTTTCGTCGGTCTCAAGTGCATTTGTTGGCCAGGGCGTGACTGAGGATATACTATCTGGAGCGACACCGAAATATATATCTGGAACGATGCGGAGTGATAGGGGATCGGTTCCTGGAATTATCGTATATGAAAATCAAGTTTTTACTTTCTATAAATACACTAGTAATCAATGGAGCGTCGCTTCAACTCTTCTGTCTGCCACGGCCTATCCAAAATTATCCATGACAGCAGACCTCGATGGGGACGAAATTGAAGAACTGGTTGTCTTCTCAGAAAATGGCACAGGAAAAAACATTTCTATATACAAATATTCCAATGCGCAGGGATTTTACTCAGTATTCAATGATAAAATAGATTCTATTCCTGTGGATACGGTTGTGGCAAAATTTGGCGCTTCAAAAACTTCAAGTGTAATTGCAGTCTACGGTATCGCTCAAACCGTCAGCTCCTTCGGCATGGAAAATAATGTGTGGACTCACACAAAGACATCGCTTCCTTCAGGGTCTATCTTGAAAAAAGTCACTTCAGCAGACTTCAATGGTGACGGGTTTGGAGATTTGGCATTCTATTCTCCAAGTGGAAAGATTCTTGTATCTTTGTATCAGACTGATGGTTCATTGAACACAAAGTTCTACGATATCAATGTTGCAAGCATTTCACCAGATCAATTGCTTGCAGCAGATCTAAATTGCGACGGCCTTGCTGATATAGTGATGAATTACAACCCAGCATATAATCCAGGGCAAAAAATACAAATACTAAAGAACAATGGTTCTGGCAATTTTTCAATATACACAGAAAAAACTCGCGCATCAGAAGGGATCATCGCAATTGCAAAAGCCAACGATGACGAGCTTCCAGATATCATTGTTGGTTTTACAAATGCAGCGTCTGGTGCTTCAACATTGCAATGGATTCAAGGTGGCTCTCGGTAGTCAGGAAATTCGATGTGTATCTTCAAGAATGCGATTCCGCGCACGTTGGCTTTCTGTCTGATTGCTTCGTTTCTTCTTGGAGGCTGTGACGACCTGTGGAAAAACAAATTGATTGTAAATCCGAAAAACTGCGCGATTGCTCCGGCAGTTTGTGATTATTCGGAGGAATGTGATTACAACACAGAGCGTTGCGTTCCACTGCCTCCCCCGACTTGCCCTCAAATCTCGTTTGAATCGATCTCTCCTTTGCGCGGAAGTCGCGTGGGCGGCGAAAAAATCAGCATCACTGGAAGTCAGTTTCAAGGAAACATGCGGGTGGAGATCGACGGAACCCCTCTGGAAAACGTGAGCGTCGCCGCATCCAATCTTCTGACGGGGATCTTGGGTTCCTCTTCCTATTCCTGCGGCCCCTCCCCTGTCACACTCATCAGCACCTGTTTTGAAAGAGTGAGCAGAGAAAGCGCGTTCTACTACACCTTGGACCCCCTCGAGTACGATCCGAAACCCATCACTCTACCTGCTCCTCCTGGCACGCAAGCGTTGCAGATTCTATCCGATGACCTGAACGAGGATGGTGATCCAGACATTGTGGGAATAGAATCAGGCACAGTCCGGGTTTATCTCAGCGACGGAATAGGCTCTTTTTCAACTGCTCCGGGCAATGCTTTAGGGGGTTCTCTGTTTCAAGCAACTTTCGGAGATGGAAATGCGGACAAGCACCGCGATTTGTTTGTGACCGATCAGGCCAACGCGCGCTTGTGGGCTTTGTGGAACAGTGGGAATGGCGCGTTCACTGCGCAAAGCCTTTCTATGCCAGAAAGCCTGCGCGGTGTCGTCAGTGCTGATGTCTCAGGAGACGGAATCGATGACGTGTTGGCGGTGGGTGTCTCTGGGAACCTCTACTTTTTGCCGGGAAGTGCGACCGGTTTGGGAAGCGCAGAAGTCTTTGCAACCAGCCTTCCCGCCAATTCCCAACAAGCTGTTTTGGGCGATACAAACAAAGACAAACAACCCGACCTCATCGTCGGTGGAGGAAACACACAAACCGTCGAAGTCTGGCAGAAAACCGCCCCAAAAACCTTCACCCGCCTCTCCCAAACCCCCACAGCAACCCCAACCAACTTCCTGGCAGTTGGGGACGCCTGAGCCCATTGCGAAACGACTCCTAAAACTCACAGGGGGGAATGGAGGAATGGGTCATACCCTTTCAGATGATCACAACCCAAATATCGCACGGCGCGGGTCCCTCCCCCCATACCGACTCAGCGCACCTATTGACGGGGGACAAGACCTTCCCGGCGACACTTTTTCTGTCGTGCCGCATTTGCCCTTCTTGGAACACTTTGGGGCATGGCCCGTCAAAAAAAGGTCTTTGGTCGGCCCACGCCTATTGTTCGTCGGTGAGAGCCATTTGTGACCATCTGAAAGGTCATACCTTCCTCTTTTCGGTTCCCTTTTTGGGGAATCCATGGGTGCTTGGCCATTTTCGGACGTTGCCCGTGTCAACAGAACCGGCTAGCCTGCGAAAAACTTGCTTTTGTCTCCTTCCTCGACTGGCCCGGCCTCGGCCCATTTGTGTTCACAAACGAGGCCAGGGAAGTCCAAGACATCGCAACCACAACTGGAGAGATGCAGACATGTCCGAACCGATTCTGCCCACGTCAAGACTCGCCCCTGCTCAACGTATTGATGCGCCTGTGCCACCCGTGTGGATCGTGAACGCAGCGTTCAAATTGCGTCGGTTGTTGCTGCGTGCTGCCGACGCTGTTGTTCCCCCCTACATGGCGATCTACGATCGACTCATGGGGACGGCGCACACGATGTTGATCCACTCTGCTGCGCGCCTCTGCATTCCTGATTTGCTCGCAAACGGCCCCTTAAGCGGAGCAGAGATCGCCGCACGCACAGGTACAAATTCCGACGTGATGGAGCGCGTCATGCTCGCCCTTGTGTCCATCGGTGTGTTTTGTCACAAGGAGGATGGTCGCTATGCAAACAACCGCACGTCCAAATGCATGATCACGGGCGCACCAGGCGGAATCCGAGGCTTTGCGGAGTTCTTCGGCCACGAAAAGATCTTGATGGCATGGAACCGCCTCTCAGAGACCCTCCAGGATGGCAAGCGGGCTTTCAACGAGGTCCACGGTCAAATCGTATGGGACTTTTTGGCCGACGACAGTCATGTCAAAGCGGCGTTCGCCGAGGGAATGAGTTCCATGACCGAGTTGGTCTCTCCGGCCATTGCAGCGGCGTATCCGTTCGAGTCCGTCCACACGGTCTGCGATGTTGGGGGTGGTGTCGGAATTCTGCTGTCCGCCGTGCTTCGCAAACACACACATCTGCGCGGCATCCTGTTCGATCTGGAGCCGATGATCCACGAAGCCAAGGCGTATGTTGATGCTGCCGGTCTCTCGGACCGGGTCGAACTTCACGCCGGGAATTTTTTTGAAGCGGTTCCGCGCGGCGCAGACTGCTACATCATGAAAACCGTGCTCCACAATTGGGATGATGAGGAGGCACTGAAGATCTTGCGGAGCTGCCGCGCTGCGATGGACCCGAACCAGCGCCTTCTTGTGTGCGATTTCCTTGTACACAAGGATGCGTTTTCCACGATGGTTCCTTTCATGGACTTGGCAGGCCTTATGATTTTCTGTGGTCGCGAACGCTCAACAGAGAAACTCCGCGCCATGTTCAGCGAAACGGGGTTCACCCTCGGTCGCGTCGTGCCGCTCCCAGGCGTCCAAGCCGTCTACGAAGCCATCGCCAGGTAGTTCAAATCCAGCACCAAGCGCACAACAACAAGAAACATGTTCCGAGAACAGACAGAAACATGTTCCGAGAACAGAAATAAGCCCCGCAACCTCGAGAAAATTGCGGTTGGTGCTCTAGGGGGGGAAGAAGCCCCGATTGACCCAGGAGTAAATCATGGGAGCCTTTTTGGACGACAAGAAGAAAGCCGGCGCGCCCTCGCCGGTCAATCCGTACCAAGCGACTGTGCCACCACGACCCACTGCGCAGAACGCCGTTCAGTCTGCACCTTTGGCGCTTCCCGGCGCGCTTGCTGGTCAGGGTGCCACGGCGGCCATGCTGGGCTTGTTCGGCAAAATGTTCGGCGCGGGTCCGGCCAAATCAGGCGAGGAGCTGATGTCCAAGGCACCGGTGATGGCCGGCCGATCCCAGCGACTTCGATGCGGCACATCAAAAAGGCACCGATACCCACAACGCCTACCGTACCGAGCGCGGCCAATCTGAGGAGAAGTCAGCCACGGGCTACAAGAAGAACGGCAAGGAATATGTCGTCTTCAAGTACAAGGACGGGACTCAGCACGAGATGGAGCTTGACAACAAGGGCGACATTTCAAAGATGATCCCGCCGTAATCTCGAAGGCTACGATGTCTCAGCGATTTGTTGTAGTTGGTCCCTTGTCTGTGACCCTCTGGCTCTTGCTCGGAGCTTTGGCACCGTGCAGCAATGGCAAGTCGCCGGAACAGCACAACCACCCAAAAGGAACAGTGATGAAAACGGCGCTTGACGACCGGACGATCCCACTCCTGGCCAAGGCTGATTTGGTTTTGATCGGCCAGATCGAAAAAGTCGAGGATTCCCCCAGGCTGTGGAGCGGCCGAATCCTCGCATTCCAGACCGTGCATTATCGGGTGGAGCGGATTCTCAAAGGCGAGCTTTTGGCAAAGACGCCCGGTCAGTCCGCAAAGATCAGCGTCCGCCACCTCTTGGTCCGGGGTGCCCGCACGGTCGATGCGGAGGAACCACGCCTTGTGGCGAATCTGTTTCAGCCGGGGCAGCGTCTGCTTCTGCTGCTCAAATCCGACGGCGACGGTCTGCGAACGCTCGATGCCGACCTGGCGGTGCTTTTGGCCGACGCAGAGACTGTGAACGCCGTTGAGCGCGCGCTCCGCAACAAGTAGCCCTGGCGCACTGCCTGCACTGACTGAAACAGATAGGCCAGGCGCTGCTCGACTCTCCCCTCACCCTTTCTTGTGAGCGGACAGGCCCTACGCACCTGTCCTCGGAAGAGAAGGAAGGGACCTTCCCTCAAAAGGCCGGTCTGAACATTCTGGAATACGCCGGATACCCTTCGCCAGGGAGGTTTGGGGTCGGCATATTCTGGAATACGCAACCTACCCTTCGAGAGGGGGGTCGGCATATTCTGGAATACGCCGGATACCCTTCG
>DAOLIT010000004.1:0-113414 GCA_035328405.1 Pseudomonadota bacterium | reverse complement strand
GCCAAATGGCGTCGGCACTGGCTGCGGCACACGAAAAGCAGATCGTTCACCGCGATCTGAAACCGGACAACATTTTCTTGGTTCCCGACAGCGAGGCACCCGGCGGCGAGCGAATCAAATTGCTCGATTTTGGTATCGCCAAAATGGCCGACGAATACCGAGGAGCCGTCCGTACGCAACTTAACTACATCATGGGTACACCGGCCTACATGTCTCCCGAGCAGTGTCGAGGCAGCAAAGGCATCGGGGCCCCAGTGGATGTGTATTCGCTCGGTGTGATTTTGTTCGAGATGCTGGCGGGCCGCGCGCCGTTTGTTGCCGCAGAGCCCGGCGACTATTTGGCGATGCACATGTTGCAACCGCCGCCGCGGCTGTCGGATTTTGTGCCGAATTTGCCGGTGCCTCTCATCGAGATTGTGCTCAGGATGCTGGCGAAGGAACCGAGCGAGCGACCGACGATGGCGCAGGTCGCGGACATGTTGCGGCGGCTGCTCTGGGCCGGGCCGGATTCGTTTGGGCAAGACGGTCGCGTGATCGATCCGGCGTTTTTTGCCGAATCGAGCCGTTTCATGGGCGACACCGGGCGGGTGCCGATTGAGTCAGGCCGATATCGATTAGAACCGGCGAAAATGAGTGGCGAGGTGGCCGCGTCGGGGCCAAATCCTCACGCGCAAACCGTTTCTGCGCCAGAATCGCTCGGTGAGCCGTCACCGTCGCAGGGGCTTTCGGTGAAACCGGGTCGGCTTCAGGCGCTCGTGGCTGAGGTCATCGCGCAACCGGCGGAACAGGCTGCGCCGATAGAAAAGGTCGCTGAATCGTCGGATTCCGACTCGTCTGCGCAGCGTTTGGCGGAAGCGGCGACGCTCATTCGCACACCGGGCGGGAGCATCAAAAATGCGGCCCACAGCAGTCAAATCTGGGAGCCGATGGAAATCATCAAAACGGATTACCAATCGTCCCCCGGCATGGCTGTGAAACAACCGGCGCTGTTGACTTTGCAGCAAGCGGAAAATCCAGAACGTACGGCCCTGTTGCCGGAAAAACCGGAAAAAAGGGTCGCACCGGTCGTTCGTGAAAAACCACCAGCCCCACGAGGAGAGTTTTGGTGGTGGGCGTTGCTGGCGCTGGCGATTGTTTTGTCGATTTTGTTGGCTCGGGTGTTGCCTCGGTAGCCTCCAACGTGAGACGACATGTCTCTTGTGAAAACCTCGCGCACGTCGTACCTGTTCATCCCGGTTGCCTGCGGTATTGAGGCCGCGAGAACGGTTCTTTATTGGAGTTGTTAAACATGGAAAATCATCCCCAGAGCGGCTCAGACGCTCCCACACCACCCACACCGCCGGCGATGCAGGTCATCGACTCCGTGGTCATCCGTTTTTGCGGAGACTCAGGCGACGGCATGCAGCTCACCGGCACTGAATTCACGCGAGCCAGCGCGCTCGCACTCAATGATCTCGCGACGCTGCCAGACTATCCGGCTGAGATTCGGGCACCTGCCGGAACCACGGCGGGCGTGTCCGGTTATCAAATCCACTTCGGCTCGCGAGAGGTCTACACGCCAGGTGACCAGCCCGATGTGCTCGTCGCGATGAATCCGGCGGCGCTCAAAGTGAACCTGGTTGATTTGGTTCCCGGCGGGATTCTGATCGTGAACACGGGCGCGTTTACGCCGAAAAACTTGGAACTTGCGGGCTACAAGAGCAATCCGCTCGACGACGACACGCTCGAGGAAAGATATCGTGTCGTTCCGATCGACATCAGCAAACTGACCGCGCTCGCGCTGGAGGGGACGGGCCTTGGGTCCAAGGACGCGGGCCGCTGCAAGAATTTTTGGGCGCTCGGCTTGATGTTCTGGATGTATCAGCGCGACACGGATCGCGAGATCAAATCCATCCAAGAAAAGTTTGCGAAAAAGCCCGAGCTGGCCGACGCAAACATCCGTGTATTCAAGGCTGGGTACACGTATGGCGAAAACGCAGAATTGTTTGGTCACACCTACCAAGTACGCCCGGCAAAAATCGAACCGGGTTTGTATCGGAATGTGACGGGCAATTCGGCGGCTGCGCTGGGTGTGGTGTGCGCGGGTCAGCTTGCGGAATTGCCGGTGTTTTTCGGTGGCTATCCCATTACGCCAGCGTCGGACATCCTGCACGATCTGTCGGGATATTCGCACTACGGCGTGACCACATTTCAAGCGGAGGACGAAATCGCGGGAGTCGGTTCGGCGATCGGGGCGTCTTACTCGGGCGTTTTGGGCGTGACTGCGACGAGTGGGCCAGGCGTTTCGCTCAAGCAAGAGGCGCTCGGCTTGGCGGTGATGCTCGAGTTGCCGCTGCTCATCATCAACGTGCAGCGAGGCGGACCCTCAACGGGCTTGCCGACGAAAACCGAGCAGGCGGATTTGCTCCAGGCGTTGTATGGCCGACACGGAGAGTGTCCGGTGCCGGTGATTGCAGCGATGACGCCGAGTGATTGCTTCTTTGCAGTCATCGAGGCGGTTCGCGTGGCGATCAAGTACATGACGCCTGTGTTTGTGCTGACCGACGGCTATCTCGCGAACGGTTCGGAGCCGTGGAAAGTGCCAGATTTGTCGTCGCTGCCGAAGTTTCCCGTCAAATTCCGCACCGATCCGAATGGATTCCAGCCGTATGGGCGCGACCCCGAGACGCTGGCGCGCGAGTGGGTGCGACCGGGCACGGCGGGTCTTGAACACCGTCTGGGCGGTATCGAAAAACACGCGCTCACCGGCAACATTTCGTATGACTCGGAGAATCACCATCAGATGGTGAAAACACGCGCGGCCAAAGTTGCGGGCGTGGCTCGCGAGACGGGCGAGCTGATTACCTGCGGTCCTCCCGAGGGTGATTTGCTCGTCGTCGGTTGGGGTTCCACGTATGGCGCAATCACACAAGCGGTGCAGACGATGCAGAAACAAGGCCACCGCGTTTCGAGCGTTCACCTGCGCTGGTTGAATCCGCTCAATCCGCAGCTTGGCTCGTATTTGAAAGGGTTTAAGCGCGTGCTCGTCCCCGAGATGAACAACGGCCAACTTGTGCGCATTTTGCGCGCTGAATATCTGGTCGATGCCGAGGGCTTTAACAAAATCCAAGGCAAACCGTTCAAAGTCGCAGAGCTGACCCAAGCCATCGCCGAGCGTTGTCCCGGTAAACAAAAGTAGTGCAAGAGGGAAAGTCGATGTCCACCACGGAAGATACGCAAAAAGCCAAACCGGCACTCAGCCGGAAAGACTTTGTTTCCAGCCAAGAACCTCGTTGGTGTCCTGGCTGTGGCGATTATTCGATTTTGGCGCAAGTGCAAAAGGTCATGCCCGAGCTTGGCCTCCCGCGCGAAAACATCGTGTTCGTCTCGGGAATCGGCTGTTCGAGCCGTTTTCCGTACTACATGAACACGTTTGGTTTTCACACGATCCACGGGCGCGCGCCGACGATTGCGACGGGCATCCGGCTCGCTCGCCCCGAATTGTCGGTTTGGGTCGCGACTGGAGACGGCGATGCGCTGGCGATTGGCGGAAATCACTTGATTCACGCGCTGCGCCGCAACATCGGGCTCAAGATCGTGCTGTTCAACAACCGAATTTACGGGTTGACCAAAGGGCAGTACTCGCCCACCTCGGAGATGGGCAAAAAGACCAAATCCACGCCGGGCGGTTCGGTGGATCATCCGTTCAGCACACTATCGCTCGCGATCGGCGCGGAAGGGTCGTTTGTCGCGCGCACCTTGGATACCGAAGTGCAGCACATGCAGGCGATGCTTCGTCGAGTCGCCGAACACAAAGGTGCGGCTCTGCTCGAGGTGTACCAAAACTGCGTTGTGTTCAACGACGAGGCGTTTTTGCACCTGACCGACAAAACGCAGAAAGCCGAGCGTGTGATTGTGCTCGAACACGGCAAGCCGCTCTTGTTTGGCAAAAACAAAGACAAGGGCATCCGCATGGCCGCAAATTTCACGCCGGAAGTGGTCCAAGTTGGGGACGGTCCGTCGCAGGTTCCGCTGTCGCAAATCGCGGTTCACGACGAGACGTGTGCGAATCCGGCGTATGCGTTCATGCTGTCTCGGATGGAATATCCCGATTTTCCGGTGCCGATTGGCGTGTTGCGCGCGGTGAGTCGCCCGGCCTACGAAGACTTGGTGGCGAGCCAAAAGGCGCAAGTCGAAAAGGCGCGCGGCAAAGGCGATGTGGCCAAGTTGCTCGCGTCCGGGGAAACCTGGACGGTCTGAGTCGGGTTGGGTGTGAGGGGAGGGCAGCCGACGTAGGGGCGTGTCGGGGGGGGTAGGCCGCTACTGCTGGGCGGCCAACTGGGCGCGTTTGGCGGGGGCCAGTTGCAAATCAGAGGTGAGCCACGCTCCGCCGCTTTTCTGCGGCAAACGCCGGAACGATCGGAACACAAGTTCTACATCGGCAGCAGCCTCGGAAGTGGGGACATAGGGCGGGGTCGCAATTCCGAAACGGAAGACGCGGCCATCCTCGTCGCACAGCCAGCGCGCCACCGCGTGGGTCGGAACGCCTCCCAGCAACATACGGACTTGGACAGCGACGGCAAGCCGCCCATTTCCGGAGCCCGCTGGAGGCTCGACCGGCTCGGTATTGATTTCGAGGTTGGTCGCGCCGCTTTGCTGCCACTCAGCGATTTGTTGTTGCACCATCTCGTCGAGTTTCGCTTGCCGCGTTTCCTTGGACAGCGTGACGCCCGCGACTTGTCGCACGTCGAGCATTTGCGGATCGTCAGCACCTTCCAAAATCACTCGAGACAGCAGGACGACTCCCGCTGGCACGGGCAGCACGCCGTTGGGAATCGGCACGTAGCGCGGGGGAATTTTCACCGCACAACCCGCCTGGGCCAGTTCGATTTCTGCGCCAATCGTCGGCAGTTCTGTCTGTGGGCCCGTGACCGACAAAGCGTCCTTTTGTAGGGACAAAAGCCACTTGGCCGCACGTCGCACACAGGTCAAAGGATGCGTCGGGAATTTGTCGTCGTTGGCTGGGTCGTCAAAATGCGTTTGCCCAAGTTTTCGACGCACTTTCAGCATGCCCTCGCCGGGATTTTGCTGAAGCGCCAACGTGAGAAGTTGGTTTTCGCGATAGCCAGTTTGCGGGCTGTGTTGAAACAGCGTGATGTCGAGCACACCGTTGTGGAGCGGAATCAAGAAACTGCCGACGACGGCCTCGAGGACCGGTTCATAGGCAACGCGGCGCAGCGTAAAAAGGCAGTCAACGCCGTCGATGTTGACTCGCTCGATGGATATCAGCGGAGAGAACTCCGGGTCAGCCGTGCGAACCGGAGGTCGCTGCGTACCTTGCGGGACCTGGATTTGGTGGTAGTGCTGCTCGAAACCATACCGAGCGTGCCGTTCGATATCCCGTCGCTGGTCATCGAAAAATTCCTTGCGCAAATCGGCGCGCCACGGTGCATGCAAGATGTGCCAGCCGACTTTGTGTTCCTCGTCGAGGAGCACAACGCGACGATCCTGTTCGTCTTGCACTTTCCATGAGGAGGGAACTGCGAACCGAACACCGGGAAGACCCTGTTTCAAATCATCTAGGAAGCCCATGAGGGCCACACTCTATCACGAGCGTTTTCGGTCTTGGACTACGGAAACATCAAAACAAGCGAGGCTGGGTTTGCGACGGCGCATTGGGTGCCAAGATGCCCATGTGTTCGTAAGCTCGTCTGGACGCAACCCGACCACGCGGCGTTCGCAGCAAAAAACCCTCTTGGATCAAATAGGGTTCATAGACATCTTCGAGGGTGTCGGATTCTTCGGAAACGGCGGCGGCAAGCGATTCAATGCCGACCGGGCCTCCGTCGAAACGCTCGATGACGGCGCGCAAAAGGGCGCGGTCCATGTCATCCAAACCGAGCGCATCGACGCCCAGCCGATCCAACCAAAGCCCGCAGTGTGGATCGTCGATTTTTCCGTGGCTTTCAACCTCGGCAAAATCGCGAACGCGACGCAGCAAGCGGTTTGCGATGCGCGGCGTGCCTCGGGCGCGCTGACCGATGGTTTGGCAGGCGTGTGGGGTGATGTGGACAGAGAGGCGCAGGGCCGAACGCCGGACGATTTCGGCCAAATCTTGCGGCGTGTAGTAGTCGAGCCGCATCACGATGCCAAACCGATCGCGCAACGGCGATGTGAGGAGCCCCGTTCGTGTGGTCGCACCAACGAGCGTGAACCGAGGCAGCGACATGTGGATGATCTGTGCGGCGGGACCTTCTCCGATGGGGATTTCGATGCGGTAATCCTCCATGGCCGGATACAGATATTCCTCGACGACGGGCTGGAGCCTGTGGATTTCGTCGATGAACAGCACGTCGCGTTCGCCAAGACTCGTCAAATAGCTCGCGAGGGTGCCCTTGTGTTCGATCGCGGGCGCACCGACGGGCCTAAGCGTCACACCGAGGGCCTGCGAAATCAAATGTGCGAGCGTGGTTTTGCCCAAACCGGGAGGTCCGCAAAACAGCACATGGTCGAGGGCTTCTCCACGACGCCGAGCAGCTTCGACAAAAACCTTCAGGTTTTCGACCACGCGGTTCTGGCCGATGTATTCATCAAACGAGCGTGGTCGCAGCGCCGCGTCAAAAGCATCTTCGTGAGCCGCTTTTTGCGGAACGAGGTCCACTGCACGAGCGAGTGAGCCACTCTGGAATCGATCGGTTTCCGACGAAATGGCCGCAGGCGGCGCGGCCTGAACGTGGCGTTTTCGAGGCATGAGCGCATCCTGCCACACTGCAACCCACGTCAGTGCTTGCAAAAACGCGGCTCGGTGTGGGTCTGTGCTGGCAGTTATGTACGCATTTGTAGGTCCGGGCTTTTGGGGTAGCTCGCGCACGGTTTTTTCCGTCGGATCTCCGTGAAATGGTCTGGCAAAGCCTGTGATAAAGTGGGGGGCGGCTGCGTGTCCGCAGCATGAGGGACTCTGGGGGTATAGATGGCCTTGCGAAGCTCTGACCCGCCGAAACCAGGCGGTGGGCTGGGCCCCAAAACCGCGAAGACGGGCGACAAATCACAACTTGGAAGCTTGGCGCAAGACGAGGATGAAGACGCGCGACCGAGCCCAGCCAAGATCCGTCTGACTCGCGAGGGAAGAGCGCCCGTTTTGCCGCCCGCGCAGCGGAATGCGCCAGAGACACAGCCTCATCCGTCTTTTTCGGGACGGTCGGTGCCGCCTGGTGTTCCGACGGTGCCGAGCGTTCCGGCTGTCTATCAAACCCCTCCATCACCGGGCAGTTTGGCAAGCGAAACACAGGGCGAAGCGACGGTGATGATGACGCGCCCGATGGTGTCAGAGGGCCCGCAACAGGCCCAAGCAGACGGTGAGGCCACCCAAATGATGGTGATTCCGTCGTTGCCTGGCGTGTCGGTGGGCGCTGGACCACAGCGCGAGCGAAACGAAGCGAAACGGCCTGGTGGCCCTTCTGCTGCTGCAAGCCTTCCCGGCATGGTCAAACCGCGAAACGAGGCACCTGGGCCGGCTCATGGCAAATCCAAGCCCATTGCAGAGGTGAAAGCCAAACACCAAGTCAAAATTTCGCGCGCCGATCCGCAGCGCCAAATGTTCCAACAGGAAGCTGCTGACCGACGGGCACACGAACACGGCGGTTTTTTAGACAAAGTGAAGGAAGCCTCGGGGCTGTTCAAACTGTCTGGCTACAACGCTCCGCCGGACATCCCCAGCGAAGGCACGATGGTCGGCCAATTTTTGGGTTTCGCGGCGCTCGCCGAAGCGGCGGGACTAGCAACCGACCCGTTTGCAGAAACCCAGGCAGCCGTCGAGCAAACTCCACTTTTGGCGGGATTAAACCCTCAATTTTTGCAAGATGCCGTCAAGTCAGGCGATGTGAAATTGGTGGATGTGGGCCGGGATCATTTGATCGATGTTCCGGGTCGCGCGCTGCTCGTGTTGGATGGACAGGTCGCGATGGCGCGGTTTAGCCCGCAAGTTTTGGCTTCCGAACGGGCCGCGCAAACCGCGTATGTCAAAGGCAACCACGACGCCGAAAAACGCGAATACAACCGTCGGCAAGAAGTCGGTCCGCTCATCCGTTTGGCTGAAACGAATCTGGCGCTTTTCACAGAAGGCGATCTGTTGAGCCTGGACCTGGCTGGACCGAATCAAGTGGGTTTGTCGCTGTATTCGGTGACGCCTCTGCGTGCCTTGTCGATTGCGCTGGGTCGGATCGAGATTTGGCGTCGCACTTACCATTTTTTTGCCGAACGAATCCGTCGAGCGGTCGATGCAGCTCGCAGTCGCATTGATGCCTCGACGGGAGCGCGCGGGATGATCGCCGATTTCTTTGTCCGGCACGGTTTTTCCGTCGGGATGTCGCTTCGTGTTCGCATTTTGAGCAAGTGCATCGAGTGCTACGAATGCGAAAAAGCCTGCGAGAAGCGTTACGGCGTCAAACGGCTGTCACTCGGCGGAAAAATTCTGGGTGGCCTCGATTTTGTGGACTGTTGCCGAACGTGTGTGGACCAAAGGTGTGTGGATGTGTGCGGGTACGACGCGATTCGCTTCGACGCGGAAAAAGGCGAAGTCCTGGTCAGCGAAGACCTGTGTACCGGCTGCGGCATGTGCGCGCTCGCGTGTCCGTACGACGCCATCGAAATGCAGGAAATCGAAGAAAAGCCTCTTTTGCTGCTGCGGTTGCAAAAAGAGAAAAAACTCGATTTTGGCGACAACAAACCGCGCAAAGCCAAACCCAGACGCATGGCCAGCAAGTGCGACCACTGTTCCCATTTTGAAGACCAGGCCTGCATTTCGGTGTGTCCGACGGAGGCGCTGGTTGAAATGTCTCCCGAGGTCGCTTTCGTCGATCGCACGCTCGAACAAAGCGAAGCGGCCAAAGGCGGATACGAAAACAGCGCGTTTTTCCGTCCGGGCGAGCTGTTCGATCCCAAAAAGTTCTTCCAAGGGCTTTCGGCGACCGACGACAGTGCTCGGGCAAATGAAAAAAGGCCGCGCGCCTATTTTTGGACGACGGCGTGGATTGTCGGCCTGCTTGGTTTTTTCCTGTGTTTGGGGGAAATCGTGCTGCGCCGGTATGAAGAACTGCGTGTGTTTTCGCTGGATTTTTACTACCAGCGACACGTCGTGTTTTCCGGGCCGGACGAGGCGGACATGGCGCTCAGCCAAGTTGGGTTTCGTTCGTCGGACAAGTTGGGTTTGTGGCTGGCCTACATCGGCAGCACTTTGATGCTTTCGTCGATGTTTTACTCGGCGCGAAAATGGCTGCCCGGCGTAAAAAAACTCGGCGCGCAAAAAAGTTGGTTCAGCTACCACGTGTTTGCGGGTTTTGTGGGCCCGCTGCTTTTGCTTTTGCACAGCGGCGGAAAGCTGGACAACTGGGTTTCCATTGCCGTGTGGGCGATGGTCGCGGCTGTTCTGTCCGGCTTGGTGGGTCGTTTCATCAGCAACGTCATGCCTGAGCGCATTTCCCGTGCCCAACTGCGCATGGCCGACCTGGAACGCAAACTCGCCGAGCTTCGCAATCGCCACGGTGGCGTTTCGACTGCCGATCGGTTTTACCAGGGACTTCGGCAGCGATATGCGAGCGTCGCCGATCCAAAACGGTCGGGTTTTTCCGCTGGCATTTTGGCGCTGTGGACGTATGTGCGCGACCTGCTCGTGCGTCCGATTCGGGCGTCGGTATTGCGGAGTCGGCTCTCGGGGATCAAAGACCACCGGGCGCGTTCTCAAGTCGCTGCGGTCGCCACGGAAATGGCCGAGATCGAATGCCGCCGAGTCCTTCTGCCCCGCATCGAGCCTCTGTTCCGCGAGTGGAAACTCATCCACATCCCATTTTCCATCGTGCTCACGATCGTGGGTGGGATACACATCTTCATCGAGCTCCGAAAACTGTTCGGGGACGCTATGTAACCGAAACCTGACCGCAAACCGCGCCACAAAACCGTGAAAACACCGGGATTTGCTTGCCCGTTCTGCCTCGAAAGGGGCAAAATCACATGCGGCGATTTCTACAGTTTCGTCACGCTCTACCCCTTGTGTGAGTGACCCATGGCGATGGACAAGACCCAAACGCTCAATTCTTCCAAGAACAAAGCTGTTTCTGTTGGCACGGGCAGTGCGCGCCCTTTTCTTGTGCGCAAACGGAACAGCAACCAAGTGTTGCGCTGCCCTGATCTGGCGACGCTGCGGCAGTGGATCGCCGAACGGCGGTTGACTCGAGAGGACGAGGTGTCTCGGTCCGGTCAGAAATGGCGCAAAATGGGCGGCATCGTCGAGTTTGAGTCGCTGTTTTACGGCGTCGATCAAGAACGCCTCTCAAAACGACAAGCCGAAAAACCAAGCGCGGCTGGGCCGGACCCGAAAAATGGTGTTTCCGCAACAGCCGCCACGGGTGCATCGGCCAAGGCGGGTTCCCCAGATAGACCTGAAGCCAGACTTGAAGCCAGACCTGAAGCCAGACCCGAGACCAAAGCCGAGGCCAAACTTCCAGTCAAGCCCGAGGCCAAGCCCGAGGCCAAGCCCGAGGCTGCCGCCGAAAAACCCGCGATTGGGACGCTCAAAGTTACTCCGCCAGGCCTCGATCAGGTCAGCGGCAATTTGAGCCTGATGCGGTTGGCTCGACCGGGGAGCGGAAAAGCGAAACCGGCTGGGACTCCACCCGGTTTGGGGGCCAGCGCGCAGGCCGCAGAGCGCAAAGAACGTGGCCCAGGCGCTGCGCCCGAGGCCAAGGCTGAAATGCCCGTCGCCGTCAAAAAGGAACCCGAGGCTGCAACGGCCAAAAAACCTGCCGATCGACCGGTTTCCGCCGCTCGGCCCGTCGCACTTGTCAAGAATGTGCCCGATCTAGTCGAAGACGAGGACGCAACGAAGAAAATCACATCGTCTGACGAAACCCAACGGTTTGACCGAGATTCCAAGGCCACGAGCAAAGCCAAACCTGCCGATCCCATCGAAGAGGCGATCCGCAAGAGCGACCCCGTCCCGCAGTCTTTGAAGGACGCGCGCGAGGTCACGAAAAAAATCGAAACCACCGAGCCCGACGAATACGAACAAATCGAACGCCAGGCAGCGAGACGGCGCAACGGAATCCTGTTCTTGGTTGCCGGCGGCGCTGCGCTTGGTTTGTACTACCTGCTCGCTTCCGATCAGCCGATTCAACCGCATCAACCGCAGCCCGGGATCGAGCAAAAGCCGACCGAACCGGTCAACGCCAAGCCTGCCACCGACAAGCCCACGCCGCCTGTGTCTGGGCCTGTGGTTGAACCGCTGACACCGCCTACATCACCTACCTCTCCCACAAAGCCCCCTGTGTCGGCAGAGGCCAAGCCCACGCTCGAAAAGACCATTCCGGTTGGCCCCGCGCCGGGTCCTTCGCCCGCTGCCAAGCCGCCCGTGGCCGTTTCCCCGCCTCCAACGCCTGGGCCCGCGCCCAATGCGAATGTGGGGGCTGCCAAACCTGCGCCCGCGAATCCTCCGGTTGCGCCGGTGGCTGCGGCAAAACCGATTGCGCCCGCAGTGGCCCCTGCGCCTGTTGCGGCAGTCAAACCCGTAGCGCCCGTAGCGCCCGCTGCGCCCGCTGCAAAAATCACGTCCGACGAGGTTCGCCGCATCATCGAACAGGACATTCCCAAGACCTTCGACGGACAAATCGAGCTGGCCAACCGTTTCTTCGAGCGAGGCAAATACGACCAGGCCCTTGCGGTCTATCAGCTCATGTTGACGTATGCGCCCAACGTCCCCGCGATTCACAAAGCACTCGGCGACATTTCGTTCGAGCGGAACCAGCCCGACGAGGCCATCGCGCACTACAACGACGCGCTGCAAATCCGGCCTTCCTATTCCGCGGCTGAATTTGGCATTGGGAAGACCTATCACCGTCTGAAAAACGACAAAGATCGCGCGATACAGCACTACGGGAAATACCTGGAAATGAACCCCAAAGGTGCCGCTGCGCCCGCTTCTCGCGACGCCATCCTCAAACTTGGGGGCACACCGCCGCCGCTTCCCGGTGCCGCCCCGGCAGCGCCCGCCCCCGCGACCGCGCCTGAAATTGTGCAGTAGCCCACTATCCCATCACCAAGCAGACGATTCCACCGACGGTCAAGACGATGGCAGCAAGGCGTCTTGCGCACAGCGGCTCGGTTTTGAGCAGCACGCCGATCGGAACCGAAAACAGCGGGGCCAGCGACGTGAGCGGCGCGGAAATGCTCAAATCCGTGTGCGTGATCGCGTACACGAAAATCGAGCTGCCAAAAAACGCCTCCAGCAAAACCGCAGGCAAAAACCCCAAAAGGGCTTTCGGAGAACGCAGCAGTTGACCGCCTACAGGTCGGTACTTGTGTGTCTTAAGCCACGCCACACCGAGGACCAACGACGCTAGCAAATACCGGTAACTGTTCACCACAAACAGCGGCAGGTTTTCCCCACCTTGCCTCAGAGAGTAGGTGTTCCCTGCCCAACACAGCGACGTGAGCAGCGCCAACACGACGCCCAGTATTTTTGTCGAGCGTGTCGTTGGAAAGACAGCACGTTCCGACGCTGTGCTCGCCTCGTTTCTGGTTTGCAGCAGCACGAGCCAAATGATTCCCGCGACGCACAGCAGCGTGCCCACCATCCGCAGCGCACCCAGCGTTTCGTGCAGGAACAGCGCGCCGAACAGCGCGGACCAAACCGGATAACTCGACGCAATCGCCAGCGCCGTCGGTGTCCCGAGCCGCAGCGCAGCAAGATAAAAAAGCGTATCTCCGACTACATACGAGCACGCCACCGAAAGAGACAGCCAGCCCACTTGCCGGGCGGGAATCGTGAAAAGCGAGCCCGGTCCGAAAAAAACGAGCGCGCTGACAAGAAACATCGGGGTCGCACAAAGGGCTCTCGTCAGGTTGACCTCCAAAGCTCCAACGCGGCCTGCTTGTCGGGCGTACACCGACGAGCCAATTGCCCAGGTCAGAGAGCTAAGCAGCGCAAAAAAAGGTCCCAGCCACGTTGTTGTCTGTTCCACATTCATCTCGAAAAGCGTGTCCCTGCGGGTTGCGGCGGCGTCGCGTGAAGCGGATCTTCGGGCCACGCATGCCGAGGATATTTGCGCAAAAGTTCGCGGCGTATCGACGGATAGTGCCGCTCCCAAAAACCAGCCAAATCGGTCGTCACCTGAACCGCGCGCTGATTCGGTGCCAGAAGATGAAGCACAAGCGGCACCCGGCCTTTGGCCAGTGTTGGCCCGTCGGATACACCAAAAAAATTCTGGAGCCGCGTCTCGATCCACGGCGGTTTTTCGACGGAATAATGGATGCGCGTTTTGTAGCCCGTCGGGAATCGATACGTTTCTGGAAACATCTCGTCGAGCCAGCGTCGTACATGGTGCGCCTCGACCGGCGGCGACGCTGCCCGGCCCAATTGAAACAGCACTGCGTCGGAAAGTTTTTCGTCTCGCAACGACGCAAAACTCGTTTTTCCTCGGCACAACTCAGACAGCGCGTTCGATACAAGCGGTGCACACGACGACGGCAACACAAAACCCACATCTCCACACGTTTTCGACAGCCAAACCGCTCGTGCCAGCAAAATCGGAACTTCTTCTGCGTCGGAAAACAGCTTTTCGATCTGCGGTTCGGCGTATGCAAACAGCAATGTGTGGGTTCTTTCGTCGTCGGGTGGTGCCGCCGTGCGTGTTTCATCGAGCACAAGTTGTCCGTAACGCAGCGTTTGCCGACGTTCTGCTTTTTGCCCCGATTCGTTCCAGATCATCTCTTCGGTCTCGACGAGAAAATCCCCCGGCACGTCGAGCAGCCAGTCTGGCTCGATGCTGCTTGCCAAACGCGCCAGCGTGTCGTTTCCGCGCCGCTCCGCCTCGACGAGGACCATCCATTCTGTTTCCCGAACGACACTTTTTTCCGCGAGCACCGCCGTGCCTCCTTGGCACAGCAATAGTTCCGCCGTGTTTTGCCCGTTTTTCGTTCGACGACGGGCCACACGATCCGAAAAAGCGCCGAACAACGCTTTTTCCAACAAAACCTCTTTTTCTGTCACAGACAGCGACGCGGCTTTGCCATACGGTTTTGCCAGTCGCCGAAGCAGCGTGCTCGTCTGAGCAACTCGGGAAGTCACCTCTGCGTCCAAATCTTCCGCAGACAGCGCCGCGTGAGAAAAATGGCGTTTTTCGGCCCGCAAAAACGCATCCAGACGAAAACACACATCCGACCGTTCGCTGGCATCGTGGGTTTGCGTTCTGCCAGCGCCGGAAAACGCCCGGCTGCCTTTCAAAATCTCCTTTTCACCCAGCATCGCAGCGACGACAGACGCCTCATGCAGCAGGCCTTTTTCGGCGCATTCGACAAGCATTTTCGACAACCTGGGATGAAGCGGAAACCGCGCCAATTTGTCACCAAGCGGTGTCAGCGTGGCTCCCTGTGCAGTTTCGCGCGTCACGTCGAGCAGGCGCAAAAGTGCCTGCGCTTTCCTCACGGCAGCCTCGGGGAGTGGCTCGAAAAAGGGAACCTCGGAAACTGAAAAGCCGAGGCTGTATAACGCCAGCAGCGGCTCACACAAATCCATGCGCTGGATTTCCGGTCGCTCGAACGCGGGCCGCAGATCGTGATCGTGTTTGGTGTAAAGCCGCAGACACTCGCCCGGTTGCGTTCGACCTGCTCGCCCGGCTCGTTGGGCTGCTGAAGCCCGGCTGATTTCCGCGACCTGCAGCGTCGGCAAAAACGAATCGGGCGCATGGCTTGGTTGTCGATGCAGCCCGCTGTCGATCACCGTCGTTACGCCGTGAATCGTCAAAGACGTTTCCGCGATGTTCGTCGTCAAAATCACGCGCCGTTTCTTCGTCGCTGCGTGCGGCCAAACCACTTCGCGTTGCGACGCAAGCGGCATGTCGCCATGCAGAGGCAACACCTCTAGCCCGAGCGTCTGTTCCACTTCTGCGAGGGCCGTCTGGCAGCGTCGAATTTCTGCACTGCCGGGCAAAAAAACCAACACGTCGCCGCGCCGCTGGTTTCCGTCGGTCAGTGGTTTTCCTGCGTCACGCAAACACAGTTCGCGGATCGCTTTGCGAACCTGCACCGGAAGCGGCTCATCCGCAGGCGGCGGCAAGGGTAGGTGGGAAATCTGAACCGGAAAAGACCGACCCGGACTTTCGATCACGGGACACGGCTTCAGAAAATCCGCGACCCGCTGCGCCTCGATCGTCGCAGACATGACCACAAGATGCAGATCGGGCCGCGTGCTGTTTTGCAGTTTTCGCAAAAGTGCCAGCAACACATCGCTTTGAAAGTGGCGTTCGTGAAATTCGTCGAAAATCACTGCACGCACCGTCGAAAGTTGCGGGTCATCGACAAGTTGTCGCAGAAGCACGCCGAGCGTCACAAAACGGAGTCTCGTGTTTTCGCTCACCACACTTTCAAAACGAAGTTGCACACCGACGGTCTGGCCCAGTGTTTCGTGCCGTTCTTCCGCGACCCGCAGCGCCGAAAGCTGTGCGGCCAAGCGGCGCGGTTCCAAAACGACGATTTCTCCCTCCAGAAAAAGCGACAGGAGCGCAGGCGGCACGCGGGTGGTTTTTCCCGCTCCCGGTGGCGCGACGATCACCGCATTTCGATGCTGCCCAAGCTCGGCGAGCAGCCTCGGAAGGTGCTCATCAATCGGGAGTGCAACAGGAGGATCGACAGGAAGATCGACAGGAAGATCGTTTGCGATGGGCATGCAAAAAAACGGCGCACGATACTGTCAGAACCCGCTTCGGTAAACCTGGAAAAACCAGCCCCAAACCGTCTCTAAACCAAGCTGCGTTGGTGGCTCGGTCGGCTGCATGCTCACGTACCGGAGCAAGCATTTCGGCTTACAGGCGGATGTTGGACCAGCGACAAAGCTTGTTACGACATCACATCGGCGCGCGTGGTTCGTACCGGTCCGTTTTTGGCTGGTCGTTTTTGGGCCGGTTGATTTCGCGCAAAAAGAGTTCTCCGTACCGCGCGAGTTTTCTTTCCCCCACACCCGAAAGCTCTGCAAATTCGAGCAAATTTTTTGGTCTGCGCTGCGCCATGTCTCGCAGTGTCGTGTCATGAAAGACCACATAAGGGGGAACCCCTTGTTCGTCCGCAATCTGCTTGCGGAGTCGCCTGAGAGCATCGAACAGAGACTCACTTTCCTGAGATGAAAACGCAGCAGCAGGACCCTTTTTCTGCCCAGGCACTGCCGTTTTGGGACTCTTTGTTTTCTTCACCCGCTCGTCTTCCTCACGCAGCGAAAGCGTCGTTTTGTTACGCAAAAGTTCCCATGAACGGGGGTTCAAACGGAAGGCTCCGTATTCCGGTTCCACATCCAGAAATCCCGACGCTGCAAGCTGTCGAAATACGCTGGACCAGCGCGTTTCCGATACATCGCGTCCGATTCCAAAGACGCTCAAACGATCATGTCCGAAACGGTCGATTTTTTCGGTGTGAATCCCTCGTAGCGTGTCGATCAAATGTCCTGCTCCGAACCGTTGTTCTGTGCGTGCCACCGCAGACAGTGCTTTCCTTCCCAATTCTGTTCCATCCATGGACTTGGGAGGAGACAGGCAATTGTCGCAATTCCCACACTCCCCTTGCGTCTCTTCCCCGAAATAGGAGAGCAGCATTTGTCGTCGGCAAGAGACACTCTCACACAGCGCCAAAAATGAAGTCAATTTGCGCTGAACCACACGCTTCCATTCTTCGTTTGCTTCACTCTGTTCAATCAGTTTTCGCTGCGCGATGACATCTCCCAAACCATACGTCATCCACGCATCCGCAGGTTGTCCGTCACGTCCTGCGCGCCCCGTTTCCTGGTAGTAGCTTTCAATGTTTTTTGGCAAATCAATGTGAGCCACGAAACGGACATCGGGTTTGTCGATTCCCATGCCAAACGCGATGGTCGCACACACCACCACACCGTCTTCCCGTTGGAATCTGTCCTGATGCTTTTGGCGAGTCTCAGCGTCGAGGCCGGCATGGTACGGAATGGCGGTTATGCCTTGGTCACACAGCCACTCCGCTGTTTCCTCTGTTTTCCTGCGGGACAGGCAATACACGATTCCTGATTCATTGGGATGGCGATTCCTGATGAAATCCAGAAGTTGTCGCCGTGCTTCCTTTCGCATCGAAATTTCGTACCGGATGTTGGGCCGATCGAAACTGGATACGAACACTGGGTCTGAAAGGAGTCCCAACCGGCTCCTTATCTCCTCGCGCGTGATCGGATCGGCCGTTGCTGTCAGCGCCAAAAGGGGTGTGTTTTCGTGAATCTGTCTCAGCTTTGCAATTTCCAAATAGTCCGGGCGGAAATCGTGCCCCCATTGGCTGACACAGTGCGCTTCATCCACCGCTATCAGACTCAAAGACAAACGCCGCACAAAATCAGAAAAATAGTCAGTGATGAGCGTCTCTGGAGCGACATACAGAAGGTCAAGTTTGCCGGCCAACGCGGCAGACCGAACCTGATTCTTTTCATCTGAGCGCAGCGTCGAATTGTAGAGTGCGGCGCGGACCCCCAATTGTTGCAAAGCCTCGACCTGATCGCGCATAAGTGCAATCAAGGGGGACAGAACCAATGTGAGAGAAGGGGAACACAGCGCCGGAATCTGATAACAGAGGCTCTTTCCGCCTCCTGTTGGCATGAGAACAAGGCCAGAACCACGGTTCAATACATGGGAGATGACCTCTGCTTGTCTGCCTCGAAAGGAGGAGTACCCAAAAACTTCTTTCAACGTCAAAAGCGGATCAATGCGCATGGGATGGGACAAAAAAGGAAACGCTTACACCGACATCAAGCGGAAGAGCTGCTGGCCCAGCAAAAGAAAAATGCCGGGTTGAACAACGCGCTCGGCGGGAATCCGCAAGTACGTGCCGTTTGAGCTGGCCAAATCCTGCAAAAAAGTGCGGCCCTGGCGGATGGAAAAACGCGCGTGTTGGCCCGAGACATAGCCGTCTTCAGAAAACAGAATGTCGCCACGTTCGCGACCGATCGTGACGGCCTCCCCGGCCAGCGGAAACGAGGTGCCATCGATGATTCTGCCGTCCTGTGTGCGACCGATGATCATCGTGAGTCTCCCCCAATACCCCACATGCGGAGAACCCATGACCTCGGTGCCATCGGGTAGAAGTTTCGGGGGGCGCATCAGATCAAAACGCAGCAATTCCTGGCCAATTCGCAAGATTGCACCGTCGAGCAGCGGTTCCTCTTCCGTCAATTTCAGAAACACCCCGTTGAGGCTTCCCGCATCGCGAATCACAAAACGACCCCCTCCGATTTCGCAACGCAAATGGACGGGAGACAGAAAACTGTCCGCATCGAACAGAGGGCCCGAACCCCTTCCCAAAATGTTTGCACCCTCGAACAGGGGATGTGCTCCACCTTCGCTTCCATCGGGTCTGACAAGGACCAGGCGTCCTCTCAGCGCGCCGCGCGGAACGCTTTCCACAGCCAACGCATGTCCGCAGTACTGACAAGCGCGCAAATGAGGAGGATTGGCCCGGCCACAATTTCTGCAATTCACCACGAGGTTTCTCCCGAAAAAACGCGCTTAGCCCAGTTCGATGCGCAAAAGCTGCTGGCCCAACAACAACTGATCGCCGGAAAAAAGCTGCACAATTTTGGGCACTTTCTCGAACGTGCCATTTTTGCTGCCCAAATCGGTGATCTGAAAATGACCATCCTCGAGCGCCACGATTTGCGCATGACGCCCCGAAATATATGGGTCTTCCGGGAAATTCACGTCGTTGAGTTCCCGCCCGATCGTCACCGTGTCGCCGCGAGATCGGTAAATCAAACCTACGTCGCCCCCGGTTAGAAATTGGACCAACGTCAGCCGCGCTGTCCGATGCGGTGAGCAATAAAAGTATGTGCCTTCGTGATCGGGATAAGGCAGCACGTCCGGCAGGGCCGATTCCACCCGAATGAGCTGTTCCCCGATGAGAAGCAGCGTGCCCGATGGGACGATTTTGGGGGCTCGCAAACGGATGTACACACCGTTGTGCGAACCGTCGTCACGCACCCACAATTTGCCGGCTTGCAAAACAAACGTCGCGTGGCGCGGCGACAGCAAACGATCCTCGGGAAACATCACAGCGCCTTCGAGTCGGCCTGCGACGTGTTCTCCATCGGTAAGCGGAAACGACAGACTGTCTTGTCCATCGGTCCCCACGAGCACGAGGCGTGTTTTCGTCGAGGGGCCCGCGAGCCAAACAGGACGCAAGTCGGCACCGTCAGAACGCGCGCCGCAAAAACCGCAAAAGCGATGTTGCCCAGGGATTTCCGAGCCGCAATTCGGACAGCTTCTTGGAGCAGGGGACGGACCCGGAACGGTCTTGCTCCCGAGCGCCGCCCCGCACGTCGAACAAAGCGTGGCCGAAAGCGGGCTTAGCGTGTCGCAGGCGTCGCAGACTAGACCCAGTGTCATAGGATAACAGCCTAAAAGAATGGGGGGCGGAGTCAAGGCCGCACAACGTCGCGCGTTTTTCGGGGCGGCTTTTTGCTTCGGACAGGGGCCGAAGCGGGGTCAAAACAAGGAGTACAAGTAGGAGCGGAAGGAGGGGGCCGTGTGGGCCGGGCGCGGGTCAGCGTTTTTTGCCTTTGTCGTTTTTCGTTCCCGATTTGGTACCGCCTTTGGGTCGTTTGGGTTTCCCGGCACCATTTTGTGAATCGAGACGGATCGAAAGCTGCGCCGGTTTTCCACTTGCAGCCTGTCCAAGCGCGGTCGCCACGCTCAGGTCCTCGCCCAAAAAGCCCGATGCAGTCGCGCTGCAAGTCGCATCGTTTGGCAGCGACAATTCGCACTGTTTGCCAGCGTCGATCAGGCAGATTTTTTGGTTTCCACAATTCACCGTTACTTTCGCAGCCGTTTTGTTCGCCAAAATCACGCGATGCTCGACAATCTTCGGCGGTGCCGTGGGTTTCTCCTGCCCGGCGTCTACGAGCACGGGCTTGTGAGGTTCCGCCGGTTGTTGCGGCGTTCGGAGTTTGAAATACAGCACCACTCCCAGCAGCAAAACCATGGCCAAGGCAATGCTCCCGAGAAGAGGGACAAGTCGATTTTGTTTGTCAAGAGAAATCGGCTTTACTTTTTCCGTCGGAAGATGCGGTTTTGTTTTCTCGGCTGAGAGGATCGGCTTGTTTTCAGAAGGTGTTTGTCCCTGCGCAGGCTGTTTCGCCGGGCTTGTGTTCGATTGCGGAGGCGCAAGTTGGGAGGTTTTTGCCTGGGCGATCGCCGCTTTGCTGGGAATCGGCGCTTGCAGCGTCGGTGCAAAGCTGTCGCCCGAAGTGAAAGGGGCCAAATCGACGGCCTGCACGGGTGGCGACGCGGTTGCGGACGGGGGACTCATGTTCGAGTTTGGTGGAATGGAGGACGAAGATGGAAGACCAGGATCGGGCGGAAGACCTCCGCTATCGATCAATTCCTGGAGGATGTTTGCCAATTCCTCCATCGTCGAATAGCGGTTCTCTTTTTGCTGCGCCATCGCTTTGTGGACGATTTTTTCGAGCGCCTCCGAGAGATTCAAATCGGGGCGTTTTTTGCGCAGCAGCACCGGTTTTTCGGTCAAGTGCTTCATCAACGTGGACATCGGCCCGTTGCCTCGGAACGGCACCACGCCCGTCAGCATCTCGTACATGATGCAACCGAGCGCGTACTGATCGACCCGCGCGTCAATGGCTTCACCGGCCCCCTGTTCAGGCGAAAGGTACTCCGGTGTTCCAAGGACAGTCCCCGTCGCTGTGGCTCGCAAGTTCGGCAGGTTCGTTCCACTGCCCGACAAGGAATCGCGCGTGCCCGCCATCACTTTCGCGATCCCAAAATCCAAAATTTTTACAAAATCCTTCCGCCCCCGCTCCAACACAAAAATATTCCCGGGCTTGAGGTCCCTGTGAACGATTCCTTTTTCGTGGACGGCTTGGAGGCCGCGGGCGACTTGTTCGGCGATTCGGATGGCTCGCAGCGGAGGTAGGGCCCCTTTCCCGATGATCGCTTCCAGCGATTGGCCCTGCAAAAACTCCATCACAAGGTAAGGCCTGCCGTCGTCGAGTACGCCAAAGTCGGTGATGTCTACGATGTTCTCGTGTCCGATGTGGCACGCGCTTTTGGCTTCGAGCAAAAAGCGCTGCTGCATCATCGGATCTTGGGCTTCTTTGAGGAGTTTGATGGCGAGGGGTTTGTCGAGGACCGTGTGCTTGGCGCGATACACCACACCCATTCCGCCTGCGGACAGGAAGGACTCGATCAGATAGCGGCCTCCGAGCGTTGCTCCGACGAGCGGATCTTGTGGTTCTTGGGTCTTGCCTCCCTTGGGACAAACGTGTGCGTCTTTGTAGGCATACACCTGTTGGCAGGTCGTACACATGCGCGTCACGCCCGTTGTGGGTACGTCGTTCATCGCGTTCCTCGCCGATGGTTGCGCAAAACATGCATCGGCAAAAAAGCGCGCGGTGTTTCACACGCACAGCACAAGGAAGACCTTCCGAATGCCGAACAAAAACGCCTCAGGTCGTGGCGGCACATAGAGAAGAACAGAGCCTTATCGATAGAAGGAATAAGACGCATGCGCGATACAAAAACCCCACATTATGTCATGCCATTTTATAGGGAGCGTCAAGGCGGCGTTACTTGCCGCGACCCTGGCTGCTGTCTGCCTCTCGATATCGTTTGCGCAGATCGGCAAGCCGCTTCAAAAGTTCGTAATTTTCGGCTCGAAATTCCGCCAAATAGCGTCGTTCTCGTCGCCGCGCCACCTGCGCTTGTTGAAGTTCGACAAGCCGTTCGGCCAATTGTTTTGCCGACGTAAAAGTGCTGAGGAGTGGCGAGGTTTTCCCACCACCGGGCTCCAGCCGATCGATGTGTCCGGGCTTGCCTCGCGACGGAGGGGAATACAGCAAAACGAGTGTCTCGGGCGATTGTGCCTGAAGAGATCGAATCACCGTTTTGCTGGGCAAGTCGGGCAGAGTCTCTTTGATGAGCGCCAAATCAAACGTGCGTTCGGACGCGCGATCGAGTGCCGCGCCGCCAGACACGACTGTCGTCAGTGAAAAGGAAGCCGACAAAAGGGGGGACAACCCCTGAGACAACCAACCGTCCTCCTCGACGACCAACACATGGACGTAATCATCACCTGGAGAAGAGGGCGCACCGGACCCGCGGTTGTTGGTATTGAGTTGCGCTTTCATCTCGCCGATTCGTCGGGCGGTCTCGGTCAAGCGATACAAAAGATCCTCGGTGAGCAGACTGTAATCGCGCAACATTTGGCTTCGATCGGCGCGCTGTTTGGCATCGCGGAGTGCTGCGGCCACCCGTGCTCCCAACAGCATCAGGTTGTCTGTTTTCCGACACATGATGTCGTTGGCACCCCGTCGAATCAGTTGTACGGCGGCCTCGAAATTCGGCTCGTCGAGCACAACGATCAACTCGGCTTTGGGGGCCAATCTCCGCAGATCGGTCAAAAGGAGACCAGCCGACGACAGCGAGAAGGAATCCACGTCCACCACGACGACGGGAAAGGCCGTTTTGGCCAACGCGACTTTTGACGACTCTGTGTCTGCAATCACAACCGCATTCACATCCGATTGTGCAAACTGCGTCTGGATGTCGAGGGTGGCCGATTCGCGTTGGGAAACGAGCAACGCCGACTCGGTTTGCGACGAATTTTGTCGATCGTTCCCAATCCCTGGTTTGCTGACTGTGGACATGCGCCCGTTCCCCCAAAGTCCCGCACCTACATTCTGGAAGGATGCGGAGACACTCCATTATCGGCCCAAACTTTGGCAAGTTGGAAAGGCCAAAACGGATCGCCTGCGCAAAAAGAAAAGCGCACATTTACTGCGGAAGTTGCTCGCGACGGGTGAACACAAAAGGAAACTGAAAAGTACGCAAAGAACCAACCGGTCTGGAAAAGCGCCATTCCGCAAGCCGCGCGAGCAGACACGTTCGCAACACCGGCAGTCCCACCGAGTCTTCGCTGATCACGCCGTCGATCGCATGGCCTTCGTCTGTCAAGACGAACAGGACGACCAATCGTCCCTCGGGCGCTTCGCTTTCGTTGGGCAGACGGGAAACGGCGCGTTCATAACAGGCGCGGACCTGTGCGGAATAAGCGCGAATCGCGAAATCGATGTTCTCCCGATCTTGTCGCCAGGCCGCTTGGGCTGCTGGGGTAGGAATGGCTCTCTGTTCTCCTACAGGTGGGGTTTGGGAGTCCAAGGTGGCAGATGTCGTGCCTGCCTTGCCGGTGTCTTCGGATTTTGGGGCCGATTCTGGGGCCGATTCGGGAGCTGATCTCTGCGTCGTTTCAGTCGTCGATTCTGTTTTGGGGGCTACAGACGCTCGCGCAGTCGGCCTCGCCGACTCACGGCCACGGACAAACGGCTTTTTTTGTGTGGCCGGGGACTCAAACGGCACGATTGGGGGTTTGAACGGGGGCGCTTGGGGGCGCAAGACAGATTGCACACCCACTGCGACAAGACCTGCGACAAGGCACCACAACACCCAGAAACCCACACGGCGGATCTGAACCGGGGGCCGTCGTTTTTTGCGACCCGGCCCTTCTCTGCTTTCATACCGATCGTCGTGAACGCTGCTGGATTTCATCGCTTCACAAATCGAATCTGCAAACCACTCTGTTGCGCTTTCCCTTCCGACCAACACATGTCCCACATGCACCTGCGAACGTCAGGACTGCATTGTGGATGCATGCGGTTTCTCAAGAAGTGGACAGGTGCTTCTGTGATACGATGCTTCCACGTTTCTTCGTGAACGTAACGTAAATGGTCGAAGACCTTTGTGCTCTGCCCTCTGTCTTTCGTGGAGACCCCATGGTGAGTTTGCTGCGCAGAAGTCCCCTTTGTGTTGGTAAAAGCCTGTTTCCCTCCGGCGTCGGCGTGATCTCGTTTCGAACTGCCGTCTTTTTGCTGGTCGGTTTGCTGTCCTTCGCGTGGAAAGCGGGGATCGCATCGGCGCAGGACAAAAAGAGTGTGGCCGTACTTCCGATCGAGGGTGCGCCCAAGCTCAAAGCCTCGATCGAGGCGGCTCTGAAAAAAGACTACAACATCGTGCCCGATGCCAAATGGAATGGGGCCGCCAAGAAGCTGAATGCGACGGGCCACAGCACTGAAGAGATCGCGATCGTGGCGAACGATCAGAAGATCGATGTGGTGATCACGGGCAAAGTCAAAGCCGACAAAGATTCTGGACAACAGAAGCTGAACATTGCCGCGCGACACGGGCCCAGCGGAAAACCTATGGGCAAACTGTCCTTTGATTTGAAAAGTGACAAGGTGGATGCAGCGACTGTGACGCAAGTCGAAAGCGGAATCGGTGCTGCGGTCGCGCAAGCTTTGGTGGGTCCTGTGGAAGAGAAACCCGTCGCTGCGCCAACGGACGAACCGCCGCCGCTCGATCCGACCGCGAAATTGGGCAAAGAAGAAGACCCGATCGCCAAGTTGGCCCGCGAAGAAGCGGAAAAGCGGCGCATTGAACAAGAACTTCTGCGTCCGAAACACTATCCCTTTTTCGATGTGAACGTCGGTGCTGTCGTCGGCTTCCGCAGCTTCAGCTACAACGATGACCCTCAGTGCTACGACTTTGAAAAGCGCATTCCTGATCCCACAAACCCCTCAAGCCGCGCTTACGTCACGCAGTACTCCCAGACCAAACGTGGCAACACGCCTACTTGTCCGGGCTTTGCAACATCGATGGCACCGGGTGTGCGTGCCGATCTCACTGCCTATCCGCTTGCATTGGTCCGCGCTTCTGCTGTCAAAGGCCTTGGTTTGGGGGTGACGTTCGATTACTTCTTCTGGCGCGATTCCATCTACAATCCGGGGGCCAACCAGGTGAATTTGGCAACGCAGGAATGGCGTGTTGAGGGTGGTCTTCGCTATCACATCAACGTCATGAACAAGCGGCAGTTGCCGTCGATTCTGTTCAATGCACAGTATGGCGCGCATCACTTCTCTGTTGCGAAAGAAGCCAAGACCTACAGTTATGAAGACGAAAGGTTCATTACGCAGACCGCGCAGGGGGTCAACGATCATGGTCTGCCGGACATCTTGTATCAGTACGTGACGATTGGTTTGGGGGGGCGCATTCCCTACTACGCCACAGAGAAACTGTATTTTGCGGGCCTCGTTGGCGTGAATTTTCACCTCCCACTCGGCTTCGGAGAAATCGCACAGCGGTTTGAGTCTTCCAGCACCGACAACTCGACCGTTCCGGGGGAGTCTCTGTACAAAAACGGTGGTTTTGGTCCGGCAAGCGGATGGGGTTTGCGCGCGTCTCTGACCGTGCTTGAGATGATGATATGGAAGGGTCTCACCGTGCGCCTGAGCGGATACTACGAGACCTTCCGCTATACCTTCAGCCTCGGTCAAAGCTTGGCCGATTCAAAGAACGCGACAGGCGGAGTCACCATTCCGACCGGGCGAGACGCCCGTCACTTGGCCTCTGGCGCCACGGACAACTACTTCGGCGGAACTGTCACCATTGGCTATCAGTACTAACGACCCCCTATCGCCTCTGTCCCCTCCCAAAGCCTTCCGTTCCCTCAGCTCCACATGAACTTCTCAGCGCGCGCCCGTTTTTAGCAGCACCACTTTCACCGTATCAATCAAGATCGACAGATCAAACGCAAGCGACATGTTCTTTTGATAGTACAGGTCGTACTTGAGCCTCTCTCTGGCTTCATCCAGCGTCGTCGCTGCGCCAAAGCGGACTTGTCCCAAACTGGTGATTCCGGGTCGAATCGCGTGCCGCTGGTCATAAAAAGGCAGCGTTTCTCGCAGTTCATTCACAGAGCGTTCGACTTCTGGTCGGGGTCCCACCAGGCTCATGTCTCCCACAAGGACGTTGAAGAATTGCGGAAGTTCATCCAGCCGATGAAGCCGCAAAAAACGCCCAATGCTCGTGATGCGATCGTCGTTGTGCGAGGTCAGGCGCAAGGGTTCATCGGGGGCCTGAACACGCATCGATCGGAATTTGTAGATCGTGAACTTGCGACCTCGAAGACCGATGCGCTCTTGTCTGTACAGCACGGGCCCCGGACTGTCTAGCCGAACAAGAATGGCCGTCACAAGCAAAAGAGGGGACACAAGGACGATTGCAATCGTTGAAAGAAAAATGTCCTCAAGTCGCTTGAGAAAAAGTGTAAACGTCGTCGGTGTAAAGCTTGAATCGAACACCACATCGGCAGGCGTTAGGAGTTCTATGGGAAGGCAATAGAGAACCTCTGCTGCGAAACCCAACGCGCTCCAAACACGTCTTCCTGTGATCTTTACCCGCAGCAGCCGAACCATCAGCGACTCTTGGCGGCGCGGCTCGTCATCAGCAAACACCACATCGCTCGCCGCGTGACGCTCGACGATCTCTGCAACATCGTCGCAAGAAGCGAAAACGGGTCGGCCCAAGATCATCTGAACAGAATCTGTTTTTTTCGCGGACAAAAAGCCGATCAGATCATAACCAGCACCGTGATGTGACAGGACCCACTCTCCGATTTTGAAAGCCAGGGGGCCGGTTCCCATGACGAGCACTTTCCGTCGCCCACTCCCAGCGTGCATGACCTCTACCGCATGGCATCGGATGGAAAACAGGAGCCAGGACGTGATTCCCAAACACAGCAAGAGTTGACTGCGCGGGGGACGAAACTGCGGCACGAAGTCCAGACACAAAACAAGGATTCCTCCACCCAAAACATGAGCAAACAGAATCCGTACAAGCCGCTGCGTCCGCGAGCCGACCAGTCGATCGGAATACAAATTCAGGTAGTACATTCCAAGCTGAACACAGACCGACACAGACAACGCCACCAGAAACGAAAAAGAAGCCTGCGCGAAGTGCCCAAGTCTGGAAGGAACAGGGGAAGCAAACAGCCGAAGGCACACCCACGAGAGCACGACGAGCAAGAGGGTTTCAGCGAGGAACAGGCGGCGCAAGCGAGCCGATTGAAACATTTCCCACATGAGGACTAGGTGCCCCCAAGGTGTGGATTCGGCTCAAACCAGGTTGCCAGAATCAAAAAGAGACCTGCGCTTGGAGTTTCACCACGTCGGCATCCGGCAGGGTTTCGAGCGCTACTTGCCCCGGTCTTAACCGAACGCGATCCCCATAGAAATAGCGCGAATACTGCAAGAAAATCTGCGCCCCCAACATCCAATTCAACGTCGCACCGATTCGAGGCGTCAGCACACGGAAAGCTGCCGCATCGTCTTGTACGTCGATGATGACCCGATCGTAGCGGAGGGATGCAAACACGAACGAAAGGGGTTGGTACAGGAGTTCAGTCCCCCATTTCAAAGCCACCTTCCCATCGCGGTTCAGCGCCGGATCGGAGTCCACTTGGTTCGATGCTGCCTGTGCCACAAGACCAAAAAAGCGCCACTGCACATCACCCCCACGCAAAAAGGATGCGCGTTCCGGGGCAAGTTGCCCAAGCACACGCCGAAGGCTGAAAGTGTATTCTCCTGCAAGGCTTTTTAGTCCCCCTGTACCATCACTTTTGTCTGTTCCCAAGTAGTTTTCCGTGAAACCTCGGCCCCCCCAAGAGTGCATGACTTCCAAAACCGGACTCAAGTATTGCGCTTGCGCAGAGGTGATCCAAGAACCGGCGACATAGAAGTTCCCAAAGAACGGCGTCAGGCGCAGATCCATACCCCACACGCGCATCGACGCATCCTGCACTTCTTTGAGCTGCCTTTTGTCCTGCGACAGCGTGTCCAGAAAATACAAACCGATGTGAGCGACCTTCCAAAGCGATGCCCCCACGTGCAGGTAATTGAGCAGCGTCAAACCCTGGTTGGCCTCGATGGCATCCAGATGTGCGCCGACCCCCTGAAGAAGCCAAAACGTCACCGGCTTCGTCTCAAACTCGAAACGGACTTGCCCCCCCATTTGATGCGTCCGGCCAAACACATACGTGTCGTAATTTTCGAGCCAGCCAAAACGATCCCAAAAGGACCCTGCCCGAATGTGCATCCGAAAGCGCAGGCGCGGTCCCAACGCTTCATACCGGAACGTGACAGACCCCTGTGCAATCCCCCATTGACGATCCAGAAGGGGTCTCGCCCAGTCCGTGAACAGAGAACCCATCAGGGCAACATCGGCGGACAAATACTTGCTCTGCGCCGAAAAATAGATCTCGGACCAATCACTTTCCTGGGTTCGCAAGTATTGAAAACCCGAACGAAAATAGTCGTCGTCCACAAGCCACGGCGTGTGCAGATTGTATTGTCCTTCGCCTTCTTTTAAACCGTCGCCGCGACTCCGAAAGGCCAAACGAAGGGGGGCGCGCAAATACCCTGTTGCCTTCAATTCCACAGGTCCCACCGTAACCCCCATTCCGGGTCTGGCATCCGGCAGAGCGAGTTCGTTTGCGACGCTGGGAGTTTGGCCTGTTTGGGCCGTTTGTTTTGTTTGCGCGCCGGTCTTGGAAACCACATCAGGCGGCGAAACTGGAGATGCCGCAGCCGGTGTATCTTGCGCGGCTTTTGCTTCTTGAGCAGGACTTGCAACTTCAACCGGGGCCGTCGCGGTGGTTGAGGAAGGTGCTTCGTTTGCAGGAGTCTGAGCCGACGCCAGCGACGAGAAACATGCAATCAACAAACCTACGATGGGGAAGGCTTTCACGCTCATGATTTGTTCCCCCGAAAGCGGCGACGAACCAATCCTCCCAACACAAACAGAGAACCCAGCCATGCCATCGGGTGTGGTGTGGAAGACTGGGAAACAGAACCCACCTGGCACAGACAAGCGTTCACATAGGGAACCTCATCTGCTGTCGGTGTTCCCGGATTCTGAGGATTCTGGGGTGTCACCGGAGGGTCAGAACATTTCAGTGCGCGCCCCGAACTTTTGTTTCCCAAACCGTCTCCGCAGTCGTTTGGTTCCAGCAACCCAGAACGATCAAGCATCGTCAACACATACGCCCCTGCGCCGTATCCCACCATCGGAATGCTGCCCGCATATTTCCCAATCGCACCGTCGGCCCGAACTGCGTTGTACAACTCAGGAAGCAAGAAATAGTTCGCACTCGCCTTGTCGATCACCATCTTCACAAGACCCGCTGATTCGGACTCCCGACCAGCTCTCCACAGCGCGTCTGACATGCGCAGATCGATCAGAATCCACTCGTTGTTGTCATAAGAGGACTTCCCATCGTCGTTGCGCTTGAACCCCCCTGACTCGACGCGCAAACGACCCAATACATCCAACGTAGCCTTCCCTGTCTTCCCCCCATACTCTGCATCTTTCAGCACATTCCAAGTGAAGGCTTCCACCACAGCCCCGTCGAGGTATTGGTTCTGGGCCAGCTCCTCAATCGACCCCGCGATCGCACCATCTCGATCCAGAAACGTCGCCAAAAAGCCGTCTCGTGCTTTGCTCGCCAGATTCCGGTACGCGGTCGAATCGGTGGCATTCCCTGCCTTCTGTGCCATGGAGGCGAAATCACAGAAGCCACGAATCGTTGAGAGAGTCGTGTACGCAAAGTGCTTCTTGTTTTCATCGTGAACCTCCCAAATCGAGGAGTCTGCCTTTGCAATTCCTGAAGACTCTGTGTTTTTCCGCAAAGCCTCTGCAACACCCCCAAACAACGATTCGTATACGGTAGGTCCGAGGCGCGTTTTTTCATTCAGCCAAGCGGTATTTCCCGACGCATCCAGATACTGTCGGGCTGCCCACAACGTCAACCCCCAACCGTCGATCTCGACGTTCGGAGTCTGTTGTCCAGAGTAGTCTGCTTCTTCTTCTCCGTTCCCAAAATAGCGGCAAACAGAGACGCGATAGTTGACCCCTGAAACGTATGACGAGAACTTTCCAGAAGGTTCTGCATTCAGCAGAAAATCAAGGCCCATTTTGGCCTCTGCGTGATGTCCCATGCGCGCGAGCGCCACGATGGCATACAGACCATCCCGTACCCATCCTGTATGCCATTCCCCAGGCGGCAAACTGGCGAGCACCATGCCATGGTTTTTGCGCGTGGACGAATACGCTTGCCGGACTTGACCCATTCTGAGGACCGCTTCGCTTTGCCTCCACAATTTCTTTTCATCGTCGGTACAGAGCGACAAATTTTGCGGAAGGGGTTTGCGCCATGCGGACCATTCTGCAAGTCCATCGGACAGAAGCTTGCTCGGATTCCGGCCATTGACCCAGGTTTTGAATTGCTGCAAGAGGTTCTCTGCATCGCTCTCATTTTCGGCAAACAAGACCGCAACTCCCATGTAACCTCCGTCGAGAGTTGCTTGAAAAGCAGGCACCACGTCATTCCCAGCGCAATTCGTCTTGTCACCCAAAGACTGGCCGGACGACACCTTTGTAAATACGTTTTCACAATCTGCATGGGACAACGCAGACAGGGGAACGTAAATCATCGAACCGCCACCTGGGCCGCTTTCCGAAACAGATTTTCCGTCGGAAAGAAGTTTGAGCCGTTCGTTGTTCGCATTGGGAGTGTCCGGCGATCCATCTCCCAAGTGAAAGTTAAACAGCGCAAAGCCATCGCGAGCGTTTGGGGCATTCAGGACCGCGATCATCGCGTTCCCTTCAAAACCAAAGGGAGCAAAGTAGTACGTCTCTGCATCGATCCCGGAAAGAGAAATGGGGACCTTGATGATGTTGGTTTCTTCGACGTAACTGGCTTCTCCTGCCTTGCCCCCTTGCAACCATCCGCCGCCTGAATTTCCCTTCACGCCGAAGTAAAAATCATAGGCGAGATTTCGCCGTCCGTACCCATCGGATTTCGGATCAGCGCGCGGTCGCAGATAGCGATAGGGGACCTCCAAAAAGTGCGTGATTTTGTTTTTGTTGGTATCGAAGAACTGAAACCCGTGTCCATTTCCCGTCGTCAGGTAGTTCCACGTTCGCACTGGTTTGTCGGCGTAGGCCTCTCCTGCACCACCAAAGAATGAGCCAGAAACGGACGAGAAGGAAAGGAGCCACGCGCAACAAGTGAGCCCAAATCGTTTCATGCGCGGGACCGTATTTTGAGGCCACCTACGCTGTCAATTGCTTTGCGCGAAAAGCGTCACGAAGTCGAAAGTGCCGGAACCAACTTGACCTTTTGGGGCCCAGAGTGGAAAAGTCCGCAGCGTGAACTCATCTTCAACTTCTCTCGAAGCGTCCGTGTCTGGCTCTGTGTTTGGCCGTCTTCCCGAGCCTGGGCCCACTTCTGTCTCGGAACTGCTCGATCGAGACAGAGTGTCTGAACGAACCGAAATCGGCCCTTCTGTTTTGCGGCGGGTTTTCATCGAATCCTTTGGCTGCCAAATGAACGACTACGACGTGGAGCGCATCGTGGAAGTGTTGCGCCGCGCGGGTTTTGAACAAACAGACTCTGCAGAGAGCGCGGATTTCATCATTGTGAATACGTGTTCTGTGCGCGAAAAAGCGGAAAACAAGGCGGCATCCGCAGCGGGCCGTTACCGTCTGCTCAAAGAACGGAATCCGAACCTCGTCGTTGCGATCGGGGGTTGTGTCGCGCAGCAGGAAGGGGAGGCTCTTCTTGCGCGCATTCCGTCGGCAGATTTGACCTTTGGCCCGGATCAGATTCCGAGTCTTGCCAAACACTATGCAGCGTTGCGACCTGTAGTACGACCTTTGGACCGTGTGCAAACAGAGTCCTTTTCACCAGCGGTTCCCAAAGCGGGCAGATATCGACTTCGTTTGGCGCAAACCGAAGTGATCGACATTGAGGATTACCAGTTTCTCGACGCAGAGCCTCGACCTTCTGATGTGCGCGTGACGGCTCTTGTGACGATTCAAAAGGGGTGTGACAACCATTGTGCGTATTGCATCGTCCCAAAGACTCGAGGAAAAGAGGTTTCGCGACCGGCACCCCAAGTGGTAAAGGAGGTCGAGCGTTTTGTGGCTTTGGGGGCAAAGGAAGTGACACTGATCGGACAGAACGTGAATGCGTATCATGCGATCGGAACGGATGACGGGGAAGATTTTGCGGAACTCCTGTCCAGAGTGGATCGCGTGCCGGGTCTTTTGCGTCTGCGCTTTACCACCAGTCATCCGCACTACTTTACGCGAAAAGTTGCGGAGTGTTTTTCGTCGCTGCGGACGTTGCAGCCGTGGCTTCATCTGCCCGTCCAGGCCGGAAGTTCTCGGGTGTTGCAGCGCATGGAGAGGGAATACACACGCGAAGCGTATCTGGAAAAAATTGCTTGCTTGCGCAGCGTGTGTCCTGACATCTCCCTTTCGACGGACATCATCGTGGGATATCCGGGTGAAACAGAGGAAGACTTTGCGGATACGATGTCTCTTTTGTCGATCGTGGAATACGACTCCATCTATTCCTTCGCCTATTCCAAACGACCCGGAACACCTGCATCGGGGGTTTCGGATGACGTTTCCAGCGACGAGAAATCACGCCGCCTTTCTGCTGTATTGGCGTTGCAAAAAGAGATCACCGCAAAGCGATTGCAGCGCTTTGTTGGCAAGACAGAGGAGGTTCTTTTGGAAGGAAGGAGTCGGGCCTCCGATGATCAACTTTGTGGCCGCACCGGTGGAAATCACACGGTGAATGTCAGGCTTCCTGATGGTGAAGATCCTGAGCGTTTCATCGGGAAGGTGCTGCCCGTGAGAATCACCGAAGCCAAAGTTCACACGCTGAATGGTTCTTTGGTTCTGCCTGCCGCGAGTCGATAGGACACACCCAAACACCACAAAAGGAGTGCGTAAAAGCTGAATTGTTGCAACGCGCCTCCCCAGAATTGCGCGGCGGAACCTTCAAAAGTTCGCACGACTTGGTGGGCAAAAAACAGATACAGAGCAGCGGCACCTGTTCCGGCTTGTGGATGCGCCAACATTTCGTCCACGGCGCGCAAAACAAAGCCGCAAAATGCGACCAACAGGAGCCCAAAAAACACGCCAAAATTGAGGTATGTTTCCGCAAGTTGCGGCAGACCGACCATCACATGTTGCGTGCCGCTCACCGTCGTATATCCATACATCACAGCGGCCCAAGTATCTGCATATTGCGCACTTGGTTTGTCGGGGAAAAAAGCACGCGGAAGGAGTGCGTACCGGAAGTATCTGTACGTGGCCCCCTGTTGAAACGGTACCGCTGCGGGCGTCATTTCCATGATGTGCGCAAGTTGCAACGCGGATGCGGTGCGCGCGGCGGCAATTTTGACGGATCGTTCCCGATCGACGGCTCTGTCCGTGTCCCCCCCAAACCAATGTCGGGCAGAGAGATCGACAAACAGCTCAGCACGCTCCATCAAAGAGAGGCGCGCTTCCCGATCCCACACTTTTGCTCGAAATTCCCCTTTTACGGGCTGAAAAAGGAGGACGACCAACATGCCAAGAGCAATGGGCCATACGCGAAGCCTCCGTCGGACAAGCAACCAAGCGAGCAAGTAGGTGAGCAGCGGTTGCACCATCGGGACCAGAGAACCACTCATGAGCGCCGTAAGACTGGAGATTCCCGTAAACAGCCAAAACAAAAGGGGTTTTCTGCTTTCGTGCGGATTCAAACTTGGCAGCAGAAGCATTGCATATCCCAAGTCGATGGGAGACAGAGCAGACAGAACGCTGATGAGTTGTGGGGAACGCGGAATCAGGCCACGGATGCGCAACAGATCGAGCAACAGCGACGCAGAAACGATCCCACTCCCACACCAAAGGAGGGCACGATTGGGAAGGGGCAGCGTGATTTTGGGTATCCATTGGGCCATTCCTACTAGCCCTCCCAATCCACTGCCCATTTGCAACGCGACCACACCCAAAGCAGCGTAGGCGATGGCCCATTGGATCGCGCCCTCTGTAATCCTCGCCTCGCCAAAACGAAGAAGTAGGCGCTCTTCGTGGAGGACTGCGAAAAAATAACAGAGGGAGATCATGAGCACGAGGCCAGCGACGGCAGAGGGGCGCGCACGCCGATTCGACAAAAGCCTCAGAATGGGAAACAGCGCGCATGAGAGACCGGCCCAGGCGGTCCATCGGGCCACAGAAGGAAAACGTTCCGTGCTGAGAAAGAGAAACACAGGGAGCATTCCCAGCAAGAACAAGATGTAGGCCAAGCGGTACCGCCAAGTGGAATGGGAGGATTCCTCATGGGGTGAAAAGGGGTATTCCCACAGAAGGTGATGTTGGCGGGAAGACGACATCTGCGTCACCCCAAAAAGAGTGCCGAGTTCTCGACGGAAAAGCAAGCGATTTTCGTGAGCAAGTGATGTGAAGAATGGGATTCGCGATTGGACCGTTTGGTGTGAAAAATTCCGGCATTGCATGGCAACGAGTGTTCCATTTGGCCGATGAAAGAAACACCATGCCAAAACAACTTCATCGGGAAGACAAGCACTCGCCGTTTCATTCGTCCGTTCAATCCTCCAATGTCCAACCAGTCGAGCGACACCCAGCCCCGTCGGGTCAAAAGGAGTCCCAAAAGGAGTCCCAAAAGGAGTCCCCAAAGCCCAGTCTTCTTTCGCGCCTGTGGTCTGCCGCAGCGCCCATCGCGCAGGCAGGAATCACGTCTTATTTGCAGGCACATCCGGGCGCGATGAAAGCCCTGCGGGGGTTTTCGGACACGGTGTCGGGCATTGTGGATCACGCAGAGTCGTTCTTGGACGCGGACGGAAAGAAGGAACCCGCGCTGGTGGCGGACAAAAAGGGGTCCGAAGCGACGCCCGAAAAGAGGGTCGGCCACGATGAAAGGAAGATCGGGAACGAGGAAAAAGGGGCGACTGCCGAGATCCTCAAAGAAGAGAAAAAGGACTCCTCAAAGGAGGCTTCCAAAGCCGATGATTCGCTGACTGCTCCGCAAGGGAAAAGCGGAGCCTCCGCAGCAGAAGCCAAGGTTGGAAGCACGGAACCGAGTGCCATCAAACCAGCCGAAGCAACGGCCCAAGGAGACAAAGCTGGCAGCGACGCAAAGGCTGATCCGTGGCGGAATGTTCTGAAGGGACAGACACACCTCAAAGTGGGAGATGAGGGTGCGGCTGTCGCGAAAATGCAAGCGGAATTGAATCAAGCGGGTTTTCAGACACCGATGAATGGTGTGTTTGATGAGGCAACAAAGAAGGCCGTCCTGAAGTTTCAAAACACGTATCACATACAAACAACTGGAGAGATGGGACCCCAAACGGGGAATGGTCTGGAAGAGGTCGTGGCATGGAAAGGGGTGGCCAGCGGGAAGCACATTCTCAAGCCGGAGGACACGGGCCCCGCCATCACGATGTTGCAACGTCAGCTCGTCGCTGCCGGATACAAGGTAGAACTGTCAGGGGTGTATGATGAGCAAACCACTGCGATTGTGAAGGAGTTGCAAAAGAGCAAGGGGTATGGGCCGGATGGAAAAGTAGGACCATTGACCATTGGCGTGATCAAGGAACTTCAGGGCGACGATGGTGACAGTGATACAGGAGCCGGGCAGGACACCGCAGACAACAAAAATCATATGCCCAATGACAAGACGGGGCAGGATGTATACAAGGACAACAAGGCGCGTCTAAAGAACCTGAAGGTACAGCTCAGCCAGTCGCAAAAAGGGGATATGGCGCTGTTTTTGAAGAATTGGGACAAGAATCAGGAACGCTATGAAAGAGTCGCGGAAGCGGCCAATGTTCCTGCTGAACTCATTGCGTCGCTGCATTGGCGTGAATCGTCTGGGAATTTCAACACATACCTTCATCAGGGGGACCCCCTTGGGAAGCCCCCGAAACATTGGCCAACGAACATTCCGACGTTCCACAAATGGGAAGAAGCAGCAAAGCACGCACTAGGACAGAAGAAGAGCGTCCAAAAGATGTTCAATGTTGGTGAGGACACAAAAGACATGGCGGCGCTCGCTTCCTATGCGGAGTACTACAACGGTCTTGGGTATCACTACAAAGACAGACCAAGCCCCTATGTCTTTTCTGGTACAGATCAATACAAGAGTGGGAAGTACGTTGCCGACGGAAAATACGATCCGAATGCAAAGGACTCGCAACTGGGAACGGTGGCGATGATCCAAGCAATACGGGAGCATGAGCGGAAGCAGAATCCGGCAGAGCAGCCGGACAAGAAGGAAGAAGATCCGCGCAGCAACATTGCACTCACGATGGCTGCGCATCCATGGCTGGAGGACAAGCCCCAGATTCCCAAGCCGGACGCGGGAAAGAATCCCCCCCACGCGCCTGATCCGAAGGAGCAAGGAAAAGTGGAAGAACCATTGGGAGACGCGGCGAAGTACGACTACTACCGGAGAGCGATTTTGCAAAGTGGGGGAGAGTTTGACGCTCGTCCAGAACAACGGAATATCGTTGGTGTGCGAGGCTGGATGAATGGGCACGAAGTTCCCAATGTGAAGGATCAATACAACGACACGTTGGCGGTGTTGTGGCGCGACAAATTGGGGAAATCGCACTTTGAAAAGTACAATGCTACGGTCGATCCGGGGTCCTTTCCGAAATACTACAATCCCAAAGGGGATGCGAATTTGATGGACGGACAGTATGACTACGTACTGGGGAACCACAAAGGACATACTGCGCTGAATCAAGGGGAAGCGGTGGATGTGTGGCGGGATGGAAACAAGGACGGAATCCGGCAAAAGCGAGAAGGGGTGGACAACGGTTGGTTTGGGATCAATGTCCACGCGGGTGGAACGGGGCCCTACGTTGGGAACTACAGTGCGGGATGTCAGGTGATCAGGGGTGGATGGGAAGGGGACCCATGGCAGAAGTTCATCCGCCAGATGAAAGCGGACCCCGACCACAGATACAAATACACGCTCATCGACGGTGATGACATGCCTGTGAATCAGCCTGTTGATCCAAACAAACAGCAAGGACATGGCTAAGTTATGGTAAAAAGGTCCTGTGCAGACACAGGTTGAAACGGCTCGTTCCCATGCCCGCGTGAGCGTTCTTCCTTTTGCGGTTGTATGCTTCTGTAGTGCGCTGCTGCTCTTTCTGATTCAGCCCATTGTCAGCAAGCGTATTTTGCCCTGGTACGGTGGGTCGAAGGGTGTCTGGACCGCCGCGATGTTGTTTTTTCAGACACTCCTATTGCTCGGCTACCTGCATGCGCATGTGACCACTTGGCTTGCGCAGAAGTGGAATGGAAAAGGGGTCTTTCTGCTGCATGCAGGGCTGGCGCTGGCTGCGCTCTGTTTTCTTCCGGTAGAACCATCGGAGGGGCTCCGTCCGATCGGACATGAGTCTCCCTTGTGGCACATCTTGAGGCTTCTTTTTCGGACAGTAGGTATTCCCTATTTTCTGTTATCAGCGACGGGACCATTGACGCAGGCATGGCTATCTGCGAAGGGGTTTGTTCCGTACCGTTTGTATGCGGTGTCAAATGTAGGTTCGTTGGTCGCGCTTCTGCTGTATCCATTTCTGCTAGAGCCGCTTTTGTCTATTTCGGGGCAAGTACGAGTTTGGTCGGTGATGTTTGGCGTGCTGGTTCCGGTGTGGTTGTTCTGCGCCTTTTTGGGAGTGTGGAACCAGCGGAAAGACACGTCTCCTGATTTGCATCTTGTGGCCGCAGAGACAGGCCATGTATCGTCGGAAAGCGGGGCTTGGAACTCGAAAGCAAAGGTGCTTTCTGTGTTGCTGCCTGGGATATCCTGTGGTGTGCTCTTGTCGATTACGGAACACCTGTGTGAAGACGTGGCGGTGATTCCCTTTCTGTGGGTTGTGCCGCTTTCTGTTTATCTGGCTTCCTTCATTTTGTGTTTTGAAAGCGATCGATTTTACAAACGGCGTTTCTTTGCTTACGGAGTGCTGGTTGTGCTCGCACTTCTGGTGGCATCGGAGGCGATTCCGTCGTGGCTGGGACGCACGATCGGACCCTATCCATATGCGCAAAGTGTGGGGTTGTATCTGTTGCTGCTTTTTGGGGTCTGTATGTTGTGTCACGGGGAAGTCGCTTGGGCGCGACCGGGTGCTGTGGCTCGGCAAGGACAAACCACGGCGTACTACTTGAGGATTGCTTTTGGGGGGGTGTTGGGAAGCCTGTTTGTGGCGCTGTTTTCACCGAAGTTTGTGTCTCAAAGTGTGGAATTTGCGGGGGCTCTGACGGTGTGCTTCTTGTTGGCGCTCCTGTTTCGGTTGCCACGCGATGGGGGGAATCGGCGGCAAGTGGGAGTCTCGGTTGTGATGGGAATCGCGATTCCGGGGCTGGTGTTCTTTGCTTTTTCGCGCATCGACGGATATACAAGCGTGGTGCTCAGGAAGGAGCGCAATTTTTACGGAGAAATTCTGGTACGGGAGAGCAAGGGGGCGGCTGCGGACGAGCATTTGCGCGCCCTGTTTCACGGCGGAACGATTCACGGCGTGCAGTATCAAAACGAGAGATACCGTCGGGACCCGATTGCGTATTTTGATGAGTCGAGCGGGGTAGGTCTTGCGATGTTGTACTACGGAAAGCAAGCTCGGCTGCGGGTAGGGGTTGTGGGTTTGGGAATAGGTACGTTGGCGACGTATGCACGTCCTGGGGATTCCTTCCGCTTCTATGAATTGAATCCCGCGATCGTGAAGTTGGCTCGGGAGTATTTTTCATATCTTTCGGATTGCAAAGGGGAGCTTTCGATCTCGCTTGGGGATGCGCGTCTTTCGCTTCACAGAGAACCTCCGCAGCAGTTGGATGTTCTGGTGCTGGATGCGTTTAGTGGGGACTCTGTTCCGACGCATCTTTTGACGCGGGAGGCGATGGCTGTGTACCGAAAGCATGTGACAGAACAGGGAACGATCGCGATCCAGATTACGAATCGCTATTTGAATCTGGTCCCGGTTGTGCGGGGTCTGGCGCATGCGGAAGGGTTTCAGGTCTTGAGAGTCCGATCACCGCAAGACGATGGGCATGAAATCTATGAAGCCGACTGGATGTTGCTGACGAAAAACGCGGGGTTTTCAGAATTTTTGACAAAGCAGGTGTCACCGCTTGGGAATGCACAAGCGGTGTTGTGGACAGATGACTTCAGCCCACTTTTTTCGCTGCTGTTGAAATAAGAAATGGAGCGGGCAGAAGTTCGCGGTGTGATACGGTGTGCGCATGTTGACACCGAGTGCTTTGTGCCATGATGTTTGCCGTGGTTTTTGGGTTGCGTTGCTGCTGGCGGCGCAGTGCATGTGGAGCTCTTGCTCGCAAGAGCTAGCCGTGGAGGAGCCGTTTGAGGCTTTTCTGGGGGAGCCGGATTGCGATGCGATTCTGCCTGGATATTCCTACACGCAAGGGGTAGGGGGTCTTCCCATTGGTTGTGCTTTGCCATGGCCGTCGAATCTGTATTTGAAAGAGGATGCGACGCGAAAAACGGGCTTCACATTGCAATTCGGAGCCCGGTCTCTGCCTGAAAATAGAAATGGGATTGCGATCGATCCGACGGCGTATGTGAAGCGAGATGGATACAGCGTGGGAACCCCGATCATGCTGACCATACCGGACCTGGACATGGCCAGTTTTCCGACGGAAAGTACGATCGAATCGTCGCTTTCTGCGGATGCAAAGATCCTGCTGTTTGAAGTTGGGCAAGGGGCCGCGCGCCGGATTCCGTATTGGGTGGAAAAAGATGTGCTGGACCCCGATGAAGATCGCGCGACGATTTTTGTTCGACCTGCCGTGTTGTTGAAAGAAGCGACGCGGTATGTGGTGGCGATGCGGAATCTTGCGGACAAGAAGGGGAGGGTGATTCCTGCGTCGCCAGCGTTTTTGCGGTTGCGACAGGGGACGACGGCGAACATTCCGGCGCTCAGGACAAGACAGGCTCTCTTTGACAAGACGTTTGCATTCCTTTCTGAACAGGGAGTGTCTCGGGAGTCCGTGGTGCTCGGATGGGAATTTGTTACGGCGAGCAGCGAATCCATGCACGGGGATTTGTTGCACATACGGGATGATGCGCTTGCGAGAATGGGTGCAAAGGGGCCGGAGCTTTCTGTCGAGAAAACGATCGAATATGCCAAAGCAAACGATGGAACAGGAAGGCCTGTCAACGAGTACATTGGCGTTGAAATTCAAGGAACGTTTGAGGTTCCCAACTATCTGGAAAGCGTGAACATTTCTGGCTTTTCCGGTTCGCAGTTACATCGGGATGACAAGGGAAAACCGTCCGTGGTGGGAACACGAAAACCGCGTTTTTGGGTTCGGATTCCGCACAGCGCATTGTCTGGTCCTCCGCATGGTTTGGTGATGTATGGGCATGGTCTGTTGAACGCGGGGGATGAGGTGAACGCGGGTAACAACGGGAAAATTGCGCAGGACCACGGTCTGATTTTTTTCGCTACGAATCTTTTGGGAATGTCGGAAGAGGATGGGTTGCCGGTGGTGAGCATTCTGTCGGAACTTTCGCGTTTCCGTTCGCTGACGGACAGACTGCATCAGGGGCTTGTCGAGTGGGTGCTTTTGGCTCGGGGGATGCGCGAACGGCTGGGGGAACTCCCGATCGTGGTGAACAAGAAGGTACAGGTGAACAAAGGGGAGTTGTTTTATTCGGGAATCTCGCAAGGGGGAATCTTCGGAGCGACGTTCATGGCGTTGACGCCGGATATGACGTATGGCCACTTGGGGGTGCCGGGAAACAACTACAACACGCTGTTGCAACGCTCGACGGATTTTCAGCAGTTCGAGCCTGTGATGTCGTCTGCATATCATGCTCCGGTGCAGATCAACCTTGCGCTCGCGGCGATACAACTTTTGTGGGACAGCGCAGATCCGGTGAGCCATTTGCGCCATGTGACGCACGAGCCCTTTGCCGGAAACAAACCGCACTACGTTTTGCTTGCGCCTGCTCGGGGTGATTACCAAGTCGCTGTGGTGACGAATGAAATTGCGGCGCGCAGTGACATCGGGGTCAAAGTCATGGCGCGATATGATCGGGAAAGGAGAGTACCTCTTGTCGCGGAACAGGAATACCCCTATCACGGTTCAGGGGTGGTTCTGTATCAGTTTGGGAATCCGTGGCCGCAGCCTGGAAACCATTTCCCGAAAGACAGTTTTGGGGACCCGCATGGGAAGCCGCGCAAACTGGACACACACAGCCAGCAAATGATCACATTTTTTCGGACAGGAGAGATCATTGATGTGTGCGGCGGAGATGGCTGTACGCCGACGCTGAGACGTTAGTTTTTGGGAGTCTGAAAGGGCGTCCTAAACGGGGTGGAGTTTGTCGAAGAGGGGAGCGTGCTGTGGCGCGACAAAAAAGGCGCAGAGATCGGCGAAGTCGGCCTCTGCTTCCGTTTGAGCGGAGAGTTCTCCGTCCCCGAGTCGCAGGACATAGCCCAAACTTGCGGTGGCGGGGTCTTGGGCGGCTGGAACATCAATGCCAAAGAGGACGTTTTTGGCCGCGAGCAAATCTCCGCAGACGAGCAGCGCGATGCGTTGCAGGGTTCGTCGAACGGCGACGCGGTAGGACTGCGCGGTCGGGTCGAGGTCAAGCTGTTCTTTGAACAAGTCTTGCAAGCGTTTGCTGGCGCGGTACGGAAGTTCACGCTTCCAAGTCGCGACTTCATCGGTCGGCTTGCCCGTCTGACGAGGGCCAAAGGCTTTGACGGAAAGCTGGAGGAGTCGGCTCAATTCCGTCGCTGAGAGCGTCGCGGGAAGAATGAACTCTGGGCGCAACGCGGACACGGCCCTGGCCAACAGGAACATAAGTTCGGCCTGCGGCCTTTTGGTGAGCGCGGGCGACGCAATCACGGCGGTCGGCTGTTTTGCGGACAGGCGGGGAATCAGAAGCGTGTGGCTCGCAGGTCGATACAAACCACCTCGCTGGTTGAGCAACACACGGCTGCACAAGGCGAAGGCGCGGGCCAGCTCGTCGGGGGAATTTTCGTTGCCTTGCAACCGATCGGTGCCTTGAACGCCCAACGCGTCGAGGGCGGGCGCTTTGGCTGCGAGGACACCTTCCCACAACGCGGCAAGCACATCGGCAAAGGGCCGTGCGTCAGCGTCGAAGAACCGAGCAAAATCGGCTTCCTCGAACTTCGTGTCCTTCGGCGGCAAAGACACTGCGTCGAGGACCGTTTCAGACGGGGCAATCGCGTGCAAGAGTTGCAAGAGACGGCGGGCGGCACCTTTGTTTTGGGCTTGTTCTTCGACGGCACACAAGGTGCGCAAAAGGGACACATCCAGCGGCGTGCCGACGAGCAGCGCGTGCAAATGGGTTCGCTTTCGGTCCGTTTCTGTGTCCGGCAGGACTTCCAAAATGGCGCGACGCAACGTGACGGTTTCGTCGGTCGCGTCTACGGGCAGGGCAAACAGAGCGTGTTCATACGCTTGCGCCGACGCTGCGCCGTCTCCCATTTTTGCATGAAGCTGCGCGGCTCGAATCCACAGCGTTTTGAGCTGGGCTTTCCAATCCGGCGTTTTCGGTGTCGTGGTGCTGGTCTCCGTCGCTGCTGCGGCGTGGAGAAAAGACGGCAGCGCAGCGAGGGCCTCATCGTCTGAGGCCAGCTCCAGATATTCCACGATGAGCGCGAGATCAGACGGTGTTTGAGTCAATGCACTGGCGAGGCGTTCTTTGGCACAGGCGCTGTCGCCACACCGCAGCGCGCACAGGGCCGCTCGATGCAGCCATGCGCTTTTTCCTTTTTGCGTCTCTGCGAGGCTGGCGAGTCGTTCGGCAAAGCCACGAGCGTCGGAAAGCTCGCCCAGGCTTTCGGCGTTTTCATAGACCTTTTGGAGCAGCGAAACCCAGTCATCTCGAAGCGCCGCGTCGCTGTCGTCCGCGAGCGGCGGCAACAAATCCAGAACCTGTTTGAGCAGGGTTTGCGCACGCAATTTGTCGTCGAGCGGCCCGGATGCCAGCGCGGCTGCTTTTTGCAGGTCCTTTCGGGCTGCGGCGACCTGGCTGGCTGCTTCGGCTGCGGCGGCTCGCGAGAGCAACATGCTCATCGCTTGTTCTGCGTCGTCGGTGCGCCCACTCAAAAGCAACAAATCCAACATGTGGTCCGCTGCTGCTGCATGGTCGGGCACAGCTTGAAGGACGGCTTGCCAAAGCGACCGCGCTTCTTCCAAACGCTCGAGCTTGAACGCCGCCTGGCCAGCCAGATCCAACAATTCGGCGAGTCTTGCAACGGAAAGTTCGACGGGACGGTTTTGTTCATCCGCCATGTATTTGACAAGCGGAGCAAGTTGTGCATAGGCGGTTTCGTCGTCTTTTTGCGCAAAGGCCGTTTCGCCAAGCCAAGTGCGTTCGGCCCATGTGCCCGGCACAAGTCCCTCGGCGGCTTTGAGAGAAGCAAGCACACCGTCGGGTTGTTGAAGTTCCTTGCGGGCCGTGGCCTGAATTCGCAGAAGACGCGCTTTTTCTGGGTCGGGCAAAAGGGTTTCGCCCGTCGAGGATGCAGCGAGTGCGGCGTCCACAAGTTCGCTGATTCGAGCGTGTTCACCCAATGGCGGCAAAAGTTCCACGAGCGCCAACGTCGGTTCCAAAAGGCCCGGCGAGGATTTGAGTGCTTCATCGAAAAGCCGAATGGCCTCTTGGGTATTTCCCGTCGCTAGGGCTTGTTGACCCAAATAGACTTGCAGATCGGCGGCGCTGTGTCCGACGAGGTCGGCTTCTGCGATGGCTCGTTGGGCCAAGGTGTTTGCCAACACCGCATTGCCCTCTCGTCGAGCCAGATCGAACAGGGGCACAAGAACTTGCGAGAGAGCCCGTCGAGCCGCGTCTTTTTGCACTGGAGTCACTTTCGGTGCGGCATCGACTTTGGCCAGACCGTCGGTCAGCAACTTGTTTGCCGTCGTGGGATCGTCTGCTGCGGCCAGCGCGACTTGCGCGGCTTGTCGAAGCGCCGAGACGGCACTTTCCAGATCGGTTTGCTGCGACGCCAGCTTCGACAGCGCAGCGACCAAGCCGGTGTGGTTTGCGGTTCGGGTGTGCAAATCCACAAGCGCGCCGAGTGCTTCGCGCGAATCGGGCGTTTGCGCGAGAACTTCCGAAAGGCGCCCTTCCGCTTTGTCGAATTGTCCAAGTTGGATGTCCAGACGGGCCACATCAAGCTTGCGTTGCGCGCGTTGTTCGTCCGACGCTGGTTCTGTTTCGAGCGCCAGCAGTCGTCTTTCGGCCACCTCGCGTGCTTTCGACACGTCATTTTGCGAAAGAAGCAACGTCTGCCATTCGACGAGCAATGCATCGTCCTTGGGTCGCAACCCGCACAGTTCCTCGAGGAGATTTCCCAACCGATGTTCGATTTCCGAAACCGTCTGAGACAGGTCTTCTCCGTCGGCTGTCGTTTTCGCTTTCTCTTCTTGCAGTTTTGCTTTCGCAAGGTCGAGGCGCTTGCGGAGCAGCACTTCTCGCTCGTCGGCCCACACGGCAGGCGTGGCCTCCAAGCGTTCATCGACGAGCGCCGGCAGTTCCGCAATGCGTTGCAGTTTGGTGAGCAACCGCTCGACGTGATTCCAGGCACCGTCGCGCACGTCCCTGAGCGTTTCACTTGGCAAAAGCGGCTCGTTTGCAGCCGCCCGACGGTGTTGTTCCGCAAACGTCTTGCGCAAAGCCAAAAGCGACAGCGACAGGGCTTCCGACGGTTCGTTTAGTTTTCGTTCCGACAAGTCGGCGGCTTGCAAAAGCGCCTTGGCTGCCTCTGTGTCCGACGCTGTACGTTGCGCTCCTGCCTTGTAGGCATCGACTGCTTTGGCGAATGTCTTTTGCGCCTCGAAAAGCCGGGCCATCGAAAGATGCGGTCCCGCGTCGGTCTCGTCGATGTCCACGGCTTGTTGAAGTGCAGCCAGTGCTTGCGGGTATTTGTTGATTTCGCGAAACACGTCGGCCATTTCGACCAGCAATTTTGGCTGCGCGTTCGTCGGTGCAAGCTGCCGTTTTTTGTCAAGAAGCGTCGCCAAGTCAGCCAATCGTCGCTGTTGTCGGAAAATGCGCTCCAAACCGGCCAGCGCCTCGTCGGTCACGTTGCTTTGTTTGCTCGCTTCTTGGAAACGACGCTCGGCCTGTCCCAGACGACCGCGCTTTTCGTCCACTTGCGCGGCGTCGAGCATCACTTTTGCGGCAAGGTGAGGTGCGCCCGCCTCGGTAAGTTGGTTGGTCAGCGTGTCTAGCAACGTGACGAGTTTTGCGGCGGGTTCGTTTTCCCCCTGTGCGGCCCGAAAAATCCCGTCGAGCACGCCCATGATTTGTTTCTGCTCAGCAGCCAATTCCGTCGATATGTTCGGGACGAGCAGTTCTGAAAGTGGTTGCGTCGCTTTTCCACCCGTCGGAAGCCCCGATGGAAAATACGTCAAGCGCAGGGCCAGACCTGCTGAATCGATGGCTCGCGTCGAATCCAGACCCCCTTGTTGCCACATCGCCGCCAGGTACAGAAGCCGCTGTCGAAGCTGTTTCGGCTGGTTTTGCACCAAGGCTCTCTCGGCACGGGCGATTTCGTCCCAGGCCAGCACGCCGGTTTTTTGTCCCAAACGAAACAGCCTGCCTCGCATGTCCGACTGCGCATCGCTTCCGTCGCTGCACAAGGTTAGTGCTTTGATGCAGGATTTCAGCGCACGTTGCGGGTCGCTTCCAAAATCATCGAGCCATCCCGCGCTTTCACAAGCGACCTGTTGTCGTCGAAGGTCGTTTTGCGCACGTTCCAGCCGACGGCCATCGACGGTGACTGCTTCTTTGATCTGGCCCGTGACCAACGCCAGTCGGTGGATTTCACGAACGGTGAATTGGAATACGTCGTCTGCTTGCAAATCTTCGCTTGCGTCTCGTTCGCCACCGACGGTAAATGCGTGCAACCGGTCGGCCAGAGCCCCTGCGGGATCGAACATCACTTGCTCGCGGATTTTCGCCGCCTCGCCGAGCAAGATGTGTATTCGCAGAGACGTTTCCTCGATTCCGGCATCCGTGGATCGGACAAGTTCATCGACGAGCGCCCGATACGTTTGCTGAAGCTCACGCGCCAGCGAAACAGACTCCAGGGCGACCTCGCTGCTTTGCTCGCCGCCCTTTTTTTGCATCGTTCGCACGATCCGCTGCATTTCGGCCAGGATCTTGCCCGGATGGCTGGTTGGATCTGTCGCTGCGATGGCCGAACGGACCGTCATCGGCAACGACTTTTTCAGCAAACGAAAGGCCTGGATCGAATCTCTCAACTTGCTCTCGAGGATGACCGACGCGGCAAGCAGCGATTCGAGAGGCGCTTCGAGAGCGTCGGCAAAAGCCCGTTCCACCCGCTGGATGTGCAAATCCGCAAGCGGTTGCCATTGGTTGTATTTTTCCGCGATGGTGGCGAGCTGCTCGACGGAAATCAAGTCCGGTGCCAGGTCGAAAGCCTGGATGCGCATTTTGAAACCATCAACCGGCTGGTTCAGTTTCTCTTCGTAGACCTGCGCAAGTTCGACCAGAATCGCAGCCGCTTGCATCGCTTCGCCTGTGTCAACGGCTAAATTCAGCCGTTCTTGGCCAATTTCGACGACTCTTTCCCATCTGCCCGCTTGAACATCCATTTGGCTCATAGATTCAAGCGATTGCGCCTTTAAACGACGAATTGCATCGGTTTCCGGTGCGTCTTCCGGCAACTCGGGGGCCAAGCGCACGGCCCGCGCATACGACAAATAGGCCCGCGCGTTGTCTTTTCCGCGTGCGTGCCACAGACGAGCGATTTCGATCGCGCGCTCCATTTTGGCGATGGGATCTTCTGTCAAAAGCAGCTCGCGTTCCTCGCAGGCCACGGCTTTTTGGACATCGCCCAGTTCTTCGTAAAGACCGCGCAAATGACGGTGGACTCGCAGATCCACGACGGGCGTTTCCGACTGCACCTTTTCCAGCAACTCGGCTGCGGCCCTGGGATTGCCTTGGTGTTGCCCGATTGCTTCGGCCAAATCCAACGCCAGCGTCAGACGTTCGCGCGGCGGCAGAGGCGGGTCCGTCGGTTCCAGTTGTTTGCGAAGGACCGTTTCAAGATCCTTCCAGTCGCCGCGTGCTCTGTAGATCTTTTGCAGTGCCGAGAGCGCCTCGTTGTCATTCGGGAGGCGCGCGTGTACTTCACGAAACGCATGCAGGCTTTTTTCGAGAAGTTGCGCGTCGTCGGCTTGCAGCGTCAGGCGACCCAACAGCCGGTGCAGCTCGGGACCCGATTTGCTGCTCTGTTTTTGCAAAAGTTCCAGCGTCTGTACGGCGAGTTCCATTCGTCCCTGCGCCCCGTACACTCGAGCCAATTCGCACAGCACTTCCTCGGCTTCCGGCCCCGGTGGACAAATGCGCACGGCACGTTCCAAATGCGACACCGAGCGCGCCAAATCCCCGCAATCTTCCCCGATTTTCGCGATTCGTTTGTGCAGGTTGAGTTTCTCGCGCGGCGTCGGTGCGACTTTCAAATACGATTCCAGAACTTCCAGAAGTTCGTTCTTGCTCCCGACGAGAAGCAGCGCGTCGGCCAGGCGTTTGAGTGCGTCGCGGTCCGATGGAAGCTCCGTGAGCAAACTGCGGCAGACCCAAATCATCATTTCGAGGCTGTCTTGTCCGTCGAAGTGCTCGTCTTTGCGCAACATTCGCTGGTCGCACAGCGTCATCATCCGACGCAAAATGCCCAGCCGCTCGGCCTTGTCGCTGACGATGCCGGCTTGTTGGCGCAAAAGTTCCAATTGCCGAACCGAGTCACCGTCTTGTTCCGCTAGTTCGATCAGCGTTTTGATGGACTGCAAATCTCCCGGGGAAATCTGCAAAAGTTGCTCGAGAGCGGTCGTCGCGTGCTTTGGTTCGTGATATTCGCGATAAAGCTGCGCAAGCCGTCGCAAATACTCGACGCGGGTCAAGTCGTCCGGTTCCATGCGCTCAAGCTCGACGACCAGCTCGTTGATTTGCATTTCGGTTCGAGAGAGCCGCTGTCCCAAACGCTTGCGTTCACTCTGAGAACGCAGCGACGGCAAAAGCTCGTCGATTCGTCGCCAGATCGTCGCTGCTGAAACCACGTCTTGTAGTTTCTTTTCATACAGCTCGCCCAGCTCTTCGAGCTGTTTGGCGTAGCTTTGCAAATCGAGTCGCGCCGTCTCAAACTGCGCCGCCATTCGGTTGTCTTGAATGACCGCCAAACCGATGTAATCCCGTCGGCTTTTGTAGTAATCGGACAGCTTGCGAAAGGCCTCGCTGTGAAGCGGCAATTCGTGAAAAGCCTGCTTCAAACAAGCGATGTACCGTTCCGTGTCGCCGCCTCGGTTGTAGTAGTCGGCGGCTTCCATCATCATCTCGGCGCGCTCTTCGGGAAGCGCGGCTTCCATCGCGTCTTCTTCACGCAACTGACCCAGCCCAAGCTGGTCGCCGGCCTTTTTCAGAACCTCGACGAGAACTTCCCGCGTTTCGCGCCATTCCTCCATCGAACTGACCGCATCGAGGCCGGCTCGACACGCATCCGCAACCGCCAAGTAATCTGGATTGCCCGTCTGTTCGTACAGCGCGAGCAACTTGGGCCCTCGTCGGGTCACTCTCGCGCCGCTTCGATACAGCTTGATGAGTTCAGGTGTCCCGACTTGTGCAGGAACACGCAGATAAATCGCCTCGACGAGAACCGCTGCCGTGACATTCCGAATGTCGGCGGCCAGCGCACGTTTCAAATAGCCCAGTGATTTCTGATCCTGCTCCGAGAGAGGCTGATTCTTGGTCTTCAGAAGTTGCTCGACGGACAGCGGTGTTGTGTTGCCTTCTTCCTCCTCTGCGAGCCGCAGCTGTTCCAAGATCTCGAGCAACTCTGCGTCGAGATATCGCTTGGAAAGCCCCAGAAAAATGTCGCTCGCGTTTCGCCTGGCGTGTTCTTTTTCGGCGATGCCGGGTTGAAAATCCGGCGACACATATGCGTCAGCCAGCGTCGAGAGAAGCCGCTCAGGCACTTCCTCGTCTTCGTTGGCTTCGTTGTGCATCTTCAGTGCCGTGCGCAACACTTCGACGGCACCCGCCGGGTCGTGCAGCCTCAGCTTCAACTGTCCCAATTCCAGCGCCAGCTCGACGCCATGCTGGGCCTCACCTGCGACCAAATTCGCCAGATGAAGTTCGATGAGCGTCGCGACCATATCCATGTCGCCGAGCGATTGATAAATCACGCGCCCTCGACGCAGAGGCTCCAAATTGTCGGGGCGAAGTTTGAAGGCCTGCTGGTAGTGAAACAACGCCTGTTCAAACTCGGCGAGTTCTTCCTCGCACAATTTGCCGAGTTCAAACTCAAGGGCAGCACCCAATTTTGCGACGGGAGGCGACCCAATTTGTTCTCGCAGCTCGGCCAGCGCACGTTCGTAAGCGCCGTAGGCCTGCTCGATGTCGCCCTTTTTTCGCAAAAGCTCTCCGGCTTTCTGAAGGGTCAGGGCGGCCTCTGTTCCATGTTGGTTGCTGGCTTTTTTCAACCATGCGTCAGCGTCGGAAATCTTGGATGCGGGCTGCTCTTTGCGTTCGGCCATAGACCACACTCTGTCGGTAGGATTGGGGCTACCGTCCGTTCACCGTATCACGGATTTGTTTTGTAGCCTACAAAGTCCTTTGCCCATCGGGACTTGCCGATGCGCTTCTGACGAAGAACAGTCAGAATGCGTCCGAATTCGGTCAAATTAGGCCAAAATCGGCTATTTTCCGCCAATTTGTCTGTGTCTGAATCGAGCCAAAGTCGGCTTTGGCGAACCCGTTTTTCAGCACACAACGCATCAAAATGTGTAGTTTTGATTACTATTCGGTAGGGCGACATGCGATGGGGGCCTTGCTCCGACGCTGTTGTCTTTCATACACTGCACGTTTGTACTGCAACGTGGAACGAGACACCCATGAGCAAAGCCAAGACGGTTCTTGAAGTCCGCATTTTGAGCGGCGCAAGAGCCGGCGAGCAGCAACTTTTCTTCGATGCGCACGAGCTGCGTTTGGGGCGGCACCCGACGGCGGATGTGCTTTTGCCCGATCCGATTGTTTCCCGCCAACATGCTCGCATCGAGGGAGACGCGCAGAATGGCTTTCGGATCGTGGACTGTGGAAGCACGGCGGGGCTGTACGACGTTGCGACGGGGCAGAAAATCGCCAAAATTGCAGTCCCGGCGACGGGTTCTGTTGAGGTCGCATTTGGTTCCCCGACGAGTGCTCCTCGGTGTGCCGTGGGCCTTGGTATGGCGGTGCCGTTTGGGCGGTATTTGCTGACGGGACGGCTCGGCGGAGGCGGAATGGCCGAGGTGTTTTTGGCTCGTCAGACGGGCCTCGGCGGGTTGTTTCGTCCCGTTGCGCTCAAGCTGATTCAGCCGGAAATGTTCGCGCTGGTCGATGCTTCGTCGATGTTTCTTGACGAAGCGCGGATAGCCTCGGAAATCAACCACCACAATGTGGTCAAAATTTTCGACGTTGGGGAAGAAGCGGGCGTGCTCTTTCTGGCGATGGAGTATTTGCGCGGTATCACCGTCTCGAATTTGATTGGGCAGTTTTTGAAACGGGGAGAAACCATGCCGCCCGATTTGGCGGCGGCGATTGTCGCCCAGGCGAGTGCTGGTTTGCATGCGGCGCACCAGCTTCGCGACGGAAACGGGCGACTGCTCAACGTCGTTCATCGCGATGTTTCCCCATCGAATTTGATGGTCCTGCCCGAGGGTTTGGTCAAAGTCATCGATTTTGGCGTTGCGCGGGCCGACACGCGGCTTTTGCGCAAAGAAGAGGGATTGCAAGGCAAGCCCGCCTACATGTCGCCTGAGCAGATTCAGGCGTTCCCGCTGGATGCGCGCTCGGATGTGTTTGCGCTTGGTGTGGTGCTGTACGAAATGTGCAGCGGGCAGCCGCTTTTTGCTCGCGACGACAACGCGGCGACGTTTTTTGCCGTCGTGCGCGGCGACATTGCACCGCTTCGCAAAGTGTGTCCGTCGGCTTCGCCTCGTCTCGAAGCCGTGGTCGCCAAGGCGTTGTCGCGGCCTTTGCAAGACCGTTTTTCGAGCGCCGCCGAGCTGGCTTTCGAGCTGGACAAAGTCGTCGAGGAAAGCGGTGGTCGGTTTTCCAGCATCGGTGCGGTCGGGCGTTTTTTGCACGAGCGGGGCATTCCGCTGCAAACGTCGCTCCCGTCGCTTTTGCACGAAGTTCCGAAGGCCTTGTTTGGTCGCAAACCGCAGGAACGCAGCAATGAATTTTTCGAGGATTCACTCGCACAAGAGACGTTTGAGGCGTTTTTGGGGGACGACAAGAAAAATGTTCCCGAGGCGCATGAATCGAACGACGCAAGCGGCAGCGAACCGATCCCCATCAAAGACGTGCCTTCGATGCGTTCGGGCGATGCGCTGTTGCGTCGGGCAGGGGAACCTTCCATTCGTGAAAACGAGGCGCTTCCCGTCGAGCGGTCGAGTGACAAAGTTTCACGTCTGCCGAGTGATCCGAAGCGAAGCCCTGCGGGGCGCAGTCCCTCGATGCACATGCGCCCACTCGCCGAGGAGCCGCACCGGCTGGCTGGGCTTGCTCTCGATGGAAGATACCGGCTTGTGCGCTTCATCGGTTCGGGGCCAAAGCGTGGGCAGCCTTTCCCCAAACTCTATTTTTTGGCTGAACTTCTGAGCGACGGGCCGGGCGAGAAAAAGGCGCGCGAAACGGGCTGGTTGCGTGGCCAGCAAGTGTCCGTTGCGGTGTGTGGCAAAGGTCCACAACTTGCCCCACTTTCCGTACATCAGCACACCAAGTTGCAGCAGTTGTGTGCCTCTCGCGAGCCGACGGAGGGCTTTCGGCATCTCATCCCGTTTTTGTCGTGCGGCTTTTTGCCGAATCGGAGTGAGGCCGATCCCGACGGCAGCGAAAGCTCGTATCTGGTTATGCCTCTGTGCGAGCGACGGCTTGTGACCATCGGACAGCTTTCGACGGCGGATCGGTTGTCCCTGATCGAGCGGCTGTTTTTCACCCTCGCACAGGTGTCGCGTGCAAAGCCTGGTTTTGTGCATGCGGCGATTCGTCCCGCCAATGTGGGTCTGTGTGCGCAGGGCGACGCGGTGGTGTTGCTCGATTTTTGCTTGGAATTGCTCCTCGACGAGCCACTGCTTCCGTCGTCCACGGAACGGTCCCTGTTGGTTTCGCCGTATCTTGCGCCCGAGTGTTTCAGCGGTGCGCCGCCGAGCGTTCGCAGCGACGTGTTTTCGGTGGGCGTGCTCGCGTATGAAATTTTGGGCGGTGACGTGCATTTGCTGACGCAGTTTTTGCGTTCTCGTCGAGGCATTCCGCGTTTGCCGCCGCAACAGGGTGTGCCACCCCATTTTGAAAATGCGATTTTGGCGTCTCTGCGTGGAGATCCCGCGCAGCGACCGTTGCCGCAAGAACTGCTGACGATTTTGCCCAGCCATTCGCAGCAACCTGTGCAGGCGCAGACTTCTGCGCAGGACCTAGCGATCGTGATTCCACCGTCTGGAGAAGTGCTCAAAAAGAGACTTCGGAATGGCGATGAGTTGGATTTGCGCACGCTGCCTCTGCCTATCTGTCAGCTGCCCACGGCGCTGTCTTTGCCGCTCGCCGAGGACCAAAACGTCTTGCCGGTGCCGCTTCAGCTTTTGCTCAGTCGAGACACGATCCAAATCGAAATCGACGAGATGTGGCGAGGCCGGGACAAATCCAGCCTGTATCACGACGCCCGGCAGCCAAACACACGCTGCGAGTGCCTGACGCTTTTGCCCAACCAACCCGCCGGACATTTCGAAGTCGGCCACCGTCGAAATACGATTGCACGAATCCACTACGCTTCGACGCAGGCACAAAAAGCCAATGTTCCGCTTGAACTGGCGCTGCCCGAATGGGGAATCTCGGTGCGTTCTGCCGGGCCGCTGCATCGGCTGGCGATTGTGCTCACCAAATCGCTCACGCAACCTCTGTGGTACGCAGTGTGTCTCTGTATGGGATAGGGGCAGTTTACGGGGTTCGATTCCCAATCCGAAGCTGACCTTTCGGGGTCGCATCGGGAGAGACGACGACATCCACTGGTTTTCCGTCGTCATATTCGGGGGGACTGAGGGCTCTTTTCCGATCCGCCACAAAAGCGAGCGCAGAAGGCCGGGCCGCAACAGACAGGTCGGGAGGAATCTGTTTCAACTGCTTTCGTAGGTTCATCTGTTCGTGCGTCCACCGAAAATGAGAAAACGAAAACCGAGTACTCCGCAGGGCCAAGGGGGAACCCCCATACAACACATGCGCGACCCCAATCAGGCACAAGAGAACCCAGGAAAGCATGGGGGCGTGGTTCTTTGAAAGCCGCTGTGACAGCCCTTTTTGCACCACAGAAAGGCCGAAAATCGCTCCGCACAAAAGAAACGGAACCATGGCGGTTGAGTAGTGCGACTGAATGCTCCGAACACCGGGAAAAGACGACAAAAAATTGAGGCCCAAGATGGGCAAGATTCCGACGGAAAAACGCAGTCCAAGCAAAGGCACAAACCCGAGTGGCCAGAGCAGCTCTGCCAGATACTGGAGTTTCTCGAACGTACATTGGGCGAGACCGAATTGGATCGGATGACGCAACACAAAAAGCAGAAGATCCTTCCCGGATGAGATGGTCGTTCCCATCGAACCAAAATGCAGCGAATAGGAACCGATCGGGGGAACAAAACGGGGCTGGATGAGGACGATGTAGAACACAAAATAGGACACAAGGAGCGCGGCGATTCCAAGCAATGGGAAACGCAAACGAACGCGCAAAAACGAGAAGCAAAACAAGACCAGGGCAAGCTGTAGCGCGATGTCTTCTCGACACGCCAAGGACAGTCCGCCAAACAGCAGGGCTCGACGGTGATTGCTGTCTTCCAGCGCATCAAGAAACGCGGCCAAAAACGGGAGAGCCAAGGTGATGGGATGAAAATCGTGCAGGGTTGCAACGGTCACGGTGGGATAAAGCAGACTCCCAATTGCGAACAGAAGAGCCGATTTTTCGGATGGAAGAAGGCGTTTGGCAAAACGGAAAATATACAAGGGAAGGAGACTCACAGAGACCGCTTGGGAGACCAGCAAAAGAGGCGCAATCGGAACTCCCAAACGGCAAAGGAGTGCAAACGGAAGCAGGATGGGCTCTGCGTGGAGTCCTAGCAAATGCGGAGAAGCAACCAGCGGAACGTCATACTGCCCGTGTGCAAGACCCCAGACGATGCGAATGTAGTAGGAAAGATCGATTTGGGCGTGAAAGGACTCAAACCGGAGGAGGGACAGCACGGCGTAGACAAGCGCATACGCCGCGCAAAGGAGCGGAAGGGGTTTCACTATCCAGACATCGAAGCGATGAATTCTCCGTTCGAGTCCGTCTTTGAAATTTTGTCGCGCATGAACTCCATCGCATCGACCACGTTGAGCGGATGCAGCAGTTGTCGCAAAATCCAAATGCGGTTGAGGTACCGATCCTCGACGAGAAGTTCCTCTTTTCGCGTGCCACTCTTGTTGATGTCAAGGCATGGAAAGATGCGCTTCTCCATGAGCTTGCGATCGAGGTGGATTTCCGAATTGCCGGTGCCTTTGAACTCCTCGAAAATGACTTCATCCATGCGCGAACCGGTATCGACAAGCGCGGTCGCGATGATGGTCAGGGAGCCTCCCTCTTCGATGTTGCGCGCGGCACCAAAGAAACGCTTGGGCTTGTGCAACGCATTGGAATCAACGCCGCCGGAAAGGATCTTGCCCGACGGCGGAACCACGGTGTTGTAGGCGCGTGCAAGGCGCGTGATGGAATCGAGCAGAATCACCACATCGCGTTTGCACTCTGCCAGACGCTTGGCTTTTTCGATGACCATTTCGGCGACTTGAACGTGGCGGGCAGGCGGCTCATCGAACGTCGAGGAGATGACCTCGCCTTTGACCGTGCGCTGCATGTCGGTCACTTCTTCGGGCCGCTCGTCGATGAGGAGCACCATCAAATACACTTCGGGGTGGTTCGCCGTAATCGCATGCGCGATGTCTTGTAGAAGCACCGTTTTTCCGGCGCGCGGCGGCGACACAATCAAGCATCGCTGGCCCTTCCCAATCGGCGCGAGCATGTCCACGATGCGGGTCGAATGGTTGCGGCTGTCGTATTCGAGCCGAAGCCGCTTGTTTGGATACAGCGGCGTCAGGTTGTCGAACATGATTTTTTCGCCCTGGTGGTCGGGCGCATCGCCGTTGACGCGATCGACTTTGAGCAGTGCGAAATAGCGTTCGCTGTCTTTGGGGGGACGAATCTGACCTTCTACGGTGTCACCAGTCCGCAAACCAAAACGCCGAATTTGGGAGGGCGATACATAGATGTCGTCAGGGCCAGGAAGGTAGTTGTAATCAGGCGAACGGAGGAACCCGAATCCGTCGGGCAGTGTTTCAAGAACGCCGTCTCCGTAGACCTCGCCGCGATGTGATGAATGATGGCGAAGGATTTCAAAGATCAAGTCCTGGCGACGCATTCCAGAGACGTTTTCGATGTTGAGCCCCTGACCCATGTGGATCAGCTCGGACATCTTTTTGCGCTTCAGTTCGGTCAGGTTCATCTGTTTCGTTCCTTACGTTGGGTGGCAAGCGTAAAACGCGCGATAGAGACAAGGGCCAAGTGGGCTCTTGGCGACGCTGCGTTTGCTTTTCCGTGGGAGAGGGCTGGTACTTGTGTGTCTGTGTGGATGATGACGATAGATGCTGTTTGGGATGAAATGCTGCTTGCGGCAGCCAGAACACGGTATTCAAACCGGGTTTTTCTGTCAATCAGGTTGAAAACTCATACGCCGCCCGCGCGGTTTTGGTGGCAGAAAGCGAAGGATTGGGCTCGGTGCCCGGAACGCCATGTGGTGAAGGATGAAGTCGATCCCTTTCGCTGTTTCGCGCAAAGCAACGCGACGCCAGGTACACAAACGGTCCCAACGCCAAGACGATGGCACCCAACGAAAGCGCCGACAGACCCCACATACCAGGGTCATTCCTTCCCATCCAAAGAGAGGCTGCCAGAAGCAGTGTGGGCAGAAGCCCGAGGCCGATGACCGCAGGAAGACCTCCCGGAATGCGAAACGGTCGTGCCAAGTGGGGCTCTTTTATGCGGAGCATGATGAGAGAAGCAAATTCAATCACCATCAACGCGCCGTACAGCATCACATCGATTTGAATGAGCCGCTTGAAACCGAGTCCCAGACAGGCCGTGTAAAGGAGTGCGGAAAACAGAATGCTTCGCCGAGGCGCCCCCGTTTTCGCATCCTTTTTCCCAAGCCATTTTGGCAGCAGACCATCCTCTGCCATGGCCAGCGGCAAACGGGAATAGGTCGCGATCAACGCGTTGAACATGCCCAAACCGCACAGAGCGCCTCCCAAGGCAATCGCGATCGCCAAATAGGGGCCTCCCATGCGCCTGCCGACTTCGACCCAACCCCCAGTCTGCCATTCCTCTGCGCGCATTCCCGAGGTCACAGCGCAAAGAACCGGAAGCAAGTAACACCCGGCGATGAGCAGCACGGTCAAAAACATGGCACGCGGATACGTGCGCTGCGGATTCTCGACGCAAGATGCAACCGGAGACGCATTTTCCCATCCCATGTAGTTCCACAAACACAGCAGGAGGCCATTCAGCCACAACATCATGTTGTCGCCGTCGTGCGCGCGAAAATGAATGTGACTCGATATGCCATCCAAGAGGTTTGTTGGACCCAACCCCGACACCGCAAGCACCACCAACACCACAAAAGGGAGCAACAGCAACACGCCGATAAGTTGGCTGATCGTGCCGAGCATTTCGGCACCCCGCAGATTCCACATCACCGACAAACCGATCAAGACAAGCGCCGCCCACCAACCTGCTCCGCCGACATCCATTCCCATCAAAGATGGAAAAAGCTGCCCCAGGTATGTCACCACGAGCATCGGGTAGATTGCCATGTCGAACAGACTCATCGCCAAGGCCATCCACGCCGTTTGCACCCCCCAAAACGGTCCCAAGGCGCGCCGAGCCCACGAATAATATCCGCCTTCGGTGGGCAGCATCGCGGTCAATTCTCCGACGAGGAGTGTGATCGGCAAACTCCAAATCAGCGGAACCACCGCAAGCAAAATGAGGGCACGTCCAAAACCGTGTCCCGAAATGACTTCTTCCAAACCATACGGCCCTCCCGAAACCACAAAAAACGTGGTTGCGATGAGTGCTCGAAGACCCAGCTTTTGCTGGGATGGGGCAACCTGTGCGAGAGCCCCTGTCGAAACATTTTCCCTCGGGCCGCGCGCCACGCCGCGAGAGCGGGATGAGCGCCTGAGCCGAACACTTTTTCGTGCCGTGGCAAGCCTGGCCACCGAGGTCGTGTGTTTCATTCGTCGTTCCAAGCCGCAGTCTGTTACACCAACGGTGCCCATCGCAAGCAAGAATTTGACTTTTTTGACGGTGCTGCTTCGGCTGTGTCGTTGCGTCTGACGAAAAGGCAAGCGTCAGTACGGAACGCGAAGGCAGAGATCCTCAGCGTCATATTCGGGGACCTCTGTTACAGCACCCAATCGTTTCGCCAAAACAGGCACAGCCGCTGTTTGTCCAAGCAAAATGTGGGCTCGCAAGCGAAGAGCCTGGAAGATGGGAATGTCTCGTGCTGGGTGCCTCTCGAACACCCGATCGACCGCCAACAGAGGATCTATTTCTGCGTGAAGCGCCGCTTCGATTTCGAGCAGGTCAACCCGACAAGGAAAGCGTTCCTTTTCCGCAAGCAAACGACGGACTTCGGTGTTCATGTTCAGTCGGTGGCAAAGCCGAATCTGCTGCACCAGCACGTATTGTTCCGTTTGTTGCAAGTAAGCGATTCGGCGACATTTTTGGAGTGATCTCTGCAACGCCGATGCAGCCGCGTCGAGCATTTTTTTCGCATCTTCCAAACGAGCAAGTCGCAGATAGGAATCCGCCAAATCCGACAAACAACGGGGAAGTTCCACCTCGGTTTTGCATTCCCGCGCATTCTGTTCCCGCAACGCAAGCGCTTCCGTTTGCTGTCCCAAAAGGACTTTCGTTCGCGCCCATGTACCCCTTACGTGAATCCACGCCTCATCTGTCTGGCTCAAGTGAAGCGCCAGTGTTCGTTCCAGCAGTTCCTCTGCTTCATTCCCTTTCAGCAGATCGATTCGACGCACGGCTCGGTTCGCGAGGGCCAGCGCAACATCCTCTGGTTTTAGGGAATGCTGTTCGCACAGTTCCGAAAGTGCTGCACTGTGTTCGGTGGCTTCATCGGTGTTCCCTTGATGATTGGCCGCAGACAAAAGGATGGTTCGCAGTCGCATGTTGTCATCGGGAAGGAGCCGATCATCGGCTACGAGGTCTTTCGCCCGGCAAGCCGCCTCCTCCCAGTCACCCCGAGCAAAACGGCTTTGTATGTCTCTCACTCTGTCTTCCAAATCGAGCTTCCCCCAAAGTTCTCCCGATTCACAGACGCGCTGAATGTGATCGGCGAACAGCACACAGCTCGCATGGAAGTGTGAATCGAGATGGTTTTTGGAAGGTGCAAACAAAACGGCCAGTGGTCGGCTCTCCCGAACCAATTGTGATTTTTCTTTGACGAAATCCACTGCCAAAATTTGGCCGTCCGGGAGAACTTCCCCTGTAAACACGCGGTGTTCTGAAATTTCACGCCGCGTGATCGCAGAAACTGCCGCCACACCGACTGCAAGGCCAAGTGAGGCTCCGTCCAATGGAATCTCTGTTTCTTCCAAACACACACAAAAGAAGCCGGAATAGGAGGTCAAGTTTCTGGCTGCTTCGAGAGCGTGTCGAATCCCCTGTTCGGTCTTGTTTGAAAGGTGTAAGGGCAACACATCCTGTTGTTCGCAGCAAAAGACAGTCACACGGATGCAGCGCTCAAGGTTTTCTCCGACGGCGGGAAACTCTGCTTGACCCACAAAGGAGCGAATCGAACCCAGCCGATGACCGACTTTTTTTGCCCGTTCTTTTCTATGGGACGTTGCAGCGGCCCCCGATAGGCGGGAAACCACGAACGGAAGAAGACTCAACGCGTGGTGTTTGACTTGCAAGGATGGCAGGGGAGATCTGCTTTCCAAACAGTCAAGAAGGCGATCGAATGCACGTTCGGGACGCCCTCTTTGCACGTCCTGTCTTACGGAATGAAAAAGGGAAACGGAATCAGTCCACGAGGGAAAATCGGACATCGTGAGGGCCCACGCGCAAGAGGTATTCCCCCGTTTGAACCGGTGCCGTAAAGAGATTTTCAACAACTGTGGTTAGGGGAACGGATTCTCCATTGCAAAAAAGTTCTGGAATGGGGGGACATTCGCCTTCAGAACATTGCAAAAACAAGCGCAGGTCTCCGGCATCGTCTCTCCCCACACCGATCTCTCCAAACGTGTCTTTGCAAACGATTTCCAACGGCGATGGCATCGAAATGCCCGTCGCTGCCTGTAGGGAATGCGCCGTCTGTCTAGCCGCACCCAGAGAACAAGTATCCTTCAACCCCAGCGCCTTCCGTGCTCTGTGACACTGTGGCACGTATTCTGTGACCAAGCCTTGATCGAATCCGCAGCTTTCGATCGTGGACCACAGCGAACGCGCGGGGTCCCCCGTCGAAAAGCGTGAGCAGGATAAGACCTCTGTTGCGGTTGCGACAAGACTCTGAAATAACTCTGGGAAAGTACGAATGATCGCCGTTGCCTCATCTATCTGTGTTGTGTATCGGTCGGGTTCCCCCAAAAACGCACTTGCTGCGCAGGCTTCGTCAAGCTGCCAGACAATCTCCATGCGCTCCTCTTGTTCTGCACAGTCTGTCTCATCTGTGCATTCGCAGAGGGTTTGAACCAGCTCAGAGATCGCTTCTGGCCCCGGAAGTACATCTTCCGTGTTTTGGAGTTCACAGCGCCTCTGTGCTTGCAACAAGAGAGCTTGTTCGTTGGCGTCTTGCGAACCCTCTGCTCGATTGAGCCTGCGCAAAAGTTCTGCTACGACAGCGATGTCGCACACATCTATATCGGCGTGCAGGGCTTCGGAAAGTTGAGAGAAAAGCAACTCGCGACGATTCACGGTCATGTTTTACGCCTCTTTATTGGGAACCGTCGTTGGGACTGGTTCTGTCTGCTTCTTCTTTAACAAACGCGCGCGAGCTTCCCCTGCGGACAGCCGCTTGGACTGTGGCAAGTCGAAATTTCTCTGCTTTCTCCTCGCTGGCTGCTTCCCAGGCTTCCACCGAGAAGGGAAACCTTTTTTTCAATGCTGAGGTTGGAACGCATCGAAAAGAAGTGACAAGATATGTTGTCCCCCTACAAGCGGTTGTGATGGCCACGACCCCGGCTCTGCCCACATGAAACCGCTTGGTCGAGGAAAGGGGAAAGAACCTCATGGACTGTTCTGCGTCGTCGACAGCCTTTTGCGCACAGTACACCCATTCACTGTGGCTTTCCTTCATCGTCTGCAACGCTGCTGGATTGGTTATTCCTTCCGTCCAGGAGGCCAAATTGAGCGCATTTGCTCCTTGCAGCTTCTTCCATCGAGCATGCCAAACGGGAAAGCCGCCTCTGTGAATCTCAAAGTACTTCTCTGTCAAAGAAAAATAGTGTCTGAGGGTATGCGAGTTTCTTGTGTTCTCGCTACTCCGATCCACGAGGTTCATGGGTGCCTCCGCGCGATCAGTTGCTTGATGTCCTCAATGGCTCGAGCGAGCGTTTTCCGATAGTTCTCCTGCGAAGCCGGATTGTCGGAAGCGGGTCCGTACAGCACGCTGCGCTTCCGGCCCTCGTGTTCGGGGTCGCTTTCCCATGTTCGTATGCGCGAAAACACTTCTTGAAAAGATACGCTCAATTCCTGCGCGAACTCTTCGATCCAAGGATTTGGGGGGCGATTGCCAAGTTCCAACATCACAATCATGCGCCTGCGAATGACGAGCTTGGGAATCACCTCCAACACCTCTTTGCGCTGCGCAGACTCGAACAGAACAGACTCGGCGGATGGCGATGGTTGCGACAGAGCCTCTTGTTGGTCCTTCAGGGACGTCGTTGTTTTCTCTTGCGTTTTTTTTCGTCGGTGGGCATCGCACAGCGCGTGAAGCAAGACTTTGGCGCGATAGGCTACGGGGTTCTCTGATGCGGGAGGGGCCAGCGCGCGGGGACGCTTTGTTCCATCGGTGATCAGAAGATCGATCAACAGATCCGAGAGCGTCTCTTCCACTTCCGGGGAAGATAGGGGGGCCCGAAGAAACCGCGCAACACGACCGGCAAATTCACGCCTCAGAAGCGTGAACGCTCGGGCCAAAGCCGGCTTGTCCTGTTTGTAAAAGGAGCGAAACAGCAATTCTTGTACTTCGTCTTGGGAATTCATTGCGGCAGCCTTGCGCTCCTGTGCAGAATGCGCCCCTTTTCACCCACAAAAAACAGGCCGGTTTGTTCGTTTCCCCCAACCCGGAACCGTTCGCTGGCCGAGGCATCGGTTGGCATGGGAGACAACTCCTCTTTTTTCCAAACGCGTGTGCCGTGTTGGATGACATCGGTGCGCCAAAACCCAAAGAACCCCTGTCCAGACGCCACACCCAAAGGAGATTCAAGTTGCACATAGGACAGAAGGGGAGGGCTGTTTTCAGGGGCGAAACTTCGGTGTTTGATGTCCCATGTTTCATCTGGATTCTGTTTTGCAGTGATGGCGATCCCGTGGGATGTGGAACCCTGCCCCTCTGCACCAAGAAGGAGCAGCGACGTGTTCTTTTCGAGTGCTGTGACGTGAAAATAATCGTCGGTAGGTCTGAGTTCCTTGTGTCGCAAAGCGTGGGCCACCCATGCTGTGTCGTTCCGTTGGATTTCGATCAGCGTGCCTTGGCTGCCCACCGCAAAAACGCGTTCACCCAAAAGTGTCAGCGAACGCAAGTCCACAGTTTGTTGGATGGGGCGCAGGGGGTCCTTTGGCGAAACCGGAGTATTGGTTCCGTTTCGTAGGTGGTAATACAGCAGAGTCCCCTTTTCGCCCGAGATCAACACCTCGTCCTGCCCAACGGATAACAAGGACAGCAAAGTCGATTTCTGTGCTGCGTCGGGTGTCGTTACCGTTGGTGGCCCGAAATCGGCTTGTTCCGATGGCTGCGGCACAAACACGATGGTTCCCCCTGAACCCACGGCCAGAACCCCTTGATCGGGAATCCGAGTGACTGCGTGCAAATCAGCCCGCGTGTTGTTCGCAATCGGTGTCCAGGTGTTTCCGAGATCGTTTGTATGGAGCATTGTGCCGGCAGCGCCAACGACGACCACTTCCTTGTTCGAACCAGCCAGCACCGCGAACAGAGCATTGCCGGTTCCGCTCTCTTGTACCGAACATTTCGCTTCGTCCAAAACCGCCGATTTGGCCAAATCGGGGCCGGTTGGGCCGAAATCTCGGCTGGGCAAAGCAAAGTCCGGTCTTTTTTGACCGAAATCAGCGCCGTTTGAAGAAAAATCGGTTTTTTCGATGCCATCCGGCCCATCCGGGTTGGGTATCTCGTCAAGCCAACCTTGGACGAGTTTCGAGAAGGCATTTGTCGCAAAGCCGCGCGCAAGCAACACCACGGAAACAACCAGAGCGAGCCCTCCCAAAGCCCACGCAGACCACCTCCTTTTCTTGCGACGGATCGAGGGCAGAGCCCGACTTGGGCGTTTTCTCAGGTCCACATATTCCGAGTACCACGCAAGTACATCACACGTTTTGTCGAGCGTTCGTTCGGCTTCCTCCGGTGTGAACAACTCGTCATTTGGATGAGGTCCCTTGTTGCCGATCAGACGGACCTCACGCAAGGTCCGCTCTGTTTTTTGGGGGATCAGCTTGCAGATGTGCGCGTTGTCCAGCGGGTCTCCCTTTTGCGGGGGTGTCTCCTGGATTTGCGCGTACAGAGCCAGGATCACCCGTTCGGTACACATCCGACACTTGACCAGACAGGATTTGGGGTCTTTGTCGATGTGTGAAAACGCCAGGCGGAGGTCCTCGGCGAAATCTCGCAGTTCGTTGTGTTCTGCGAGCCCTTCCACTTTTTCCAAGAGCGTGGGGCGGTCGTGTTCGCTGGCCATGACTCCCACATTTCACGAGTTTTCGGTCGTGCGGTGCAACTCTTTTTGTGGAATTCAGGAGAAAGAATGACAGCCTTCGGGAGGAAGGCCTGGAAGGGCCTGTGGGAGGCAGATCGAGTAGGTGGCTAGTCTTTGGTGTCCCCGTCGGAGCGTTTGAGGATGACGAACTCGACGCGGCGGTTGCGGGACCAGCAATCCTCGTTGTGTTCCATACACACCGGTTTGGTCTCTCCGTAACCGTGCGCTTGCAGCCGATTGCCGTCGATGCCTTTGTCGATGAGGTATGCCCGGACGGCTTTGGATCTCCGGTCGGTCAAATCCATGTTGTGCGCATCGTCGCCGCGTTCGTCTGCGTGGCCTTGGACCTCGATTTCCAGAATCTGTGGATTGCCTTTCATCGTCGCGGCAATCGCATCGAGAATCGGGTAGGAAATCGGCTTGATGATGTCCTTGTCGGTCTCGAAGTAGATCTTGTCGAGGATCTCGAGTTTGCCCTTGCGGACGATGACGCGACCCTTGTCGGGGCAACCGTCTTCATCTTGATAGCCGTTGAACGTCTCGGGCTCATTCGGGCACTGGTCGTCTTTGTCCAAAATGCCGTCTTTGTCGTTGTCTGGATCGGGACAGCCGTCCTGGTCGTCGAACCCGTCGCGATCTTCGGGGTCGTTCGGACACAGGTCGTCTTTGTCCAAAATGCCGTCTTTGTCGTTGTCTGGATCGGGGCATCCGTCTTCGTCCTCGAAGCCGTCTTTGTCCTCGGGATCGTCTGGGCATTTGTCCAGATTGTCGGGAATGCCGTCGCCATCGCGATCGAGCACTACGGAATCTGGGCAACCGTCCTCGTCCTCGAAGCCATTCTTGGTTTCGGGCTCGTTCGGGCACTTGTCGTCCACGTCCAAAATCCCGTCGCGATCGTTGTCTGGATCGGGGCAACCGTCCTCGTCCTCAAAATCATCGAAGTCTTCGGGATCGTCTGGACACCTATCCACGTCGTCCTTGATTCCGTCGCCGTCGCGGTCGCCGATGTTGGGCTCGAAAATGAAGCCGATGAACGCGCGCCACAGCGGCCCACCTGTCATTTTCCCAGAGTCCGAGATGCCATACACACCACCGCCGGCACCTGCGACCAAAAACGATTTCTTTGCGAGGTATAGCTTGAGTGCCCCCAACCCCTCGAGCGGATACGCTTTTTGGTTTCCGGTCACATCTGCATACCCATAAAACTCACCAAGCAGCTCGAAGCGATTTTTCACGACCGCCAGCGACGCGCCAAGGCCGTAGGTCAGTTGTGTGCCGACGCTGCGCGAGAGGCCAGTGCCACACAGCCCGCTGTCAAATTGGGTTGCGGTGTTGTCTGCCGGAAAACAGAAGGTGTTTTGCGCTTCGTCGGTCACTTTGGGCCGCCCAAGGTCCGTCAATTGCCCGGACCCAAACCGAACGAGCGCACCAACGTTGATGGCGGTCCGCAACCGTCGCGATCGTCCCCACTCTTTGTCGAGCAGGATTTGAGGATGCAGCGTCACGTTGGGTTCTGCGATGAGGTATTTGTTGGCATCGCCGCCGCCCCATGCGTCCACCGGAAGGTAGACCGAAAGGAGTGCTCCCAAACCGACCGGATGCCGTGACGTATTCAGGAAACGTCCCTTGAAATGTACGGCGATGTCAGAGATGCCGGTTTTAGAAAATGTGAGGTCCGTGCGTGCCGCCCCCGAACCCGCGTAACCCTGACATTCCTGACCCGGCGGACACACTTGCCGCCCGCCCGTCATGATCGACAGCGGAAGACCGAGCGCAATCTCGAAATGTTTGAACAAGCCGAGCGCGAATTGCAGTTGCGCCGTCACAAGGTTGGAAACCTCGAACGTGCGACCATTGACCACTCCCGACGAATTCGGGAGCACTTCCATGAAAAGCGGCTTCCCAGCCCACGTTCCCACAAGACCCAGCGAAAAATCTTTGTGTCCAAGCACTTGCGACGCATTGAGCGTCACGTAGCCCTTGGAATCAATCGCGGGACGGAAGAGCTGCATGTTGTACGTGGGATTCACCAAGCCGTCTTGGGCCCGCGCGTTTTTTGCGAACCCACAGACGCTGAGCAAAAGCAAACACCCAAAGACACTGCCCAAAGCTTTGCGCTGCTGCGGTCTATTTCCTGATTGCATCGACTGCTTCCTATCCTTTTGTTGGGGTCGCGTGGTTTTGGGGTCGCGGGGCGGACCCTTCCGGGCGTTTCCCTACACGAGACGCCATAGGTGTAAATTGACTCGTCATGCAAAGTCAAACCCCATCCGTGCCCCTTTATCCTCGTGTGGCGCTGGGTCTATCAGGGTGGCCTCATCTGCCACAAACGGAGCCTGTTCGCCCGGAAGTTTCATGTTTGTCGTTTCTCTCGCAGTCTGCCACCGCGCTGCATGTCGTCGGTGTGCCGGAACCGAGTTTTTTGGACAGCTTGGCTGCGTTTTGCAAAGGCGAAAGCGCGCCCATTTCGGTTGTGGCGGTGGATGCACGGGTCGGTGCGGCGCGGCTTCGGAAAGAAAATGCACGCGCGGAATTGTGTTCGCTCGATCGCGAGGAGGCGCAAACGGCGGTCACGGTGGCGATGCAGGCGCTTCGGCTTGCCGACGAGCTTTCGGCTCGGTATGTGGTGTTGCGATTGGGACAGATTGCTGGACTTTCCCGTCTGTGGTTTGGTGTGCGAGCCCACTTTTTGCGTGGGGCGACGCGCGAGGATGAAGCACCGAATGACGAATTTTTGGCGGCTCGGGCGGCGCTGTGCGGGCCGCATCTCGACGGGGCGCGTCGATCACTCGACCGGTTGCTGAATCAAGCGGAGCGATCGGGCCAGACGCTGCTCATCGCGTTTCCCAAAAAACCGCTTGAAATGCCCTTTCCGCTCGAGCTGGCGTTGCTCCTCGAAGATTTTGCGGGTGCGCGTCTGGCCCCTTGCTTGGATGTGCCGGCGGCGCACTTGCTTTCGACGATGCGGCTTTTGTCGCTGGCGCTTTCCGTGCGGTCGTTTGCGTCAGGTCCTTTGCATGCGGTGGGCGATGCGTGTGGCGCGGTCGGCGCGCTTCCTCCGGGCACGGGCGAGGTGGATGTCGCGAGCATTTTGAATGCGTTGCCCAAAGACGCGGTGCGCTCGTTCGATCCGTGGCCGGGCCTGACGTTTCCCGAGGTTCGTGGAGCGTTGGGTTCGTTGAGGAGTGAATGGTGTGCGAGTTGCGCCGTCTGAGCGGCAAAAGAGCGACCACAGAAAGATCGGTGCGTCACTCTTTGGATCGGTCGCCGGGTTCGCTGGGATGGATGGGATGCGGTTCGGTGCGCGAAAACTCGAGCGGATCAGCGTTGGGAATGGGGTTTGGACGAGGGTTTTGGCTGTCCGGTTGGGTTTCCGGTTTCGCCTCCGCCATTTTGCGCCGCGACGGGGGCACTTTTCGCCACAAGCCTGCTTCTCCGAACGCTCGATACGCCCAGGGCAACAAGCGCACCAGCATCATCGCCAGCCCAAGCGACCACAGCAGCATCAGCAGTCTGTACGCAAAAAGCGGCAACGAGAGCACCCAAGCGCGCGGCAACGTCCCGTCGGCACGGTCGGCAAAAAAGCGCAAAACAGTATCCCTTCCGCCCTGGCTACCGTTGCCTACAATGGACATGTCCGGTGCCACTGTAAGACCAAGTCGCACTGCTTCCAGAAGACCTCGCATCGCCAGCAGCATCCACAACACCAGCGCGATTTGGCGCAAATCAAACAGCGCCCAGCTCTTGACATCCGCTTTGTGTTGCCGATAGCCGATCGCCAAAAACCATCCGAGCACGATCGCAAACGTCGAAAGCGGCAGAAGCAACAGCCCAAAACCCAGCAGCAGGTAGTGCTGTGTGCGCAAGGGCGTAAACGGCACGCGCGAAAGAACCAGTGACAGGACGATAAGCAAAAAAAGCTCTCCCCAAAACAACACCGCCGGGCCGAGTCTGGGACCACCGCACAAAAGCACCCACCGACCGTCGCCCAAATGCAAGTCGGTTTGCAGATTTACCGCCTGCGCGCCGAGTTCCAAGTCGGGCGTGCGATAGCGAAACGCGAAACCGCCCGGCTGCCGCCACTTGATGAAAAGCTGCTTGCTGCCGGGGGACAATTCCAAAAGCAGCTTTTGTCCGTCTTGCTGCACCGGATACTGCCGACCGCGTTCGGACACGCTTTCGACGGTCGCGCCCTCGGGCAGTTTCAACGTGTGTTGGCCGCCTTGGCTTGACCGCAGCCGCAAATCCAGCGTCGCATCCGTCGAGCGAATGCCAAGCCGCAACGCGAGCGACGCAGAATCGATCGTCAAACTGGCACCAGCTTTGGCCGCAGGCCGCGAAATGACCACACTCAGTTTTTCGCCCGGCCACGGCTGCCACACCGGTTCACGCGAGACTTCCGGGCGTTCGGGGCGCAGCGGCGGCGGTCCTTTCCATTCTGCGTGAAACATCGGACTCACTTGGAGTTTCCACGTCTCCGCAAGTTCGCTCTGCGTCGAAGCGACGAGTTGCAGCGCGTCTTGTTCCTGCAAACTCGAATGCCAAGACATCGTTGTTTCCGACGGAGGCATGTTCAAAAGCAGTTTCCGGTTTTGAACCCGCATCTCGGGCGTCGTCACTTGCTCGCCAGGCAGAAGGGGGATTTCCGTCACCACCGCGCTGCCTTTTGGCGTCAGACGTTCGATGGTTGTTTCGACTTCCCACTGCAAACCGATCAGGATTTTTCGCTCGACTCGCAGAAGCGGAGGCAACGTGCCCGGTTGAAGTTGCGCGGGGCCTTCTGTGCGGTTTTTTTCGACGCGCGACAGTTGCAAATTGCTGTCGGCGACGCCGTCCTCGTGAATGCCCGCCAAATCCCAGCCTTCGACCCGAGCCTCGACTCGCCACGGTTTGAGCGGCAATTCGATTTGCACCGCCTGCCGCGCAGGCAGCCGACCCTCCAAAATCACTTGGTGGTTGCCGGCTGGCACCACCAGGTGAAGTCGCTCTCCTTCAAACAGAGACAAGGCTTGCGCCGGATTTCCGTCGAGCAACACCTGTTCGGGCAACCATTGGTTCACACTGCCTGGCAACGGAACCGCTGTTTGCGCTGCCGCGCTCACTTCCATTCGCAAGCGCAGCATTTTCGGTTGTGCATCGACAAACAGCCTCGAGCTGGACGCGCAATTGGGCGCACACGGAGGCTCCAAAAGCAGTTTCTCTTTCAATTGGTCGAGCAGTTCTTGGCTCGGCAATTCGGCACGCACGGACCCCGGACAAAGCAGCCCCAGGGCAAGCAGAAGGCCCAAACCCGTTTTGCGTGCTGGGAGATTTGGGACGCCCGGAACCCCTGGGAATCGGGGTAGGTCCACGCCGCACAACCTGAGCACAAGGAGTCCCAAAAGACCGATTTGCGCAAGCGCCAAGCACAAGTTCAGCCACGGTGGAATCAGCCACAAACTCAGCATTTGGTCTGGCGCGACTCGCCCGCTAAATGTCAGCGTGTGCCGATTCCAAGACCAACGCGGACGGCCCGGCCCTGTTTGCACCACGGCTTTCGGATCGAACTCGAACTGGACGTTGCGGGCGCGTTGCTGAACCCCAAGCTTTCCTCCCATTTTTCCGACCACATTTTGGCGATTCGGCAGCCCGAGGACAGACGCGCTCCCATCGAGATTCTCTACGAATTCATCCAGTTCTTCTTTGCGCTCTTTGTCTTGTTTGTAGGCCTTCCGTTTCAACTTTGTGTCTGTTTCTTTTGCGAAGCGAGTTGGCGTTCCCGGGTCGTCGGGGATGCCTCCTCCGCCCGCACCTGCACCCACAAGGCCCCCCAACATCTGACCATCGGCATCCTGTCCAAGCGCGGACGTTCTGCCGAACAAGTCGGCCATCTTTGGTTCCCTGTGCCTTGGTGCCGAGGGTTCGAGCCCTTCAAAAACCAGTTCTTGCGCGCCGGGCCGGGCCACCGCCGGATACAGGCCTTGCCGAAGTTGGTCTCGCGCAACGGCAAGCGACAGCAGCACCATTCCGATGCGCGACAGGGTTCGCAACACCTGGCTCGCGGTTCTTAACTTTCCGTCTGGCACCGTGCGGAAAATCGCCTCGAAAAACAGCACGACCAGCACGGCCACATGCGGTTGTTCCGTGACCGGCGCGAGGAGCAAAAGACCGCACAGCGTCAGCACCGCAAAGTGCGTTCCATACAAACGCCACATCGCCATCGCGGCCAAAAGAGACAGAAACAGTCCCATCAAGTGATATCGACTCAGCCACGTTTGCGGGATGTCATCTGCGCCGCTGCCGTGAAACAGAAGCCATCCCGGTGGCAAATGCAGCGTTCCTTTCACCTCGTGAAATTCCGTGTTCCAACTGGCCGCTGGAAAACTCGACCGAAACGGAAGCCGGCTGTCTGCGGACAGCGCGAGCAACCCTTCTCGCAATTCCACACCAGCTCGCCCGCTTTCTTTCCCGACGGTGACGAGCTGGTCCTTCCCATCCACGGACACATGCCCAAGTTCCGCGCCTTCGCCCATTTCCAGCCGCCACGAGCGCCTGAGTTTGCCCATCACTTTGTCCGTGACCGTGAAACCGCCGCCGTCAAAATCCAGAAAAATCTGCCGGTCCAGGGTCAGTTCGTCCATGGGTGGTTGGCTGTCTCCCACCCGTTGCACGACCAGTTGCACTTTCGCGCCCCCTTTCACCGCATAACTCGGGAATTTTCGCCAATCTTGTGGGAGCGTCGTTTGCTGCGGGTCGAGCGCCGGGACTCCCACGATGGTTGCCAAGCGCAGCGATGGTTTGGCCTCGAAAACCCAGGCTTCATCCGTCGGCCAGCGGCTCGACGGTTCGGGCCGCACGATATCTGTCACCGGCCCCGACTTTTTTGCGGTCAAGGTAAGGACGTGTGTTCCAGGCCGGGCCTGTACGCGCAACGTCCCGGTGCTTTCCAGCCGCGCCGGCAGCGGCCCGTCGATCGACATCGGTACAAATGCCTCGGGGAGCACGCGGTCAAAAGCCACTTCCCGTCGCTTGCCCGACACCCGGAGCTCGATGCGTGTGACCAATTGAATCGGCACATCGTCTTGAATTTTCCGATGCACCGTCAGGTCCAGCGCGTCTTCTTCCTGTTCGTCGTCGTCCTCTTTTTGCAAAAAGACTCGTCCATCCGAATCCCGGCTCGGATGCGGAACTTGGTTCCCTTTGACCAGCAACGTCAAAATCCCAAGTTCTTTCGGGGCTTCTAGCGATTCGGGAAGTTCGTCCCACTGAAAGTTGCCAAGGAGCGTGTGCGTACCCGGCGGCAGGTACACAACCGGGGCTGCATCGTCTCCCGTGTCTCCGTCTTCGGACAGCACCACAGCAGGAAAACCGTTGATCCGCACGTCCTGCGGCCAATGTTTCCCGCTCCCCGGCAGTTTCACGGCCATCCGTTTGAACGTCCGCACAGACATCGCAAAACCGCCGCCCCTGTCTCGCAATTCCAAGCGCAAACGGGACGGCCAAGCGCAAATCGGTTCTTGGTTTTCCTCGGAAAGGCCTTTCGGACACAGCGCGTCTTCCTGCTTTTCCAGCACCCACGGAATCCACGCGCGAAGCGGCTCCGGCACAGTTGGCGGAGTCCGTCCAGCCCACAACGCAGACAGGAGTGCCGCAGACCCCGCAGCATCTATCGTTGCTGTTTCATTCCCCGCACCGGCAGGTCTGGGTCCCACGGGCCGAGCGCGTGCCGAACCTACTCCGTCGCGTATCGAAACACCCAGACCTACCCAAACAGACAGAAGTCCACATGCCAAAAACATCCAAACACGCTGGAACATGCGCCCTCCAAGGTCATGCGCGGCCAAGAAAAAACACACCATCATATCGCGAAAACCATTTCTCCGGGTCGCGTGCTCCGCGGGCAAGGAATGGAGCAAAAAGGAGTTACAAGTTGTCGCGCGACTTCTTTTGGTGGCCTTGCGTTTCTGCTTTGTGATCTATTTGCGCGGTAGGCGTCCGTGGCCGCCGAAATCCAGTCGTGAACGTGTACTTTCAACTTTTTTTGCGCCGACACAGGCCAGACAAGAGCCTGCTGTTTTTCGTTTTGGGTCTTCTCTGTCTCGTGTTGTTGGTTGCCCCAACGGCTTCTGTGGCCAAGACGCCGACGCGAAACAGAGGCCGGGCCGAGACGGTGCGTTTTCGCGTCAGGCTGCAATCGCTGACTGGTCTTGCGCCCACGTTTGTTTCCGAAGTTTCCGAGGGCGTTTTGTCGAAAAAACTGGCCGCGTTTGTGCCCCTGGACGTGGAAATCGGAACGAGGTTGTCCGGGCCGCTTTCCGTGTCAGCCGGAGCACTCGTGTTTCTTGCGCCGTTTTCGTCGAATCTGTGTGATGGAGGGGTTCCTTATCGGCCTCATGCGGCGGCAGGTTTGTTCGGCATTCGGCTCGATCTCAACAACAACAGAGACGGTTCGTGGTGGTCTCCGTTTGTGGCGTTGCGGATGGGTGTGGGTACACAAACCACAGCGGGCGATTTCTGCTCTGTGCGCGTCCAGATTCAGCCGATGTTTTCCCCTCGAATCGGGGCCGACTTGTGGATGGGAAAAGCTGCCGCGACGTTTGCGATTGGGTACGACTTGGTTCCGACCGGTTCGATCGTGACAGTGCAGGCCGGGTTGACTCTGCGTGTGAATTAGGAAACGAAACGAGAGCCCTCTGCGCGGCTCAGGGGTGGGAATCGCGAGCCTCTTTTTCGAACTCTTCCAGATAGCGGCGCTTCATTTCGCTGTCCCATTCCTCGACGGAAAAATCGCTGGACGAATAGACCCGCGTCTTGTGAACGAGACCCTCGAGTGCCGGCATGTGGAGCCTGTCTGGGGCTTGATCTTCCAAGAGCAAAAAGCCCTCGACATCGCGCACGAACAGCGGAAACAGAGGCCGTTCATCGTGAACGAGCTTTCCAAACAGAAGAAGGGGCACAGATCGCTCACCCGCTGCCAGTTCTCCGTTCCATTCCAGGTACGCGACCTGCTTTCCTTGGGAGTCGTCCACGCGACCTAGGACGAAGTAACGCCCAGGCCGCACGACTTGCATGGGCACCGACAGCAAAAGCGAACCCTGTTCCATGTTTTCGCGTACAGGAGGAACAAAACGGGCAGGAGCAGTCGGTGTGTACACGAGATCAAAGAACGCCGGGGCTCGTTGCTCACCAAGCGCAAGCTGCACCTCGACGCGCACAGGTCCGTGATAGCGTGCCATCCCGAGTTCCGACGGTTGCAACATCGCCGTGTAGGTTCCGTCTGAAGCACGCTCGTCCCCCTGTTGTCCTGTGTCCAGAAACGGCAAAGGCACAGGAGTCAGCGGGCTATCGGAAGGGGGTGCGGGAAGGGCTTTGGATTTCTCGACGCGGCAGGGCAAAACTTTGCCCAGACTGTCCTCGCAACGGAGCCACAGCTTCGCCGCTTCCTTTTCGACCAGCTCGCGCCGGTCTTGGCCGAGCTGCACTCGGATTTCGTCGTTCGGCTGGCCGTTCCACAGCAGCGCGCTGGACCGGACGACCGGCAAAAACGGCGTCATCTGGTCGGGGTGCTCCTTTGCGGGACGACTCGACGGAGGATACCGAGCGAACAGCCGATAGCGCGCAAGCCGCTCGACCGCTTCCTGTTGGCGGTCTTTTCGATCGCGTTCGAGTTCGTCCTCCGCAAAAGGCAGGGCCGGTGGGACAACGGCGGACAAACGCCCACTTGGAACAGCCAAGGCGGGCGCGGTTTCGGGGGACACGGGCAAGCTCGGGGGAGGCGGCGCGATCTGCTCCTTCTCGCGCGTGAAAAACCACGCAGCGACAAGAAACAGGCCGAAAACCGCCGATGCGATGAGTGTCCGGGAACGCGCACCCGGTCCTTTGTGCGCGGCGGGTCGGGTCACAGCGCGTACTTCACCACATCCGATCGCACGGGTCCGATGATCCCGCCCCACGCGCCGCCGCCCGAGTGTTTGTAGGTTTCACCGTCGTCGCGCAACTTGAGCGAGTGATAACTCCACTTCGCCGCGCCGCCCTCACACGCCGCTGTGCCCAAATTCAAATCATTGGAATACCAATCCGAGGGATTCCCGAACGAAGCCCCCGTAGAACCGGACACGCCGCCTGTCGTGTGGTACGCGACCGCTTCGTCGTCCTGTCCCGGCAAAATCCCAGAATAGAGCGTCCCCGAGGCACCCGCGTAGTTGTAGAACCAGATTCCATAGGTCGTGTTGTGGTTGTACTTGGCGCGGGCCGTGGTCGTTACGAGGTCTTGAACGAGTTTCTCAGAAGAGGCCCAAGAACCCGCGTCCGCAAGCTCGCTGCCGCCGCTGCCGCCGGAAGCGACGCGCACCCATTTGATGTTCCAGCCGGTTTGGGTTTTTCCGTCGCTGTTTGCGCACTGACCCGCAGAATTGGGCGAAGGCGTTTTCTTGTAGCGTGCGGAGCCTCCGTACATCGACAGCGCGTAGCCGATTTGGTAATCGCCAGCACTGTGGACCGCGATGTAGCACCAGTTCGTCCCGGTGCAGAAACAATCCAGCGCGTCGCGCACGCGGTAGTTTTGTGCGCTCACGTAGTCTGTTCCGGTCCAATTGACGGCCTTTTTGTTGACGCCAGCCGAGACCGTGGCCGACCCCCAATACGAGAAATCGGCGTAATTGCCGGGTTTCGTGGTCGCCGGAGAATTGCGACCGTGAATCCACAGCGTGTAGTTGGTCGCCCGCGCCGACCCTGGAAAAAACGACAACAGGGACAAGAGCGCAAACAGGCCAACGGACAAAAACGACAGGTTGGTTCGAGAGGGGAAACACCGCTTCATGGGGAAACTCCTTCGTTGGGGGTTTGGGCAGAAAATCTGCCCACAGCGAAGCGCGAAACGTACTGCGCAAAGCCGCAAGAAAAAAGACCTTTGCTGCGACTTGTGGCGAACAGTCCTACAGACACTGCTTTGGGCTGTGTGTTGGGCGTGCTTTTTAGGCGGGTTTGGCGGTTTTTTTGTTCGGGGTGCCGTGAAATTGGTTCATTGCGTGGGTCAGGCCGTTTTGAAGCACGTCCGAGACCGCATCCGCGAGGGTGTCCAAAAACGCCGGAAGTTCGGCCACTTCGGGTTTCGCAAAAGGACCCAGAACGTGGCGCACCACGCGTTCGTCTTTGGCGTCGCCTCCTCCGTTTGGGCGACCGACGCCGCCCCGAACGCGGACGAACTCAGCCCCGATGAGGCCGGTGATCGACCGCAGCCCGTTGTGTCCCCCGTGCCCGCCGCCTTGCTTGAGCTTGATCTGCCCAAATTCCAAATCGATGTCGTCGTGAATGACCATGACCTGCGCCGGCGTGAGATCAAAAAACGTCATTGCACGCTGAACCGGCCCCCCCGACAGGTTCATGTACGTCATTGGTTTTTGAAGAAGGATTTTTTGGTCCAGGGCTTCAAGCTGCGCAAACTCGCTGTTCCATTTGTTGCGGAACTCGCTTTTTCCGTGGCCCCACCGGCTGGCCAGGCGGTCGCACACCATGAAACCGATGTTGTGCCGCGATTGTTGGTACTCGGGGCCCGGATTGCCCAGGCCCACGACCAGCCACGTCACTACTTCTTACCACCTGCCGCTGGTTTGGCTGGGGCTTTGTCTCCGCCCGCTTTGGCTGCTGCCGGAGCCGCAGTTTTGGCTGCCGCAGTTTTGGCCCCCGCTTTGTCTCCCGCCGGTTTCGCTTCGCCAGCCGCTGCTGCTGCTGCTGCATCCGGGGTCGCCGCCGCTTCCGCAGCCTTCTCGCTCTTCGGTGCGGTGACGACACACACCGTTGTGTTGGCCGCCAGCGCAATGGTGACGCCTTCGGGCAACTTCACATCTGAAGCATGGATTGCCTGCCCGATGTTGAGCGACGACACGTCGATCTCGATCTTCGCCGGAATCGACCCAGGAAGGCTGCTGATCGGAAGTGTTCGATACACCTGATGCAGCGTGCCTCCTGCTGCGATACCCGGCGATTTCCCCGTCACCGCCACCGGAATTGTCGCGCGCACCGGTTTTTTCACATCCACGCGCAGAAGATCCGCGTGGAGCAAGTGCCCTCGAAGAACATGCTTTTGCGTGTCTTTGAGCATCACGGGAATCGTGCCCGTTTGGCCCTCGACCGTCAGCATGAGCAGCGTATTGCGCCCCTTCACCGGGTCGAGAGATTTTTGCAGATCATGGGGCGACAGTTGCAGCGCGAGCGGGGCTTGACTGCCGCCGTAACAGACCGCTGGGATCGAGCCTTTTTGTCTCAGTTTTGTGTTGTTTTCTTTGCCCGTCTGAGGACGCAACTGCGCTGTGATTGTGCCGACTGTTGAGACTTCCGTGGATGCCATGACTTGAGTTCCTTTTTGGTTGATTCCAGAGCGACGACCAACGGGCCGAACGCTCCCGCTCGCTCGGCCCACGCCGAGGAGCAGCCCCGCAAAGGCGCGGGGGGGTCAATGTTCGCTGTTCGGTAACGCTTGACGATGTCAAGCTCACATTCAGATCCAGGAGAATCGGCCACAATTTCGCACCCTTGTCAAGGTCAAGCCCGCCTCCAGGCAGCGCGCAATCCAGATCCCACATCGCGGCCCCCGAACCCATCCGCATCCACCATCCACCATCCACCGCAGGGTGCCCCAAAGGCGTTGGCGCGAAACGGAAGCGGCAGCAGAGCAAAACCCAGCAGTCAGGCAGTCGCGCTGCGGCATCTGTTATGATCGGCGGCTAGCCAACAACTCGCTGGCGCAGTGCAAAGGTCTGGATAAGGCGATGCTTACGGGTTTGACAGTCGGTTTTGATTGCCCGCCTGGGCTGCTCAGCTTGGTCGGAAATGATCAAAACCAAGAGATGGTGCGTCTGGTGCCGCAGGGCGAAGTGGATGCCTGCTTGCTCGTGAGTCGGCGACCTCTGTTCGCGCACACCGGTCAATTGCTTCAATCCGAGCAGCTTCTCGACGAGGTTTTGGGTAGCCAACCTCAATTTCGTGTGGTTCGGCGATCTCCGGCGGAGCAGGTTCAGTCGTCTGCGGGCCGGATGCACCTTTTGCGCGTCGTCGGGTGGCACGGCGAACCGAAAATTGCGCTTGGTCAGCTTGTCGCGCTGTTTTCTCCCAGCAATCCCGCCCTGCCGCCCTGTGCTGCCGTCGCCATTTTTCTTTGGTACACCGAAAAAGCGGGCCGAAAATATGCGCCGCAAGCCATGGCACTGTTTCGCAGTCTGCGCATCCTTCCGCTTTCTCAACAGAGTTGGCCCCCGTCGGAAGTTCTCCTCCCCCAGACGTAGTTTCGCTTTCGTTTCCCAGGCCACAAGACGGCGGTGAAACGCAAAACGCCGCGCTGCCAAAAACCCCAGGTCAAATCTGTGCCGAAAAAGCGAGCCATTTCGATGGTTTTCCCGTCGCTCTTGCCAACCCTTGCTACGTCGGTGAAAAGTATGAAGTGCCACTATGCACTTTGTCTCTTTCAGGTGGCTTACGAAAAAAACATCCAACGAGGAGGAATCCATGTCCAGCCATCACACCGAGAGCCGTCCCCGCACTCCCATCTTCCGTTCCGTCCGCAAAATCGTGGATGCTGTCGAAGATGTCGTCGATAGCGTGGTTGATCGAGGCGAAGACCTCGAGCGAGACACGCGCAAATTGGTCCAGAATTTGGTGAAAGACCGCGACGACCGCAGTGATCGAAAAGGCCACAAAGAAGACGACGCGCGGACTTCTTCGAGCGACGACGACGATGGTGATCGCCACCACAAACCGGAAAAGCGAAGCAGCCGCGATCGCGACTAACGGTTTCTGATGCACACACCGCGCTTCCTCCATCGGGGTCACCAGGTCGTCAAATCCCTGGGCAGCTTTCTGGTCCCAGCGCTTCTTGGCAGCGCGTTTTCACCAGGCGAGGACACGGAACACACCCACACGGCCAACGCGAACCTGCTGCGCGATCGGCTTGAGGGGCTGGGACCTGTGTTTGTCAAACTGGGTCAACTGTTGTCCACGCGACCTGATCTGTTGTCATCCACGTACACAGATGCACTGAGGGGTTTGCAGTCGCGTGTGTCTCCGATGGAGGAGAGTGCGGTTGTGCGGTCTCTGTCTTTGTATGAAAAACGCCTTGGAAAAAATCCGTTTACATACATGGACAAAACACCCATCGCTGCGGCCTCCCTTGCGCAAGTCCATCGTGCAAAGTTGCAAGATGGCACTTGGGTAGCGGTCAAAATTCGACGAGAAGGAGTGGTGCGAACGGTCGAGGAAGATTTGAAACTCCTCAAGTACACCTCGAACATTCTGCAACGGTTGATTCCCGAAGGAGAGCGACAAATCTATGACCTGCCCGGAACGGTCGAGGAACTTTCCATTTCCCTTCGCGACGAATTGGATTTGAGGAACGAAGCAGAGAACCTTCTCCTGTTTGGAAGGAACCTAACAGAGTGGAAACCCCTGTTGTCAGTTCCCTACGTGTATGAAGACCTCTGTACGGATTCTGTTTTGGTGATGGAACTGATTTCCGGGCAACCGCTGACCTCACACAAAACGACGGATTTGGACTCCGTTCACAGAAGGCGGCTTGCCACGGCTCTTGCACATGCCTATTTCAAAATGTTCTTTGTCGATGGCGTATTTCATGCCGATCCACACCCCGGAAATGTTCTGCTGACCGACGATGGAAACCTTGTCCTCTTGGATTTCGGAATGATTGGCAGAATCGAGCGTCAGGTGTCGGACAACTTGGTGCGTGTTCTCTTGAATTTTCAACTTCGGGACAGTCATGGCGTGGCGCACGCCTTTTTGGACATCGGAAAGCCAACGAGCACGGCGGATGAAATCGGTTGGATCATGGAGGTCCGCAGACTGCTCCCGCGTTATCACGGAATGCGTTTGGAAAGACTGAATGTGGGCACACTCCTGATTGACCTGTTAAGGAGTGCGGCGAGATGCGGAATTCAGGCACCCCCGATCGTGGCTCTTTTATGCAAAAGCCTTGCGAACATGGATGGATCCGCACGGCTTGTTGATCCAGATATTTCGGTACTTGCTGTGTTTCGGGATTTTTTGCCGAGCATTCTTTTGGATCATGCACAACGCCGTGCCTCACCAGAGGAAGCCGCAAAAGTCGCGCTGGATCTGTCCATGGGGGGATCACGGATTCCGTTTCAGGTGGCGACCATTTTGGAAAAGGCAGCGACGGGTAGACTGCGATTTGTTGTGGACCCGCTGGGGAATGCGGAGCTTGCAAAACAACTTGGGGGAATCGGAAACAAGGTGCTTCTGGCACAACTTGTGGGGGCACTTCTGTCCAAAAAAAAGTGAGCAGATGTGGGATAGGAGTGGGTCTCTGTTTCCCCCAGACTAGTTTCGCAGCGAGATGACAGGTGCGGGAATTCGTCCACCGAGCGACACAAAACCATCTGGCACAAACGGCGACACAGGCATGACGATGGCTTGGCCGAGTAGACCCCCAAACTCGACCGTTTCACCGGGCCCCCTGTTGGGAACGGGGATGATGCGGACGGCGGTCGTTTTGTTGTTGAAGGTACCGATGGAGATCTCGTCGGCGATGATGGCTGAAATCGTCGAAGGTGGCGTGTTCCCGGGCACGGCAACCATGTCGAGCCCAACAGAACACACCGCAGTCATCGCCTCGAGTTTGTCGAGAGAGAGCGCGCCTACTTTTACCGCTGACACCATGTCGTGATCTTCAGAAACGGGAATGAAGGCCCCGGACAGTCCTCCGACGCTGCTGGATGCCATGGCACCGCCCTTTTTCACGGCGTCGGTGAGGAGCGCCAGCGCAGCGGTGGTGCCGTGACAGCCGGTTCGCGGAAGACCCAAGATTTCCAGAATTTCGGCAACGCTGTCTCCCCTTGCGGGCGTCGGAGCAAGTGAAAGGTCCACAATGCCGAAACGGACACGCTCTCCGAGGCCGCGTGCGACCTGCTGCCCCAGGAGTTCGCCTGCCCGCGTGACTTTGAAGGCCATGCGTTTGATGGTCTCTGCGACGTCGGTCAGGTTGACTTTGCGGCCCGATTCTCGGAGACGGCGCAGGGCAGACAGCACGACGCCGGGTCCGCTGACGCCGACGTTGAGGGTCAAGTCGCCCTCGCCGATGCCGTGGTTGGCCCCGGCGACAAAGGGATTGTCCTCGGGCATGTTGGCAAACGTCACGAGCTTGGCACAGCCGATGCCGCCTCGATCGGCGGTCGCCTGAGCGAGCACCGAAATCACATGCCCCATCGTCGCGATGGCGTCCATGTTGATGCCAGCGCGAGTGGTCGCGACATTTACGGAACTGCACACTCGGGCGGTTGTGGCCAGGGCCTCGGGGATGGAATCGAGCAGGACGGCGTCGCCTTGGGTGATGCCTTTTTCGACAAGCGCGGAAAAGCCAGCGATGTAGTCGATGCCTAGTTCCTCTGCTGCGCGGTCGAGGGTTTGCGCAATCGGCACGTAGCTGGATGCACCCGTGGGTTCACCGACGAGCGCGATGGGTGTGACGGCGATGCGTTTGTTGACGATCGGCACGCCGTAGGCGGCGCTGACCTCGTTTGCAACGGAAACGAGGCGTTTTGCGCTGTGAACAATGTGGTCATAGGTGCGGCGGCACGTTCCGGCCAGATCCGATGTCGCACAACCGCGCAGACTGATTCCAAGGGTAACGGTGCGGATGTCCAGGTGCTCGGTTTCGATCATGCGCAGAATGGCGCGCGTTTCCTCGAGGTCGAAAATCATCGGCTCTCCATCGAATCAGACGCGGTGCAGCGATCGCACCAAATCCTCGTGCATGAGCGTGATGTAAATTCCCATCGAGTCAGCCAGGCGTGACAGCGCGCTTTTGAGTTCCTCGAAACCGACGTGCATGTCCGCGATATCGACGATGATGAGCATCGTGAAGCAGTCTCCGACGAGTGTTTGCGAAATATCGAGGATGTCGCCACCCAACTCGGCGAGCAGTGTGGTCAGTTTCGCGACAACGCCTTTTTGATTGCGTCCCGTCGAGGTGAGAATGGCGCGGCGTCGTGCCTTTTGAAGGTCCGACATCGCGACAGGGGCCGCGTGTGGGGCGATCCCGGCGGGCGTCTTGTGTACGGCCTGGCGCGGATTCAGGGCAGACAATACTTCGCTAGCGACGCGCGACACGATCGCTTCATCGTGTGTTCCAAGCTGAAGCAGAACTTGCTCTGCGACGCGGGCCGCGATGGAAACTGTTTCCTCGTGCGATGCGGGAGTGCCGACGGCAACCCGAATGTGACGCGCCTTTGCACGTTCTTGCGCGAGCGGAGTCAGTTCAGCATCGGGCTCGATGAGCAGATCGCCGCCGTCGGGAACTTGAGCGACCTCAGCGTGTGTAACGATCCGTGCCATGTGTTCCGCTAGGCGGCCTTGGCTGCGGCTTTGAGCAACGCGGCTTTGTCGGTTTTTTCCCAGGAAAACGACGCTTCGCTGCGACCAAAATGTCCGTAGGCTGCCGTCGCGCGGTAAATGGGTCGGAGCAAATCGAGTTCACGGATGAGCGCGGCGGGACGGCAATCAAAGTTCTGCCGAACCAATTTTTCCAGGGCCTCGTCGGACACGGTTCCCGTGCCAAACGTGGTGACGTGGATGCTGACGGGAGCCGCGACCCCGATCGCATAGGCGACCTGGACTTCGCAACGGTTGGCAAGGCCGGCAGCGACGATATTTTTTGCAATGTAACGTGCGTAGTAGCAAGCCGATCGGTCTACTTTGCTCGGGTCTTTGCCCGAAAAAGCACCGCCGCCGTGCCGACCCCATCCACCGTACGTATCGACGATGATTTTGCGACCGGTGAGCCCGGAATCGCCCATCGGTCCACCGACGACAAAACGCCCGGTTGGATTGATGAGGAAGCGGGTGTTTTTGTCAAAAAGCTGTTTCGGAATTTCCTTGCGGATGACTTCCTCGATGATGGCTTCGCTGAGCGTCTTGTGGGACACGTCGGGCGCATGCTGGCTGGACACAACAACAGTCTCGACGGCAACCGGGCGGTGGTTTTGATAGCGCACCGAAACCTGAGATTTTCCGTCGGGGCGAAGGAAGGGCAAAAGGCCGCTTTTTCGCGCTGTCGAAAGGCGGTGAGACAGCCTGTGTGCCAAACAAATGGGCATCGGCATGAGCTCTTCGGTGTCGTCGCAAGCAAAACCGAACATCATTCCCTGATCGCCCGCGCCTTGCTCCTCGGGATTGAAGACGCCGTGACCATCTACACCGAGGGCGATGTCGGGGGACTGTTGCTCGATGGCCGTCATGATGCCGCAGGTTTTGTAGTCGAAACCCATGTCGGAATCGGTATATCCGATGTCTTTCACGGTGCTGCGCACAATCGAAGGGAAATCCAAAATCGCCTTGGTTGTGATTTCGCCTGCGACCATCACAAAGCCGGTTTTGGTGAGCGTCTCGCAGGCAACCCGCGAATGGCGGTCTTGTGCGAGGCATGCGTCAAGTACCGCGTCGGAAACCTGATCGCACAATTTGTCGGGGTGACCCTCGGTTACGGACTCCGAGGTGAAGATGAAGCTGGACATGGACTCTCCTGACTCTCTCGTCGAATAATAAGCGCCGTTTTTGTGCCGAAAGGAGGTCAAAAGTCAACGTAAATAAAACCCCGATCTTCCGTTCCCGCGAATTGCAGAAGCAGAAGAACGGCCAACGCCAAAATCAATCCGAGCCCGAGATCGAAAAAGAGTTTGGGGAAGAGTTTGGGGAAGAGTGTGGGTCCAAACGGCTTGGTTGCGTGTTTGGTGGCTGTGGGGGACGAGAAATCCATGAGGCAAGCTATTCGATGGGAAGAAACTTGACCGACACGATTTCGTATTCGCGGTTGCCTCGAGGTGTCTTGATGCGGACGGTTTCTCCGACGCGATGACTAATGAGGCCGCGCGCGACGGGCGACGTGTAGCTCATCTTGCCCGCTTTGATGTCGCCTTCGTGCTCTCCGACGATCGCGAACGTTTGACGCTCGCCAGAATCTGTGTCCTCGATGGCCACGGTCGCCCCGAAAACCACTTTGTCACCGCACAGCGAAGTCGGGTCCACAACATCCGCGAGGGCGACGAGTTCTTCGAGCTTGGAAATCCGGCCCTCGTTGTGCGATTGAGCTTCTTTTGCCGCGCTGTATTCGGCGTTTTCCGAGAGATCTCCGTGGGCACGAGCCTCTTCAATCGCTTGAACGATGCGAGGGCGCTCGACCTCCTTGCGTTGCTTCAGCTCGTCGCGAAGCGAAACAAGCCCTTTCCGAGTCATTGGGTACTTATCAGCCATGAGAAGCCGAGCATGCCTTTTGTCGCACAGCCGATGCAAGCGGCAAAAAACGCGGGAAAGAGTCGGACTGAAGCCGAAGCCGAAGCTAAGATGCCGGGCGAATGTTGTCTCGGTTTTCGCACAAGAAGGTGACGCTGCTCTTTTCCGTCGTGGTTGTGCTGTGCGTCACGTTTGCGCTGCATCGCGAGGTCCTGTGGGGTAGGGCGATCTACCACATGGACGACGCGGCGGATAATTACTACCCGGCGCGGGTGGCCTTTCGTCGAGCACTTTCCGAAGGGACGCTGCCGTCTTGGGAAAACGGTGCGATGTCAGGCTGGCCGCTTTTGGCGGACCCGTACTACGGCTACTTTTACCCGCTCAACGTTGTGTTCTATCTGGGCCGTCGCGCGGGCGAGCCGACCGCTGGGCCGGAAAGCGGTGTTCCATCGGGGCTGGGCTATTCGGCGGCGCTGCATATGGCGTTGGCGGGGCTTGGGATGTTGTGGCTTTTGCGCCGCAGAGTGTCGTGGCCAGCAGCGCTGTTTGGGGCGCTTTCTTTCGCGCTGTCGAGTTTTTTGGTGGTCCGAATCCGGCACATCATTTTTGTGCAAGCCATGGCGTGGCTGCCGTGGCTGCTGTGGGCGGTTGAGCATCATTTGCAGACGAAAATGCGACGGTCGTTGGCTGCGGTTGCGCTGTTTGCTGGCCTCCTTTTGTTGACCGGCGCGCATTCTCTTCTGCATTTTCTGCTGTTTCCGGTCGCGGTCTACGTCGTCGGTCGAGTGGCGTCGTTTGCCTGGGCTGAACATTCGGATGCGCGCTCCTGTTGGAAACAGGGGTTGCACTCTGTTGGTTTGCTTGGTGTGTCGGGGTTTGTGGGTGTTTTGGTTGGTGCGGTGGCCATGCTTCCGACTCTTTTTCAGATGCCACTGACGGGAAGGGCGCTCGGAACGGAGTACCACTTTGCCTCGACGTATGCGTGGCCGCATTTCAACTATTGGCGGACGCTGCTTTTTCCAGATTGGTTTGGCAAAGGAGAATGGAGGGGCGATGCGTGGACGGGAAGCTGGAATCACTGGGAAATTGCCGGTTATTACCAAGGCGTTGTGGCCCTGCTTTTGGCGCTGCCGGGCGGACTGTGGGGCTTTTTCCACACCGTTGCATCGGACGGAAGGGAGCAACCGATTCGGCCCAAGCCGGTCTACGCTTTGGAAACACCCTTGCTGTTGATTTTGTGTTTTTTTGCGGTGTCGATCGCGCTCGGGGACAAGAGTTTTTCTCATCCGTTTCTGTTTCGACATTTTCCGCTGTACGCGGCGCTGCGTTGTCCAGCGCGGGCGCTGTCGATTTTGGTGTTTGCTGTGCCGTTTTTGGGTGCGTTTGGGGCCGAGTGGCTTTTGGCCGGCGAACGAGGGAAAAAATGGGGTCCGATCTCCATCGGTTTGATCGTCGGAGGGGTTTGCTTTGCTGTCGGCGTTTTTTATCGGAATCAGTGGATCGTTGCAGCATCCCGACTGCCGATCGCGCAACAGTTGGTTTTGACAGCCAAGGCGCATGCGGCCCTTGGGATGGCTGGATTGCTCGGTGTGACGGTCTGGAGGTTTGCGGGCACCATGCGTGGAACGCTGCCGCTGCTGGTGCTTTCGGCGCTGACGGTGTTCGATGAGTTCCGCATTGCCCGAGGGTATTTGCATCCTCAACCGATGGATTACGCCCATGGAACAGAGCGTTTTTCTGCGCTCCATTGGTTGGTTGAAAACCAGACGCGCATCGACACTCAACACTCGTCGCGGCCTGCCGAGCCACTTTTCGATCGTTTCGTCTCAGACCCACGAGGACCGTTTCGACTGCTGGCCGTTGGAGAAACGATCGGGCGTCCGAGTGCGGGCGGTTATGGGTCGATCCAAATTTGGCGTTATTCGCACTTGCTCTACATTGTGCGACATGGGCATCCATATCCTCATCGCCGTCTGAAGGATGATTTGGCAGCGGCGATGGTGTGGCGTTTGGACTCGCCACTGGTGGACATGTTGAATGTGCGTTTTGCGATCGCGGCGTCGTCGCCTGGACCCGGCTGGGTCGAGCGATTTCGCCCTGCGCCTCAATCGGTACCTAGTGCCCGATACGAGGCGGCTTGGGACGCTGCGCTGGCGGTGTTTGAAAACCAGAACGTCATGCCGCGCGCGTTCGTTGCGTATCAGGCGGAGTTTGCTGCGTCGCAGGACGAAGAGGCCCGATTGGTTGCTCGGGCGGATTTTCAGCCGCATCGACAAGTGGTCGTCGGGCTTCCTTCCGGGAAAGCACCCACATCACCGCTCTTCCCCGTCGTGGAGAATCGGGGAAGAGCTCATACGCAGGTCCAGTTTGTGTCGTACGGTCGTCATCGGGTTGTGATCGAGGCTGACGCTGCCGCAGCAGGCATGTTGGTTTTGGCGGATGCCTTCCATCCGGGTTGGGAAGTGACCCTGGATGGACATCCTGGGACGCTGTGGCCGATCAATCTGGCGTTGCGTGGCGTGGCGCTCGAAAAAGGTCACCATTGCATCGAGATGCGATACCGCGATCGAGGCTTGCAATTGGGTGTGTTCCTGTCGCTGTGTGGCGTGATTTCCGTCGTCGCGCTGTTCCTGTGTGGTGTAAAGCAAGATCGCAAGATGGTTCGGATATAATGGCCAGAGCCGAGGAGTCGTCGTGGCACGGATATTCATCTCTCAGAAGCGCGTGCAGAAGTGGACCGAGGAGGGCTTGGTTCACATTGAGGGCAACTTGATGACGCTGACGGAAGTGGGCCGGTTGTTTCGTTTGACCGAAGCCTTCTACGTCGAGCGCGCGGTATCCGAGGGCGGGGATTTGCAAAAAATCAAAGGCAAGGTCAAAACGCGCAACCAAATTGCACAACTCGGGGGCGAGGTATTTTTGAACTCGCTCGTGATTGGCGAGGCTGCGTACGAGGGGGACCCTGGTTTTGTGGGAGAGCCGCTCCTCAAACAGGCAAAAGCTGCTGCATCGAAGCCCGATGGTGTTCCGGCGCGCAATCTGTCAACCGTTCCCACCGGCAAAGTTCTACCGAAAAATCTCGTCTGACCTTCGAGCGCAGGTTCGTTTCCCGGACGACTGCGGTCAAACCCCACCGGGCATCTCGCGGGTTGCGTCCTCACTTTCTCAATCGCCGTGGCGACTACCACGGCTTGGCTCGGTCGTTGTGGCGACGGCCACGGCTCGGTCGGGCGTTCCGGGCGCGCTCGCGATCTGCTCCGCTGGGATTTGCCCTCGCCGCGTCCAGGAAGTGACCAGGTCGTACTCGCTGAACCGAGTCCTTTTCAACAAAAGGCATAAAAAAAGGCCGACTTCCCAGTTGGGAAGCCGACCCTTTTCGGAAAACCGTGCTTCGAGGCGTTACTTCCTCTTGGCCGCCGGTTTCTTGGCGGGAGCCGCCGGAGCTGCGGGTTTCTTGGCGGGAGCCGCCGGAGCTGCGGGTTTCTTGGCGGGAGCCGCCGGAGCCGCGGGTTTCTTGGCGGGAGCCGCCGGAGCCGCAGGTTTCTTGGCGGGAGCCGCTTTCTTCGGGGCAGCCTTCTTCACAACAGGCTTTTTGTCGGCTTTGGTCTTCTTGCGTTTTTGACCGCCGACCGCTCGCTTCGCGCGGGACACGTCGCCGTGCGAATCAAGGAAGTACAGATAGCCTTCCTCGCGGTTGAAGCTGCCGTTGGCAACCTTCTCCGCCTTGCCTGCTGGCGAGGCCTGGCCGGCCCGCTTCATCGGGGTCTTCCAGACTTCAGTGCCCCGCAGGAAGTACAGATATCCGTTTTCGCGTTTGATGTTCAGTTTCGCAACTTTCTCGGCCATTACTTTCCTCCATCTCTCGAGGGGTTGATTTGAATTGACACTATGTGAGGCTCGACGAGGCTGTCAATTCGTTTTGTGCAGAATGATTCACTTTTTTTCCTCGAGCCTGTTTGGGGCAGGTTTTTCGCGCGGGGTCGAGCGGCTGGATTGAGGGCCAAAAATCGTCAGGAATGGCTGAAATTCTCTCGGAATCGGCAAATTGGCGGATTTTCAGCAGTTTATGCATCGTTTTCTTCAGCGCATGCGCACGCAGATCACCTGTTCCGCGCTTGCATGGCTAAGTGTTTGTCCGTCGAATCCTCCGGCGCGGTACCACATCGAGAAGCCGCAGAAGTGCAAAAGCGCCTCGAGTTCGGCAGGAAAGTAGAGCCGCTGGGTCAAAACCACCGTGCGCGGCTCACTTCGATGAGCCCATTCCACGGAAAAATCGGGATCGTAGTAAATGCGGATGACCATGATTTGGTGCGCCGGGTCGTATAGGTGGTTCGTGCTGTAGACGAGCGGTTCTCGAGTGATCGGATGCCGAAAGCGAGTGCGCGACCATCGTTTCCGAGGGTCTTTCGTGAGCCATTCGAGATCTGGGTTGGATACGTCGAAAGCGAACAGACCGTCGGGATGCAGAATGTTCCGAATCCCGTCGAAAAACCGAGTGAAATCTTCTCGGTCGTATAGATGGAGCAAACCGTTGAAGGGACAGACGATCAAAAAAAATGGCTCCGGCGGGGCAATGGGCAGCACACGAAAATCCGCTTGCACAAGCGAGATGCGAGACGACAAACGGGAACCATAGTGGGCCATGCGTTCTCGACACCGTGCAAGCATGTGTGCCGAACGATCAATTCCGATCACGTGGTGGCCGTCCCGAGCGAGTGGGAACAGCAGCCGACCCGTTCCACAGGCGAGTTCGAGGATGGACTGATTCCTTTCGGGAAGCATGTCTTTGGCGAGCCTGCGGTACCACGCGATGTCGTGGCGTCTGCGACGGTAATCGTGATCGTACAGCGCTGCATCAAGATAGAGCTGAGTCGAGCCACGGCTGAGGTGATCGGTCAGGGGGTTTTCATCGGTCGGGTCGGACAATGTGGTCATGCACGACTTGTACTCCGGTTGCATCGTCGTAAGAGAGGGAAACTTGACGAGCCGAAAAAGCCTGGTCATCGTCGGCGGGTGCGGATACTTGGACTGGACGTGGGGAGCAAGACCATTGGCGTTGCATGGACCGATGAACTGGGCCTGTGTGCGCACGCGAAGATGACGATTTCTCGTCGAGGGACCAAAAAGGATACCGAGCAGATCGTGGCCTTGTGCCGGGAGCACCACATTTCGCAAGTGGTTGTGGGTTTGCCAGTCGATTGTGACGGGGAAGAAGGTCGTCGTGCGCAGCGTGTTCGCGTGCTTGGGAACGCGCTGGGTGGGGCGGGCTTGTCGATTCAGTATCAAGACGAAAGCTTTTCAACGGTTGAGGCCGAAACGGTGCTTTTGTCTGCTGACTTGTCTCGAGCGAAACGCAAAAAAGTCGTGGATCGACTGGCTGCGGCGGTGATTTTGCAAGCGTGGCTTGATATGCAAAAGCCTGCGCAAATCGAGGAGGATTCGCTGTGAGTGGGCTTTCCAAAGCTGCCCGACGACGTCTGGCGGCGCTTGTCGTCTTTTTGACAGTCGGTGGCGCAGCTTCTTTCGTCGGATATTACGTGTGGCAAGCCTATCGCTATCCCGATCGACCTGGGCCCGTTTCGGGACCGAGTGAGGTTCGTATCGTGATCGTCAAAGGCATGAGCCTTTCTGACATTTCACGGTTGCTGGCTGAAAAAGAACTGATCCACCACGCCGAGTGGTTTCGTTTTTATGCGAGTGAGCGTGGTGTAGCGTCGAAAGTTCGAGCGGGAGCTTATTCGCTCTCGTCGCGGATGTCGCCACGGCAAATTCTGGACGTGCTTCTATCGGGCGCTCGTGAACCAGAGGTTCCGGTGACGATTCCCGAGGGAAAACACATGCTCGAAGTCGCACACCTTTTGGAAGAAGCGGGCATTTGCAGGGCTGCCGAGGCAGAGCGCCTGATGCGCGATCCGAATTACGCGCTCTCTCTCGGGCTGAGCGGTGGCTCGCTGGAAGGATATCTATACCCAGACACGTATCGGTTTCCGCCAGGAGTGCCTTGTTCGCGGGTGTTGCCGACGCTGGTGAAGCGTTCACAAAAAGTCCTGGGAGAACTCAAATCGCAGTATTTCGAGGGGCTGCGCATTCTGAACAGACAGTACAAATTTGGCGATCGCGAGATTGTGCTGATGGCAAGTCTGGTCGAGAAAGAAACGGCACGACCCGAGGAACGACCTCGAATTGCGGGGGTTTTTCTGAACCGTCTGAGGCTGCCGACGTTCAAGCCGCATCGTTTGGAAACCGATCCGACGATCGTTTATGGATGCACGGTTCCCGTCGAAAAAAGCGCGGCATGCAAACAATTTCAGGGCCGCATTCGGCGCATCCATTTGCAGGATACGGACAACGCCTACAACACCTACACACACGAGGGTTTGCCGCCCGGTCCCATTTGCAATCCGGGACGAGCGGCTCTTTCGGCAGTGCTCGCGCCGGACGTGACTCCGTATCTTTACTTCGTCTCGAAGAACGACGGCACGCATCAGTTTTCCGTGACATTCGAGGAGCATCAGGCTGCGGTGAACAAATATCAGCGCGGCGCTCACTAGCCTCGGGAACGGGGCGATTGCAAAGAAATGCAAAGGGGTCGTTGCGGAAGAAATGGACGCTCCTAGATTTGAGCTATGCCGAACGCGCAAAAGTCCCAGGGGGCAAGTGGATCGCTGTTGCATCGCTGTCGGGGCGCTGTCCAAACCCTTTCAGCGCGGCTTTTTCCATCGGAATCGCTTGGGAGTGTGGCGCTTCGTGATTACCGGATTTTGGGGGCATTGGTGGGCTTGGTGGGTGTCGTTGCGCTGCTGGCGGTTCCCGCGTTGCCGTGGTGGATGACGCCGCTTGGGGGTTTGGTTGGCGGGATCTACTACATGGTGTTTTCCCGTCGAGAACGGAACCGTGTGAAGTTGCTTTCACAGCCGTTTCCGGCGCACTTTCGCACGACACTTTTCGAGCGAGTCCCGCTATATGCCCAACTCACCGACGAAGAACGACATCGCTTTGAAGGAGAGATTGCGGTGTTTTTGGGGGAACATCGGATTTACGCCTTGGGTGGGCTCGACGGAGACGATACGGCGCTGGTTCGTTTGACCGATGAACACAGGGTTCTCATCGCTGCGAGTGCCGCGATTTTGTTGCTTGGGCGACCCGATTGGCGGTTGCCGACGGAGCGAGACATTGTGGTCTATCCGACTTCTTTCGAGGAAGAAACCTACTCGATGGAAGGCCATGCCCATACTCTCGGGATGGTTCATGCGCAGGGGCCGATCCTGTTTGCGCTCGACGCGCTGGAGCGAAGTTTCCCGCGACGACTAGGTCTGCTTTTGCCTGGTCTTTTGACGTCTTCACCGACGTGGCCGTCGTCGCACGTCGGGTTGCATGAGTTTGCGCATGTGCTGGATTTTCTTGGACAGCAAGGACGCTCGACCGGCGTGCCAGTTTCGCTGCCAGTGGACATTCAACACGAGTGGCATCGGCAACTTTCGGTAGAACGAGAACGCTTGCTATCTGGAAATTCGGTTCTCAATCCATACGGTTTGAAAAACGAAGCGGAATTGTTCGCTGTTTCGGTTGAAAGCTTCTTCCAAGACGCCGAGCGTTTGAGCAGATATCATCCCGATCTATATCGCTTGTTGGCTGACTTCTTTAATCAAGATCCGGCACTTCGTATGCAATCTCACGCAATCCAAACAGTCGGATTTCTACCTTGGTTTAGCCTGGGAATGCCGACTCGGTATACAGCGTAATACAAAGAAATACCCAGAATTACCAAAAAATACACCGATATGTGGATATAAATTCGGTGTGTATGAAAGGCTCTTTCACCGTGACCAGCGGAAAGAAATCACCGAAATAGAGCCTGACTCGCCTACCTGTTTTCTTCTGATGCCGACGGGAAAAAGCCATTCATAAACGATGTCGCCCGAAGTGGTTCAATGTCGCATAAAAAACTTTCCTCGACTGCGTTTGGGGTTTGTTCTTGCGAAATTGTAGTCTGGTTTTCGACGTATACGGGAATCCGTGAACCTTGTCTTTTTGAACTCGCAGGCTGTAAAATCGTGCGGTCCAAAAAGATACCTACGCAAAAGGCTCATACCCATGACTGATATCGTGCATGCACTCGCGGCATTGGATAGCGATCCAACACAGGCTCAGGCAAAAGAGAAAGTGAGCGCGCAGGCAAAGGCCGCAGCGCAGTTGTCGAGTGAAACAGCATCACAAGCCAAGACTGCACTTCGGGATGCTCAAAAGCGCTATCGGGAACGCGGCGACGCGGATCAGTGGCTGTTTTTGTGCGAGGTTCTGTTGTCGTCGGGGCTCGTGACGCTGGCGAGTGAAAAGGCGGACTTGTTGGTCGAACAGGGGCGGGTGTTGTGCGACGAGCTTCTATCGGAAAGTCGCGCCGAAGCCGCCTATCAAGCGGCACTCGCGGCGGACCAGGAAAACGAGGCGGCTCAGGATGCGATCGAGCAGCTTCAGGCGGTGAGAGGCAACTGGCAAAAAGTCGTCGGAAAGTGGCTGGAAGAGGCCAAGCGTTCGACGGAACGACAACTGACGACGGATTTGTACACGAGGATTGGCGAATACCACGCCAAATACAGTGCGCAGACGGGCGAGGCAGAGGGTTTTTGGCAAAAGGCACTGTCGGTTGAGCCTCGGAATCGTCGGGCATCGCTTCAACTCGAACGACACTATCGGGCTTTGGAAAAATGGTCCGAGCTGGTCAAAACGCTGGAACAGCGGGCCGAGAATGCAGCGACGAAAGAAGACCGCGTTCTGGCGCTTTTGAGTTTGGCGGATTTGTATGGCAGGCAGCTTAAGAACAGCGACGCCGCCGTCGAAGCGCACAAGAAGGCACTGCTGATTGATCCGGCGAATGGGCGGGCCCTGGCGGCGCTGGTTTCGCTGTATACGCAGCGAGAGGATTTTGGCGCGCTCATCAAGCTGTACGAACAAGCACTGAAAGTTCGTCAACGGACCGAAAGCGAATTGCCGACGGTGCTTGAAATTGGCCGACTGTACTTTCAAAAGCTCAAGAATTTCGAGCAGGCGCACGAGTACTACCAGCGAGTCAGAAAAGTCGATCCGGCGCACGGGGAAATGCTGGATTTCTATCGCTCGTACTACGGAGGAAAAGGCGCAGGGAAACCTACAGCGGACGACAGTGGGAAGCTGCTCCAGGTGTTGATTCAGGCGCAGAAGGTCGAAAACGACGCGGGTCGCAGGCTTGGGCTGGGCGTCGAAATGGCGCAGGTGGCGGAGAATGCGCCGGGCGGCCTGGACAAGGCGATCGACATTTGGAAGTCGGTTCTGAAACTGCAAGCGGGCCACGCGGAAGCAACGGCGGCACTCAAGCGGTTGTATGCGCGGACGGAAAAATGGAACGCGCTGCTGGAAATGCTGAAAGAACAGGCGGAGGCGCTGTCGAAAGACGATCCAGCCCAGCTTGAGCAACGAATCGAGCGGTTGCTAGAAGTCGTGGCGATCTATCGCGACCGACTGAAGCTCGACGCGATGGTGATCAGCACGTATGGCTCGATTTTGCAGCTCAAGCCCGATCATGTCGGGGCGCTGGACGCGCTGGCGCAAAAGTACGAGTCGATGTCGCGTTGGAATGACCTGATCGGCGTGTTGCAACGAAAAGCGGATCTGCTGGCGAAGTCGCCCGAGGCTCGGGTGGAGCAGGCTCGTCTGTTGAAGCGCGTGGCGCAGCTTTGGATCGAGAAATTCTCGAATCACAACCAAGCGGTCAAACCGCTGGAAGATTTGTACGCGATCGATCCCGACGACCAAGAGACGGTGGTCAGGCTCCGTGACATCTACAACAAACGGCGTTCTTGGCGGGCGCTGTTGGATTTGGAGCGACGACAACTTGACGTTCTGGAAGCACACCCGGAACGGATGGCGAACGCCGAGGCGTGGCTGCGGGAACGGCGGACGCGGCTGACGGAACTTGCGAAACTGGCGCAGGATCGTTTGGGGGACAACGTCGAGGCCATCGGAATCTGGAACCGGCTTCTCGAGATCGACGAAGCGGACGACGGTGCGCTGACGGCACTTTCGGCGCTGTATGAAAAAGAAAAGCGTTTTGCGGCGCTCATCGAGGTGCTGCTGAGGCAAAAGGCGAAAAGCAAAGATTCAAAGGCGCAAGTGGCGCTTTTGGAACGCATTGGTGCTTTGCTCGCCGAGAAACTTCAAGCGGCAGCACCAGCGGTCGAAGTGTATCGAGAAATCGTCAGGCTTCAGCCAACGCACCAAAAGGCGATGCGAACGCTGCGTGAGCTGTACGGGCAGGCGGGGCAGTACGACGAGCTGGAGAAACTGTACGGGCAGCAAGCACAGTGGGACGAGCTGTATGAGGTGCTGTTGGCGCTGGCGGAGCGGGCTGAACAGACTCCGACGAGAATTGAGTTGTATTTGAGGGCGGCGCGAGTCGCAAAAACGAACTTGTCGAGCCAAGACAAGGCGCAAAAAGCGTTCGAGCGAGTGCTTGTCGTTGAGGCGACGCATTTGCAAGCAGCGACGGCGCTTCTGCCGATTTATCAGGCTCAAGAAAAGTGGCCTCGGTTGCTATCGATGCACGAGGTGCTGCTTGGACATGCGCACGAGACGGCTGAAAAAATCGAACTCATGCACAAAATTGCGGAAATTGCCGAGCACAAACTCTCGGCAAAACCGCTGGCGTTTGCGTGGTTGGCGAAGGCGTACTCATTGCGCGAAACGGAGTCGCTGGACAGCAAACCGCGTGTGCAACTTGAAGGAGATCTGCGACGGCTGGCGGGTGAGGCGGACACTTGGAACGAGCTGGTTGCGATTTATGCACGGCAAGTGGCGACTCTCGAGGACGGGCCGCACAAATTGGCTCGTTTGCGCCTATTGGGTCAGTGGACGCACCAAAAATTGCACCGGCTAGACGAGGCACGAGCCTATTGGGAGCAAGTGCTCAGCAAGGTTGCGTTGGACGAGGAGGCACTGTCTTCCCTCGAGCAGATTTTCCAAACGCAGGAAAAGTATCCAGAACTGTTGAGCATCTATCGCAAGCGCGTCGAGAACCAAAGCGATCCGCTCAAGCGAATCGACGTGCTGTTCCGAATGGCGAGCGTCGAGGAAAACAAGCTCAACGATCGGGGCGCGGCTGCGGCGACGTACCGGCGGATTTTGGCTGAACCGACGACGATGACCTCGATGCCGACGACGATGCGGGCGCTGAGGGCACTTGAGAAGATTTACACCCAGTCCGGCGATTCCGAGTCACTGACAGAGGTGTTGGAAGCTCAGCTTCAGCAGATTGCGCATTCAGCGACGAGAAAAGAGCGGTCAGAACGCGATATCGAAACGCAAATCATGTTGAGTTTTCAGCTTGGCGAACTGTACGAACTACAGCTTTTCAAGCCGGAAAAGGCCTTGGAACGGTATCGGCAGGTGTTGCAACTGACAGCCGGTCATCGACCGACGCTGGTTGCATTGGAGCGTTTCTTGGTGCCATCGAACCCGGTGCGTGTGGAAGTGGCTCGGTTGTTGGTTCCGGCTTACGAGCGCGCCGACGATTTGAAAAAACTGGCCTTTGCGCTGGAAATTGTGCTGTCAGCGACGGTGGATGCGGTTGAGGAATTGGAGCTTCTCCGTCGTTTGACGGGGCTTGTGCGACGGCTTGGGGACATGGCGGCAGCCTACAAGTTTGCGTCGCGGTTGTTCGAGCGTGTGCCCTACGACGCGGAAAACCGTCTGGAACTCATCGAGCTGGGCGAAACACTCGAGCGGCAGGAGCAGGTCGCGACGCTGCTCGAGGATGCTGAACATGCAGCTCGACGGGCAGGCGACGCGCAGCTTGCACGCGATTTGGCCTGGGATTTGGGTCAGATTTTCGGCGAGCAGCTTCACGAAATGGAAAAAGCGGAAGCTGCGTACATTCGAGTTCTTGACAGCGACGAGGCACACGAAAAGGCAGCGCGAGCACTCGAGGAAATTTATCGCTCGGGTGAGCGATTCCGTGAATTGCGACGACTGCTGGAAAGACGCAAAGACCTTGCTGTCGAGCCTGATGATCGAAAGGACTTGCTGTTCCAAATCTGCGATCTCGACGAGGGAGTTTTGGAAGACGAGGAAGCAGCGTCGCGCGATTACACCGAGATTTTGGAACTCGATCCGTCGAATACGCGAGCCTTCAAAGCGTTGGAACGTCTGCATACGACGGCTGAACGGTGGCGGGATTTGGACGAGCTTTTGGCTCGCGCGGTGCCGCATGTTCATCAGGTGGCAGATCGAGCGCACTTGCGTTTCCGTCGGGGCGAACTTCATGCGCTCCGTTTGGATGATGCAGACGGGGCGTGCGATTTGCTCGAGGAAGCTCTTTCGGAACAGCCCAAACACAAAGGAGCGAGGCAGGCTCTGGAAGCACTGATGGACAATGCCGGTCTCAGACAGCGGATTGCCCGAACGCTGGAACCGTTGTTTGAACAGGATCACGATTATGCACGGCTCGTCGCTGTTCTGTCGGTGCAGCGTGAAGCACTTCCGATGGAGCGAAGCCCTGAGGCGGCAGCTCTCTTGTCAAGGATCGCGCACATCACCGAGGAAAAACTGGGCAGGGCAGACGGCGCACTTTCGGCTTATCGAGAAGCACTGCGTCTGGACCCAGCGGACCCGCAGCATCGAAGCAATGTCGAGCGAGTGGCAACGTCCCTTGGTCGATACGAAGATTTGGCAGGTGCCTGGGAGGAGGCATTCGTCGCGACGGATGCCGACAACTTGGCGCTGCGCGGCGAATTGCTGCGACGGGCTGCCGAGCTGTATGACCACAAATTGAACGACGCTGAGCGCGCCAGAGATGCGTGGAAGCGGCTTCTGGATTTGGACCCGACCTCGCTGGATACGGCGAGGCCGGCGGCGATTGCCCTGTCGCGGCTTTATCAGCAAGCCGAAAAATGGCGCGAATTGATCGAAGTTCTGCGTCGGCAGGCGGATTGGGCGCAAGGCGAGGAACGCAAATCCTTGCTGTTCCGAATCGGCGAAATTCAACAGAGCATATTGACCGACACGGACGCAGCTATCGCTACCTATCGTGAAATTCTGGACATCGACGCACAGGAAGTTCAGGCGCTCGATGCGCTGGAGTCTCTGCACGTCGCCAAAGAGCAGTGGACTGATCTCAACGGGATTCTTCGTCGTCGCGTTGATTTGGCGCAGGACAGTCAAACGCGACGCGATTTGTTGTGGCGGATCGCGGAAGTGATCGAGGTGAAACTTTGCGATCGCGACGAGGCCATTACTGCGTATGGCGTGATTTTGAGTGAGCGGGCCGATGACATTCCGACGATCGATGCGCTGGCGCGGCTGTATGAATCGGCGGAGCAACATTCCAACTTGCTCGAAATGCTCGAGAGACGATTGCCTCTGACGAGCCACGTTCCGGATCGCGTGACTTTGCGGTTGAAGATGGCTGCGCTGTTGGAAGGGGCGCTTCGTCGCACAGATGCCGCGCTTGATGCCTATCGCGAGGTGCTTTTGGAGGAGCCGCACAATGCTGTGGCGCGAGAGGGCCTCGAGAGAATGCTCGACGACGACAGCCTGCGTTTGCGGGCGGCAGAGGTGCTGGAGCCGATTTACACGTTGCGCGGCGACACACGTTCGCTCGAAAAAATCAGCGAATTGTTCGCGACGTACTTGGTGGATGTTCACGAGAGAATCGCCCGACTCAAAAAAGTGGCCGAGCTGCGGGTCGCTCTCGCTGAGCCCAAGGGTGCGCTCGATGCGTTGGCGCGGGCGGTGCGATTGGCCGTCGCGGAAACAGAGCTTTCCGACCTGCTGGACTTGGTGGAAAACCACGTCGAGAAATACAAAGCGCAGCGCGACCTCATCGATCTTTTCCGAGAGGTTTGTGACCAAATCCTGGATTCGCGGGTGCAAGAACGGGTGTTGCTGCAAATCGCCAAGGTGGCTTACGAGCTTTCCGAACGCGATGTGGCTCGCGACTATTACCGACGGGTGCTCGACGCTGTGAATGACCACTTGGTGGCGCTGGAGGCTCTCGAGAGAATTTACGCGGAAGGCCGCGAGTTGGATTCGCTGCTGGAGATTTACTCTCGACGGGCGACGTTGGCGCAACAGGAAGACCGGCGGGACGACGGGCAGAGACGACAGTATTTGATTTTGGCCGCCGACTTGTGTGAGAGGGAATTGGGGCGCACCGACGAGGCAATTTTGCTTCTCGAGCAGGTCTTGCAGCTTTTCCCGTCAGACGCAGAATCGACCAATTCTCTCGAGAGGCTCTACAAAAACAGCTTGCGGTGGGCGGACTTGGCGGACCTGATGGAGCGCCGTCTGAAGTACGCGAGTGCTGACTCGGAAATCGTGGACATTCGGTACAGGCTCGGTGTGATTTTCGAGGAAGAACTGCAAAGTCCCGAAAGAGCGGTCGAGAATTACCGTCTGGCGCTGACGGTGGATAGCGAGCACGAGCCGTCCATCAGCGCCCTGGAGCGTTTCTTGGGCGACGCAGACCAGCGCGTAACGGCGGCGTGGGTGTTGAAGCCGATCTACGAACGACGGGGCGCGTGGGCGAGTTTGATTCGCACGCACGAAATTCATCTTTTTGCCGCTGACGACAACGAAAAGCGGATCGAGTTTACGAAGGCCATCGCGTCGCTGTACGAAGAGAAAGTCACGGACTTGGCGCAATCGTTCGCTTGGTATGGAAAGGTGTTCGTGCTTCAGCCGAACGATGCTTGGACTCGAGAGCAGCTTGCGAGACAGGCGGAGCAGCTCTCGTCGTGGAAAGGTCTTTCGGAGCTGTATCAGCACTTCCTGGATGAGCAGAGCAGCGATAGTGATCCGGCGACGCTCGATGTGCTGCGGACGACGGCGGAAATCTACGACAAACGTCTTTCCGAGGTCAGCCGTGCGCAAGAGTGCTATCGGCGGCTGCTCGTCGTGAACAACGAAGACATGGAAGCTTTCGGACCGCTCGAGTCGATGCTGCAACGGGCGGAACGCTGGAATGACCTGTATTCGGTGTATCGGGACGCGATCCGCGAAACGCTGAATCAGGAACGCAAGAAGGCGCTGTTGTTCTGCGTGTCGTCGCTTCAAGAAGAACGCCTGAACGATCCGACGGCAGCGGTGGATACGTTCCGTGAAATCCTGGATCTGGACAGCGAGGACGAACAGGCCACTTTGGCGCTCGACCGTTTGTACGTTTCACTCGAGCGGCATCAGGATTTGGCGGAGTTGCTGATTCGTCGAATCGAACGTGCCGAGCGAGGGGGTAGCGCCGAGATCGAAAAGTGGTGCCAACTGAAACTGCGGCTTGCGGGCCTTTACGAGACGAAACTGGAAGATTTGGCGAAAGCCATTGATTCGCATGAAGAAGTGCTCGGCAAAAATGATCAGTCGCAAGAGGCGTTGTCGGCTCTCGAAAGATTGCTCGGCGAGCTTCCGACGCGAGAAGCGTTGCGATATCGTCTGTCGCGCATCTTGGACCCGATTTACAGACGGGTGGATGCGTGGCGGAAGTTGGCGGATTTGCTGGAAGTTCAACTTCTGTTCGTCGATGACAAATTGCGCCGCGTCGAGATCTTGCGCGAAATTGCGACCATTGAAGAAACTCGGGCGCAAAATCCTCGTGCGGCATTCCAGGCGTTGTCGCGTGCTTGGACCGAGGAAGCAGCCGAGGGTGAAGGACGGGAACGTCCTCTGTTCGAGGATCTCTGCCGTCTAGCAGGCCTGATCACAGGTTTTGGCGAACTCGTCGGAATTTTGGAAAAAGCTGCGGAAGGCTCATACGACCTGGAACTGTCGGCGAGGGTGTTCGCGCGGATTGCAAAAATCTACGACGAACAGCTTGCTGACCGAGCAGCAGCGATAGAGGCTTGGCGCAGAGTGACGAGCGTTCACGACGAGGACGACGTAGCGTGGCAAAACCTGGAACGGTTGCTGGGCGCAGAGGAACGTTCGAGTGAACTTGTGTCGGTACTGGACAAGCGTTTCACGTTGGTGAGCGATGCCGCCGAGCAAAAGAGGCTGCTGTATCGAGCCGCCGATTTGTATGAAAAAACGCTCGGTGCACCGGAAAAAGCGATTGCGAGCTGGCGGCAAGTGCTGTCGCTGGATGACCATGACGGCCACGCGCTCGTCGCGCTTGCGAGACTGTATGACGCGCGGGAGGCCTGGCGCGATTTGACGTGGGTGTTCGGCCAACAAATCGAGCAAGCTGAATCGGAGACGACTCGACGGACGCTGCGGTTTGCGGTGGCTCGGGTTTACGAAGAAAAACTGGGCGATTCGTTCGAGGCCATCGGCGCGTACAAAAATGCGCTCGAGAGCAACTCGCGCGATGTAGAGGCACTGTCGGCGCTTGCGAGGCTGTACGAAAAAGAGAATCAGTGGGCGGACCACTTGGACATTTTGGACAAGCTGTCGGCGCTGAAAGACGGGGAGCACAATGTAAGCGAACGTGTGACGCTGTGGTTGCAAGCAGCTCGTGTGACGGAAGAAAAAACGCAGGATGCAGATGCGGCCATTCGTCGGTACGAACAAATTCTGACGTTTGAGCCACAAGCCGAACGCGAAGTCGCCGATTGGATGAACGCGGCGCAGGCCGAACTGTCAGTGGCCGTGAACAAGGACCGGCTGCAAGTGATTCAGGTGCAGGGTGAGGCGAGAGTTGCACTCGAACGACTTTTGCAATCGGCGGACACGCGGGCGGCTGCGGCGGCAGTTCTGGAGCCGCTGTATCGGAAGCAGCAGGAGTGGCGGCCTCTTATCGGGCTTTACGAGCTGTCGCTTTCCAGCGCGGCGGACCCAAGCGAGCGACGGAACATTTTGGCGCAGATCGCAGGTCTTCAGGAAAACGGTCTGTCGGAGCCTCAGAGTGCGTTTGCAACGTGGGGTCGAATCCTGTCAGAGGACGGTTCAGACGAGGAGGCCGTGCGCGAGTTGGAGCGTCTGTCCGAGAGAAGCGGGGAATATAGTGAATTGGCGCAGCTCTTCGAGCAGCGGCTAGAAACCGCGAGTGATCCCGAGGTGCAGCGTGCGTTTGCGCTGAAACTGGCCGGGCTTTACGAAACCAAGCTTCTCGACCAATCGAAGGCGATCGAGCGGTACCGTCGAGTCCGGGATTTGCCAGGCGACGAGCTGGAAGCTCTGTCGGCGTTGGATCGTCTGCTTCAAAAGACGGGCCCCCTTTCCGAGCTGGCAGAAGTGTTGGAACGAGAAGCAGAAGTTGCAGAGTCTCCGACGGTACAGGCTGAGTTTTTGTATCGCTTGGGAGAACTGAAAACGGGTTCTCTGTACGACCTGGACGGTGCGCTGTCGGCGTTCCGCAAATCCCTCGAACGGCATCCTCAACACGTCGGGGCGCGGGCTGCCGTCGAGCGGTTGATCAGCTCGCCTGCCCACGCGATTTTGGCGCTGGATTTGTTGGAGCCGCTCGCGGAGCAGGAACGCGACTTTGGAAAACTGATTGAACTTCTGGAAGTTCGCACGTCGGTGATGCAGGGCAAACCAGAGCGCGCGGCGCTGCTGGAACGGATGGCTGTGTTGGCCGAAAAAGAGCTTTCCGATCCGTCGCGGGCCTTCGACGCGCTTGCGAGAGCATTCGTGGAGATGCCGGACGACGCGCGGCTGGCGGACGAAATGGAACGACTGGCGCGGGCATGTGGTCGAGACAGCGACGCAGCACTCAAGTTGGAAGAAGTGTTGGATCGAGTGACGTTCGGTGCGAAATCCAGCGAAAGCGGGCGCAGATTGGCTGCGACGATGCAGCGAGAGTTGGGTTTGCGCGCGGCACGCATTTGGGAACGGCTGTCCGATGACCAGCGAGCGGAAACGCGCTACCAGACGGTGCTCGACAACGAATGGGACAATCAAGAAGCGTTGGCGGCGCTCGAGCGAATCTATCGCAAACGGAACGATGCGACGCTGCTTGCAGAAATGCTGCTGCGTCGAGCCGCTCTCGAGGAAAATCTGGCGAAACGCAAAACGCTGCTGACGGAGGCTGCGGGACTTTACCAAGGTCCGCTTGCGGATGAGTTCAAGGCGGTCGAGGCTTGGAAGAAGATACTGGAACTTGACGAGACGGATGGGAAGGCTCTTTCGTCGCTGGCAGAGCTATATCACCGGAGCCGTCGGTTCGAGGAACTGGTTTCCGTTTTGACGACGCAGGCTCGATTGCTGAACGGGAATGCGAAGGTCAACATTCTGATGCGGATTGCAGATTTGCTGTCGGAAGACCTGGATCAGCCGACGCAGGCAATCGAGGTTTATCGAGAGCTGCTCACGATCCAGCCGAGTTCGCTCAAGGCGCTATCGGCGCTCGAGGCGCTTTACAGCCGTCGAGAGGACTACCTGCAAGTCCAGGATGTTCTCACGCGCCGTTTCAGGGCCGTTCCAGCGACGAAAGACAAAGTGGCTGTGTTGCGGAAGCTTGCTCAGCTTTGTCTGGAAAAACTCAAGTCAGTCGATGAAGCCGTATCGCACCTTCAGCAAGTGCTCGAGTTGCAGCCTGGAGATCCCGACGCACAGTCTGATCTTGAGCGACTGCTGGAAGCGGGCGAAAAGTGGTACGAGCTTGTGGATGTGCTGGTGCGACATGCGGATGCGTCGCACAAAGCGAACAGGCTGGACGAGGAGTTGGGGCTTCTTTTGCGTGCAGCAGAAATTTGGGAGGGCAAGGTACAGGCACCGGAACAGGCCAAGAAACTGCTCGAGCGTGTGCTGGAACTCGATCCGAATCACGTTCGCGCGCTGATGTCTCTGGCCCGGATTTACGAGACACAACACGATTGGGCGCGCTGCAAATCGACGTTGGAAAAAGCGGTCCGTTTGGCCAAAACGAATGCGGAAATGGCGGAGCTTTACTATCGGCTGGGCCGAATGGAGGCCGAGCGCCAAGGCGACGCGGCTGCCGAGCCTTACTACGAGCGTGCGCTGGAAGCTGATCCCACGAACGTCGAAGTGGCAGAAGCCCTGGAAAAACTGGCGCGTTCACGGGGTGATTTCCGTCGAGTCGCGTCGTTGCTTGAGGTGCGCGCAGAACGGATGCAATCCCTGGATGCGCAGAAGCAAAAAGAGTTGCTCGTGGAACTGGGGCGACTGTATGTGACCGAATTGAAGTCGCCTGAGGGTGCGCTGCCCGTGTTGCAACGCGCGTACAAACTCGCGCCCGATGACATCCAAGTCGTTGAGCCGCTGGCTGAGCTCTTTTACAACGCAGGACGCACACGGGAAGCGTTGCCGCTCTACAAGACGATCGTAGAAAAAACTGCGAAAGGGCGACGCAGCAAGGACTTGGCGCGCATCCATTTCCGATTGGCTTCGATTGCAGAAAAAGAAGGGGAATTGAACAAAGCGCTCGAGCAATACAACGCCGCCTACACGATTGATGCGGGCCATTTGCCGACGCTCATTGCACTGGGCCGGTTGTACATGCAAAACGCCGATTGGGAAAAGGCTCGCCGGATCTATCGCTCGATGTTGCTCCAGAATCTAGATCCGGCATCGGGCGTGACGCGGGCCGACGTGTATCTGCACTTGGGTGAGATTCACGAAAAACTCGGTGAAGGACCCAAGGCCGTTGGCATGTATGAACGCGGGCTCGAACTGGATTCCAAGCACACCGGCTTGCTTCTTGCGATGGGTCGCGTACGCCAGTCCTGATGTGAACAACGACTCCCTCCCCAACTTCCCTGAATCCCCCATATCGCACGACAGCACGCGAAACGGTCCCGATCAAAAGAACAGCGACGGTGCTGCCTGTCACAAAGGCTATCCCAGCGGCTGTCCATTCATCGACGCCCAGCGTGTGACATCACTCACAGCGTGGTTTCCAAACTGGATGGAAAACGCATACCTACGGCTAGACGGAACCATTCACTTGAAACCAGTGCATCTCGTCGAAAGAGACGAGAAGCAACACTTTTTGGTCGTGGCTTGACTTTTTGGATGTTCTCTGTTTTTTGTAAGCCTCTTCAAAGTGCTTTCGTGGTAGTTAAGCCCCGAGAGAAAAAACATGGTGCAAAACGAGGTCATGAAAGTGAGCCGGGCAAGCAAGTGGAGGTATCGATGACCATGGGAAGGTTGCTCAAGCCACGTCGTATGTTCCTGCTGGTGATGATGTGGGTGGTGTCGCAGTCGTGGATAACCAGTGCGCTGGCGGCGACCGGCGCGGAGAACTTCACTCGCCTTTGCAGCGCGTGCCACACCGTGGGTGGCGGCAAGCGCGTTGGGCCAGACCTCCAGGGCGTCAACGACCGGCGGTCGGCAGACTGGCTGGTAAAGTGGATCGCGACTCCTCAGGCCATGGTGAACAGTGGTGACCCCACTGCTGTCGCCTTGTTCAAGGAGTACAACATCCCAATGCCAGATACCGCGCTCTCCGCTGACGAGATTCGCGGCATTCTGGACTATATCCGGGGTGCCAGTGGTGGTGCCCCCGCGCAGCCTGCTGCGCCGGCTCCTGTCCGGGCAGCGAATCCCGAGGATGCCCGGCGTGGTCGGGAGCTGTTTCAAGGGGGGACGACTCTGGCGAACGGAGGTCCGGCGTGTACGTCTTGCCACCACGTGGCGCACAAGAACGTGATCGGCGGTGGTGTTCTTGCCAAGGAACTCACGGGTGCATTCACGCGGCTCGGTGCAGCGGGTCTTCAGGCCATTTTGCATGCGCCGCCCTTTCCGGTGATGCAGGAGGCCTACAAAGACAGGCCGATTACCGACCAGGAAATCGCGGCGCTCAATGGCTACCTGCAGAGCGTCAGCGAGAGTGGGCAGTCGTTTGACCAGAGGCGCGAGGACAGCATGAAACTGCTATTCGGCGGGCTTGTTGGCCTGACCGTCCTCATGTGTCTTTATTCGCTCACTTGGCGGCGGCGGAAGAAGGACCCCGTGAACCAAAGGGTGTTTGACCGTCAGGTGAGTAGTCAATGAGTGGGTGCCGGACGTTTTCTCTGGGACCGAATCGATCTCCAATAGAGGTAAGGACATGAGTTGGATTCAGGACATCATCTCACCCCAGACGCGGCAGTGGGAAGAGTTCTACCGCAACCGCTTTCAGCACGATCGCATCGTGAGAAGCACGCACGGGGTTAACTGCACTGGCGGGTGCTCTTGGCAAATACACGTCAAAGACGGCATCGTCGTTTGGGAGACGCAGCAGCTTGACTATCCTCTGCTCGAGGACTCGCTGCCTCCCTATGAGCCCCGTGGCTGCCAACGAGGCATCTCCTACTCTTGGTATTTGTATAGCCCCCTGCGCATCAAGTACCCCCTGATCCGGGGTGCTCTGCTTGATGCGTATCTGAAGGAAAAGGCTGCTGCCAACGGTGATGCGCTGCTGGCCTGGGAGAATCTCCAAAAGCGACCCGAAAAGCGGGCCGCCTATCAGAAGGCTCGAGGCAAGGGCGGTTTCCGGCGCACGACTTGGGATGTTGTTCTGGAACTCATGGGCGCGGCCAACATCTACACTGCGAAAAAGCACGGCCCGGATCGTGTGTTCGGGTTCTCTCCGATCCCGGCGATGTCCATGCTGAGCTACGCCGCTGGGGCTCGCTTCCTGCAACTCTTCGGGGGCGTCAATCTGAGCTTCTACGACTGGTACTGCGACTTGCCAACGGCATTCCCAGAGATCTGGGGTGAGCAGACCGACGTGTGTGAGAGCGCAGACTGGTACAACGCAAAGATGATTGCGGACATGGGCGCGTGTCTGAACATGACTCGCACCCCAGACTGCCACTTCTTTGCCGAGGCCCGGCACAATGGTACGAAGGCTGTCGTTTTCTCACCGGACTTTAGCCAGGTTTGCAAGTACGCAGATCAGTGGGTTCCACTGCATGCAGGCAGCGACGGTGCTTTCTGGATGGCCGTCTCCCACGTGATCTTGAAGGAGTTTCACCATGAAAAGGCGACTCCTTACTTCATCGACTACGTGAAGAAGTACACGGACAGTCCGTACTTGGTGAAGCTGGACAAGGTTGGCAACCGGTTCCGTCCGGGTCGCCTTGTGCGAGCCAAAGAGATTGCCAAGTGGAAAGACATTGAAAACGGTGATTGGAAGTTCCTCAACATCGATCAGACGACGAATGAGTTGGTAGTTCCTAAGGGGAGCGTTGGCCACCGCTGGGACAAGACCCAGGGCCACTGGAACATGAAGCATGAGAACGCGGTCGATAATCAGGCTTACGACCCGCTCTTGACGATGATTGGCAATCGTGAAGATGCTCTGCCGACGGAGTTTACGGAGTTCGGACTCGACAAGGTTGCGGTTCGCAATGTCCCTGTGCGTTTCCTTGAAACAACCGAGGGGCGCGTTCCTGTGGCGACCGTTTACGACCTCATCATGGCGCAGTACGGGGTCGGGCGCGGGCTGCCTGGAGAGTATCCCAAGGACTACACAGACAAGGATGCTGCATACACTCCTGCATGGCAGGAAATTCTAACGGGGATCGACAGCAAAACCGTTCTTCAGTTTGCGCGGGAATGGGCAAGCACTGCCGAGGCTACAAAGGGCAAGTGCATGATCATCATCGGCGCAGGTATCAACCACTGGTACCATGCCAACCTGATGTACCGGGCGGGGGCGATGGCGCTCATGCTTTCCGGGTGTGTGGGCAAGAACGGGGGTGGTTTGAACCACTACGTCGGGCAAGAAAAACTGGCCCCCGTTGACTCTTGGGGGGCGATTGCGTTTGCGAAGGATTGGCACGGTCCGAGCCGTCTGCAACAGGCACCGCTGTGGCACTACATCAACACTTGCCAGTATCGCTATGACGGGCAGTTCTCGCGGTACAATGCCGTTCCCAAGAACGAGCGTACGGCGCAGCATACAGCAGATACGATCTACCAGTCCGTTCGGATGGGGTGGATGCCCTACTACCCGCAGTTTGAGCAAAATCCGCTCGAACTGTCGCGCGAAGCGGAGAAGAACGGAGCGAAAACCGGGGCGGAGATTACGGGCTACACGCTCGAGAAACTCAAGTCCAAGAAGCTGAACTATTCGGTCTCAGATCCTGATTCCGAGCAGAACTTCCCGCGTGTTTGGTACATCTGGCGTGGCAACGCGATCATGGGAAGCATGAAGGGCCACGAGTACGCCCTCAAACACTACCTGGGCACGCACTCGAATGCGATTGGCAAGGACACTGAGGAACATCCAACGGAGGTAAAGTGGCACGACGTGGCCCCCACCGGGAAGATGGACCTGATCGTTGACCTGAATTTCCGGATGGACTCCTCTGCGCTGTATTCCGACATCGTTCTGCCGGCAGCGTCTTGGTACGAGAAGGCCGATCTGAACAGCACGGATCTTCACTCCTTCATCCATCCGCTTTCGCAAGCGGTCGCGCCCGTTTGGGAGTCCAAGTCGGACTGGGATATTTTCAAACTGCTGGCCAAAGCGACCAGTGACTGTGCCAAGAAGCATTTCCCAGGAGTCCAGAAGGACATTGTGGCAACGCCTCTGTCTCATGACTCGGCAGACGAGATCACACAGCCGCAAGTCAAAGATTGGTATCGCGGGGAGTGCGAGGCGATTCCTGGCAAGACGATGCACAAGCTGGCCGTGGTCGAGCGCGATTACACCAAGCTGTATGAGAAGTACATCACGCTTGGCGAGGGGGTCCGCAAGAATGGTCTCGGGGCGCACGGCAACCACTACATGTGTGAGGCCGAATACGATCAGCTTTTGACCTCAAACCACTTTCCGAAAGAGGTCGTGGACGGCAAGGTGTACCCCTCGCTTCGAGAGGACAATCAGGCTGCGAATGTGTTGCTTCACCTTTCCACGCTTACGAATGGCGCGCTCAACGTCCGTGCCTATCGGAACATGGAAAAGAAAACTGGGCTTGCGCTTGCTGATCTTGGAGCGGGCAGCCAAGACGTGCGCATCACCTATGAGGAGTTGCAGGCACAGCCTCGGCGGTACAATACCTCTCCCCTCTGGTCTGGGTTGATGAATGACGGGCGGGCGTACTGCGCCTATACGTACAACGTAGACAGGATGGTGCCATGGCGTACCTTGACGGGGCGCCAGCACTTCTATCTGGACCACGAGTTGTATCTTGCGTATGGCGAGAACTTGCCGACGTACAAACCGTCGCCCAAGCCTGCTGCTTACGGCGACTTGAGGGAGACGCTCAAGGGCGGTGAGGCGCTGGCGTTGAATTGTCTGACGCCCCATGGCAAGTGGCACATTCACTCCACGTACATGGAAAACCATCGCATGCTTACCCTGTCGCGCGGCTGTGAGCCGTGTTGGCTCAGCGAGGCGGACGCGGCTGCGTTGGGCATCCAGGACAACGACTGGGTCGAGGTCTACAACGACCACGGCGTGTACTGTACACGGGCCTGCGTGAGTGCTCGCATTCCCAAAGGCGTGTGCATTGTCTATCACGTACCCGAGCGAACAGTGGGTATCCCCAAGTCTCAGGTACGCGGCAACCGCCGCGCGGGGGGCCACAACAGCTTCACGAGGATTCACTTGAAGCCTAACTATCTGAGTGGTGGCTATGGGCAGTTCAGCTACCACTTCAACTACTGGGGTCCCATCGCGCCGCAACGGGACACGCACGTCATCGTGAAGAAGATGACCACGGTGATCTTCTGAGGAGATGAGAGATGGATATCAGAGCGCAAGTCTCCATGGTCTTTCACCTCGACAAGTGCATCGGTTGTCACACATGTTCGATTGCGTGCAAGAACATTTGGACAGACCGTAAGGGTGCCGAGTACCAATGGTGGAACAACGTTGAAACGAAGCCGGGAACCGGCTATCCGCAAAAGTGGGAAGACCAGGAGATCTACAAAGGGGGCTGGTATCGCGACAGCGATGGCAGCATTCGTCTCCGAGGTGCGGGGAAGCAGAAGGGGTTGCTCAACATCTTCCACAACCCGAACTTTCCCACTGTGGAGGACTATTACGAGCCCTTCACATACCACTACCTGAACCTGATCGAGGCTCCTCCGGGGGATGATCAGCCTACGGCCCGTCCCGTCTCGTTGATTACCGGCGAGCCGATGGATGTGAAGATGGGTCCGAACTGGGACGACGATCTCAGTGGGACGCCTGACTATGCCCGCAACGATCCGAACTCGGCGGCGCTGACGCCGGCTGAACGTGAGGCCATGTTTCAGCTTGAGCGCATGGCTTTCTTCTATCTGCCGCGTATCTGCAACCATTGCCTCAACCCGGGTTGTGTGGCCTCTTGTCCGTCGGGTGCAATCTACAAGCGTGGCGAGGATGGAATCGTCCTCATCAACCAGAAGGTGTGTAGGGCTTGGCGCATGTGCGTGACGGCCTGTCCCTACAAGAAGTCCTATTACAACTGGCATACGGGCAAATCCGAGAAGTGCATCCTGTGCTTCCCACGCATGGAGGCCGGATATGCTCCCGCGTGTATGCACTCGTGCGTCGGTCGCATTCGGTACATTGGTGTCCTGCTCTATGATGCGGACCAAATTGAGTCTGCTGCCTCGGCGGAAGACAAGGATCTCGTGGCTCGTCACCTCGACATCATCAAAGACCCCTTTGATGAGAAAATCATCGCGGCGGCCAAGGCCAACGGGATTCCTGACTCGACGATCAAGGCTGCGCAGAACTCTCCCACGTACAAGTTCATCAAAGAGTGGGGAATGGCCTTGCCGCTGCACCCCGAGTTCAGAACGTTGCCGATGCTTTGGTACGTGCCGCCGCTGTTGCCCGTCATGGCTTCGGTGACCCAGACGGATGGCGCTCAGAAGGACAAGTTGAACCCGATTGCCAAGACGTGGACAGACAACTGGCTGTATGACACCAGCACTGATGAGTTGTGGGGCGCGGTGGAGCAGGCACGTTTTCCACTCAAATACCTGGCGAGCCTCTTCAGTGCCGGTGATACGGCGCAGGTTTCCGATCGGCTCAAGAAGTTGATGGCCGTGCGCATCTACCGCCGTTGGAAGACGGTTGGGGATATTTCGGAAGCGAAATTGACACAGACCCTGAAGGAGACCGGACTCACCCAGGATTCCGCTGAGGGGATCTTCTACCTGACCGCGTTGGCGAAATTCAACGACCGCTTCGTCATCCCGGCTGCGCACCGCGAACAGGCGATGGAAATGATCGAGTTTACGGGCGATGTGAAGGGTTCGACGGGCTTTGGTTTCCGTGAGAAACCTGAGCGGGGGATGTAGGGATGGGTCTTGCGAACTACGATCTTCTCGCAGTGCTTTTTGGCTATCCGGGTCCGTCCTTTGAGACAGATCTGGTGCGGGCTTCGGAGTACTGCGAGGCGGATTATCCGGCGGCGGCTCGGTCGATCCGGGAGTTCGGGCGTCTTGTGCCCAAAGGTGATCTGCTGGCGCAGCAGGAACTGTATACGCGAACCTTCGATGTTCAACCGATCACGTCTTTGGACATCGGCTACACGCTGTTCGGTGAGGATTACAAGCGGGGAGCGTTGCTTGCTAATTTGAGCGCCGAACACAAGCGCGCTGGGATTGATTGCGGGATTGAACTGGGTGATCACCTGACGAATGTTCTGAAGTTGTTGCCTAGACTGTCGGATGCTTCCTTCCGCGAGGAGTTTGTCCAAGTGCTCCTCGGGCCGGCTCTGCGCGAGATGGTTCGCGAATTTGAGCCCGGTCGTCTTGCGAAGAAAGAGGAGCTGTACAAGAAGCACCACAAGACGATTATCTCAGCCGCCGAGGGTGAGTTACGTACAGCTTACAGACATCTGTTCGAGGCACTTCAGGTTGTCCTTCAGGCGGACTTCGCGTTGAGGGTCAGCTTGCCGATCGATCAGGAGTCGAGGTTTGTCGCTGCGGTGGACTCAGAGATGGAAATTGAGAGCGGCGGATTGTGCGCCGCGAAATGAGAGGAATGTGATGGACCTGCCGAATGTGTTTTTGTTCGTGGGGCTGCCCTACGCTGCGATGCTGATGTTCTTGGTGGGCACGATACAGCGCTATCGCAACAAGGGCTTCATGGTTTCTTCGCTCTCGTCCCAGTTTCTGGAAGGGAAGTCGCTCTTTTGGGGGGCGGTTCCTTTCCACTTTGGGATTTTGGCGGTGTTCTGCGGTCACCTCATTGCGTTTCTCATTCCCAGGGGTGTGTTGCTGTGGAACGGCGACCCTCTGCGTTTGATGGTGCTGCAAATCACGGCGTTCAGCTTTGGTCTCAGCATTCTGGTGGGACTGGTCGCGCTGCTTGTGCGGCGGCTGACGAACGTTCGCGTCAGGATGGTGACGACGCGCATGGACATTTTCCTTGAGCTGTTGCTGCTCACGCAGGTGGTTCTGGGTCTTTGGACGGCGTTCAGCTACCGCTGGGGTTCGTCGTGGTTCGCGTCGGATCTTTCTCCGTACCTGTGGTCTTTGTTCAAAGCAGATCCGAACATTGTCGCGGTGAGCGCCATGCCGTTGCCGATCAAAGCGCACATTGTTGGAGCGTTCACGATTGTGGCGATCTTCCCGTTTACACGCTTGATGCACGTCTTGGTTGCGCCGTTCCACTATCTGACGCGGCCTTATCAGCGCGTGATTTGGAACTGGGATCGCAAGGCAATCCGCAATCCTGCGACTCCTTGGACTCCTGCTCGGCCCAAGAACAACTAGTTCGACGAGGAATGCTCCTGTGTTCAAGCTGAACGTGTTGAATGAGATTGATCCGGTCCAGAAACAGGCCGAACGCGGCATGGAGCAGGACGGGATTTCCCCCATGGACCCTCCCGATGCGTTTGCGCCGCCAGGGCTGGTTCCGGTTCGACCTGAAGACCTGCATCCTTTCTTGCGCACGCTGAGCGATGATCATGCAAACCTGAGCCATGAGCTAGACGCCATCGAAGAGGTGCTCCAATCTGCGAAGCTCAATGGGTTCACCATGGCGTCGGATCGGGCGGTCATGGGTTTCCTGCAGGTCCTCGATCGGGACTTCATTCCCCACAGTCGCAAAGAAGAGGCTCTGTTGTTTCCGTTGCTCAACCGTCGTTTGATTGCCGATGGTGAACACAGCCGGGGTGAGACCATCACGACGGCTGTGGATGTGATGGAGAACGAGCATCTCAAAGCCGTGCAGCTTGCCGCCGTGGTGTTGAATCTGGTTCGTCTTGCGACGATGCTTCCTGACCAGAAGTCTGCTTTGGTGGTGCTCAACGCAGGGCTTCGTGAGCTGGCCAACCTTGTGGAGTTGCTGCGCCTGCACATGTTCCGCGAGGACAACATTCTGTTCGCATCGGCCAATCGACTGATTTCATCCTCTGAACTGGATGAAATGGCCGCTCAAACGGTGTCTCAGCATGCCGCGCATGCGCACAGCGACGATGGTCACGAGCACGACCATGGCCACGACCACAAACACTGACTCGGGCCAATGAAAGGGCGACTGAGGCCTGGCTGCCATGCAGGCTGTCGCCGATGTGAAGGGGAGTAGATGGAGACCAAAGCGACAGCGACTTCACACAAGACGCTGATCCTAAATACGCTCGCGTTTACAGTCTGTTTCGCTGCATGGATGCTCAACGGTGTGCTCGTGGCGTTTCTGGCCAGCAATCAGGTGTTCAAGTGGGGGCCTGTTGAGGTCGGTTGGTTGCTGGGCATTCCGGTGTTGACGGGCTCCGTTTTCCGGCTCCCTGCGGGGATGCTCACGGACAAGTTTGGTGGGAAGCCGGTTTTTTCAGCGGTGTTGTTGCTGTGCGCTGTCCCGATGTTCCTGCTCTCCTACGCAAATGACTTCCTTGCGTTTGCGCTTTGTAGCTTTGGCTTCGGTCTGACGGGCGTCGGTTTTTCAGTGGGAATAGCGTTTACGTCTGTCTGGTACCCGAAAAAGAACCAGGGGACGGCGCTGGGTGTTTTCGGGGCTGGCAATGCTGGAGCCGCACTCACCACACTGCTCGCGCCCACTTTGTTGAACCGTTTCACCCAGGATGGGACCAATCTGGACGGTTGGCGGCAACTGCCCCAGATCTATGCAGCCGTGCTCGCGACGATGGGTTTTTTGTTCTTCCTGTTTTCGACGAACAAGAAGCCCAGCGGTACGGCCAAGACGTTTGGCGAGCAGCTTAGGCCGCTGCGCTCCGTTCGGGTCTGGCGCTTCGGTTTGTATTACTTTCTGGTCTTTGGCTGCTTCGTGGCGTTTTCGCAATGGTTGGTGACGTACTTTGTGAACGCCTATTACCTGCCTCTGGTCACTGCTGGCCTCCTCGCGTCGGTGTTTAGTTTTCCCTCGGGCGTTATTCGAGCACTGGGCGGCTGGATGTCGGATCGATGGGGCGCGCGGCGGGTCATGTTTTGGGTGCTCGCCTCGTCGTGTCTCATCAGCTTTGCGGCGACGATTCCAAAGATGGAAATCTACTCGCCGGGTCGGGGGATCATGGCGACTCGTCCGGGCATCGTCACAGCGGTGACTGACGAGAGCATTGCGGTCGGTTCTGATACGTATCGCTTGGTGCGCAAGCCGACGACGTTTGCGCACGTCGAGTCGGGGGTGCTGGTCTTTCCAACCAAGGACGTGTGGCAAGAGCCGGCGGTCACGGTCGGACAGAAGGTCATGAAGAAGGATCTTCTGGCCAAGGGCGTTACGCGGATCTTTTTTCAAGCGAACGTGTGGATTTTCGCGGCACTGGTGATGGTGCTCGGCATCATCTGGGGCATTGGCAAAGCGGGTGTGTACAAGTACATCCCGGACTATTTTCCGCAAGAAGTAGGCGTGGTCGGTGGCATGGTCGGCGTGGTGGGCGGTTTGGGGGGCTTTTTCTGCCCGATCATCTTCGGCTACTTGCTTGAGGGTACGGGTCTGTGGACGAGCTGCTGGATGTTCATGTTTGTGCTGTCGGTGATCTGCCTGCTGTGGATGATGCGCACGGTCCGGCTGTTGGATGCGAGGACTGCACCGCGCATTTCACGTAACCTCGAGGAAGAGCAGGAAAAAGGAGCGACGCCATGAGGACGGGGGCCGAGGCAGAAGAAGTTCAAACGAGCGGACTTGGGGGTTGGCTGTCGCGTTGGGAGCCGGAGAATGCAGCGTTCTGGCGTCACACGGGCGGCAAAATCGCTTGGAGGACGCTGACGCTGACGACGATCAGCCTGATCCTGTCGTTCGCAACTTGGTTTGCGATGAGCGTGCTCGTGGTTCGCCTGCCTGCGATCGGCTTTCGGTTCGACACGATGCAACTGTTTTGGCTGGCGGCGATGCCAGGCTTGGCGGGCGGCACGCTGAGAATCGTCCACACCTTCCTCGTGCCGATTTTTGGGACGCGGTTGGTCATTGGTGTTGCGACTCTTTTGAAACTGATCCCGTGCATTGGGCTTGGGATTGCGGTTCAAGATCCGATGACACCGTTCTGGATGTTCATGGTGCTGGCGTTTTCGGCAGGCATGGGAGGCGGAGATTTTTCATCGTTCATGCCGAGCACAAGCATGTTCTTTCCCAAGCGTCTTCAGGGAACTGCGCTTGGTGTGCAGGCCGGCGTCGGAAACTTCGGCGTGAGTCTGTCGCAGTTTGTGAGCCCCTGGATCATCGGGTTCGCGCTGTTCGGAACGCTCGGTGGGGGCGCGCAGGTGTTTCGGAAGGCTGCGGTCACGAAGGACATTTGGTTGCAGAACGCGACGTATTGGTACGTGCCTCTGTTGATCCTCATCGGGGTGCTTTGCCTTGGAATGCTGCGGAGCGTGCCGATCAAGGCGTCGTTCCGGGAGCAGCTCGACATTTTCAAAAACAAGCACACATGGTTCTGCACGGCCACGTACATCATGACCTTCGGATCGTTCTCTGGGTTTGCTGCGGCCTTCCCGCTGATGATCCAAAAGATCTACGGGAACTTCCCGAATGCGCCGGACCCGCTCAAATTCGCGTTTCTTGGGCCTCTCATTGGATCGGCGACGCGGGTGTTTTTCGGGTTTGTGGCAGACAAAACGGGCGGCGCGATTTTGACGCAAGTGGCGGGCGTCGCGATGGTGGTGGTTTGTGGGGTCATGGTGTTCACGGGCGTGTTGGCACCGACCTCGCTTGAGCAGTTTCCGCTCTTTGTCGGGTGTATGTTGGCGTTGTTCTTCTTCTCGGGCATTGGCAATGCCTCGACGTTCCGGCAGTTCCCGATCATCTTCTCTCACTCGCCGCGCCAGGGCGCGCAGGTGCTGGGTTGGACGGGAGCGGTGGCGGCCTACGGACCGTTCGCGTTCTCGCTGCTCATTGGGAGTTCCATGACCCGGACCGGCTCGGCCACGCCGTTCTTTGTCGGGGCTGCGGTGTTCTATCTGCTTGCGGTGGGCATCAACTGGTGGTTCTACACCCGCAAGGGCTGTGAGTGCCCGTCGTAGCGTCGAGGACGTTGCGCGAATGACGTACTCCAGCTGAACCGAACGGGCTCGCGAATCGGCCCTGTGTTCTCACGCCCGAATGACGGTGATGTTTCGGG
>DAOLIT010000003.1:120315-122445 GCA_035328405.1 Pseudomonadota bacterium | reverse complement strand
GAAGACGAAACAGACCCCGTCGGCTCTTCGAGCTGGCGCTTGGGTACTAGGCTGCACGCTCCTTGTCCTGATCTTGGCGGACATACCCCAGCGAAAAAGCTGCGAAGGAAGCGTTGCGGACCTCTGAAAAACTGCAAAATGCCGACGGAACGTAGCCACGGGTTGGGTATGCGAAGAAGGGGGAAAAGTCCGTCCGAAGGGGTCGGCCAGGAATCGTGTTGCGGTGCGGACGTTACCACCACAGGCTCGGAGGATGGACGCACCGTCCCTGGGTTTTCTATCGCTGTGAAAGAGTGGGCGGGGGTCTTAGGGGGCGGTCGCTGCCGGTGACCAGGAATGGGGCCCAGTAGTATGGATGGTGGTGTTTGTGCCGCATTTCCTTCATGGCTTGCTGCATTCCTTCCAGGCGGCCCATTTTTTCTGCGAGCAGTTTTTGGTAGTAGAGTTCCATCAGTTCTCCCGTCGCTGCGTCGCTCACTTGCCATAGGCTTGTGACCAGGGTTTCGGCACCGGCCACAAGGAATGCTCGGCGCAGGCCGTAGACGCCTTGGCCTACCGATAGCTCGCCCTGTCCCGTGTCGCACGCCGACAGGACGACCAGTTGGGTGCCAAGTAGATCCAAACTTCGGGCTTCCTCTGCGGTCAGCAGTCCGTCTTCTGCTGGCGACTTCGCCTGCTCTCCTTGTGCGGCGTCGGCCAGCACCAGCGCAGACCGGCTTAGGGAGTCGGTGTCTCCGCTCATTCCAAAACCATCACTCCCGAAACTCCCGAAGAGCACTCCTTTTCTGTCTTTAAACGAATTCCCAAACAGACTTCCGAAAGGTGTGCCTCCTCGTGCTCCGATTCTTGGGAGGTCGCTTCCCTTGAGGAACAGTCCGTGTGAGGCGATGTGGAGCACCCACGGGCCGTGCGCGGCTCGAACCACCCGTTCCTTTGCTGCTCGGCCCACAATCGGGGAAACATGAAGGAGTGGTCCTATTTGCTTGGCCTCCTCTTGTGCCCCTGAAAGCCGCTTGAGCGTGCTGAGCTTGCGATAGAACGTCTCTGTTCCGTTGTTTTGGGACTCTTTGGGGGGACTCCCAAAGTCGGGGTCCGCGAGCACGAGGGCGGCCTGTTTTGAGGTCTCTGTATCGGTTCGCAGCAGGTCTCGTCCACTGGTCAAATAGTGAAAGTTCTTTCGCCCCAGCAGATAATCGGTGCCGTCGTGGAGCGCATCGAACGGGACCAAACTCAGCGCGCCATCCAGGGACAGGTATACGTGCTTTGCTGTGGGAGGCAGCAGCGGCTTCAAGACCCGTTGGTACAGAGCCTTCGCGCTCTGGGTCGGGTCGGACGCCGGAGTGCGCAGAGAGGACAGCATGGCTTGTATTTGGCTGTCCATCGTCCGTGCTTCCCCCAAATCATGAACCTGAATCTGCTGGTTCGCGGTCATGACCAAGGCAAGGTAGTGCGGTGTGGTCCAGGGGTTTTCGGTTCCGTTGGCGCTGAAATTGTATGGCTCTGCGTGGACAATCTCGACCAGCAGACCGTCGCTGGGCAGCCGGTCGGCCACTGTGGGCAAGATGTCATCGAACTTGTGAGGTTGAAGCTGCCGCAGCCCTGGCATGGCGGCGGCAAGCTGGCTTTCCAGAGCATCAGCTTGCTGGCTCAGCTCTCGCAGTCGCTGTTGATAGGCGCTGGGCGACAGGTTTTGGCCGCCGCCGTACAGCAGCCCTTCTCGCTGCTGTCTCACCTGCTGCCACTGCTCAAACCGCTGCTTTTGTTGCGCATCATGTTGGTTCTGGTGCAGCAGCCGGTTGGCCAGCGTGCCGGCCTCTGCCGCTCGTCCCTTGCGCAACAGCGCCGTCGTCATCACCAGCCGCTTGAGTCCCTCGTCTTGGGAGTGCTCCAGCAGCAGACCGTACAGCACATCCTCTTGGCCTCGAACCTTGTCGAGAGCAGACTTCATTCGCGTCTCGCTCGAGGTCGCCCGCAGGAGAGACTCCTCTATGCGCGCGGCTCTGGCAAACAGCGGCAGCGCGGCAGGGAACTGCCCGCGACGGATGTGTACCATGGCCAGGTTGTTGAGGCTTGCTGCGACATCGGGGTGCTCGGCACCCAGCAGCTTTTGCCTCATCGCCAGCGCCTGCC
>DAOLIT010000003.1:19272-120215 GCA_035328405.1 Pseudomonadota bacterium | reverse complement strand
ATCGCCAGCGCCTGCCGATGCAGCGTCTCCGCAGCCTCGAACTTTCCCTGGCTATTGAGCACAAAGGCCAGGTTGTTGAGGCTTGTCGCGACATCGGGGTGCTCGGCACCCAGCAGCTTTTGCCTCATCGCCAGCGCTGCTCGGAAATGGCCTTCTGCTGGGACGTGGCGACCCAGTTGCGTCTCACACGAACCCGTATGGTTCAGGACTCGACCGTGGCTCGCATCAACTTCGGGACTGGATGGGAATTGCGCCAGTGTTGCAAGCACTCGTTCGCATGCAGGCAGTGCGGCTTCACACTGCATCGGCGTCTGCGCCTTGAGGCACTGCTCCGCGTCTGGGCGCAAGTCCGGCTCGGCCCGTGTCGTCGAAGAAGTCCCCAGCATCACAACACTGGCCAGCATCGCAAGCAGCGTGTGCGTCCTCATGGCTTCACCTCCTGATCTAGATACTGTGTGGTCACTCCCCACGCATCCAAAGACGTGGGCAACAGGGTTCCCTTTCGCTCGCCCAGGGCGGTGTCGGCAAGGAGCTGCACCAAGGGGCCCAGCTTGGCGGAAACGCTGCTGCGCTGCTGTGCCAGCTCTGACTCTGCTGCGCCTCGGTTCTGCGTTGGCATGCGGGACATTTCGTAGGCGTGCTGGATGAGGGGGTTCAAGTTGAGGGGCTCTGTGGTGGCGATGACTTTGAAGGCGGAACGCTCATGTTTTCGGTCCTTGGACAACTCGACCTTGTACACATAGGGGGTCGGAATGCGGACGGTCTGGCGGTGCAAAACCAGGTGCTCTCCAAACCGCCGGGGATGCGGAAAGGAGGGCTCAATGCTGCCGTCCGCCGAAAGTTGGAGCACCGTCGTCCACAGATCGTTGGGGGTTGGGTTGTGTAGCTCCAACTGGAAGCAGTCTCCGGCGTGCAAGCGCAGCGGCTCGGTCTTGGGCACGTCGGTGCGTTCCGTTAGCCGCAGTCCCTTGTGCGGAGAACCGGGCGGACACTGCACCGGCACAATGCGCAGCTTGACCTGGGCCTCCGCATCGTTGGAGCGCAGGTTCATCACGCTCCGCCACCGCCACTCTGCACGCAGAATCGATTCGATCTGCGCCGTTGCGTCTGCCGCAACCACACAGAAGGGGGCCCGCGACTCGGGTCGATACAAACCAATCCCCTTCGGTTCGCCCCGGACTTCCACATCGTAGTCGCTAGCGGCTGCATCCCGCGCAGTCAGCACAGGAATCGCGCGCAGCACCTGGACGAGCTCCACAGGCAAACCAACAAACCGTACCCGCACAGGACTGTCCGCGTAGCGATGCGCCAGTTCGACCACCCGCGCCCCCAGGAGTACCGTGCGCTTCGTTGCATTCTGGGGCACCTGTGCATTCGGCTTCAGCCGCAACACACTTTCCCCCGCACCAACCGACACAACCTCTGCTTCCCCCAGCTTGTTCCCGTCGCCGAGCTTGTCCGTTCCTGCCCGATGCACCGCGTAGATCGACCCCTTCGTCACCAAATGGAGCTGTCCTGCGGCCATCGTCAACGTATCCCCGTCAACCTCAAGAATGCGCGTCGTCCGCTCTGGCTTCCGCGCTTCACCGCCAAACAGGATCAGATCGCCGTTTCCTTCCAGTCCGGGCGTCTGTTCGCGAACGCCACTCTGTGCCATTTCATACGAAATGTCGTCGAGCAGTGCCTGATAGGTCGTCTGATTGTCCGCCCGCTTGAGCGCCTGGACGAGTGCTGCCGTAAACACCCCCATCCCATTCCGTTCTTTCGCCGTCTGCGTGCTCAGCGCCGCTGATAGGAACTGCACTTCACCGTCTTTGTCTTGCAGCGATGCAGAGAGCTGGGCACCACGGTCGGTATCCCGTCTTGGCGGCTTGACTCCATCGAGATTTTCATCCCAGCCATGTCCCCGTTCCACCAGATCGCCGCGCATGGCGGTCCCCGAAAAGCAGCTATCCAGCGTCACCACAATGCTGCCGCCTTGCTTTCCATCTGGACCCCGCAATTTGTCCCCAAGCTCCTTGAGCCACGCCCCGATCTCATCATCGCGGAGGTTGGTTTTGGCCCCTGCCTGCGCGTGCTGGTCGGTGGCGTTGGCCGGAACCAGCGTTTCATCCAGACCATCAATTTCGTCCCCGTTGTCATCGGAAACTTGCTGCCCATGGCCCGAAAAGTGAAACAGCAGCGTATCCCCAGGCTTCGCGGGGCTGATGAGGTGCGACCGAAATGCCGCACGAATGCCCTCTGCCGTCGCCTCGCCATCCTCCAACACCTTTACGTCCTCTGCTGCAAATCCATGGACGCGCAGTGCGTCCTTCATCTGCACGATGTCTTGATGGGTGTTCAGGGGTTTCCACGAGTCCTTTCCTGCCTGTGGATACCGACTGATCCCGACGAGCAACGCCCGTTTGCGCGACACCCCTTTCGTCTGCTTCTGTGGCGGCACCGCTTGGACCTGCAAGGCCACGCTCCATGTACTCGCCATCACCACGCCAAGCACGACAACCCAGAGGATTTTTCGGTTTCGGTTGACGAAGGAACGAATGATCGGTGTGCTCATCGGGAAACTCCTGTTCGAGTTTGTGGTCTGTTTGAAATCAGGCACTTGCATGTTTCATGCCTGCTTTCCCGACTGTCTTCTGGCGACGCACGCGGCCCTTGGGATCGGGGCCCCAAGCGACTCTTGACTGAGCCCTGCCCACCCCTGGCCCACCCCTGGCCCACCTTCGCCCACCCTGGCCACCAGCAACATCAACCCTGGGGAAGCCGAGACATGCCCGCTGGGGAATCGAGCGCGATCTTGGGCTCTTTTCCTGCGGCCAAGAAGGGCCGACGAAAGTGCTCTTTTCCGCCGTTTTCCGCCGTTTTCCGCCGTTTTCCGCCGTTTTCCGCCGTTTTCCGCCGTTTTTGGCAGAACTGGACTGGCGACTCCTCGATGCAGCGGTGGGCAGCTTCCGCATCCGTCGGTGGCTCGGACAGGGCGGTCGCGTGGCCGAACAGAATCCTTCGTCCCTACTTCCCCCTCCGCAGACCAGACGCAGGAATCGCACCAGGCCAGCGCGCCGACTCCCTCGCAAGGACCAACGGCGCACTCTCTACCATGCAGCTTCCGTTGTAGCGGAACCGTAGTTTCGCCGTGTACTGATACGCCGCAGTCTCCTGTGTGAAGCCGAGCCGCAACACAATCCGGTCCATCTCACCCGTCGTGAGCCGCTGAGCCACCGCAGCCTCACTATTGTCCCCACTCACCAACAGATCGTAGTTCGCAGAGATCTCATACGGAGCCCGCTCCGCCTGCTTGTCCACAACCAGCAGAATCGCCCGAGTTACATCAACCGCCCCGTGCGCCTGACCCCCGTGCCGCAGCCGCGCATCCAGGGAAAGCAGAATCCCACCGCTTGGCATCTGCTGTTTGACCACAAAAACATCATCCAAAAGCAGCCCCCCACAGTCCGCCACCGACGGTTTGACCGCATGCCACAGTCCCACCCCCATCGGCAACAAAACCGCGACTCCCCCCAGCACAACCAAGCCGATCCGCAGCCTTCGCACGCGCGAAACCGCAGTCGCTCGCGTGCGTTCGGACACCTCCTCCTGAATCCGCATGGCCGACCAGTCTGCCTTGTCTGGAAAGCGCCGCCCGAGCGCCGAGAGAATCTCTTCCAGACTGCGCGCATGCAAAAGGAGCAGGTTCTCTTTCTCCACCCGCTCCATCCGTCCACCAAACCGCTTCTGCACCTCAGCAAAGTGGTCCAGACAAAACGCCTCAAAGTCCGCATCCGTCCGCAGACACTCCCGCAGCAGCGCCCGCAATCGAACCTTGTCTACCCATTCAACCGCCATTCAAACACCCTACCCCCAAATCCCTCCGACCGTCGAATTTCTCCCCTCAAAAACACAAATCGTCCCCCGCCTATATCCACAGCCCCTTCAAGTCAGCCCCGAACCTCAAACCGAAACCATCCAACCCATACCCACCTTGTCCCTCCCGTCACGACGTACGCATTCGCAGGGTGTCCTAAGCCCATGATGCACCAACTGAGGTTTCGGGAATGGTTGCAAAGATAGGGTGTTCAACACCCCCGCTCAATTCCACATCGATTCTGGACCGAGCAAGAACTATTTTTCTTTCGTCGCTGTTGGATGTTGTGACAGGGGTGATTGGGGGTGGAAAAGCAGAGGGGATTGGTGGGCGGAAGGAGGGGGGTTGCGCAAAAAGTCGTCACTTCTTTCGCACGATTCCTGCTCAAGCATGTTCGAGATTTGCATGGGAGAGGTTTCGGAAAGTTCGATCAGGGGTCTGGCTCGATGAGACCAGTGCGCGGCCTCTGGACCGCCGTTTCATGGTGACAATCAAAGAGGGCACGGCTCTGTTGACAGGAGAAGAGCATTCCGATGACGAAGCGTGTCCGCTGTTGGGAAAACCCACGCAGTGATTTGATCTCTGCTTCGAGGTATGTACACGCGCGGCAGCGTGCGCTTGCTTCCTTGGGAATCTGGCCAGATCGGAAGAGGAATTTCGTCTTGTGGAAGCACGCCTGACCAATTTTGATCGACTCGCGCAATATATTGCGTTGCGTGCCGCCCAATCTGAGATGCTAGGGATTCCGTTTGATGGGAAAGCGGAACGGTTGGTCGAAAATTGGATGGAAAATACACCGGGTTTCACATACGACACGGCGCGGCACGATGTATGTTGAACGCAATTCGATGAAGATTTTTCAAACGCAGGATGTGGTGATGTGGCTTCCAGCCTCACGGGTTGTGTCGTCGATTCCTTCGCCCCCACACGAATCGACCGAACCCCCCGTACCGGACCCGGTGAGGCTGGGCCAAAAGGGGGCCGGTCTGCTGCGCATGGCCGCGCTGGGTTTGCCGGTGCCTCCGTTTTTGATTTTGCCCGCCACCTTGTGGCCCGAATTTGTGCGGCAGAACCGCCTTCCCGATGCGGTGTGGGAACAGATTTTTGCGCAGCTTGCCGTGATGGGTCAGCGGGAAAACGCCGTTTTTGGCGATCCGCAACGTCCTCTGTTGTTGTCTGTCCGTTCGGGAAGCGAAGTCTCGATGCCCGGCATGCTGGACACGTTGCTCAATGTGGGGCTTACGTCAGCTGCGATTCCTGGGCTTGGGAAGAGACTTGGGGATGTGCGGTGCGCGTTCGATTGCAGACGGCGCTTTTTGCACAAATATGCCACGTCGGTCCTGGGACTATCGTCTGGGTCCGCCCGTCTGCCTGATCCCCTGTTGTCGCTTTTTCTTTCGTTCAAGCAAAGGCGCGGCGCGGGCCACGATCTCGAACTGTCCGTAACGGATCTAGAAGTGTTGTGCGGGGAATACGAACGGGAAATCCTGGCTCGGACTGGGCAAACGGTTCCTGAGGATGCTTTTGTGCAGCTCCGCGAAGCCGTATACGCCGTTTTGCGGTCGTTTTTTTCACCGCGTGCTCAGGAGTATCGCCGTCTGCAAAATATCTCAGGCGAGGTCGGCACTGCGGTCACCCTGCAAGCGATGGTGTTTGGAAACGTAGGCCCCGATTCCGCAACAGGAGTCGTGTTTTCTCGCGACCCCCGTACTGGCGAAAGGGGTCTGTGCGGAGAGTTTTTGCCGACCTCACAAGGCGACGACTTGGTGTCGGGCGGCACCATACCGCTTCCGATCGCCGAGCTGAAAACGGTTCTCCCTGCTGCACACCTGGAGCTTGAACGCGCCGCGCAGACCTTGGAGCAACACCTGGGCGACCTCCAGGACATTGAATTTACCGTCGAGCAAGGCCAGCTTTTTTTGCTGCAAACTCGATCTGGGAAGCGATCTGCACGCGCCATGGTCCGAATCGCGCGGGACTTGCTGCACGACGGTTGCATCACAGAACCACAGGCCCTTTTGCGGATGGAACCGCGCCGGCTTGCCGAGTTGTTTTTGCCGACGGTAAACGCCAAAACGCAAGCGATCGTCCGCGGTCTGCCGGCCTCGCCGGGCGCGGTCCTTGGCCCTGTCGTGTTTTCGTCTCAGGATGCCATCGAGCATCGTCAGCAAGGCAGGGGGGCCATCCTCATTCGTACAGAGACCTCCACAGAGGACATTGCGGGCATTGAGGCCGCTACTGGCCTTGTCACGACTCGCGGCGGCATCACTTCTCACGCTGCGGTCATTGCACGAGGGCTCGGACGTTGCGCCGTGGTCGGTTGCAGTTCTCTGCGTGTGGACAAAGACCACGCTGAAACCCGCGAACACACACTCCGCAAAGGCGATGTGGTCACACTTGATGGCCACCGGGGTTTGTTGTTTCCCGGAACACAACCCCTATCGCTGTCCCACGTTTCTGCCGATCCCGATTTGACTTGGCTGCTTGCGGCTTCTCGCAGGGCTGCCCATGTGCCCGTGTGGTCGCACGTCCAGACCGAAGCAGAAGCGGTCCTGGCCGAGGAACTGACGGCAGTCCCCTGTCTGCTCGCCGATGCGACCGAGCTCGACGAGCCTCGCCCATTCCGATTCCTTCTGCCGACCTCCGAACCGCCGGGCCTCTTGGTTCCTGTCTCTCACTTCGACCGACTCCCTGACTTGGTGTTGCAACATCCCCTGATTGCCCTGTGTCTACGTGACATCCCCGTCGAAGAGACGTTGGCCCAACACCTCGCCCTGGTCGGCTCGACTGCATCGGGTACGAGCCTGCGAATTGGCTTTTTTCTCGACGATGCCTTGACTCAAAAGGCTTGCCTTTTCGCGATGGCTCTCCGTCTGCACTTGCACTTTGTCGCATCCCCGGTGCGCAGAACACCCGTCGCGTGGCTTCAATCGGCCCGCGAGAGCCTGCACATCGACACGGCTGCTTCTTGACCCAGCAAAGACGACTCTCCGCAAATGTCGTACCGTTCTCGATAGTTCTTCATTGAATTTCTTTTGTAATTAATCACACATTTCCATTCCATTCTGAAAAGGCATATCTGCCTCGCTTCATCCAGCCAGGGTGACAAAATGCAAGGTAAAATGTGTGCGCTGCATCATGTCCCATACCGAGATCGAACCGAAACCATCGAAGAAAGCCTCGGCACCCGTCGGTGAGGGTTCTGAGCTGGGTCGGTATCGGCTGCTCCAAAAACTCGGCGAGGGAGGAATGGGTGTCGTCTTTCTCGCGGAACACCGAGATTTGGGTCGCACCGTCGCCATCAAAGTTCTGCGCACCGGAGCTTTTCACACCGAGGTTCAGGCGACACGCTTTCAACGCGAAGCCGAGATGGTCACGCGCATTGGTCATCCCAACATCGTCGAGGTCTACGACTTCGGTCGCACAGACGATGGGTCCCTCTACTACGTCATGGAGCTTCTCAATGGCGAGTCCCTGCGCTCTCGCCTCCGCCGCTCCCCACTTTCCGACGACGAAATCTCAACCACCTTCGCCCCCCTACTCTCCGCCATAGGTGCCGCCCACGACCTCGGCATCATCCATAGGGACCTCAAGCCGGATAATGTGATGATTGTGGGGGATGGGGAAGGAGGGGTGCAGGTGAAGCTTTTGGATTTTGGGGTGGCCAAGAATTTGGGGCAGCCGGGGGCGGGGATGACAACGGTGAGCGGAGCAATGTTGGGAACTCCAGCGTATATGGCACCGGAACAGATTCGCCATTCCGCACAAGTCGATGCGAGGACAGACGTATACTCCATCGGGGTGATGTTGTATGAGGCACTGGCGGGACAGAGACCGTTCTCTGGGAGTCCGATTGAAGTGCTGTCCAAACACCTGTACGACACGCTGACGCCACCGTCGGAAATTGCGCTACAAAAAGGTTTGAATCGCCCAAAGATCAATTGGCCTGAGATGGACCGGATTTTGGCTCGGGCGCTGGCGAAGGAGGCTGAGCAGCGGTACCAAAATGTAGGGGAATTTCTGGATGAACTTCAGACGGCTTGGCCCATGGTCGCACTACCTGACCTGTCGGACAAAAGCCAAATGAACTCGACGCATTCGAGTGGTACTTCGATTCCCGAAAATGCACGTTCCAGTCTGACTCATTTCGTGGCGAAAAGGTGGTGGCTGCCTGTTGCCGTTGTCGCAATGTTGGCAATAGGAGGCACGGCGTGGCTTCTTCGGGGGTCTCGCCCACTGCCAGCGAAACTGGTCGAAAAGAAAGATCCTCCTATCCCCGGAAAACAACCTAGAAAATCGGTGTCGCCCGCCGAGGTTGCGCTGCAACGTGTCTCGATGGCGCTTGGGGGTCCAAAGGACGAACGTCGGGCATTGGCACAAACCATCGGAGAAGTGGGCGGCAACACGCTGCAAAAGGAGTTGAACACGTTGCTTCTCGACGAGGAGCCTGCTGTCTCGAAAGCAGCTCTGCAAGCCATGGGAAGTTTAGGAGGAAGGGCGGATGCGGCGATGTTGGGGGCACTGAAAAAGCTCGGTGAAAAAGCCGGTGGTGTCGTGGGCATTGAAACGATGATCGCGCGCATGCAATGGGGGGACATGTCGGTGCAAATGGCTCTCTCCGCATCCACTAGGAGTGCGGCCCTCGACGGAGAAACGCAGCTGAGAGCGTATGTCGTGATGGCACAAAAAGGGGTAGTCAAGGGGGCCGAATTGAAAGAGGTGACACGGCGGAGTGTGAACCAAGGGAGCATTCGTCCATCGGTCTATCGATCGGCGCTGCGAGAATTGTTTCGTATGCGGGAACCCGAGACGACCAAGCGGCTGAACAAGGCGATAAAGGAATCCAATCCGCATTTGCGGGCAGAGGCTGCGGAGGTGCTGGCGCTGTCCGGGATCAAAGAGGGGCGGGACGTGCTGTACGAACTTTCCCGAACACATCCAGAGGACTTGTCGTTTGCTGCATTGCTCGCGGCGTCAGGTGATGTGCGGGCGTTGGAAACACTGAAACCCAAACTCGAAGCTCCCTCGGCGATGATTCGGCAAAAAGCAGTCGCGAGCCTGGGAAGACTGGCCACACAGAGCAAGAACACCTGTGATTCCGAACAGGTTGCGTCGCTTCTGGCAGATGCGGATGGGCGTGTGAGGTTGAGCGCCGCCGTCGCACACATCGCGATGCGGCACTGCGAGAAAAACCGGGTGGCCGCAACGAAATGAGCTTTGAGCCGCAAACGCTCGTGGGTAGTTCCGTCGGCGAATACGAACTGACGGCGTTTGGGGGCCGTTTTGGTTCGGTTTTGCGTTACACGGCGCGGCACCAACAACTGCGGCGCTCAGCGACGTGTCATGTGTTGGAACCCTCTGCTTCGGCTGCGCAAAAAGAGCGTTTTTTGCAAGTCGCACGGCAGGTAAGCAAGCTGCGCCACCGCTCGCTGTTGGACATTTTTGACAGCGGACAGACGGCGCAAAGCCCGTACTTCATCAGCGAAGAGATCGTCGGTGAAACGCTGCTCGAGTGGATCGAGCGGCACCAGTACACGCTGCGCACACTGAGGCTCTTTGTCGAACAACTGAGTCAGATGGTGGGTGTGTTACAGGCGGCTGATGTGGTTTTGGGTAGGCTTTTGCCCGACAGCTTTGTCGTTCGGAAATCGGGCGGGGTTCACAGAATGAAACTGGTGGGTTTGCACGACGAAAATCCGTCAGAAAGTAGCCGACCGACCACGGACAAAACGTTGCTTTGGGCCACCGCGCAGTGTGTGTTCGGGCTGTGTCAAAGCAAACCGTTTTCAGTCCGTCTTCCCGAGACGATTTCCCTGGAAAAGCCGCTGCTGGAGGCGCGGCATCGTCTGGCAGGCGTCAGCGACGACGTGGATGAACTTTTGCGACGAGCGTTGGCCGATCCGTCGTTTCCGGCTTCTCCGATCGAGTTTTTGGAAACACTGACCGAGGCGCTGGCGAAACATCTGCCTCTGCCCAGCCGTTGGGAGCGCGTTCGGCGGTTCAGACTTCCGCTTCTCGCCGTCGGAGTTGTCGCGCTGCTGTCGGTGACGGGTTCGGTTGTACGGCGTTTTGTTTTGTCAAAAAAATCGTCGGTGGAAAAAAAACAAGCGGCTGACGCAAACCAAAGCGTGGCTGAGCTGCATGCCAGCGCGAAAAAGACGTTGGAAATGGGTCTGCGATCGACGGAACCGACTGTTCGGGAACAGGCCTTGCGAGCCCTTTTGCACAGTTCGGATGTAGGTTGGCGTGGTCACGTTGAACCGCTGCTCGACGACTCGGCGCTGCCGGTCCAAATCCGAGCGGCGGAAGTGCTTGGCAGCTTGGGTTCTCGACGAGCACTCACCGCACTGCAAACGCATTTGCGTGAGGAGTATCCGGTGCAGTTGCGCCTGGCGGTTGCTCAGGCGATGCGAAAACTCGGCGAGCCGTTGTCGCGCAAAGCACTGGGTTCGCTTGCAACAAGCGACCAGTTGCCGATCAAACGTGGCGTGGCGCAGCTTTTGGCCGAACAAGGCGACGCCGAGGCCGACAAGTTCTTGGCCGAGCTGCAAAACCAAGAGGGTGAAGAGGCGCTGGCGGCGCGTCTGTGGGCTGCACGTCGCTCGGACGAAGACGCGATGTCCAAACTGTCGGGGGGACTCCCGAAAACGCCCCCCCTTCTTCTGCGGGATGTTCCGGTTGCAGAGCTTTTGCTCAAACAGGAACAGCCGGAGATGCGCGAACTTTTGGAACAAACAGCGAAACAACCGGGGCCCGCTCAACTTTTGTCGGCGCAAGTGCTGTGCACGCACGACGATCCGTCGTTTCGGGGACTCTTCAGGGACGTGCTGCGCGACCAAAAAACCAGCTTGGCAGACAAACTGGAAGCCGCGTTCGGTTTGCTTCGCTGTTCGGATCGGAGCGACACAAAACTGCTTTTGGAATGTCTGCTGGAAGGAATCGCGCCAGAGCCACTCAGGCAGGTATGTGCAGGTGCGCTGCTTCGGCAGACGAGCTTAGATCCAGAGCAGCTTTCCGAGCAGGGTGTGGCATGGGCCAAGCAAGCGCTTGAGGACGACAACTGGACCGTGCGGCAATCGGCTGTGGCTTTGCTCGGTGAAAGTGCGCCGACCAAAACGCCGACGGCAACCGGACAGTCCAACAGAGCGGAAAAAGAAGCACAGGCGACGGTCAAGCAGATTTTGGAACTGTTGCAGTCAGCACTCGCGGATTCGTCTTTGCCGGTTCGGCTGACCGCGATTCGATCGTCGCTGAACGTCGCAAAAAAAACGCACGATCTACAGGCGACTGAACGACTGAAGTCCTTGCTCAGGAAGCGAGCCGACGAAGGTCTTTCCGAAGAAAAAACCGTCGCTGCAGCGGCGCTTTTGCGCTTGGGTGATGCGTCGCGGCGCAACACGCTGCATCAGGGGCTCCGTTCGCCCGATGTTGCCGTGCGGCGGGTCGCGATTTTGGAGGCGTCGGCAGACTCGAAATTGCCGACCAACTTGCTGTGGGCACTGACGAAAGATCGCGATCTGCTGGTTCGGTTTCAGGCAGCCGTTCTGCTGTTGCAACACGGCGAGAAATCACCAGCCTTGCTGAAAATCCTGCGTGAGGCGCTGCAACACGGGGGCGGCATCGGTGTGCAGGCCTACGATTGGCTTGGAAAGAAGGGTGCGTTGCCACCCCAAGTCGAAAACAAAGCGCCGGACCTCAACACGTTGCTCGCCAGCTCGGATGTGCTCGAACGACTGCAAGCCATCAACAGGCTGGCGTCTCTGTCTGCGGAGGACGCCGGTGCGCTGCTTCTCAAAGCCACGCGCGATCCTGATGCGACCGTTCGGTTTCGTCTGGTGGATGTGGTGGAATCGCATTGTGAACAAGGGGGAGCGTCCTTGCGGGTGGCTTGGCCAGCAGTTCGCGTGCTGGCCGAGGATAGCGATGTCGCGGTTCGTGCTCGGGCGATTGCGGTCCTGGTGCGCTTTCAGGCGAGCGTTCCGTTGCCGAGTACCGAAAAACGACCCGCAACCGGCCAAACGACGCGCAAAGGCCCAGGGGATGAGGCGGCTGACACGGTGCCGACCCCAACGCTATCGCAGGAAGCAGCCAAAGCCAACCTTGCGGTCGAACAACAATTCGCAACGGGAAATACGTTGTACAAGGCTGGCAATTTCCGGGCAGCGCAAAAAGCGTTGGAGAAGACGAGTCAGCTGTGTGCGAACAAGCGCTTGTCTCTTCCAAAGTGCGACCAAGTAAATAGTAATTTGGCTTACCAGCTTGGCGCAACTTATGAGAAGCTGGGGCTGTTGGCCAACGCCATGTCGGAGTACCAGAAGATTTTGCAAAGCAAGACGACCGGAAAACGCCCGCCCGTGCGGGCTTTGTATGACGCAGCACATCAAGGGGTTGAGCGGCTACACCGGAAGCTAGGCAGGTTGATTCTTTACAAGAACATCTCCAAGCGATGTCAAAAAGTCGAAGTCTTCATGCCGCCCGGCAAACACCAAGTCAGCGTCGGTGGTGGTCAACGTAAGGCGGTCGAACTGGATGCGGGCGAAACCGTCGAACTGCGCACGTGTAAATAGTCGTTTTGTGGCTGTCGGTTTGGTCTGCCTGGTGTCGTCCGGGCAGCTGCCGATTGGCTTTTGCAAAAAAAAAGCGGCACCGGCTGCAACCCAACAACCGGCTGCCTCTTTGCGCGAACAAGTCCAAAAAGCGTTGAGCCAAACGGACTTTGTGGGTGCCGAAAAATTACTCGATGATTCTATTCGGCAATCTCCAACACCAGAAAAGTTGTTTCTGCTGGCGTTGCTTCTGAAGGAGCAGAAAAAGGGCCTGGAGGCCGCCGATTTGTTTCGTCGCTTTTTGGCGGACACCGGAGGAGCGCAAGAAGACGATCTGCGTGTGGCGCGTGAGGCACTTTTGGCGCAGAAGATGCCCGCCGGAGAAGTTGTCGTCGAGGGCGATCGTGGTTCGATGGTGTTCGTAGACAATCGGCCCGTCGGTGTTTTGCCTCTGGCTGCTCCTCTGCTTCTGTCTCCGGGGCTTCACAAAATCGCGCTGAGTTTGGGCAACAAGCGGCTCGAAGAACAACACAAAGTGCTGGCTTCACGAGTCGCAGAACTGCGGTTCAATCTTTCGTCGGACGTTGTGGTTGCGACATTGCAGAAAGCCGCACTTTTGGTCGTTTCACAAAGTCCACAAACCAGCGATCCAGCAAGCGCGCTGACAGCCCAGGAAATCGCGTCCATCGAACAGGCGACCAAGCAAGTGAACCTTGAAAAGAGCCTTGGTTTGCAAACGCAGGCGATTGCCCTGTTGGCTGCGCCCCAGCTTGCAAATTGCGTCACCGAGGAACGCTGTCAATTTTCCTTGGCCGAGGAAAACCAGGCGAATTGGCTGCTCTCTGTTCGCGCCTTGGTGACTCCCGCGAAAAGGGGCACAAAAGAAGTGCGATTGCAGCTTTCTGTGTTTGACCCGGCGATCATGGAACCCGCTGCCACCGTCGAAAAAACGTGTGTGCCGTGCGATGCAGAGACTGTCCGCAGCAAGACAGCAGAGCTTCTGAACGAGGGGCTAGACGCTGCATTGCGTCGCCCGCGTGGCACGCTGGTGGTTCATTCGGTGCCTGATGTCACTCATGTTCGCCTGGGAAACCGCGTGCTGGGACAAACGCCGCTGCGTCGGCCCGTCTGGGCGGGAACGTACCCGCTGGTCCTGCGCAAGCCCGGCTTCTCTCCACTTCAGCGAGAAATCACCGTCGAAGCAGGGCAACGGCAAACGGTGGAGTTGACGTTGATGGTCGGAAACGACACCGAAGAACCCAGCAACTCGGTTTCTTCGGTGCCGCCGGCGGCAAAAACGGGTCCTTTGGTACGTCCAAAATGGAGAATCGGCGTCGGCGCAACGGCCATCGGGCTTGGGGCAATTGCCCTTGGCTTTGGGATCTCGGCCCTCGCCGTGAACAGCTACTGCGTATCTTCCCTGTCGGACCCTGTGTCCTCTTGTCCGCAAATCTACGACACAGTAGTACCCGGTGCGGCTCTGTCTGCTGTGGGAGGCGCGGCCCTCATCACCGGCACACTGCTGCTCGCGTGGCCTCCGTAACACCTCAGTATGTAAACCTGAAAACCGACGCTGGGCCTAGCTCACTCCCATCACCACCGTTTCCAGTGCCCCTTGCCTTTTCCGGGGTGAAACCAGCCTTTGTGATGACCATGTCCGTGACCGTGACCGTGTCCGTGCAAAATCACGGCCCCCGGAACCCCAATCACGACCGGTGCTGGAGGCGCAACCACGACGGCTGGCACAGGTGGCGCAACGACAACCGGAGCCGGAGGCGCGACCACCACCGTCGGATGTGCGGGAGCAACGACAACCGGAGGCGGCTCGACATAGACCGTGCCTTGCCATTCGGGAGGAGGCTCGACCACGACTTTGGGCCTTTGTGCGGTGTACGGTCGGTACTCCACCTCAAGTGTTTTTTCGATCTGGGGTCGCGCTTTGGACACTTCAGGAGGGATCGGACCCACATAGAAAATCACGTTGTTCTGCACTTTGTAGCCGACCATGGCTGGCGGTGCGGGGTACTCGTGATGGTGCGGTCCTTTCAAAAAACAGAACCTTGAGGGTGGAGGCAGCGCCCCCAACGACCCCTCTTGGTTCAGGGGAATCGGATGGTGTCCGTAATAGACCGTTTTTTCGCCGTCGTAACCGAACGGAACGGGGTCTCCCGAAAACACGTAGTCGTCCCCGACGCGCTGATACAAATTGGGCTTGTCCGGCGCGTAATCGTGCGTGTGAGGCACGTCGATCTGGCAGTAGCCATTTCCATCCACGGCAACCGGGTGTGCTCCCGTGTAGCGCGTCTTGGATTTGAGCGCCTGCGGCACATTGCGCGGTGCCGCAACAGCCGAAAAAGCTCCCAACACCGAAAACCCAAGGAGCCACAAACCAAATTTCCTCATCATCTGTTCTCTTCCCCTCCCTCGATGGGATGATGTGATTCAGAAAGCAACACTCCGTCCAATTATACCTCGACGAGAGCGATTCCCTCCATGCGACTTTTCGCGCAGAAAAAACGCCCGCTGTTCCACGCCGTGTTTCCCGTGGCTTCTGGAACGACATGTAGGCTTGCTGCTCCACCGCCTTCTTGAGCGCAGTTTCGCGCAATATCCGAACTCGGGAGCGCCCGACAAAGACGGTGCGACCGGCGATAAAAGAAGCCTCGCAAAACCGGCGTGCAAACCGGCCTTTGACTTTGCCTCCCAAAGCCCCCTACTATCGCCCTGATGAAAGAGATTGAGCGTCGCGTCGCGCGTCCCGCGACCCCCAAAGTAGTGCCGCCCAAGTGGTTGTGGGCTGGTTGTGCAGTTTCCGTGGTGTTGCTGACAGGAGCCTGTCGGACCTTTTTCACGGCATTGTCCACCGAGGCTGCATACAAGCCAAAACAGCACAAAAATGTGCAGATGCAAGGCGCGTATCGGCTGTGGGCTGGCGATATGAACTTCCACATCAGCCCGCCTGATGATCCGCGCAAAGTCGAACGCTCTCTCAAGGCGTCGGTCGACTTGGCAAACAAATCGGGCCTCGATTTTGTGTTCGTAACGCCGCAGATTCCCGCCCGTTTTTGGGAAAGCGCAGATCAGTACGAACGAGTGAAACGCGACTGGCCCACGCTCCAGGCAACGCTTTCGTCACTGTCTGAAAAAGGCGTTTTGATGATGGTCGGGGCCGAGTATGCAGACGACAAAAATGGCTCGGCCACGATCATCGGCACAGACATTCCCAAAGCACTCAACGACGTGTCGCGTGACGATTTGCGCGCGAATCCAACGGCGTTCATCAATCTGTTGTGGATGCGCGGCGCGCTCGTGTTTTTGAACACCCCGCTTGCAACGCCCGTGAAAGCGCCCGTTGATTCTGTGAACAACTACTCGAATGTCGATCGCAGTTGGAAGCCGCTTACGAAACCGTCAGCGGGCTTTCCAAAAGACATTCTGGCCTTGCACAATTTGTACGACGGCATGGAAGCGTACAGCGTGCCTTTGTCGGTGTGGCGCGATCAGTACGCGCTCGGCGACCCCGTTGCGTCGGTTTCTGCGGTGATGAGCCGCATGGATTTGGAGATCATTCGCAAGAAACGTCGGCTGGTTCCAATCGGTGGCTCAGACAGCCGTGACTCGCTGATTCGTCCCACGATCTACATCGCCGCGCGCGATCGCACTCCCGAAGAACTGCGGCAGGGTCTTACACATGGGCGCGTGTGTGTTCGATCACCTACCCCCTGTGGTGTCCGCGTGTTTGCAGACGATCGCCCAGAAGCCGTTGGCGTTGGCGATCACATTGTGGCCAGCCAGCACGTCAACATTCGCTGGGAAGGTGGCGAGGGGGAACTCTTTCGGAACGCCGAAAGTGTGGGAACGTTCGAGGGTCACACAAGTCAGCCTGCTAGCCGCTCGGAATGTCACATCTATCGGTTGGTCGTCGATGGCGGATATTCCGCGCCATTCTTTGTGAACTGTCCAGAGCTGGCCCCCGCCCGTCCGTAAGCTCTGTTCACGCGCAAATCCGTTTTCCCATCCTCTTTTCCGTTCCACTCTGCCGACTCATTCCTCCGCCCCCTTTTGACGATGAAAAGGTTCAGGAAGGAGTCACGGCCAGCGGCGGCTCTGCTACCACGTTCAAGCGCAGGGCCAACTTCTGGTTTTTTCGTGTGAGCCGAATCGATCCCTTGGCCAAAAGCGCAGTCACATTGGCGACGGACAATCGAGTTTCCCCCACCACAAAGGGAATGCGGAATGTGCATTCCCGAAAGTTTGCGCAGCCCCACGCTTGTTTTCCCCAAATCACATCTGCGCGCTGGCAACGAGGGCACCGCACCGAAGGCGCAAGCGGCGTCCCAGGCGACGGCTGCGAAGTTCGCTGTCTCTTTGTGGATCTAGCCTGCGAACGGGTGGTTTTTTTCTCGGCGCGTTTCGGTATGTCCACTCGTTCAGGGTTCGGCAACGCGCGCACACAAGACACCAGTTCACGCACATAGGCGGCGATGTCTGACATGAAGTTCTCTGCGGTTTCTTCTCCGCGAGCCATCCGACACAGCCGCGCTTCCCATTTACCCGTCCATTCCGCCGAAGCAAGCCCCGCATCCGGCAGCTTTCTGATCAAATCCTGTCCCAAACAAGTTGGGTGAAGTTGTCGGCCTTGACGTTCGATGTATTGCCGCTTGAGCAGGGTCTCAATGATCGTCGCTCGAGTCGCCGGAGTCCCCAGCCCCGTGTCTTTCATTGCGTGCCTGAGTTCGGCATCCGAAAGGCCCTTCCCCGCTTGTTCCATGGCCGACAAAAGGGTCGCCTCCGAAAAGCGAGGTGGTGGTTTCGTTTTTTTGTCGATGGCCAAGAAATCACCGACGAGAACTTCGCCCACATGCAGAGAAGGAATCACCTGGTTTGGCCATTCCGCATCGTCTTCCCTTTCGTGGGAATCCTGTTCTTTCGGACTCTGTGAACCCTCTGTTCCTGAAAACCCTGCTACCTCTTGCCAGCCCGCAACAATTCGCCGTTTCCCCTGCGCAACATATCGATCGGGAGGCGGCGGCACCGCAGTCAGTCGGCCCTCTGCATCGGTTTCTGGGGTTTGGGGATCTTGCATCACGCCCGCATCCACTTTGATCGTGACCCGCGTCTGCGCAAACTCTGCATCGGGAAAAAACACGCCCAGAAAGCGGCGTATTACCAAATCCAGCACGTTTTTTTCATCACGGGTCAACGCCGCAAGACGGCCAGAAGAAAGCGGCGTCGTCGTCGGAATGATGGCGTGATGATCCGTCACCTTGTGGTCCTGAAACACCCGCGCAGGAGGAGTCACCGCGCCAAGCTTCCCCGAAAATGCGGAATACGCTGCGCACTGCCCAACGGCAGAAAAAATCTCGGGAAGTTGTGAAAACAGATCTTTGGAAAGATGGCGAGAGTCCGTTCGCGGGTAGCTGAGCAGCTTGTGCTCTTCGTATAGCTGCTGCGCAATGGAAAGCGTCTGTTGCGCGGAAAAACCGAACCGCCGGTTGCAAGTCCTTTGCAGAGAGGTCAAGTCGAACAGCAACGGCGGAGGCTCACGCACGCGCTTTTCTTCGATGTTTTCGACGGAAACCATCCCCACTTTGTCTCGAGAAACGATGCGATCGGCCAGCGTTCTCGTCGCGAGCCGGTGCGTTTTTCCAAATTGCCACCTGGCGATGAACTGGTCGTTCGGAGCCACTTTCCGTCGCAGATTCGATTGAACCTCGAAATAATCGACGGGCACAAACTCGACAATCTGTTTCTCTCGTTCGACCAGCAACGCCAGCGTCGGTGTCTGCACTCTCCCGACGGACAAAAGCACGCCTCGCTGACTGTTCCGCCAAATCGTCACTGCGCGCGTCGCATTCATTCCGACCAGCCAGTCTGCTTCCGATCGACATCGCGCAGCTTGCGCCAAATCATCGAACGCTTTGCCCGATCGAAGCTTGCCGATTCCCTGCGTGATCGCCTCTTGCGTCAAAGACGAAATCCACAGCCGCTCGACGGGCAGCACACACCCTGCCAGCTCGTAACAGAGTCGAAAAATCAGTTCCCCTTCTCTTCCTGCATCGCAAGCATTGATCACCGATGAAAACGACCGATCTCTGAGCAGCCGTTTCACAAGCTGCCACTGCGCGATCGTCTTGCGAATCGGTCGCAATTTGAAGGGCGCAGGCAACATCGGCAGAAGGTGAAGAGACCAGCGCTTCCACGCCGGATCGTATTCGTGAGGCTCACACAGTTCCACCAAATGCCCGATGCACCACGTGACCACGAACCGATCGTTGTGCAGCACACCGTTCGCCTTCTGCGTCACCCCGAGCGCCTTGGCCACATCCCGAGCGACCTGCGGTTTCTCCGCGAGAATCAACTTGCGTCCGGTCGATGAAGAGAACGGAAAAGTCCGCGTCGTGGAAGTCGAACGGGAGGACGAACGGCCAAAGGACGAACGAGCAGAAGACGAATGGGCAGAGGACGAACGGGCAAAAGAGGAAGAAGAATTTGGTTTCAAGGGCCCCTCTCTCGGAAAAAACAGCCGACCGTAACACCAGCACGTTCAAGCTGCCACTCCGTAACGGGAAGTACTTGACACTGCGCTTCGGAAAACACTAAAGATACCGGCAGTTTTGTAACTGTTCTGTTTGGAGGACCTCTTGGCCAACAACCCATCCGCAAAAAAACGCAACCGCCAGCGCCAAAAGCGCCGCATTCGCAACATGCAGCACCTCGTTCCCATGCGTACCCGAGTCAAACGGGCGCGTCATTCCCTTTCCGACACCAAAGCCACCCCAGAAAATGTTCAGACCTCGGTCGCTGAGGCCGTGGCTCAGGTCGCCAAAGCAGCCCAGAAGGGTGTCATTCACAAGCGAACCGCATCGCGCAAAATTTCGCGGCTTGTGTTGGCACTGAACAAAGCGGCCGTGGACCGCAAATCGGCAACCTCTGCGGCCCCCAAAAAGGCGGCAAAGGCAAAGTCTGCGACCCCTTCCCCCTCCAAAGACGCCAAGCCCGCTGCCAAAGCCCCTGTCAAAAAGGCTGACGAAAAAGCAGCGGCCCCCAAGGCACCTCGCGTCAAAAAGTCCTAAGTTTCTCTACTTCAGTTCCAAACCGGGGGTGTGACGGGGTGGGGCCCTGTGCTCCAATGTCGTCCTCGGTTCTCCCGCGTCGATCTGTCCCGATTCCAACCGCAAGTACGTGCTGTACAGGGTGTCCAGCCCCGGTTTTTTGCGTTTGGCGACCAGATCGTGAACGACGCGCAGAAGTTCTCGGTTGAGCGGCGTGTGGACGCCGTGCAGCTCGCCTCGTCGCACGATCTCTCCGTTCAACCAGTCGATTTCTGGTTTGCGGCCCCGTTCGATCGCGATGGCCATCGAACTCCGCATCTTGCGGAATTTCAGACCAAGCCCCCACAACAACGAGTGTTTGAAGAAGAGTCCCAAAGAGCCGACTTTGTGTCTTTTGTCCTCGTCTGAAAGGGCCAACTTTGCGATGTCAATCGTGCCTGCCACTTTGGCGAGTCGGATGCCTTCACAATTCGCAACCGCACAAAGTTCGCGCCAGACTTCCAGAACCAGCCGTCGCACAAACCGCTGGGCCAGCAACCGACCCAGCGTGTCTCCGCCTATTGCACCCAACGTGCTCGTCGCGCAGTTGATGGCCAGTTTGCTCCAACGCACACCGGACAAATCCTTCACGAATCTTGTCGGGATCGCCGGGTCGAGCAATGCCGCCACCCGAGCCAAATCGGTGTCCGTTTCGCGCGGTTTGTAGCGACCGATTTGAAAACCCCCCGTCGAAGTGCGGGCCGAAAAGCCAGGCTCGACGAGGGTTGCACCAAATCCCACCACACATCCCACCACACGCTCGTCTCCTACCACTTTGGCCGCGTGTGCTTCGGGCAAACCATTTTGCAAACACAACACATTCGTGGTGTCCGAAAGCACGGGCAAGGCATCGCCAAGCGCCTCTGTCAGCGTCGTCAGTTTCGTCGCTGCGAGGCACACGTCAAAATGCCCACCCGATGGCAATTCTGCGACTTTCGTGACCACGCTCGCCGGTTGATTCGTCCATTCTTTCCCGTCGAGGTCTCGAATGCGAATGCCCTGCCGCAAAACAGCCGACGTGATCGCCTGGTTTCCCGTGATGACCGTTACATCGCCGCCCGCCCGGCCCAGCAATGCCGCGACAATGCCCCCAATTCCGCCGCAACCCAAAAGCAGAAACCGTGGTGTTTGTGACATCGCGCCTTGTTCCTTTCTTCCGTCGGAGCAAACGCAATTCACTTTGCCGCAGCACAACCTCGAGATCAAGCCCATCTCCGACGAGAAACCGCCGCCAGATTGGCCCGACGATTGCGCCAAACCAGACAGTCTCTGGCACAGCGTGCGGGGGAAGTGCTCACAGCCTCGAGGCTGCTGAGCTAGGGCTTCCGGGGGAACCAGAACAGCAGCGCGGCGAAGGCGAGGGTGAGCAGGTTGAACCAGAAACCGGCGGCGGCGCGGGCTATGAGTTTGGACGGGAGCAGCCGAACCAACAGCACAGAAGACAGATAGCCGCCCAGGTGCGCGGGATGATCCACGGCATCGCTTGCGCGGCTTCCCAAGGCCCACACATCGGCGGCCATCGAGAGCCAACCGAGCAAAAACAGGGGCAGGGGCAGAAGCGCCTCGAACGTCACGGTCAGCGGCGCGAGCAGCACCCCGAGCGCAATCAAACCCGCCACGGCCCCGGAGGCTCCCAACGTCGGCACGTACTGGCCCGATACACCCTGAGCGAGCAGCGAGACGAGCGTCGCGCACGCCGCAGACAACCCATACGACAGCAAAAGCCGACCGGGCCCGACCAAACCCTCGACCACGCGCCCGAAGACAAACAGGGGCACCATGTTGGACAAAAGGTGCATGCCGTCTGCGTGAGCAAACACATGCAGAACCAGCGGAAGAAACCGACCTTTCCACAACGTCTCGGGGGAAAACGCGAACAGGGCGAGCACGTCTTGCGCCGGGAGGCGGGTTTTGAGCAGACGCTCGACCGCAAAGCAGGCCACATTCGTGAACAGCAAAGCAGTCGTCGCCTTGGCGGACCACACGAAATCACACACCCGAAAAAAAGGAGTCAATGCGAGCCGTTTGTCCGCTTTGCCAAGCAGAAGCAGGACCAAAAACACGGGCGCACGCAAAAGGTCATACGCGAGCCCCAGCAGCAGTGATAACTCGCTTCGAGGTGGACGCAGGCTCGCAGGCGTGGGCCGCTTCTTTCGTTTGGACAGGGTGTGGTTGGGAGGGGTTCGGGGAGGCACAGGAGGCACAGTCAGGCGCGTCGCAACACAGGGAAGCGGATGGGAACCTAGTTTTGAAGACTCAATTCATAGCGGCGGGCGTCGGTGCCGCCTCGCTCGTCTTGAACGACCAGCCACAGCGAGCCTTGGGTTGCCCCATCGGGCGGAGGCCGCTTGCTGTCGCTGTTCCACTTGTTGTCGGGGAACGCATCGCCTGTGCGCTCCTTTTCAAAATTGCCGTCAGTTGCAAACCAGCTATAGCGCAAGGTCTCGGGCCGGTCGCCTCTGCCGCTGTCGTCTTGGGGTGTGTAGTTTTCGACTGAACCGGCGAGCGCGGACGCAATCAAAAACAGATCTTGGTTTCGTTTGACTGGATTTGCGGGGCAACTGGTCGGAATGCAGGGCAAAAGGGGCTTTTTGGCCCCGTCTTGGTCGGGCCCAGCGAGCAGCTCGCCCACAGAAGGGTTGTGATTGGCGGCAGGCAACGTCATGCCGGGCAACGCGACCCAGGTTCTCAAATAGGTCACGGCAACTTCGCTGTCTCGGTTGTCGTTTGGATCGCCCCCGACGACACGCACGCGAGCAAGCACGGGCAAAAGAATCATCACGGGTTTTTCGGGCAATTTGATCGTTCCGCCCGAACCGCCGCCCGAACCGCCAGTCAGCATGATTTGGAGCACGCCGCCTACGACTTCTTTGAGGACAGCGGTGGGCAGGGGAAACGTCTCTCCGTTTCCGAGAAAACGCAGGGCGGTGCTCTTCATGGGATCGGGATCGGTAGGCAACCACTTCCGGCATCCAGGGTCGAGGGTGCCGGGATTGAACAAAGAACTCGGCCCGACGCACAAGAACCAATCGACGGCCAGCGGCCTGGGGCTTGCAAAACGACGACCGGGGCCTGTGGGCGCGCCGATTTCGACCTTCAGATCGATGGTCGGCTGGGTGAACACCAAATCCAAACCGCCCGGGCCGGGTTTGACCTCGGCGTGGGCCTCTGCATCGCTTTGGGGGGTCTGCGGCCCGATGCGGAGAGACAAGACCCGAAGCTCGCGGACGAGCGAATCGGAATCAATGTCGTTCTCACAACCCAGCCCGCAGAGCAGCGCGAGCGCGCCACACAACCGCAAAAGGTGTCTTACTCCCATGTCGGTGAATCCTATGGCCGATGGCCTGTGAGTGGTTGAAACGGATTTGCAAACATGTGCGTCAGTAGTCCGCGCGCAGACCCAGGTTTGGGAAAAACGGAATGCCAGTGACCAACGTGGTTTGGTAAAGCTGCCGACCTCCGTAGGCGAGCTGCTCGGCGTTTTCGCGGTTATACAAGTTCTGGATGTCCAGGTAGAGCCCGAGTTTCCACTTGTTAAACTCCCAGGTCTTATCGACGCGGAAATCGAGCTGGTGAAAGTCGGGCAAGCGGGCCGAGAAGACCTCGCCCTGGCTCGCGACCCAATTCTGGGTTTGGGCGTCGCGGATTCCGCCGGTGGTCGGCGTGTACAAGCCGCCGGTCACGTACCGAAAACGCATGCCAACCTCAAGTCCCCACCACGGCAATTTGTACGACGCGACCGCCGTCAAAATGTGCGTCTGGTCGTACCGAAAAAGCCGCCAGGGCTGTTCTGGATTGCTGCGCCGTTCGGACTGGGAAATGGTGTACGCAAGCCAGCCAAACAGCCCCTTCCACAGCTTCTGTCGCAACAGAAAATCGCCGCCGATGACCCGGCCCAAACCGACGTTGGTGTACTTGAGCACCGGGTCGGACACGATCATCGAACGCAGATCCTTATAGAAGAACTGGCCTTGGACGAACAGAGAGCCGGTGGGTTCGCTCTCGAAGCCTGCAACATAGGTCGTGCCACGCTGCGGGTCGAGGTTGGGATTGCCGAAGACGCGGTTGAGCTCCTGGGGCTGGCCCAGTTGGGTATAGGAACCGACGCCAAACTTGAGCAGAAAGTAGCGCGGCACGATTTGACCGCTCAGGACAAGGCGAGGCTCGGGCGAAAACACGGTTTTGGACAGCTCGCCGTCATACGAACGGACGTACGCGGTCTCGAGTCGAAGTTGGGGCGAAATGGTCAGGCGACGGTCGAGCAAATCAAACCGAGCGATGGCATACGGGGCGGTGCGGACGATGTGCAGCACCGATTCGTCTTTGACGGAACCCAGTTGGGTCAGCGCCGAGCCTGCCGCGCCGTTGTTCGACTCTCCCGCTGAACCGCCGCCGCCGGGAGGCACGGGCGGGACGATGACTTCAAAGGCACTGCGCGTGCCCTCAAAATCCACGCCGCCTATCAAATTCAGCCAAGGTGCGACGCGATGCCGCAATTCGGCGCGCAAGTTGTAGCCGAGCGTCATTCCCTCGAGCTTGAAGAGCACGGTTCCGATTCCACCGTCGCCCGTATCGAACCGCGTCACGTCTCCGCCGATGGAGGGCATGACGATGAGCTGGGTGGACGGCGAAAACCGATGGGTCCACCGAATCCGCGCGCGGGAAAAATACTGCTTGGAGTCGAGGGAAATGTTCACTGCGGGGTCGGGGTCGCTGACGCGCGCTTCCAAATCGTCGGTCGAACCAAAAATGAACACATCAATGTCGTCGGCTTTGGTGGGCCGATACCGCAAGGACAGTTGGTAGTCCCAATAAAACGGCGAAATCTGAAACCGAGAGCGATTGAAAATCGGCAAAAACACGGAAATCCAACTGACGCGCACGCCGCCCGCCACGTACAAGTTTTTCGTGATCGGCCCTTCCATTGTGATGGACCCATCGATCAAATCGAGGGTGACGGAACCGTGGATGCGATCGGATTTTGGAGACCGCGTGGTGACATCGATCATGCCGCCCAGGCCGCGACCGAAATCTGCGCCGTATGCGCCGGGTTTGAACGACAGCTCCTCGACAAATTCGGAATTGATGGTGCTGCGAAAGCCAGCAAAGTGAAAAATGCGAGGAAGCTGGACTCCGTCGGCGTACACGCGCGTATCCGCCGGGGCCGAACCCCAAACCACCAAAAGACCTCCACCAAACGGAGCGCGGGCGACGCCGGGCAAATTCTGAACGGCTTTGATGGCGTCGTTTTGCGTGCCGGGAATGCGCCGAAGTTCTTGGACGGACAGCACTTGCTCGGACACTTCCTTTTTGACGGGCTCGGCGCGCACGACAACTTCAAAGGAACTGAGTTTTCGCGGCGCGTAGTAGGTGATGGTGGTTTTTTTGCCTGGGGCGAGTTTTTCGATGCTCTCGGTGCGCTGAATCTTCGGGCCGCGCAGCACGACCTGAACCAAGCCGGGGGCCAAATCCTCAATCAGGAAGTTGCCTTCAGCGTCTGTGGTCGTTTCGTACGGTTCTCCGCTGGGTTCCCCGCGCGGTTTGCCCTTTTTGCTGGGTTTGTCCGTGGGCGATTCGGGCAATTCGCGCCAGGGAGTGACCGTAACTTTTGCGCCGACCACCGGATCTCGCGTGCCCTTTTCCCGAACGACACCGGAAAACGGCACAGCGTCCTTGGGTTTTTGCCGCGAACCATCGTCTAGAAAGCCCAACGGAGGCGGTTCAGCGTTCGGTTCCATCGCTGTTTCGGTCGCCTGTTGCGTCGTCGAGCCGCTTGTTTTGTCTGGAACTTCAGACGGTGGAGTCGGCGGGGGTTGTGTTGGCGCTGTGGCCTGCGGCACGGGCGTCTGTGCCGAAACAGACGACACACAGACCGCGCAAAGCAGCAAAGCCCCCCAAAACAATCTTCGCATCACCGTTGGATGCAAGCGGCGTCCACGGCGCATTCGTTTTTTCAGCATGTGTAAAGAGAAACCAGCAGTCTGCCAAAAGCTTAGATTTGTGGTAGCAAAACTTCTTGATTGAAAACCGTCGCATCCTCTAGCTTGGGAGGCAGGGGGTTTTCTCATGGCAGAGAGCAAAGTGGCCACGGCAATGGCCCATGGCAGTGCGACCGAAGCGGCTGAAAAACTGGTCGCGACATGTCGAGCGGAACTTCAAGGTTGTGAACCCGCATTGGTCATGGTGTTTGCGTCCACAACACAACCTCTGTCGGAGCTTGCACCCCTGGTTGCGGCTTCCTTTCCGCGCAGCACCGTGCTCGGAGCGTCCACGGCGGGCGAATTTACCGAGGCCGGCGATGCAAAACATTCGGCGGTGATGTTTGCGCTGTGTGGGGACTACCGGATTTTTGCGGGGATGGGAACGGGGCTGAAAGCATCCGCCGAGGGTGCCGTCGCAGAAGCCTTGGAAGGCATGCCCGCGCAAGTCGTTGGTTTTCCGCATCGGACGGCGATTTTGCTGCTCGATCCTCTCTCGGGCAGCAGCGAAGAGGCGACGCTCACGACGGCGGCACTCATGGGTTTTGACCTGCGTTTGGCCGGTGGCGCAGCGGGCGACGATCTTGCGCTGAAGTGCACGCACGTTTCGCTGGGAAACCGGGTCATTGCGGACGGTGTGGTCGTGGCCAATGTGTTCTCGAAACAACCGCTCGGCGTCGGTGTTTGCCATGGACACGAGCCCCATTCCGCCCCGCTGACCGTGACGCGAGCGGAGGGTGGCGTGGTTCACGAAATCGACGGTCGTCCGGCCTGGGAAGTCTGGGTCGAGCACACCCGCGACGCTACGAGCAAACTCGGCTTTGACCCGGCCACGCTTCCCGAAAGCGAAGTCGGCGGCTTTTTCCTGCGTTTTGAGGCGGGTTTGTCGCAGGGGGATGCGTACAAAATCCGCGCGCCCCTGTTTCGTACCGGCCCGCATTCGATCGCGTTCGCGTGCGGGATTCCCGAGGGAAGCGTCATTCGCATCACCGAAAGCGAACCGGCCCGCCAAATCGACAGCGCCAAAGAAGCCGCGCGCCGAGCCCGAGCGCAAGTGGGCGATCTTCCACTCGCCGGTGCCGTCGTGTTCGACTGCATTTGCCGCAATCTGATCTTGAAAGATGATTTCAAAACGGCCATCGCTGGCATCCATGAAGAACTGGGAAACGTCCCCCTGGCCGGTTTTGAAACGTATGGGGAGATTGCGTTGGACGCGGGAGATTTGTCCGGCTTTCACAACACGACCACCGTCGTGCTGGCTTTTCCCAAGTAGCCCCCACCCTGCCTTGCAACGGACCACCCACACCTACACCCATAGGGGGAGCACATTTGCTCGTGACGATGCCTGAACCGTCGATTTCAAGAGGAGAGGTGATCAAGCTGCTCTCGCAGGCGCTCGGTCACGAAAAAGCGACGGACGTGGTGGCCCAGGCCGCTTTCCGCTTGGGAATTCGGCGAGAGATTCTCGACAAGAGCCAAGCCTTGAGCGTGCTTGAACAAATCGCTCAAACACCGGGTTTGGTGGGGATTACGGCTCGGTTTGCCAAAAGCCGCCTACACCTTCGGTAGTTTCCCTTCAGATTGGATGTGCGGGCGGAACATGACTGCGACGCGCTCCCAACGAGGGAGGCGGAAACTGAGGCGGCTAGAACGTGAGTTTCAGTTTGTAGGGGTTCGTTTTCGACGCGCCGGAGTAGTACTTCACATAAATCCAGTACGTTCCAGAGCTGGCACCCGTGTTGGTCGTGCTTGCGGAATCGACCAAGCCCACGTCCTTTTCGCTCTTGGCGACCAGCACCTTCGATGGATCGTAGATGTACAGATCGAAGTCCGAGCTGGCCGGCGGTGTCAGCGTCGCTTGCAGCGTTTTGCCCGCACCGAGCGTGACTTTGAAGTAATCGTCGTCCGTGCTTGAGCTCATGTAGCCCGTCACAGTCGTGCCCGAAACAGGCACCGTGTTCGCCTGGTTAAACGAACCGTTTGACTCCTTTTCGTTTTGCTCGGTGCCGCTGCCGCTGTTCGACACCGTGACCGACACGCCCGCCGACGTGCCGACGTTTCCGGCCCCGTCTTTGGCTTTCGCCGTCAGGCTGTACGATCCGTTTGAGACCGTCGTGGTGTTGAAACCGATCGAATACGGCGAGGTCGTGTCCGTCCCGATGAGCGTCGTGCCCGCATAGAAGTCCACGCTCGCCACGCCCACGTTGTCCGTCGCATTCGCAGACACCGTGACCGTGCCCGTCAGCGTGCTGCCCGCCGTCGGAGCCGTCAGCGAAACCGTCGGTGGCGTCGTATCGCCCGTCCCGCACGGCGTCCACGTTCCCAGCACGCCGACCGCATCCCACGCCTTGTGTGTGTTCGTCCATTCCGCCGAGCACGACCCATACAGCGTTTGCGCCGCTTGCGCCGTCGCCACGCGCGCCGCCTGGAAATTCGTCGAGGCGTTCATGATCGACGTGTTCGCCTTGAAGAAAATCTTGGCTGCTTTCTCGATGCCGATGGCTGCCACGTCCGCCGTGGTCTTGCTGCGCGGGTGTTTTCCGCCTTGCGACAATAGATAGAAGGCCAAGTTGGCGATGCCGCTGTTGCCGTGAACGCCGCCGTTGTCCGAACTGCCCGTCAAACGCTCGGGGTAGTAGTCCTTGCTGTACCCGTCCGCCGTTGGGTTGTTCATGAAACGAAGCGCGCCGCCCGGCAGACCCGCCAGCGCAATTTCTTCGCCGACTTTCCAGGTGTTTGCGTTCGTCGTGATGCTCGCCGGATTCCCGGAAGAACTTCCGCCCGACCCCTTCCACGCTTCCGTGACCGCCCCGAAAATGTCCGACATGGCTTCGTTGAGCGCGCCGGATTCATACGAGTAAACCAGCCCCGAAGTCTTGTCTGTGACCGCATGGGTCAGTTCGTGCGAAGTCACGTCGAGAGCCTGCGACAGCGGCTTGAAGTAGGTCGAATCCCCGTCTCCATACACCATTTGGTTGTACGGACTCCCAAGCCACGCCGCATTGGCCCCATCGCACGAAAAACCGTTCGAGAATTGGAAGTGAACCGACGATTTCAGCAGTGCCCCTGCGTTGTCATAGGAATCCCTCCCATGAAAATGCTTGTAGTAGTAGTACGTGAGGCCCGTGTTTGTGTACGCCGCGTTTGCGATGGCATCCGCGCTCGTTCCGCCCTCGTTGTACATGAGCGTTCCGGGCAGTTCCGATCCCGTGGACAGACACGCCTTTTTCCCGTCGTAAATCGATCGGGAAAGCCCCGTATGAATCCGGGAAACCTGCGAAAGGACTTCCCCTGTGTGCGCATCCACATGCAGGTCTTCAAACGCAAACCCCTTTTGCCCCTCATATTCCACAACAGAGTGGTACGCAAGGCGCGGCGCGCCGTCTTCCATCAGGTGAAGCACCAGCGCGGGTTTTTCATGAAACACAGGCCGTTTTGAGGGCGACAGCCGAGACCACGCCTTCTCCATCGCCCCTTCCGCAAGCAGAGTCGGCCTTGTTCCGACTTGCAGCTTCGGCAACGTCCGTCCAACCACCGCAACCACCGACCCGTCTTCCGCCACTTGCAGCGTAAGTTCCGCTTGCTCAATCGGAATCCCCCCATGGGTCTGTCGCAAACGCAGATAGCGATACCCCTCTTCATCCGTCGTCTCTTTTTGGAACACAAAATCGGTTCCATCCGCAAGACGCAACGAACGGGAAAGAAGCCCCATCACGAATTCGCGCGCCGCTTCTTTCGACGTGACAGAAGCCTCCACGCGCCCGGACAGGAACAGCGGTTGGCCCGTTTGCGCATCCAAAGCGGCCTCCGAAAAACCGAGCATCCGCAGTGTGCTCCCCTTGTCTGTGACCGGCGTGGACAGCAGCGCGTCTTCTGTCGGAAACGGACCCTGATCGGTTTGCGAACACCCAGCGGAGACCAGCATCGGCGAGGCCGCAAGCAGAAGTTTGGACAAAGACTTGAACGTGGTTTTGCGATTCATGAAACACCTCTTTGTGGGGAGAAGGACCGGCGGGCCCAAGCGAAAGTCCCAGCCCGGCGCGGTCTGTTTTGTCCACTATCGCGCTCCGTTTTTTTCACCGAAAGCTGGGAAGAAAATCATCAGGGATGGGATTTTTTCCCCCACCAAGAACGTCCTCCGCAAAAAGTCCCGGCACACCTTGTCGCAAGCACGATACAATGCGTCTTGGTTCTCGTGGAAAGACGCGCTGAAACAGAGTTTGGTTATCTTTGTGCGGAGCTTCTGGCTGATTTGGAGCGGTTCCGCAAAGCGTTGCCAGCGGAGGCCTCCGAGCAGCAAGTCCAACAGGCGCTGGACGAACGAATTGAGCTCCGACTCTCGGAGATCTATCGCGAGTTTCGCGTCGAAGAAACAGAGACCGATTTGTCCGACGAACCGCAATTTGCTCTCTATCGGCGCGAAATCAAGCAGGTCCTTTTGCCCCGGTATGCTCGTTTGTGCCAGGTTCAAAACGCACTCGAACAAATGCCCAAAGTTCCCTGGAAAGGGCGCGATCTGTACAACCGGCTCAGTTGGGCGCTCGCGTCCTTTCTCGTCGGCGTCTTCATTGTTTGGGCCCCGTTCATTCCGATTTGGGAGAAGTGGATTCCGTTTGCGCTGGCCGCAGCCTCGCCCCTGTTTGGTCCGTTTCTGCCTGATTTATATGGTGCGTGGCTGCGACAGAAACATGACGTGGCCTTGTTTGGTTTGCACGAAGACATGGACAAGTTAGGGAGGTCGCTTCCACTGCCTCCCGTTTCAGCCCAAAAACGGCTTGGGAATGGTACGTAATCATTCCCTTTTTGCACGGTTTCACCGGCCAGGAGACCAATAGGAGTCGCGATGCAGACGTTCATTCGGATCATCAAGTACTTGTTCAGCAGGCGTTGGTTCAGCATTCCGTTCACGATCTTTGTTGTTGGGTATCTTCTGGCGTCTTGCGGGACCGTCTACGTCGGACCCAACCAAGTGGGGATTCACTCCATCGCGCTCGGTCCTCGTTCGGGAATCCAGAAGATTCCACTTTCGACCGGAATCCATGTGGTGATTCCCAATTACGAAAAGGTGTTCGTCTTTCCGACAGATTTGCAGGCGCTCAACTTCAGCGCATCCAGTGCTGAAAAATCCAAGGCAGGAATCGGTGCGGATGCCATCCTGATCCAGACCGCAGACAATTACAAAGTGTCTGTGGATGCCACTGTCCTGTATCGAATTTCCGACCCCTATCGCGTCATCACGACCATCGGACCTGGAAGGATGTATGAGAACATCGCTGTCATGCCCCGGTCGGACAATGCGCTTCGGAAGGCACTCGGAGAACTGACCGCAGAGGAGTTCTATTTGGGGGACAAGCGGCTCCAGCAGACCCAGGCGGCGACCGATCTTCTCAAAGTAGAGTTTTCAGAAAAAGGCATCGAGCTCGTCAAAATCCTGATCCGTCAGTACACCTATGACAAAGCGTATCAACACCAGATCGAACAACGGAAGATCCAGGATCAAACCGTCCTGAAAAATCGCGCAGAAAGTGCTGCCACACGAGAGGACGCACACAAAAGAGCCGTCATTTCGACCGGGCAAGCCGCCGTTCAAGTGGAACGGGAAAAGGGGGCCCGAGAGATCGCCCAACTTTTGGCAGATGCAAACCTGTATCAACGGACCAAAGCTGCGGAAGGGGACCTGTTGATGAAAACGGCCCAGGCGCAGGGGACAGAGCTCGAAAATCGTGCGCTGGAAGGTGCCGGTGCGCAAGCGATGGTGGGTCTCAAGCTTGCGGACTTGATGAAAGGGGTGCGAGTGATAGTGGTTCCCTCGACGGGGAATGGAAGTACGAATCCACTCAACATCAGCGAACTCCTGCGACAATTCGAGGTGAGATAATGCGCAACCAACATCGCTTTCTACGCTGTCTGTCCGCGCTCCGTTCTTGCCGAAAAACAGCGGGATGGAGTCTACTTCTTCTGCCCCTTTTCCTTTTGCAAATCGGTTGCACGACCTATTCCACCGAAAGTACGCAAGTGGGAGTCCGCACCCGCAAGTGGTTCTCTCCGGGAATCGAACGGAGAATCTATGAACCCGGTGCCACCTACCTGTTTTTCCCGTTTCAATCGGACTGGGTCACTTTCGACATCATGACGCAGAAGCTGGAAATGTCTTCGTCGAAAAACCGTGGGGACCGACCTGGAGACGATGCGATCGTGCTCAAAAGTCGAGATGGGAATGACATCAGCATTGATGTCACCGTGACGTGGCGCATCGACCCCTTAAAAGCGCCTGACATCCTGGCGCGCGGCGCTGCCAGCACTGAGGAAATCAAAGAGGAACTCGTGCGGCCCGCTTGTCGTGCGTATGTGCGGGATGCGTTCAACGAGCTGCATTCCGAGGAATTTTTCGAGCGCAAAAAACTCCTCGAGAAAGCCAACAAAGCCAAAGCCAAGTTGACGAAGGAATTGGAAGCCGAAGGCATCATTTTGGAAGATGTGATGCCCGGAGAACAGCGCTTCAATACAGAGTACGAGCGGGTCATTCACGATCGAAAAATCGCCGAACAGAATGCCGAACGACTCAAGAGCGAAGCGCAAGCTGCCGAGGCTGAGCAGACCAGACAACTTGAAAAAGCGCGCGGCGATGTGCAGTCCCAGATCGCTGAAGCCAAGGGCAGAGTCGAGCGCATCCGAATCAGTGCCGATCGTGCGCTGTATGAAAACGAACGCACCGCCAAAGCCCTGCTTGCAGAGGCCACGGCCCGCGCCAAAGGAATCGAAAAACAGAATCGCGCGATGGCCGGAACTGGAGGCCGCACCGCAGTCAAACTTCGCATCGCCGATGCGTTGGCTGGCAAACCGATTCTCATCGTTCCGTCTGCGACCGGAACGAACCTGCAAAAACTCGACATGACACGCATTCTCGAGGCCGTCATGGCCAAAGAGGCCGTGGCACCGAGCACGCCCGAAGAAACCGAATAGATCACCTGCCCAAGCCTGCCCAAGCCTGATCAGATCCCCAAAAAAACGTACTTCCAAAAACAATTTTCTTTGCGCTAACATACGCGCGGTCTTGTCTGTCGGCTGTCTGCTGGTGCCCCCTAGGTGCCCACACACAGCCCGCAGCAGGACTACATATGCCCCTGGTTTTTGGGAGTCAAGCAACGTGACAACACTTCATCCATCCGAACAGACCTCTCTTCCCCTGATGGAACCGCTGGTTCGCCCCCGCAAAGTCAAGGACGTTCCTTACGTAGAACTTTTCGGGGGTCGCGTTCAGGGTGTGGTGTCGTCTGGTTCCGACGAGAATCGCGTCTACGTTTCGTTTTTTGCGGTGGATGGAAAAGACATTCACTTCAATTGCTCTACCAACAACAACAGGCCGTGCGGGGGTCTGCGTGGTTCTCCTTGCAAACACTTGGCCCAACTCATGAAAGAGGCCGTTTTGCAGTTTGGCGCAGAACAGGTCGCACGCTATTTGAAACTGGCCGGAGACCTGTCGAAGATCAATTCTGAACGCGACATCCTGTTGCAAGTGCGCGGGGGGCAGTCGCGGATGGATGTCAGTCAGGTGTTCTCCCGATTCCTGTCCCACCTTCGTTATTTCGAGCTTCCCCTTTCCAATCAACCGATTCCCGAGATGACTTGGTTTGTCTCTGGCTAGACGACTCGAAAAAGGACCTGTCCGATGAGTCATTTCCTTTCCGAACTGGCCGCGATTCCTTCCGGGGTGCAGCACGCTGCGGAAGTCCTCGCGCGATTGGATCAGTGTTTCATCACTGGTTTTGGACGCATGAGTGAGCGCGAAGTGAACGCAGTCACCAGTCTTCCGCGCCTGTTTTCGTCTACCCCTTTGGGTCCCAAAGTCAAAGAAGCTTGCGACGCCCTGTTGCGAAGTGAATTTGTCGAAAAACACTTTGCAAGTCTTGCGTGTGCGCGGGCAGCACTTCAGGGTTCTATGTCCGATGCCCTGTTGCAACAGGCAAAAACGGCCTTGGGAAGGAGTCCATCCACCGACGAGCCAGAGCTTTCGGATGGAGTTTCTCCGGGACATCATGGTGTGTTTCGGGAAAGCACACGTCATTTCTTGATGGAAGTAGCCCTGACGGGTTTTGCGCAGCTTGAAGCGGAGTCTGTTTATCCGTTCTATGCAACGCTCGACAAAATTCAGGAGGAACCGGGGCTTGTCCGTTTGGCTGCGGTGCTTTCGGGCTTTCTGTCTGAACTCCTGTCCGAACTACCGATACCGACGGGAGAGACGATTCCCATTTATCGCTGGGTAGATCTGTGGACGCGCGCGATGTTGCTCTCCCTGTCTGCGCCGCCAGCGCCCAAAACAGAAAAAATCAGCGGGGAATTTGTGCCGCTTGGGTCCGATGTGCGCCATCACCGCAACGTGTTCTCTGTTTGTGTGTATGGTTTTTTGCGGAATGGGACTTCGCAGCGGTTTGTCCAAACCACTGTGTCTGCGTTCAAAGTGGACACCGTGATCGGCCATGAAATGTGGCGTCTTTTGGAAGGACATTGTGACAAACTGCTGAAGGGGTTGCGGGATGGTGCGATGTGGAAAGTCGCAGATTTGGATCTGTACGAAAACGGGGATCTGGTTTGGGATGAATCGCGTGTCACCGTCGCTGGGAAAAGCAATCCTTTTGATGTTGCAGAGACCGCGTTGGGGGCTGGAAAGGCCGTCGTTTGCGGAAAACGGAGTGGCTTAGACAGACATCCTGCAATGATTGCAGAGCCCGTGTTTCTGTCTTCCTACAAAACCGTGAAACACGAGACGCACAAGTCCAAACGGGCGTCCATTGGGGAAACCCTGGAAGAACAAGCGTTGGACCTTTCGGGGTCCAAACTTCCCCTGTCAGGGGCGCGCGTTTCGGAGTATGCCGGAATTTCGCTCGATCGCGTCGCCAAGTCGAGCGCGATGATCGGACTCCTCCGTTTCGACAAAGGACGATGGGCGATTCAACCCCTTGCACTCAAACAGGGGAACGCAGCGGAACTTTCTGGAACGCCCCCGCAAACCTTGAAAGCCAAAGACGACACCGTCGGTGTTCTGCGCGAGAGGGCGAGCAAGCTCCTGCGAAAGAAATCCTGACCTGTGCGGAAGCGATAGGAAGCAAGAGGAAACCATGGCAGATACACCGAAACAGACTACGCCTGCCGACGAAGCCCTTTTTCAAAAGAAGCAGCAGGCGCTTCTGTGGCGTCTCCTTTCGGCCTGTTTTGATCAACAAGAAAAGGCGCAAAATCTGGAAGCGCTTGGCCTTGGGATAGCGGCGGAAGTGGGAATGCCCGACTTGGTGCTGGACCCCAACGTATCCCTGAGTACGTTGTGCCAGCGTTTTCCTGAAGTTCGCAAGGAATTTGAAACGCCTCTTCCTGGGGCGATTCTCGACGAGGAAAACCCGGATGATGTGGCCCTGACCAGCAGCGTGACAGATTCAGAACCCGAATGTGCATCGACCGAAAAGGAACGGCTGCGGCGCATTTTGGTGGTGTCGAAATTGCTCCTCAATGCGTTCGGCCCCAGCACCCAAACAGCAACGGTCACGGCGCAGCAGTATTCGCAGTGGACGCAAGATTTGGGAAGGCTCGAAGAGGCCTTTGGCTATCCGCAAGGGGGCCTGCGCGGAAAAGGAGGGGGCGGTGGTGCAGCGGGCGCAGGGGGCGCTGGAGCAGGCGGACACCGCAGACTCCTTTCAGAAGAGGATCTCCGTCGAGGATTTCAGGCGCTTGAAGGGGATTTGGTAAGGCGAATGGAGTTGCGGGAAGTGCTCAAAGACACACGGCTCGCGAGCAAATTGCAACCTTCGCTTGCACTCGTGGAACAACTCCTTGCGGACAAGTCGAACTTGTCCGGGGTGGCTCTGGACAACGCAAAAAAACTCATTCGTTCCTATGTCGATCAGTTGGCTGAAGTGCTCAAACTGCAAGTACAAAAAGCCAGCAAAGGGAAGATCGACCACCGGATTCCTCCCAAGCGTGTGTTCCGAAATTTGGATCTGAAAAGAACGCTGTGGAAGAACCTCACAAACTGGAATCCAGAGGAACAGAGGTTGTATGTTGATCGGCTTACGTACCGTCGGACAGCGAACAAAACGCAACCGACTCGGTTGATCGTAGTCGTGGATCAATCAGGATCAATGGTCGATGCAATGGTGCAGACCACGATCCTGGCGTCCATCTTTGCAGGTCTTCCAAAAGTAGACGTTCACTTGGTTGCGTTCGATACGCGGGTGTTGGATTTGACCCCGTGGGTGTCCGACCCCTTTGAGGTACTTCTGCGGACCACGCTTGGGGGTGGAACATACATCCGCCTTGCGCTGATCGAGGCCGCGAAGAAAATCGTCGAACCGAAAAACACTGCGATGGTTCTGATCTCGGATTTTTACGAAGGGGGTTCGGATCAGGAGCTTCTGGATTGCATCAAAGGAATCAAGGATTCCGGCGTTCACTTCATTCCTGTGGGTGCGCTTCAGTCGAGTGGATACTTCTCTGTTTGCGAGTTCTTCCGTACACGACTCGCGGAGTTGGGAATGCCCATTCTGCACGGCGCAGTCAACAAACTGATTCACCAACTTCGATACCTGCTCAACTAGGAGACAATGGACATGGCGACTCCCCGCACGAAGAAAACGAAAACGGACGACAGCGCAACAACGACGACCACAGCGACGGAAACCACGGCACCTGCGGCCAGTGTGACGGCGGATTCCTCTGCGGCAGCCGCAGAGTTTCCTGTTGCTGCAAAGGACGGAACGACCGTGAAAGTTGAGGCGAGCGCCTCCGCGTCTGTTTCGGTGTCTGATTCCCAAGCAGCCGCGACCCCGGAAACGAAAAAGACGAAAAAGGCAGAGGTACTTCGTCAACCCGCAGAGATCAAATATGCGGAAGAACTCGCGTATTTGTCTTCCATTGACACAGGGAAGCGTCCGTTCAGTTGGAAGCTGTCTCCCAAGATGATTCGGACGTTCATTTTGGGATCGACTCCTGCGGACAAAATCGAGCGCCCGATTCCGCAAAAATTCTTTGGCGATCCAGCTTTGGTGGAACGCGCGATTGTGACGCTGGCGTCCGATCGGGGGCTTCTGCTCATCGGCGATCCTGGGACGGGAAAAAGCTGGCTTGCAGAGCTTTTGGCTGCGGCGATAAGTGGTAGTTCTACGTACACGGTTCAGGGAACGGCGGGCACGACAGAGGACCAGATCAAGTACTCCTGGAATGTGGCACTGGTGATTGCAAAGGGGCAGTCTCGGGATTCGCTGATTCCTTCTCCGATCATGATTGCGATGCAACACGCATGCATGGGTCGGATCGAGGAGCTGACGCGGTGTACGTCGGACGTGCAAGATGCGCTGATCTCGATTCTGTCGGAAAAATACATCACGATTCCTGAACTTTCAGGGGACAACGTGGTGTTTGCAAAACCAGGCTTCAACATCATCGCAACGGCAAACAGCCGCGACCGGGGTGTGAACGATCTTTCGACGGCACTCAAGCGTCGTTTCAACTTTGTGACGATTCCTACAGTCACGAATCGAAAAAGTGAAAAGGAGATCGTGCTGTTTCGGACGCGCGAACTTCTTACGCGGAATCAGTTTGAAGTGGAACTGCCGCCTGCGTTGCTCGACATTCTGCTTCAGACGTTTGCGGATTTGCGTGATGCACAGGCCGCAGCGACGAGCGACGACCAGCGGTTGGAGTCCTCCCTTTCTACTGCTGAGCAAATCGGGGTGCTGGAAGATGCCGTTTTGCACAGCCAGTTTTTTGGACAAACGGCTCTCTCTGCTGCAAACGTGGCGAAGGCGCTTGTGGGAACTGTCGTTCGGCGGATTCCTGAAGATGCGTCGATCCTGAACAAATTTTGGCATTCTGTCGTCGAGAAACGGGCGAAAGAGAAAAAAGGGGATTGGGACGAATATCTGGAAGGCGGCAAGCAGGCGATGAGTCTGCTCAAGTAGCGGACGGTCGGAAGCTTTGCAACTTCGTGTCGTCGTACCGATTGCCCCTTTGGACTGAGGAACTTGCGCATGGAACGGACTCCTGCCACCACACTTCCTGCAACAAACATAGAAGCCCTTTCGGCGTTGCGGGAACAGCTTGATGCTGCGGTGAAAGCCTTTGCTACCGACAAGCACCCTGTCGGTGAATTGTTGGGTTTGATGGTCAGTGATGTGGAACGCGCGTTGCGTGAAACGCTCGAGATCATTCCGGTGTGTCACCATTCGCCTTCCTCTGCACTGCATGTGGCGAAGCGACTTGCAGAACGTCCCCCCAAAGTGATTTTTATGGAGATGTGTGAGGATCTTCGGGGGACGCTTGAGGGGTTAAGGGATTGTCGGTTACCGGTCGCGCTCCAGGCGTTTGCTCAGACGGCAGATGCGTTTCCAAAAGGCTGGTCTCCCTTGTCTGTGGTCGCTCCCATCACAGAGTTTTCTGCGGAGTTTCAGGCAATCGCGTTTGCACTTGAAAATCCGGCTGTGGAATTGGTGTTTGTGGATCGATCGGTGGATCACGTTTTCCAGTGGATGCCGCAAAAGGAAGACGAGCTGGAAAAGCACCTGACCAAAGAGGAGGAACATGATGAGGCCACTCCTGGAACGGAAGGGGGAGAGGAGTCTGATGTTCCTGACCATGGTGCGGCGATCGGTTTGCAGATGGGAAATGTGGAGCCGACGTTCGATGTGTTTTTGTCGTTCCTGTTGAAAAACGCGCGGGTTCGCCATTTTGCAGAGTGGTGGGAGCAGTACGTAGAGCAGGCCGTGCTGGCGGCGGACTATGCAACGTACCGCTACGTCATGTCTTTGGTAGGGAGTCTGCTTCGTCGTCTGGGACGCAAAGATGAAGATCACGAAAACGACAAGCGGCGCGAACGGTACATGTGGACGCGGATGAAGGAACACCTGAAGAAAACAGGAATTGCTCCTTCCGATGCGATTTATTTGTGTGGAGCGGTGCATGCGGTCAGTGATGTGCCTGAATACGGGACGCAAACAGACGCCGTTTGGGACATTCCCAAACAGACTCCCACGAAATGGCTTTATGGATTGATCCCGTCGAGCTACATGGCCATTGAGCACCAGTTTCATCATCCGGCGGGCACGGTGGCGCTTTCGGAATTGACGTGGGACAAAGGGATTTCCACTTTGGGAATCAAACCCTTCAAATTGTCGCGAACAGGCACCGCAACAGGCACCGCAACAGGTTCTGGTTCTACAGGGAAAGGTGGGAAAGGGAAAACGGGGGCGGTTCTTGCACCGGCCAAAACGCCTCCCAAACCGATGGGAAATGCGGACACGGCGCGCGTGCTTGGTTTCTTTTGCAAACCCCCTCTTTTGCAATCTGCCGACGAAGAACAACTCCTTCATTGGAGCGTGGACATTGTGTCCCTTGCGCGGAACAACGGTTATCTGACTTCGACTGCGGATGCGATTGCGATCTATCAGACTTCGATCCTGCTTGCGAACTTGCGGAATCGGCAACATCCGTCTCCGTATGATTTCGAGGATGCGGCGGTGACTTGTCTTGAAAAAGATCGCCAGGTCAAGAAAAGGAATGTTCCCAAACTTTGCCAAATGTTGCTTGGGGGGAACCGTTCGGGGCGTGTGGGGTACAGTGCGTTACCACCGCTGGCGCAGGATGTGTACACGCGGCTTGCGCCTTTGGGGGTGAATCTGGAAGCGAAGACGATTCAGCGCGCGTTGGTCGATTTTAAGAAAGATCCGCACTTGCTTCCGTGCTCGGATCTTCTGTGGATGTTGCACTACTTGACGCAGGGACATCCGGTCTTGAGACCGATTATGGGGGAACGAAAACTGGGCCATGTTCCGGTTCAGGAATCTTGGGATGTGTCGATTGGGAAGTACCAAGAACAGATCATTCGTTTGGGGTACGAAGGCGTCACGGTGGAATTTGTCGTCGAGAAACGTCTGAAGGCAGAGTCATTCGGTCCGCAAGCCAAGACGGTCACGGCGCTGAAAGCCGCAGAAGATTCGATCCTGTTTTTGAAAAGCGATCGGTTGACAGAAGAGCTTGGGGAACGCGCGGTCGATCTTTTGCGCAACGAAATGAGTGCGCAAGATGCACCGAAAGTTGTGGAACGGATTCGCCGTTTGGTTCACTACTACCGCGCGACTCCCACAGGTCTTCCGCATTGGCTGAAGGACTTTGTTTCAACGGGATACTCGCACTATTCGATGCTCCTTCCGAAAGGATTTGAGGATCGGGGTACACGTCCGGCAGAGGTCGCGGGAATGCTGGAGTTTGTGTTCAATTTTGAACCACAGGCACTTGCACTTGGGTGTCAACGGACGCAATTGGAAATCGCGATTCGCCAAGCAGGGTCAGTGACGGTCGATCCGGCAAAAATAGGCCTGTTGTGGGCGGCAGAGCTACTGCTGAAATTGCGCGAGATCGACACGATTCGGGAGTTTCTGGATCAGACGCTCGACAATCCGCTGATGCTGCCGGTGTTTCCAGAGTACGTTTCGGGGTTTTTGCTGGCGCTGCAATTTGCACCCGTGATCGGCAGGGTGGTGGTGGAACTTCTGTCGAAATCGTTCGCGCGTCTGCCACACGAGATACTTTTCCCGTGGCTTCCGGGTCTTTTGCTGTCGCTGCGGCCTTATCGTGATGAGCTTCTTCCGCGACTCCTGAAGGATGTGAATGGTCTGCTTCCCAAGAAAGCGGAAGGGTTGGCCAGTTGGGTTCCGCCGTGGGACAAACCGAGTCCTGCCAAAGCGGAAGGAACTGCGAATGTGGCGGATGCTGGATCGCAAGCGGTTGCACCTGTGACCACTCTGTCTGCTGAGGAGCAGGCTGTGGCGTCGCTTCTCGCTGCGGCTCCCACGACGGTAAATCGTCTTTCCAAACTGCTTGGATAGGGGTTTCGGACACAGCAAACCGGACCCGGAACTTATCGGGATACAAAGGGAAAAGGGGAGGGCGTTTGGGAGGCTGTTGCGTGTGTTGTTGGTTTGCTTGGATTTTCTTGCGTGTTCCTGGGGACTTGAGAAAACGCCGAAAAGACGTTTCGCAAACTACAAAAACCCCACCTAGGATTGGAACATGACGCACACAGATTTCTCTTCGAGTCGTTTCCCCCTGTTCACCGGACTTTCTTTGGTTTGCGCCGCGTTTTTGGCGTTTTGGCCGGCGCGTGCGAGCGCGTGCGGCGTCGGCTTTTCGCTGAACGTGATCGATGCGATTGTGCTGGCCCAAGTGCTTCTTTCGCCTCTGTTTTTGACCAGTCTGATCGTGTGTACGATTCGCAGCCGAACGCAGCGGCTTCTGTGGGCAAACCGAGTCTTTGCGCTTGTGCAAAGTGCGCTCGCTGGGTTGACACTTCTGGCGGTGCTGGCGTCAGTACCGGAACTCAAGACCGTCGAGGGAATGTTGGCCCGGTGGCTGGTTCTGGCGATTCCGGCGGGCCTGGCGATCTGGGGTGCGAAAATGTGGTCTGATCCGGTCCAGCCAGAGCATTTCCAAGACCCTTCGCAAAGTCATTAGCAAACGTGCGGGGGTCCGACCGGGGGACGTTTTGCTGCAAGTCGCGGTTTTCGGCGTGGTTCGTGGGAAGTAGTTATTGACCGATCTGCTCAAAACCCCGTACTTTCTAGGGACGCGGAGGCAGATGCTAGATGGCATCGTCGAGTTCTTCAGCACACTTCACATGGTTGGCGAGTATCGGATGTGTACTCGCTCTTCAGTTTCCCCAGGCAGCGTCGGCTGCCGATCCGCCCGCAACAACGACGCCGAGTTTTGACGCTCGACGGGCGTTGCCACTTTTTCCGGGCAACAGTTGGCGCGACGGCTACTTTGTCGAGCACAGCGGTGTGAGCGATTTTGGTTTCCAGGTGCGGACGACGGGCGTCTACGGACGGAATCCGCTCGGCATCACCGACGAGGAAGCGCAGAAATATACCAAGATCGAAAATCGCTTCACACTGCATCTTGCGGCGATGATCTCGATCGCGAGTTGGGTCGAGTTGGGTTTGGCGATGCCGTTTGTGCTGTATCAGGATTCGTCGGGCTTCAACCTGAGCCGTGCCGCCATTGGCGATCTGCGGATCGTGGGCAAGGTGAATTTGCACCTGCCAGACAAGAGTCCGATTCAAGCGGCGTTGTCGATGGGGGTGGGTTTTCAGACGGCACAGATCGACTCTGGTTTGGGTGCGGGGCAAATCAGCGTGTATCCGAGGCTGATTTTGGATGCGCCCAAACTTTTGTCAAAGCGGTTGCACATCGCGGCGAACGTGGGTGCGATTGTTGCGGGGTCGAGCATTCCGTGTGCAGAGGGCGGGACCAGCGCGCAGCCAGCGCAGCTCATCAATCCGCTGGGCACACTCGACACGCCGGGCACGGGCAGTACGGTCGATCCAAACACCCAACCCTGTACGAAACTCGCGCTGGGACTCGGCAATCACATTCTGTACGGGGCCGGGATTTCGATGGCGATCTCGCAAGACAACGGTCTGTACATCAACACAGAGCTTCTGGGTTCGTTTTCACTGGGGCTCAACGAAGAAACGCGAGCGCCGCTGTTTTGGGATGTGGGCCTTCGTCGGTCTAAGTCCAACGGAACGTACTTTGCGGTCGCGTATGGCATTGGGCTCACGTCGGGGAGTCCGAGCCACACGGTGATCGCGGGTCTGGGTCTGAATTGGGAAAGCAAGCCGCCCGATAAGAAAAAAGAGGGACCTTCGATTCGCGTAGACATCAACCTCACCGGTTTGCCTTCAGGGGCCTCGGCGATGATTCCCAGCGTCGATGGGCCGGGCATTCCGATCGGTGGATCAGTGTCGTCTGCGGGACCCGACAAGGGCAGTGGAAAGCCGGGCGACAAACCAGCAGCGGGTGGGGGTGCTCCGAGTTCGGGAGGGGGTGCTGCAAAAACGACCCAGACGACTCCTACCACCACCTCGGCTGACGTGCCTGTTCCCGACGGTCTGATTCCGCCTGCACCCAAGAAAGCAAAGTAGCTTCCCCGCCTGGCTGCTCGATTCCTATTTCCTCATTCGGAATGTCGGCTTTGTGTAGAGTCGGCGGGGGAATTCCGAAAGGATGGCCTCGATGTACGTCACGACGTTTGACAAGACAGACAGCAAGATCAACCTGAGCGAAATTTCTTCCGATGCGCCGAAGGATTTGCGCAAAGAGGACGCAGAGCAGCAGATCAAGGCGCTGGGGCAAGAGATGTTTGAGCTTCAGGAATTGCTGTGGGGGGCGCGCAACCACGCGGTCCTGATTGTTCTGCAAGGCATGGACACGTCAGGGAAGGATGGCGCGATCAAAAATGTGGCGGGCTTTTTGAATCCGCGTGGGGTCAGCGTGGTGTCGTTTGGGGTTCCCACGAAAGAGGAAACAGAGCACGACTTTTTGTGGCGAATCCACAGGCACGCTCCGCGCAGAGGGGAATGGACTCTGTTCAATCGCTCCCATTACGAAGATGTGTTGGTGGTGCGGGTGGACAACTTGTGTCCTGAGTCGATGTGGCGGGAACGATTCGGTCACATTCGCGACTTTGAGGAGCTTTTGCACGAGCACAACACCATCGTGCTCAAGTTCTTTTTGCACATCTCCAAAGACGAACAGAAAAAGCGGCTTTTGGAACGCGAACAGGATGACCGGACGGCGTGGAAACTGAACGTCGGGGATTGGGAAACGAGGCAAAAGTGGAAGGAGTACCAAGACGCCTATGAGGATGCGTTGCGGAAAACTTCGACGCAGCGTGCACCGTGGCACATCGTTCCTGCGGACCAGAAGTGGTTTAGGAATGTGGCCATTGCGGAGGCCATTGTCGAACGGCTGCGTCCGTACAAAAAAGTGTGGCGCAAACAACTGGACGACGTTGGACAAGCGGCGAAAACGAAGCTCGCTACGTATCGCGCAAGCCAACAGAAGGAATAAAGATCACGCTGTGAACGGGGAACAGAGAATGCCTTTCAACGGGGAGAGGGGCCGGCGTGTTTTTGCAAGAGGGTGTCGGTTTGGAATGAGGAGTCTTTTTGGGGGTGGTCGGTGTTGAAGTGAAGACCACGGCTTTCTTTGCGACGGGCTGCTGATTCCACGATGAGGTGTGCGACCAGAGCGACGTTCCTGAGTTCCAAAAGGTCCGTCGTGATCTTGAAATTCCAGTAGTACTCCCGGATTTCCTCACGAATGAGTTCGATGCGACGGCGGGCACGTTCCAGACGCCGGTCTGTCCGAACGATTCCTACATAGTTCCACATGAGCCGGCGGACTTCCTCCCAGTTTTGTGAGACGACCACGGCTTCGTCGGGATCTTGTGCGGTGCCGCTCTGCCACGGAATCACTTGTTGCGGAAAGAGCGCCTCTATCTCTTTCGATGCCGCAGCGGCTCGCCGTCCGAACACAACACCTTCGAGCAGAGAGTTGGACGCCAAACGACATGCGCCGTGGAGTCCGGTCATCGCTGTTTCTCCCAGCGCAAACAGATTCCGAACCGACGTGCGGCCATGGGAATCCGTCAAGACGCCGCCGCAGGAATAGTGCGCCGCAGGCACCACCGGAATGGGGCGCGTCCGCATGTCGATTCCAAATTGCATACATTGCGAAAAAATCGCTGGAAAGCGTTGGGCCAAAAAATCGGAAGGCAAATGCGTCATGTCGAGCGTCACAAAATCCGCCCCCGAACGCTTGAGTTCTGCATCAATCGCGCGGGCCACCACGTCGCGCGGTGCCAAAGATTTCATGGGGTGATATCGCTCCATGAAGGACTCCCCGGTTGCAAGACGAAGGATGCCGCCCTCTCCACGCAACGCCTCTGAAATCAAAAAGGACTTGGCTTCGGGGTGGTACAGACAAGTGGGATGGAATTGGAAAAACTCCATGTTTCCGACTTGAGCACCCGCTCGATATGCCATGGCAACACCGTCTGCTGTCGCAACATCGGGATTCGACGTATACAGGTACACCTTTCCTGCGCCGCCCGTCGCCAAAACGGTTGCGCGAGCCAAAATGGCGAGCACCTCCCTGCGCGGAAAAGACAGAACGTAGGCCCCAAAGCACGCATCGGGGCCTCCGTATTTGGCCAACGTCAGAAGATCCACGGCCATGTGATGGGGGAGTATGGAAATGTTCGGGTGGCGTTCTGCGCAGGCAAGGAGTGCGCGTTCGATCTCCTTTCCTGTCGTGTCCTTTGCGTGGGCAACGCGGCGTGCAGAATGGCCCCCTTCACGCGCCAATTCCCATTCACCGGAAGGACTCCGATCGAACTGTACGCCCCACCGCTCGCGCAATTCAGAAATGGCGCTCGGGCCGTCGCTGACACAGAGTTCGACGGTCTCTTTGTGGCACAGTCCATCGCCTACCGTCAGGGTGTCCGTAACATGTGCAGAAAGTGTGTCTTGGGGGTCGAGTACGGCAGCGATTCCGCCTTGTGCCCAGGCCGTACTTCCATCGGAAGGTTCTCGTTTTGTGACCACAAGGACTTTTCCGTGCTCTGCGGCATGTAGCGCATACACAAGTCCAGAGATCCCCGAACCGATGACCAAAAAATCTGTACGAATGAGCTGCGACATGCGCGCATCTTGGCGCGTTTTTCCTGTTCGTCACGAAAAAACAACGTGCAGCCTGATATCGGCGGTCTTAGAGGAAGCCAAAATGTGTACTCAAACCGGCAAACGCGGTTGGTTTTTGATACGAAAACACAGCCCAATTGCTGTCATTGACCGTGAACGATGCACCGAAAAAGGCCTCGAAATACTCGGCAAAACGGATAGAAAAGGTGGTCTCTGTAGAGAAAAAATGATCCTGGCGCGGAGAACCCTCTGCTCCGGTCTCTTCGGGGCCCGGAATGTAGTCAAACTGACGGCGTAGGTACTGTGCTTGCAAACTCCATTCGATGCGCTTGTGCAGTCGAACTTGCAAACGCAGTTTTGCACCGTGAGCCCAAGCTCGGTAGTCATCGATCGGGGAAAGGGGTGAAAGAGGGGGGGCAAGATGTTCTCGCAGGAGTTCATATCCCATGCCAAAAAGAACAGGCTTGGGAGAAGTCCCATAACTGACTTCCACAAGACCGTCATGGATCTGTCCCGAGAACGATTGGTATTCGGCGGGAGCAAAACTCCTTTGCCGAACATCGTACTTGAGTGCAACGCCAAGTTCCGAATGGATGCGCAGTCGATAGTTCAATTGACCTAGAACATCCCAGAACAGATAGGAACCCCCTAACCACGCAAAGTTCATGGAACCCTGTACACGGAACCTGTGCCTGGAACCTGCATAGGAATACCCAAGCCAGGTGGAGTTGAGCAGCAGACTGTAATCTCGCAGCGTGAGTTGTTGACGATAGGAAATGGCATTCCCAAACGTCAATGGGAACGAAAACGGACGGAATCCCAAAGTTGCCAAGAACAACACGTCTCCATCCGACGAGGAATCCGGCTTCACATACCAATTTGCGGTGTCTGTGAGACGAACATTTCCATCGTATTCTGGCGCGACCAAAAGGGAAACGAGAATTCGATTTGGGCGACGCCGGGACAGCAGCGTTTGTGCTGCCCCTCCAAAGGTTTGTGACCCGGATACTTTGCCAAGCTGCGTTTGTGCTTCACCGAAAGCGTCCTGCTCATCCAAAAGGAGTCCTAAAAAGATGCGTGCAGAATCCCTTGTTTTGGGCTCTGTACTTTGTGCGGCTTCGCGAAGCAGAGGCTCTGCCGAGCGGAAGTCGTGCTCCCGAAACAGGCAAATTCCCAGCAAAAGAGCGACCTCTTTTCGCACTTTCTCTGTTTGGAATTCCGCCGATGCGAGCGTCGCACGCAAAAGGGGAATGGCCTGCGCGTACTTCTGCGACTTCACAAGTGCGAGTGCCTCACCAAGTTCGTCGTGCGGACCGCTGTGCTCTGTCTGTGCAAGGGCTCCTTGGGCGCACAGCAGGGCTGCTGTCACGACCCAAGCAAGCACACGAAAGCACATGGGGATCATCCTATCACTTGGTTCGTTTGGGCTTGTGTCTTCCGGCCACTTTTCGCCGCATGTTCACAGTGGGATCGTAGTAGGATTGGGGGATGGGGTGGGCATTTTTCAGACGGGACTCTCTGGCGAGTTTCACGAGTCGTTGGAACTTGGGGAAGTGGTTTGGGATCGGGGTGTTTCTTTTGGGCGGGTCCTTTGCGCGTGCAGACACAACTGCAACGGCGCTGCCCACGATCATCGAGCCTTCATCAAGCGAAGCAGAACAGAAGCACTTTGATTCTGCTTTGACAAAAACACTTGGCGATCAACAGATCAAGGTTTCGGCACCTTCCGATCGCGACATGATTTTGAAGGAAGAAGCACGCTTGCAATCGTGTCGGACGCCTGCGTGTTTGGAGCGGATCGGACGACTTTTGGACAGCCGTTTTGTGGTGTCTGTCGTCGCGAAGGCAAAGCGTCCGCCTGGGCCGGTTGCGCCGAAAAGTGAACCGGTTGATTGGGAATTTCAGCTTGAGTGGTTTCACGCGGACATTGGTGCAACGGGGGCCACGCAGCGCGCCACATGCAATCGTTGCGATACGAACGCGGCAGGGAAGATGCTGTCGGATCTGCTTTCCAAAGCTGTGGTAGAGGAGGCAGCCAGGTCGCGCGGAAAACTCGATGTCACCTCCAAGCCACCAGGGGCGTTTGTTTTCGTCGATGGCGTTGAATTGGGAGTAACTCCGTTTCGGCGAACCACGTACAGCGGGAAACACCTTTTGAGTTTGCGCAGCGCCGGATTTCGTTCCGAGCAAAGAGAGATCGAAGTACCGGAATCTCAACGACTTTCGCTCGAATTTGTCCTGACAGCGGGCGAAGATCCGCCGCCTCTTTCTGCGGAAGCCAAAGTTCCCCTTTATAAAAAATGGTGGTTTTGGGCAGCCATCGGAGGCGCAGTGGCCGCAGGGGCCGTTGTCACAGGGGTGGTTATAGGAACACAAAAACCCACCCCCAATGGAACTCCAGGTACTTATCACTTTGCTTTTTAGAGGCCAAGAACATGACCAAAACATTCCATACGTCTTCACCACGAACGCTGGTCCGGCAAGGCAGAATGTCAAGAAGTATGCAAAAGGGGTTCCGGGTGCTCCTCCTGTGCGTGGGTTTTTTGTTTCTGTCGTGCGCGAAAGGGGGCCCGTTTGTCACGCTGCATGTCTTGGATCTGCCCATCGGAACAAACGCGCTGTCTTTGAAGGTGACGGCGAATGGAACGAGCAAGGAACAACGGTTTTCGGGCAGTGATCCGCTGACGCTCTTTACCGTCGAACTTCCTGCCGGAACACGAGGCGAGACCCGATTTGATTTGGAAGCTCTGACTACGGATTGCGTGCTCGGCAATGGCTCAGCAGTGCTGCAAATCGAGGAAGATACGAGCTACGACGTGGAGGCCGCAGTTGTGCTCAAATCCTATCGATCATGCGGTATCAATGCGTATGTACTTACGTTGCAAAAAGCGGGTACAGGCTTGGGGACAGTGACTACGTCTTCACCGGACTTGGTCTGCGATCAGTCGTGCAAAACCCAAATCCGCGAGTTTCCTCCTGGGACGCAAGTCAAACTCACTGCAAAACCGGACAAAAAGGGACTTGTGGACGATCTATTTATTGGGTGGACAGATGGCTGTAGTGGAATAGCAAAGGAATGTACTTTTACCATTACAAAAGACACAATCGTCACGGCAACATTTGACAAATGCCAGGGATTCTGTCCGATGCCGACGACTGGAACCACCAACGACCTTTTTGCCGTTTGGGGCCAAAGTCAAAATGATATGTACGCCGTCGGGGCTAATGGGACGATCTTGAAATGGGACGGGCAGGCATGGTCATCGATGAGTAGTGGTGTCTCAACAAATCTGCGCGCAATTACTGCCCCGAAGGACAAACCTGCTTTGTTGCTTGCCGGAGGCGATGGAAGCAGTCTTCTTACGTTCGATGGAACAAAGTGGAATTCAAATACAAATAGTCTTCTTAAGTCCGCCATCAATGGTATCGGCGCAAATACATCAGGAAACATATACATGGTTGGAAATGGTGACATGTATGTGCGCTGGGACGGCAATAAAAAGTGGGAAAGACCGGCTGGGTACGTGAATATCAATTCCAATTCATTGACCGGGATTTCGTTTGTGCCCGGTTCCGAAGAACACTTTTTTTCTGGCACGTCAGACTTTTGTGAGAGATATGCTTCTCTTTTGTATTGGAAGCAAACAACCAATACAAACAACGATCTTCTTGGTGTATGGGCCAATTCATCAGCTATCTACGTGGTCGGCAAAAACGGTACAATTGCGCGGCGTCCGTCTGGAGATGGACAAAATTTCACATCGATGACGAGTGGTACCACAACGACGCTGCGAAGCGTGTTTGGCGCAAACGATAGCATGATATTCGCTGTCGGGGATGGAGGTACTGCGTTGATGTGGAATGGGACCAACTGGAGCAAAATTGCGACCAATACTGCTCAGCCCCTTTATGGCGTTTATGCCGTAAACAGCTCGACGATTATCGCCGTTGGTGGATCAGGCACGGCGCTCATCTACAATCCGTAAGTTTACCGATTTCAACACAAGGCAGTTTGATGGATTCGCAGCCCGTGCCCAAGCAGGAACGCCTCGCCGTCTTCCTCCTCGGCACCGTCCAATTCGTCAACATCCTGGACTTTATGATGATTATGCCGCTGGGGCCGGATTTTTCGGTCCAGTTGGGGATTCGGGCGTCGCTATTGGGGCTTTTGGGGGCGGCTTATGCGGTGGCGGCGTGTGGGGCGGGGCTTTTGGGGGCGTGGGTGCTGGACCGGTTCGATCGAAAAAAGGCGCTTTTGTGGGCGCTTTTGGGTTTGATTCTGGGGACGGTGGCAGGCGGTTTTGCGGTGGGTTTCAAAAGCATGATGGCGTCGCGGCTTTTGGCAGGTTTGTTTGGAGGCCCAGCTACGTCGCTGGCGATTTCTGCTCTGACGGATTTGGTGCCGATTCACCGACGAGGACGCGCGATTGGTGCGGTCATGGGCGCGTTTTCAGTTGCATCGGTTGCAGGCGTTCCCATGGGTCTGTGGCTGGCTCGCCAGGGGAGCTTTCGGACGCCGTTTTTCGCAGTATCGGGCTTGGGTGTGCTTGTGATGTTCTTTATCAAAGCAGTCTTGCCGCGGATGACTGCGCATCTATCTCGGAAAGAAGTCCAATGTAGTTTGCGGGAACTCTTGCAGCGAAAAAACGTAAAATGGTCACTTGCGTCTGTGGCACTGAGCAACATCGGCGCTTTCGCAATCATTCCAAACATTGCGCCCTATTTGATCATGAATTGCGGGATGCCACGAACGGATCTGGAATATCTGTATGCGATTGGAGGTCTGTGTACGTTCTTTTCGATGCGATTTGTCGGAAGACTCGTGGATGGATTGGGAACGCAACCTGTGATGTTCTTCACGAGTATCCTTCTGTCGATCGTGATTGGCGTTGGTTTTTTGCCTGGGCACAATATCGTGCCGATTGTTGTGGTTTTTGTGGGTTTTCTTGTTTCGGGAACGGCTCGAAACGTGTGTGTTGGGGCAGCGAGCAGTCGGGTTGGCGCAGCGAACGAAAGAGCGCGATATCAATCCATTCAATCTGCGGTTCAACATCTTGCATCCGCATGCGGCAGCAGTCTTGGTTCACTGCTTTTGTATGAAACACTCGATAAGAGGCTAGGCGGCATTGACAAATTAAGTATGATCTCAATCGTTGCAACGCTTCTTATGCCGTTGTTTATCTATCAATTTGAAAAAGCAGAGCGAAATCAGCAGGTGCGTACTTCCGTCGAATGAACGGCTTCGCTACTTGTCGAGTTGCTTGACTCCTGCGTCGATTTTCTTGGCGGAGAGTTCTAGAAGTTTCGCGGCCCCTGTTGCGAGGGCGGTGCCGAACTGTTTGCCGCTGGTCTTGAGCTTCTGGGTCAGGATGCGTTGCTTGGCTTGCTCGCGCAGCTTGTCAGGGTCAGGAAAAAGGGTGCCGCGAAGCTGGAAAAGAAGAAGCATCCCCCAAAGTATCGCGGGGATCAAAAGGGGGAGCCCCACAGACCATGCAGAGGTGGCTGTTAGGAGGGCCAGGATCGAGACATACACGACAGCATGGGTGGACAAGCGGCGGTAGGCCAGCTGGCGGATCTCTTGCTGGGCGGTGAGTTCCTCGCGATCGGCTTCAAATTCGGCCAGGGCTTGCTGCATGTCTTGCCCGGAAAAACCGAGTTCCTTGGCGTTTTCCAGAAGTTCTTGGGCCGTCAAACCGGCGGTTTCAGACTGCCGGGAGAGGGCGCGGTCCCGTTGTTGCGCCCGTCGCAAAATGTCGCGAACTTCTGCTGGTTCAAATCGCTTTTCGCCACTGGCCATTGCCGTAGTCTGCCCGTTTTGGCGGCTTTGCGGGGGATGTCGCGTGCTGTTTTTCGCAGACAGGAAGGACGTGCATCGCGCTACCATCCGCAGCCATGAGTGAAACTGCTTCTTCTTCCACAAATCCGACGACAACCAACCCAAAAGAGACGCTGCCAGGCACGATCGGCTTTTTGGGCACGGGCAACATGGCCGAGGCGCTGATCAAAGGGCTTTTGTCGGCTGGGCTCGTAAAACCGGAACAAATTTGGGGCTCTGAGCCTCGGGCCAGTCGGTGTCAATTTCTGCGCGAGCAATACGGAATCAACATGACGACGCACAACATCGACGTGGTGCGGCGGGCCAATCTGGTGGTGCTGTCGGTCAAGCCGCAGGTGCTGCTCGGGGTGATGGACGAGGTGTCTCCGCATTTGAAGCCTCGTTGCCTGTGCGTTTCGGTTGCCGCAGGAGTGCCGCTGCAAGTGCTCGAGGCGCATTTGCCGAAGGAAACGCGGATCATTCGGGTCATGCCGAATACGCCAGCACTGGTGGGAGCGGGGGCAACTGCGATCGCAGCGAGCACTTCGGCGAGTCCAGACGATGTGAAACTGGCGGAAAAAATGTTTGGCGCGGTGGGTTTTACGGTGGTGATGGACGAAGAACAGCTCGATGCGGTCACAGGGCTGTCGGGGTCGGGTCCGGCGTACATGTTTTTGGTGATCGAGGCGCTGTCGGATGCGGGCGTGAAGGTGGGGCTGTCTCGGTACAACGCCCTGGCGTTGGCGGCTCACACCGTGCTGGGGTCGGCGAAACTGTTGCTCAAGACGGGTCAGCATCCGGGGCACTTGAAGGACATGGTGACGTCGCCGGGGGGGACGGCAATCGCGGGACTTCATACGCTGGAAGAGGGCGGTCTGCGGACGACGCTCATGAACGCGGTCGAGGCAGCAACGCGGAGAAGCCGAGAGCTTGGGGAGATCGCGATCCAAAATGCGGAAAAACGGCGCGCGATGCAGAAGGGCTCCTGATGGGTGTGCCTTGGCGTGAGTGTGCGGAAGGGATGTCAATCGACGTGTGGGTGATGCCTCGGGCGTCGCGTGTGAAAGTGGGCGGGCTGCACGGAGGCCGTTTGAAAGTGGCGGTGACTTCGCCGCCGGTCGAGGGCGCGGCCAACGAGGCGGTATGCACTGCGGTGGCGTCGGTGCTCGGTGTGGCAAAAAGCCAGGTTGCGGTGCGGCATGGACACACAGGACGACAAAAAACCCTGGTGGTTTGCGGAGACGCGGGGATACTCTGCCGAAAAATCAGCGCGCTCGTCGGGACGGACGACGCAACGTCGTAAGAAAAACCGTCCGCCAAAGCGAGTCGGACAAGCAAAAAGAAAACGCAAAAACCATGTTCGATGCAAAACGTAGGGTGTTGTGGGTCGCTGTGTCACTTGTGGGCTTTTCGTGCAGCAAGAACCACAGTCTGACGGTTCGCGTCATCACTCCACCTGGGAGCGAGGACCCGTTTTTGGCCGCGAACCAAGTGCGCATGACGCTGGGCGACAAACAAACGACGTCGCAGGTCACGTCGGGCCGTTTCACCTCGACGATCGAAATTGAATCGCCGCAAGACAACCAGACGGGGCAACTGCTGCTCGAGGCGCTCGATGCGGGTGGGCAGGTGGTCGGGCGGGGAAGAACGCCGACGTTTGTGCTGCAACGCTCGGATGCTGAGGTGGCGGTGTACGTCGGGAAACCGGGCTTTGTGACGAGCAGCGAGCTCCAGCTTCCCAGCGACGATCGCTCGAAAGCGCAAGGTCGAAAGGCACTTTCGGCGTGCGCGTTAAAAGGTCGGCGAGGCAGCCCGAACGAGCCGAGTCTGGGGGCGCTCATCGTCGGTGGAGAGGCCGAGGGGACGCTTCCCATGGCGCAGGCGTGGATGTTCAAGCCGTCGTCGTTTCAATTGCTGGATGGGGGCACGATCTCGCAAGGTCGGCGGGGTGCGGTGGTGGTGCCAAGCGCAGACGGCACGATTGGGCAGCAGGCGTTGCTGGTCGGTGGGGCTTTTCAAGGGCAGGAATTGGCGACGCAGACGGAGAAATTCGATCCGTCGGTCAGCACGCTCAAAGACGTGTGGAGCAAACCGTCCGCAGAAATCGGCGACATCGGGAAGCCGGGTCTGTACGCGCCGGGCTCGGTTGAAATTCAAGACAGCGTATTTTTGGTGGCTGGGGGTTTGCTGGGCCCGACGAGCGAGCAGGCGAGCGGACAAGCGGTGTTGGTCAAACGGTTTCCAGCCGAGGGTTCGGACACGGTGACGCGGCTGGGCGTGGCGGTGGTGCAACCGGCGGGAGGACGTTCGACAGCGATGGTTGTGCCTCGTTATCAGCACAGCATGACGGCGCTGGCGACGGGCATTCTCGTGTTTGGGGGTCTGTCGTTTGCGGATGCCACAGCACTGAAATCCGTCGCTGAACTGTACTCCCCGGAGCAAAACCAATTTGCTGCACTTGTGTTCGCGGGCGGAGCGCCCCAAACGCGCCGGGGCCACGTCGCGGCAAAACTCAAGACGGGCCAGGCTTGGCTGGTGGGCGGGTATACCGAGGATGCGGCTCGGGCCAAAACGGTGCTCGATTCGGCCCTGGTGGTGGATGTATCGGCGCGCACGTTTGCAGAGCAGCCGGGCACGCTGAAAACCGCGCGGTTTGCGGCTAGCTTGCACGAAAGCGCGGGGGAATTTGTTGTCTGTGGTGGTTTTGACAAAAACAACAAAGTGCTGGCCGATTGCGAGGCGTTTTCGACGGAAACAGGTCGAGCAAGCCGCCCCGCTTTCGCGATGCCGAAGGCCCGTGCGGAGCACTTGGCCGTCCCGCTTGAAAACGATTTGACGATGTTTGTCGGCGGGGTGGATGCAGACCAGAAGCCGTTGCCTGCGATCGACTTTTACACCTCGAAGTAGCCCGCCTACACATCCCACATCCACTCTGCCTGGAATAGGTCCTGCGACACGCTTTCGACGGGTTGGGCCGACCCACAAGCGATGTCTGCGGGCTCGTTTTGTTTCCGCTTCCCGCCAAAAGAGCGTCCGTTTTCCAGGGGTTATGTATTCAATGTGGAAACTTGGTTGTTAAAAATACAGATTCGCATGCTAGAGTTTGGCGGTTTGGAAACCATCAACATGCGATCTCTGTGGTCTAGCAACAGCCTTTTTCATTCGGGAGTAGCGCTTGGGGCGACACTCCTTGTTTTGGCCGCATTGGTGTATGCGGCGTTTGCTCTCGGTGGCGACGGGACAACCCCACTTTTGCACGAAGTCGTACCGGTCCCGAGCGACTCAGGAAGCAGCCAACCATGGCTTGTGTTGAGCGCCAGCCTCGCGGCCATCGTCCTGGGACTTCTGGTCACGATTTTGGCCAGCGTCCTCTCGAAAAATCCGACTTCTCGACCGCCTCAATAAGAGTTTCTAATTACATTTATTTGGACGGAAATTCGGTCATCGAAGCGTGACGCCGTTTTGCTCACACACAGAGATGAGGCTTTTCCGATCGGCGGGGGCGACCCTGAAAAACATCGCCTTGGCGGCAAAGCTGCCCATTTTGCAGTGGGCAAACGTGAGCTGACGAAAGGCTCTGGAGGTGGGGTGGGTGAACAGCGTTTGGCGAGCCAGCTCGACGGCTTTTTGATAGTCGCCGGCTTGCAACAAGCGATCGGCTTGGTCGAGCTTTTCTTTGATCTCGGCTGGTTCGTTTCCGGACTTTGCTGACACCTTTGACGTCGGGGCCGTGGCGGCTGGCTTGGACTTCGCGGGTCTGTTTTCCACGATCTTGGGGTTCGGCGCTGTGTGTGCGACGGGTTCGGGTTTGGTTTCCGGTTTCGTCGCTGTTTCTTGGCCTGAAACAGGCTGAGTCGAGGGTGTGGTCGCACCGACGGGCTCGGTCGGCGTTTTGGGCGGCTCGACAACAGAAGTCGCAAGGACGGTCTGGGGTTTTGCGGTGCCAACGGACGCAGAACCAGCGGTGTGACGAGACCGAGCCAGCACAAGCACAGTCGCGCTCACGAGGAGTGCTGCCGCCGCTGCCCCACCGACGATCAAAAACCAAGGACGTTTGGGATTCCTACCGTCGCTGCCGATGGGTCGAATCACGGCTCGGCTCAACGGTCGGGCGTCTCGGCAATATGCTTCGCAATCCGAGAGCGTTCGCTCGAGGGTCGCGATGTCTGGATATCGTGCGCTGGGCTCTTTTTCCAAAAGACGCATCACGATCTTGGCCAGCGGTTCCGGCACTTCTTTCGGCAGCGGTGGAGGTGGTTTCGTCAGGTGACTAACCAACACGCCGGTCACGGTGTCGCTCGTGAAAGGAACGGAACCCGTCAACAATTCGTAAAGCACCACACCGACGGCGTATTGATCGGCTTTCGCATCAATTCGACTGCCGCCCGCTTGTTCGGGGGCCATGTACGCAGGTGTCCCAATGACCGCGCCGGTTGCGGTGAGCGACGTGCCCACTTCATCGCCAAGCTGTTTCGCGATGCCAAAATCCAGCACTTTCAAATAGACAGGCCCCGTCGGTGAATACCGCTGCAACCGGATGTTGTGCGGCTTGATGTCGCGGTGGACTACGCCGTTGCGGTGGGCTTCCTCGAGGGCTGCGGCAAGTTGTCGAATGATCAAAATGGCTCGCGACGGGGCCATCGGCCCTTCGAGCTTCATCACGTCGGTGAGTTCCTTGCCGTCCACAAATTCCATCACCAGAAAAGGCACGCCATCCGCGATGCCAAAATCCAGAACTTGGGCGATTCCCGGATGCAGCAACTTGCTGAGGACTTGGGCTTCGCGCACAAACCGGTCGTGGGATTCTTTGGTGACCAAAATATCGGCGCGGATCATTTTGATCGCGACGGTTTTCCCGAGGCTCAGTTGCGTGCCTCGATAGACGACCCCCATCGCACCCTGCCCAAGTTGAGCGTCCACGCTGTATTGCGTTTTGAGAACCTTGCCTAACATGCTGTCGGGCGGGGTAGAACTGGCGAGACCCGGTTCAGGAAGCGTCTCTTGGTTGGGGTTTCTTGACATGCTCAACAACGGTACTTTACGTCGAGAAAATGCTCAACAACTCCGCTTTCGCAGACCGGCGGTCGTGGGTGCTTCCACCGATTTTCGGATCGGCTACCATTTTTGACGATGATGCGCCGAGTCACTTTTTCACGCGGTTTCCTTCCTTTGGTTTTCCTTTTTCCACTCTCTTTGGTCTCGCAGGGGAAAGCGTCTCCTCCGGCAGAAATTCCTGTTGCCGATCGCGCCAAGACGGTTGTTTGTGGTGACGGAAAATCGCATTTCGTTGCGCTGGCACCTGATGAACGCCTCAGCTATTCGCTCTTTTATGGCAACGGCAAGGTGTGGTATCGGGTCCCACCTCCCGAGGGTGGCATGCTGTCTGGCGGGCATTTTTTTGAGCCTCGGTACACAGCGCCGACTCGGAATCCGAACTTTCGAGGCCTGGATATGCGGGTGTATTCCGAGGTGGCGTACGACAAGGAAAAGAACACGTGCGAGGTCTTCTGCGGCGAACGAAAAACCACGATGCAGATTCTCTCTGAAAAGGAGAACAAAGCCCTGCTCGACCAAGCCAAGTTCGTCGAAAATCCCCGGCAATATGTTCCGTATGCGCTCGCTCGAGACGACCGTGGAACGTATTACTTCGTCGATCACGGTTTTGCGCCGATGATGTCCAAGAAATTCCGTTTGTTTGTGGGACCACGCGGCAATCTGAAGTTGCAGCAGATGACCAATGTGGTGAGCGACAGTGAAGGCGATGTGTTTTCGACGAAAACGGGCAGTCTGCGTTTGATTTTGGATCAACGGGAATCGGTTTGGATCGAGAGTGAAAAGCCCCGAAAGTTGACGCTCGTCCCCGTTTCGCAAAATTGGGCGGTGATTTACAACGACCTGGGTGTCTACACCGGGCAAAAACAGGGGACGCCGTGCGATGAGCTGTAATCGAATCGGAGTGGCGATCTTGGCCGCGCAGCTTGCCGGTTTGAGCCAGGCTGCGGCGGAGGTTCCATCGGCAGCAGCGGCGGCTGGCGTCGATGTCGCGGCCTATCGAGACAAACTTGCGGTGTTGTCCGACGGAAAGGGCCATTTTCTCGCGTTGACTTCCCCGGCAGAAAGCGATCGGGTGTTGTTTTATGGCGATGGGAAGATCTTTTTCCAGGTTCCTCTCGTCGGTGGAAGTCGGAACGGCGACAAATGGGAACACGCTTTCGCCGAGCCACGTTTGACAGAGGGAAATCGAGGAGAAGGTTCAGGTTACGTCGGTTTTGATGGAGCTGCGTATCGCGTCGAGTGTGGCAAGCGCGTGACACCGCTTTCGCTGGTGAAATCCGTCGAGGCGAAAGCCCTGCTCGATGCTGCGAAGTTCCAAAGAAGTCCTCGAAAGTTTCGACCGCATGCGTTGGCTCGAGACACGCGCGGAACGTACTACTTGGTGGACCGGGGTTTTCACCCAGAGGATCGGGAACGGTACCGCGTTTTCGTCGGACAAAAAGGCAATCTCAAACAGCAGAAAATGCTCAACCTAGTGAGCGATCCAGCCGGTGAGTTGTTTTCGACCAAAACCGGCACGTTGCGTCTTTTGCTCAACAAAGAGCCGCAGGATTTGCGGTGGATTCAGGGAAAAAAGGACACCGTTCTGACGAAGGTGCCGCTCGATATCAACACCATGATCGCGAGCATTTACAACGACTTTGGCGTCTACAGCGGCGAGCGTCTCGGGACGCCCTGCGACGATTTGTGACACGGCAGCCGGCCTCGTCTTTGGGTTGCCCTCTGGTTGCTTCATGAACGTGTCTGGTTGTTATCGCGTCGCCTGTGCACCGCTGCTAGCGGGTATTTCTCCGACGGAATGGAATGCCTTGCTGGAACCTGACGACGCGCCGCTTTTGTCTTGGGAATATCTGCATGGGTTGGAAGCAACCGGTTGCGTTGGAGAGGACACGGGCTGGCTGCCATTTCACATTCTGATTTTCAAGCTCCCACATCCCCGAGAGAAAACGGGCCCTCTTGTGGCCGCAGCGCCGGCCTACATCAAATTTCACAGCGACGGAGAATGGGTTTGGGACGGCGAGTGGCCGACGTTTTCTGCGCAGGTGGGAGTGGATTACTACCCCCGTTTGGTGTTGGCTGCGCCATGGAATCCAGTGACCGGAGGGCGGCTGCTCGTGCTCCCATCGCTGCCGGAGGAAGAAAGGGCCGCGCTGCGTGCTTCGCTTTTGCAAGCCTCGAAACAGCTATGCAAAAGACTGAACCTGTCTTCGGTTCACGCGCTGTTTGTTCGTGGATGCGAGCGGGATGTTTCACAAAACGAATCCGTTGAGAAACCGGGCAGGGCCGAGGTCAGCGATCAGGTGGCTTCGTGCATCTTGGAAGAATTTTTGCCGCGACGGCAAACCCAATATCACTTTCACAACCAGAACTACCGCTCGTTCGAGGACTTCTTAACGGACTTGCGCAGTCACCGTCGCAATACGATCCGCCGCGAACGTCGCGAACTCGCCGACGCTGGCATTATTGTAACGACCCACGTTGGTTTGTGCAAAGACGAAACGGCGCCAGTTGCGGAACAGGGCCGACCGCGCGGTTTTTTCGGTTCGGAATTGGATTTCGTGTTCGACCTGTACGAGGACACGTCGAAACGTCATACGGGGGAAAAACCGTATCTCAACCGAGCATTTTTCCATCTCTGTGCACAAACACTGGGGAACCGGGTCGAGTTGGTTTTGGCCAAAAACCGAGACGGAGAGGTTCTGGCCGGAGCATGGAATTTGCGCGGAGATACTCGTCGGTTCGGTCGGTATTGGGGAAGTCGTGTGGCGATGCCTTTTTTGCACTTTGAAACTTGCTTTTATCACCCGATTGAACAGTGCATTTCCGATGGGATCTCGGTGTTTGAACCCGGTCATGGAGGCGACCAGAAGCTTCTGCGTGGCTTTCGACCGACGTACACCTACAGTGCACATTGGTTTGCGCACCCTCGGCTACATCAGATCATCTCTGTCTACTTGGACCACGAGGCGAGGGCGGTGGATGCCATTCGCGAGTTTGAACAAGTCCGGTGCCCTATCCGTTTCCTGGGACATGAGACGAAAAAGGGCGGCTGTTAGCCTTTGGTTGGCGATCTCGGAGGTTCTGCGCCCGGTCAGCCGAAAGTCAGCCGAAAGTCGGTCGCTATCGGCAGATGACAGGTTTTGGCTTGTGTACACGCACAGGTTTGAGCGCACATGACAAAGCAAAATTACCCGGTTCTCAAATCGTGGCTGACTACTTACAATTGCGACAGCGTGCTGCGTATTGGTATCCGCCACAGTGTTCGGTCCACCGTCTGAAACAGTGAGTGTGGCTCGGCAGGCGAGGAGCCGTGGCACCCAGCGAGAAAGAACGCCAGGGAGAAAGAACGTAAGATGCCCAAGCAAATCCTGCTCGTCGAAGACAGCGTAACCATGCAGAAGGTTGTCCAGATCGCCTTTGCGAAAGAGGACTACCAGGTCACCGTGGTTTCCAGTGCGGATGAGGCGATGTCTCGTCTGAAAGAGGCGCGACCAGATGTCGTTTTGGTGGACGCCGGATTGACGGGAAAGAATGGGTACGACCTCGCGACAGCGGTGCGCGCCGAGTCAAACGGCAAGGATGTTCCGATTTTGCTCTTGACCAGCAATTTCAATCCATACGACGAGGCACGTGGCCAGCGGGCCGGTGTCACGGCCAGTTTGGTCAAGCCATTCGACACGCAATCCGTGATCGATCGGGTGAATGCGCTTGTGAAGGGTGGGCCCGTCGCCGCGACTTCGGCCCCAGCCGCTGCGGTGGCCCCGGCAAAGCCTGCCGCTTCGCCTCAGGCCATTGCGCCGCCTGCCGCAATTCAACCGCCCGCCGCGATTGCTCCTCCGGCCGCCCAAGCGCAGCCATTGGGAAGTCCGGGGCTTCGACCCCCATCGCCGGTGGCCAAACCCAAAGAATCTGCATCCATTGCTGCCGTTGCAGCCCCACCCAATCCGTCTGTAGCGCCGGCTCGATCAGAGGCCGGTTCAAATGAAGGAGCCCGTATGCCGGAGCCCACACGAGCCGCCCCGTCGGGTGGCCAATCCGTCGGGATACCAAACCAAGTTCCGCAGATGCCTCGTCCGTCGTTGATTCCGCGAGCGGCGGTTCCGGCACCTGTCCTTGCAGCGCTTGAGAAGATTGCCTCGCGAGGTGCCGAATATGAGGCCGTCGCACGGCTCAGTGCCGAGGCCATTTCGCAAATCGCCTGGGAGGTCGTGCCAGAACTTGCGGAGATCATCCTGCGCAGCGAAGCCGAAAAAGCGAAAGAGCGACGTGCTTAGCACGTTTGTCGCGGTGGACGGCTCGAATGCCGGCGACGTGTCTCTCCAGCTTTTCGGCGCTGGGCGATGTTTGCAGCGACAATCGGCCCCTTTGCGGGTGATAACACATCGTGACCAAACGGTTGACAGCAGCCATCGAGCGGATAGAGTGCAAGAGACTGCGACGTTTGTTTCATGGATGGTTTGCGGATGGCAGTACATTCGGTCCACAAAAGAACTCATGTGGGGTCCCGGTCGGGCATACTGGACAATGGCTCCGATGGTCTAACCGACACCCCCCAAAGCTATCGAGGTAGGCAGATGCTCAAACGCTCCTTATTCGCTCTTTCCGCTTTGTGCCTCGCTGGAATTTCCCAGCCTGCGCGCGCACAGGTCGTCATCGGCCCGTCGGATTCTGTGGCTCAGCCCCGAACCGACCCCGGCACTGGTATTTGTGCAACGACAGTCCACTTGCTTGCTGGCAGTTTCAACACGCCGGAGGATGCGATCAAGGTTCTGGACAACAAATCCGACCCGAACATCGATCAAAACCCGCCTCCGCCGTCCCGGATTTTTGCTGGCATCAACCTGAAAAACATGGACGCCAACAGTTTGGGCGACTTCACGGGCGCAAAATGGCCTGACGAGTTGATGTCGTACTCGACGCTTCCAGATGGAGACGGTTTCCGCATTGGTATGAGGGTGCGCGGCTACTTCAATGTTCCTAAGACATTGGCGGGCAAGAACATCGCGTTTGGTTTGAACTGCGATGACGTGTGCCAAGTCAAGGTTGGATCGAGCAAAAAACTGCTCGATCCGATCGCAAATGACGACGATCAGACCTCGCGCATCATCTATCCCATCAAATTCACCGCCGCTGGTCTGTATCCGGTTGAAATCGTGTACTTCCAAAATGGCGCGAACGGCTACGCAGAGTGGGCTCGGACCGATGTCGAAGTGAGAGAATGTGGCCGCGATGCAAACGGCAAGATCATGGGATGCAAGATTCCCCTGACCGACCCTGCTCGTGGTGACATGTTCAAGTTGGTGGACAAGACCGAGCTGTATAGTTCGATCATTGGCGAGAACAAATCGTGTCAGGAGTGTGGTGCTCCTGGGCAAAACTGCGAGTCAGGCCAGTATTGTGGGGATGGCCTGTGCCAACCGTGTGATGTGCCCGATCATTGCGGAAGTTCCTGCGTGGCTTGCCCTGCCAACGCTCGGTTGTGCTCCGCCGGGAAGTGTGTGGAGTGTGTTGCGGATGACCAGTGCCCTCCGGGCCGGACCTGCGACATTCCGAGTGGCAAGTGTACGGACCCGACGCCGTGCAGCAGGAACGAGGATTGCCCTCCTGGCAAGATCTGCGACCCAGAACAGGGGATCTGCATCACTCCTCCGCAGCCTTGCGCGGATACGTCGATGTGTCCTGCGGGCCAAGTGTGCGTAGATGGGCTCTGCCGTACACCTCGGACCAAATGCAACACCGACGGTGAATGCGCCGCCAATCAGTATTGCGACACCAGCATCAATGAATGCCGGTCCCGGATTACTGACCGCTACGTGGGTGGCCAAGCCGGTTGTAGTGCTGGTTCCGTGAATGGTGGTGGGGGCAGCCGAGGTTTGTGGTGGGGGGCAGCCGCGTTGCTGGGTCTGCTCGGTCTGGGTTTGCGAAGTCGACTTCGCAACCTGAGCAGGCGGCGCAGTCTACGGGCTTCTGCTGCTCTCCTCCTTCCTGTTTTTTTTTTCGCGTGGGGAAGTAGTGCCCAAGCGCAAACTGCAACGCAATTCTCGATAAACGCTCAGACTTATCGCCCTGCCATCGGTCCCGAGAACATCTTCACCGTCGAAGGTTCTCGGACGCCCGGACGGTGGGTTCCCATGGTCAACGCTGTCTTTGAATGGGCCTATCGTCCGCTTCGTTTGCTCAACGACACGAATCCCACAGGACCCCAAACGATTGCCGATACCGTTCCGAACATGGTGACGCTTCACCTGACGGGAGGCATCGGTTTGACCAACTGGCTGTCTGTGGGCCTGGATCTCCCGATCGTAGTCTACCAGGGTTTTGATCCCAAGACCCCCAAGCGAGACGTTCCGCAGGAGCCCTCAGCGGCGGGCGTGGGGGATTTGCGGGTGGTAGGTAAACTGCGCATTCTGGACAACACGAACGGTGGCTTCGGCCTCGCGTTTGTTCCGCAGATTGGTTTTCCCACCGGTGATGGGACGCAGTTTCGGGGCGACGACGCTTTCGGTTTTGAACCCCGCGCGGCGTTTGACTACAAAACAACAGGCGGTTTCATCGTCGCTTTGAACGCCGGAATCTTCCTGCGCACCGCAGAGCAGCAGGCACGCAACGTCAAGGTTTCGTATGCCGGTGCTCGATACGGTTTGGGTGCATACCTGCCTCTTCCCATGAACTTCGGCATCGCTGCGGAAGTGATTGGTGCAACCAGCTTCCTGAATGCTCAGGATGTGTATTCGCCGCTCGAGGTTTATGCCGGTGCGCGCTGGACGCATAAAACCGGAATTACCGTCAATGTCGGCGGCGGTCCCGGTCTGACTCCTGTGGCTGGTTCGCCGCAAGTCCGTTTGTTTGCCAGCGTCGGCTATCTCCCGATGTCAAAAGCGAAAGAGCAGGTCAAGCCCAAGGTTGTCGATCTCGATCCCGATCGCGATGGTTTGATCGGCAAGTACGACCGCTGCCCGACGGAATACGGTCCTCCAGAAAACCAGGGTTGTCCTGACGTGGATACGGACAAAGACGGCATTGTCGATCGGTTGGATCAGTGCCCGAACGAGCCCGGCCCGAAAGAGAACAATGGTTGCCCAGACAAAGATCGAGATGGCGATGGTCTGATCGATCGGTTGGATAGCTGCCCGGATCAGGCTGGCCCGCTCGAGAACAATGGGTGTCCGCTCATGGATACAGACAAAGACGGCATTCCCGACAAGGATGACAAGTGTCCGTACGAGCCCGGTCCGAAAGAGACGAATGGCTGCCCGCCGCCTCGCAAGTACATCAAAGTTGAGGAAGGCGAGATCAAGCTGCTTCAGCAGATCCTGTTTGCGACCAACAAGTGGGATATCAAGCCTGCGTCCTTCCCGCTGCTCGATGAGGTTGTCTCCGTGCTGAAGTCGCGCCAGACCATGACCGTGGACATCCAGGGTCACACCGACGAGCGCGGCAAGCTTCAGTGGAACATGACCCTGTCGAACAACCGAGCAGGTGCCGTTCTCAAGTATCTGGTGGAACACGGCGTGCCGGCGGAGCGGTTGAAGTCCGAAGGCTTTGGCCCGACCAAGCCGCTGTGCACCGAGAAGACTGCGGCCTGCTACGACAAGAACCGTCGCACGCAGTTCCTCGTCACCCATCAGTAGTCTGCGCGTGCCGTCGTCCTGACGGCGCGTAACTTCCCAGCCGCTTTTTCCTCCTTCTCTCTTTTTTCCTTCAGAGTTCGCCAAAAACCGCCGTTTTTGCGGTCTTTTCCCCATGGTTTGAGTCTTCGCTGGAGAGTCTGCTTTCGCGAAGGCAGGCACCTGCTGGTTCTTGCGCAAATTACCTGGGTTTATGAGGCAGAATCGAAATCATGAGAACTGCCCGCCAGGCCTCCTTTGGCACCCTCGTCTTTCTCTTGTTGCTCGTTTGCTTTTCGGTGCCTATCGACTGGTTGATTCTGAAAAACAAACACATGACTCCTGGCCTGACCGTGTTGCTCATGTGGTCTCCAGGGCTGGCCGCGCTTTTGACCAGACTTATTCGGTGGGAGGGACTTGCGGATGTGTCCTTTCGACTTGGTGGCGGTCGAGGTGCCAAAGCGCTTCTTCTTGCGTGGATATTTCCACTCGGAGCCGGTGTGTGTGCCTATGGAAGCGGTTGGCTTCTTGGTGCCGGACACTTTTCGGGTACTCCCGTGGCATTCGCCCAGCGACTCCTGTTGGCCATGACCTTGGCGCTCATCGACGGTGGAATCATGGCACTCGGAGAGGAACTGGGCTGGCGCGGATACCTGCTTCCTCGATTCTGTGAAGCCAGGATTCCAATGCCCATCTTGTTGACCAGCTTGATTTGGGCGGTATGGCATTACCCGTTGATCTGGGCTGGAGTATACGGACAACAGGGTTCCCTGACCGTGTTGCTGCCCCTGTTCACCGTGTCATGCATCGCGGCAGGCTTTGTTACAGCACGTTTGCGGCTGTGGAGCGGCAGCATTTGGCCTGCGGTTCTGTTTCACGCGACATGGAACAGCGTCATCCAACTCGCGTTCGATGCATTCACGGTTCCCAAGAACCTCTGGCTGGGCGAATCGGGCATCCTCGTCGCTGTTTTTTCCGCAACAGGTGCCTTTCTGTTGTGCCGCCCAGGCGGCCTTCTCTTTGCAACCGATCATTCTGCCCAGCGAACAGAGTCCCCCAAAAATCCCCCCTAAACAGATTCCTCTTCGTCCATCAGGTCCTCGTTTTCAAAACCGAGCGGCGTCCTGCTCCGCCACAACTGGATCTCCTGTTCGCTGACAAAAATGTCATCTTCCTTTCGAGCAAAGGAGAACCGCTTGATCGATTCCCCTTCCACACACGCACTCTTGCCTGTTTCGACGTGAAAATCCCAACCGTGGTACGGACAGACAAGAAAATCTCCTTCAACGCGGCCTTTCGAGAGTCTTCCTGCTCGGTGCGGACAACGACCATGTAGGACACTCAAACCATCATCAATTTTCAGCAGGATCAGGTCTACGTCCGCGACGCGAACGTGATGCGGAATCCGGTCTTTTAGCTCACTCCATCTTGCAACCAAGACCAGCGTAGTATCAGTCATTTCCATGTCCCAAACTCACTCCTGTGTCTCTGTTTCGGTAGTCGCTTCATCCAGAAGGATTCGCGCATAAGAACGACGACCATCTGCCGCCAGTTCATCCAGCGTCTTGACAACCCGCTCAATCGTCATCCGCCGAGCCATCGCTGCGTTCGTTTTGCAAACCACATCATACAAGGGAGGTCGGGGAGGCGAACTTTTTTGAAAGAACAAACCCAAGTTGTCGATATGCACAAATTCGTTGTCAGATCCGCGACCTGCGTACAGTGCATCCAGACCATCCAGTCGGACCCACTGAATCGTTGGATCAGGGGCTCTCCGAAACAGCGGTACCAACGAGTACATACTCTCGTCGGAATACGGAAGGGAGGGATGCAACGGAGCGCATGCGAGCACAGGTTTTCCCAACTCGTGGTGTCCTAGTGCTGTTACATCCATACAGAATTTTCTCCACGCTTCGGGGTCCACATCGACCAGCGGGAGAATCACTTGTGCGACCACTTGTTTTGGGTCTTCTGAAATCCGCTTCATCAGATCCACGAGCGGTTTCACATCCGGTTCCTCAAAGAGAAACACATACCGACTGGTCTGTCCTGACCGACGCCCCTGTTTCGCATAAGGGCAAAAGGAGGAACCTTCAATAAACTCTCGCAGATATCGCTCGTTTACGCGCAGTGCTTCCTCCCGAAGACGAATACGCTGTCGCTCCGAAAGCACCCCGAGCGCCTCAAAGGGGGGCACCACGGTAGGGATACGTGGTTTTGGCAAACGAATTTTTTCAAGTGCAGTTGCCCATGTACCACTGGGTTGCGGGGCCTCTTCATGATCCGCGCGCAACGACTGCTCTAGCACGTCCGACATTGGCGACTCCTTCAAGGTTTCATGATCGCAAGAAGTGCGCAAAAGTTGAAGTCCGAAACCCCAAAAATCTTGTTCCAGACTGCGCCTGTTCAAAAATCGTGTTTCAGTTTCGTGTTTCAGTTTCGTGTTTCTGTGCGCACCTTGGTTGTGATAGCGTTGTGGTGTCGCGTGGTGTCGCCTTTGGGGGAGCAATTCTGATGAGGCAAATGCACTCTGGCAACGGGGGAAACATAGCGACCCTGGCCTTCGGGGTTTTGATGATGTTCGCCGACATGGGGTGTGGGGATACGGGCTCTGGGCCCGTCGCTTATCGCGGCACACTATCGGTGAGACACCTGACCGATGCAACAGGGCCAACCAAGGATGTGTCTGTTCCAAGCACAGCAGGAATCGTAGATTTCTTTGCCTACCAAAACCGGCAAGGGGGCATCCGGGGCTACCATGTGAATGTGGAGACCGTGGACTTTGGCTACCAAGCGGATCGCGCAGAGTCCACATACAACCTATGGAAGACCGATGCCAGTTTTCCTGATGTCGTCACGATTTTTGGTTTGGGAACGCCCGATTCCGTCAGGTTGAGTCCATTTGTGACTCGGGACCAAATTCCGTATCTTTCCCAATCTTATCTGGGCTCTCTTGCCGCACCCCGTCCTCTGGATACGACCTATCGAATGCCGGATGGGAGTACCATTCCTGTAAAGAATGTGGGGGCACCATACAACTTCTTTGTGGGAACGGACTATTCCACAGCGATTCGGATCGCGATGGAGTTTGTGAAAAAGCGAGGGGGCCGGCGTGTTGCGTTCCTTCACTGTGGTGCCAATGCCTATTGCACGGGACCTATTCCTGCGGGCAAAAGTTACTTGTCAGAATTGGGGATTGCTGTGGCCCCCGATCTTCAACCTGGCGAATTTCCAGAACTTGCGGACTCCGAAGAGATCATTGCAACCAAGCTGTCTGCCTATTTGGATCGGAATCCAGACATTGATTGGGCATGGATAGGAAATCTCACAGCAAGCACAGTGTCCATTGCCAAAACCGTCGCTGCCAAGTCTCCCAATGTTCGCATGATTGTGAACACTTGGGGGTTTGACGAAACCGTATTTGGGAAGTGTGGATCTGCCTGCATAGATCGCCTGTTTGGCCTCGTTCCCTTCTCGGCGTATGGGGATACGCGATACTCCGAAATGGAAAATGTAGTCGCATGCCACGATGTGTTTCGTTTTGAACAGGGGGCGCCTGCGGGTCTGCATGCCAACCTGCGGTATGTCCAGGGGTACGTTACGGCGTTGATTTGGGCCATTGCCGTCGAACGCTTGGTCGAAGAGGGTCAGCCCATCACCCGCGAAAACCTCCGCAACATGCTCGAGACATTTCGGGGGATTCAGACCGGAGGGTTGGCGGCCCCCGTGACCTTTACACCTGAGGATCATCGTCCTACGTCGTCCAGTCGGATCTATTCGATCAATTCCGCTGGGAAACTCAAATATCAGGACGAAATTCAGATTCGTCTTCGTCCCGAATGGTTGGGGTGGTAGATGCGTTTTCCGGTCCTCCTTTTTTGTGGTTGCGCGTCGTTCCTGTGGATTCCCACAGAACTTGTATCCGTCTCCTTTGCGCAGGAGACAAAACCAGCCGCAGCGCCCCAAAAAGAGGGTATGCCACCGTCGAAAGAGGAGCCTGTTGGGAAGATGACTTCCGATTCCCAACAGGACCCGGAATATGAACCGCCGCCAGCACCCATGAAAGAGGAAAACAAAGCGAGCTCTTCCGCACAGGAACCCCTGGGTTCTGGTTCCGCAACGCCTTCCAAAGATCCTTTGAGTGAGCTTGATTTGTTTGCGGTCGAAAAGCAGGTGGAGGAAGTGACGGTTACGGCCACCAAGTTCGCGCGTTCTGCAACCGAATCGCCATCCATCATGACCGTGTTTCAACGGGAGGATCTTGATCGGATTGGGGCTCATACCTTGAGCGATCTGTTGAAATACGTGCCTGGGTTTTACGAAGTCGCGGGTCAATTCGAGCGGAACTTCGCGATTCGCGGAATCCATGCCTCCAGTGCCAGTCACTTTGTTGTTCTCATCGACGGTGTTGCTGCCAACGATTTTCTGTTTTCCAGTTCATCTCCTGACTTGTTCAATTTGGATGATGCAGAGCGTGTCGAGGTGGTTCGGGGGCCCGCATCCGTTATCTTTGGCGCGAGCGCACTCATGAGTGCCATCAACATCATCACCAAAGACGGAAGTCAGGGGCACCGCACGCGCGCCTTTTTCCGCATCGGTTCGGACATGTCCACGCGCATTCACATAGATCAGAGATTCCAAGCGGGAGATCATGGGAATCTCTACCTGAGCGGCACCTTTTTGCGAAGCGGGGGGACTCACTTTGATGTTTCAGGGGATCAGGACATCCTGATTCCGGCGATGGGGCAGAACATTGCCGACGGATTGCAAGCTGGAGAAAATCTGACTCGGCCACGTGCGACAATGCCCCTCACCATCAATCGGTATGGGCCCGGTGTGGACCTGTTTTTCCGCTACACAAGGGGCGACCGCTTCTCTGTTCGCATGGGGTATCACCGCACAGCGTTTGTGCCTCAGCGTGCCTACACACAAGCTCTTGTCGATCGTGACGCAGAGCAACAACCCCCAAGCTACGAAACGAATCGATTGTTCTTTGATGTCGAGGGTCGCGTCGGAAACACGGACAAATGGGGAGAACTGACGTTTCGCCTTACGGGGTTCTACTTTCTGCGCTCCTTTATGTCACAGGGAATCAGCCGCGAATTCTATGACGAGGCTTCAGCACAGAACAGTCCCGTGATCCTCCGGTGGTCTGGAAAGGACCTGCGAATCCGTCCGTCGGTTGAGTATGCGGTCAGACTTCCGTTCCATCGCATTTTTCAAGAGACCACGATCTACTCTGGCTTCGATCTCCAATACAACAACGCCCACAGCTACTCAATGTCGCGCTGTTACGTAGACAGCCAAAATGTCTATGCCCCAAGCCCCTATGTCGATCTGAATGCGCCGGACTTGTACTGTACAGAGCAGATGATGCTTCGTTCGTCCCTCAATGTGGATTCACTCGGAAATCTGACGCGCACCAAGTTTCCCAACTTGTATGGAGATGCCGATGAGTATCGTCTGGGGGCTTTCCTTCAGCTTTCAGCGTACCTTCCACACAAGATCGGTTTGATAGCCGCAGGTCGGATCGATTTTCACCCCATTTTCGGACCGCGTGTGAGTCCTCGCGTTGCCCTGGTGGCCCCCATTGCTTGGGGGTTCTACGCAAAGGCGCAGTTTTCGTCGGCGTTTGTGTATCCTGCGCTGCTCTACCAGATCGGAAATTCTCTTTCAGACTACGTAGGGAATCCCGATATTCGTCCTCAGTCCACCAACACGTTTGAAGCACTCCTGGGGTTCGCGAAATCGTCTGTCCGAATCGAAGCAGACTTTTATTACAACCAAGTCAAGGACTTCATTGCTTTCGATTTGGCGCGCAACGCAAGGACAGGGAAGTACCGTTTTGCGAACCAAGGAAACTTGGATGTGTTGGGAGTAGAAGCCACTGCGCGTGTCGCTCTTTGGAAAGAACGGCTGCGTTTTTCTGCCAGTTTTGGACATGCAATCCCGATGGAAAACTCCTCGCCAGGTCTCGTTTTCGACAAACAATTCACTGGGCCGACCAAATTCCCAACGTACATGGCGACACTCAATGCGGATGTTTCCCCGTGGCCCTTTTTGTCCTTGCAAACCGGTCTCTTTTACGTAAGTCAGGTGTCCCCCTATTTCTACAGAGAACAACAGTTCCAAGACATTCAAGGAACAGACGGGCAGTTGTACACTTCGCGAGCTGGGAGTGACTATCCGACGGAAGCAGTGACGTGGGATTTGCATGTTCGTTTTGAAGGGAAGCCCTCCATGACCCGTTCCCCGCGTGTGAATGCTGTGTTGTCAAAGATCATGTTGGCGTTTGGGATGCAGAATGTGGTCGGTTCCCAAGTCTATCGTCCGGGCTCTGTGTTGGTCCCCTACGCCCAACCCAACAGAGTCATTTTCGCCAACGTCGGCATCCACTTCTAATTTCTTCCAGAACCTGGACATGGGTCGCGCCGCAGGTTCTTTTGCGGTCGCGATATCAGTTCAAGGCGGCGAAACAGGGATGTTTTCTCGTCTGAAGAAATAGGTCTTTTCCTGAAGGTGAGAATTGTGGGAAAATGACCGCCTCCATGGACTCAAGCAGTGAACGTATCCCCGTACCGGTACACAAGCCGGAACCAGAGTGCTGCGCATTTGTGGAAACATCGGTGGGTCCACTCGGCAGAGTTCAAGGTACAGCCTATCGCTTTGCCAAGCAGTTTGCCGCTACGAGCGAACTGGTGGTTCGGGGCCTTCGTGAGGGGGCGATCGTGCAGCTTCGATTCCCAAGTGGAGTGTACGAAGGCACTTTCTTGAGAAGTGACGCCGAGGCAGATTGTGCAATCCTTGCAATTTCCCCAAACATTCCAGGGGAACCCCTTTCCCCCATGACGCGTGCATGCGAAGCAGGGTCCATGTGTCATGCCTATGGTTATGGGGGCGGACAAACTGAGCCATCTGTTCTATTTGAATCGGAAATATCGACGCCTTGGGGAGAGGACCCCCAACGCGGACCTGCGATCGTCCTAAAACTGTCCCTGGAAAACACAAACGGAGCTCTGCCTGGCTGTCCCGTTTTGCAAAATGGGTTGGTTATTGGACACCTCAAGAGTCGTGTGGATGCAGACTCGGGAAAACACACGCTGTATGTTTGTCCGATACGCTTTGTAGAAGCCCTGATCCCTCACGAAGCAGAGAGCAAGAAACGCACGCTTCAACCTCCTCACGCTGCCTATGATCCGGCGTGGTATGTGAGCAGAGAAGACGAAGAACAGAAGGCACTTGGATATCTCGATTTTCCGGGGCAGCCGGTTGTTTTGTGGGCCCCCGAATTGTTTGGGAAAACGTGGCTCCTTCGGCATCTTTTGTCAAACACGCAGAAGCACGATGCAAAGAGCCAGGTTGTGGCGATCAACTTGGATCTGTTCGACAAAAGTGGTTGGCAGCAACAGCAGGGTTTGGAACCCTTCCTCCGCGAATTGGCTTTGCACATTGGCTTGGCTTTGGGAGAGACAACGGAGACGGTGCAACAGGAATGGACCACGTCGAGTCCCACAGCCAATTTGGATCGCTTTATGCGCCGCCGGATTTTGCCCAAAGTGACAGAGCAAAGTGGAAGACTTTTTTTGGCCATAGACCGGGCCGATGCTGTGCTTGGGAGTCCATTTCAGAATACGTTTTTCGGTATCCTTCGTGGTTGGGCAGAGGCCGAGGAGTCCTGGTCCTGCCTCAGACTTCTTCTATCCATTTCGACGACGCCAGCACTTCTTGTCAGCAACAGACATCAATCTCCCTTCAATTTGACCGATGCAGTCGAACTCAGGGACATGAACGATACGCAGGTTCAAAAATTGTGCGACCTGTACCACTTGTCATGGGGCAAGGAGGAGCGAGGAGTCTTACGGAACTGGGTTGGGGGGCATCCTTATCTCGTCCGTCTCGCTCTGTTCAACGCAGTCAAACAGAATGTTTCCCCGCGAGAGCTTTTCGATCCAGGACATCCCGCTTTTGGTGTGTTTGACAGGTTCCTCAATCGGGTTACGGAGCGACTGCGTGCTTTTCCTGAACGATTTGAAGCCTTGCAGCGAGTGCTGGTTGATCCTGCGACGGACTTGCGTGATGCAGAACTCCCCCTTATGCGTGCCGGAATCCTTGTCCGTGATGCAGAGAACCACCATTTTCCCAGGTATGAACTGTACCAAAAGCTCGCTGCCAAGACACCGAGTGGACGCCGAATCGGACAAGGAAAGACCACCGGAAACGTCGATCCAACTGCGCTTGTGGATACCGATTTGGACTTGAAACCAAGTCAATTGTCCGTCGAGAAAGTCGAAGTAGGAAAAGTTATCGGAAATTACCATGTGCGGCGTGAAATCGGTCGGGGTGGAATGGGAATCGTCTACGAAGTTTTCAGCGAGCCCCTCAAAAAGCGTGCGGCGCTGAAACTTTTGCATGCCCACTTCTCTCGTGATCCAGAACTCTCGCAGCGCTTTCTCAATGAAGCACGGTGCGTGAATATCATCCAGCACCCCAGCATCATCAACATCTATGAAATGGGACAGTTGAAGGATGGTTCCACCTACTTCATCATGGAGTTTCTGGAAGGGGAATCCATGGCCGACCGCCTTGAAAAAGTCGGTAAACTCCCCCTTCCAGAAGCCCTCCGCCTAGCGCACCAAATCGCCTCCGCCCTATCCGCCACCCACGAAAAGGGAATCGTCCACAGAGACCTCAAGCCAGACAATGTGATGTTAGTTCGGGATTCGGCTGTGGTTGGTGGGAGGCGGGTGAAGTTGTTGGATTTTGGGCTGGCGAAAGTGAGCAAAGGAGCGTTTGACGATTCGATCACGACAGAAAAGGGGACGCTCATGGGTACTCCCATATATATGTCTCCTGAGCAGTGTCGGGGGGCAGAGAATGTGGATGCAAAGACAGATGTGTATTCGCTGGGAGTGATGCTCTATGAGTTCGTTCATGGGAAGCCCCCATTTATGGCGATTGAGCCTGGGGATTTAATGGCGATGCACATTCGGGATAAGCCGCGTCCGCTTGAGGAGGCAGAGCCATCTCTTCCGAAAACGTTGACCCGACTTGTGCATGATATGCTGATAAAGACTGCAAGTTCACGTCCCTCGATGAATGCGGTCTCGGATACCTTGCGACAGTTGGAACAGGAGTATGCTTCATCGCCCAGTGCAAGCTATGAATTGGCTCCACGTCGCAAGACTTTGTTTGCGTCATCCCCCTTTGTTTTCGTCGTCGCTCTGATTTCGGGAGGGTTGGGGCTGATTTTGGGTTTGTATCTGTTGTTTGCACGGTGAATGGGGGAACCTATGGCGCTCCGTTTTCAACCAGGGGGGACGTTGAAAGAGGGCTCGTTCTACGTCGAACGGCCAGCAGATATGGAACTTCCGGAGGCTCTTTCACAAGGAGAATTCTGCTATGTGCTTGCACCAAGGCAGATCGGAAAATCCAGTCTCAGGGTGCGGACAGCGAAACTCCTTCAATCGAAGGGAATCCGTTGTGCGGGCATTGACCTGACGAAAATTGGGAGCCAGGAATTGAATCCCGACTCCTGGTTCTATGCCTTGACCCAAGAAGTGGCTATGCAACTCAACCTTGCTCGCGATCCGTGGGAGTTTTGGAAGAAGCTGGAAGCAACCACTCCTACACATCGGTTCACGCAGTTTTTGCGAAGCGAGGTGTTGTCCCAAATTCTTGGGAAGGTCGTCCTGTTCATCGATGAGATTGATACAGTCCTTTCTCTTCCGTTTTCGAGTGATGACTTCTTTGCTGCAATACGCGCCGTATATAACGACCGAGCGGAAGATCCGCAGCTAGAACGCTTGACGTTCTGTCTCGTCGGTGTAGCGGCACCTGGAGACTTGATTCGGAATCCTACGCGGACACCATTTAATATCGGAAAGGGAATCATTTTAGAGGACTTCCTTCCAAAGGAGGCGGCTTGCTTCCTTCCAGGCCTTCTGGATGCAGGAGGAGATCCTGATCGCTTGTTGGCTGCCGTGTTGTATTGGACGGATGGGCATCCATACATGACGCAGCGGATCTGTGAAGCGTTGACACACGATCAAAGTCGAGATCGGGAGGAGGAGCGCGTTGAGCGAATTGTGGAGTCGGTGTTCCTGCGTGACGGGAGGAATCGAGAACCGAATCTGACGTATGCAGAAAGTCGGCTCCGCAACCACCCCCAGTTGGGTCCATTGTTGAGTGTGTATCGCAACTTGCTACAAGGGATTCCGATTTTGGCGGAGCGAGATGATCCGATCCAAATGGAATTGCATTTGGCTGGATTGGTCGCACGAAGGAATATCGATGGAAAATCTCAACTCGCTGTGCGGAATCGCATTTTTGCGACGGTGTATGATCTGAACTGGGTTCGTTCAAAGGAGTCCAGAAGGATGCTCGACGAACCGCTCCTTCGCTGGCTTGCATCATCTAAACAGAGTGATTTTTTATTGCGCGGAGCGGCGCTAAAACAGTCATTGGATTGGTCACGGGGGAGACGTGACATTACAGATGAGGAGCGAGAATTCTTGCTTGCAGGCTTGGAGATGGCGCAACAGGAGGAAGCAGAACGCCGCCAAGCTGCCGAAGAAAAGAACAGGGCTGAGCGTGCAGAGGCCCAAGCGCGTGCCCGACGCCAAATCATCATCGTGTTGTCCGCTGCTTTGGGTTTTCTGTTCCTGGCGTTGATGGGGGTTGCTTCTCAGTATCTTCGCGCGGAACAACAACGTCAGTTGGCAGAAGACAGTGCATTGGCTGAAAGGGGTCTGCGTGCAGCAGTTATCGCCAAGCAACCAGGCCGACAAATCGAGGCTCTGGTATCGGGGTTGACCGTAGTAGGGAGCAGTTTGCATGAGAAATGGGGGGCACGTTCTCTTTCTCCAACGGCGATTGAGGGATTGCTCACAGCGACGAGAGCAGGAGTGTATTCACGGGTTTTGTCTGGTCATAACGACGAAATACGGTCAGCACAATTTTCGCCTTCAGGAGAATATGTTGTCAGTGCCAGCATCGATCGGACCGCGCGAATTTGGGATGTTCGTACAGGACAGACGGTTCGGATTCTTCGAGGACACAGTGCTGGTATTCGCTGGGCAGCGTATTCTCCGTCAGGAAAACACATTGTCACTGCGGCGCAAGATCACACTGTGCGGATTTGGAATGCAGCCACCGGAGTAGAAATCCGAACGTTGCTCGGTCACACCGACGAGGTGCGCAGTGCGACGTATTCTCCAGACGGAAAATATGTTCTGACCGCGAGTGCTGACAGGACTGCGCGAATTTGGGATGCAGAGACCGGGAATGAGTTGCGGAAGCTCGTTTCCCACACATTGGGAGTCCTGTCCGCAGTGTATTCGTCCGATGGCAAGAAAATCCTGACGGCTGGAATGGATCAGACAGCGCGAATTTGGGATGTAGAGACCGGAAACATTCTCTTGGTCTTGGAGGGTCACGCCAATGCAATCCGGTCGGCAGCGTTCTCGCCCGATGGAAAGTACATCGTGACAGCGAGTTACGACAACACGGCCCGGCTTTGCAGTGCTGAGACCGGTAAAAGTGTTTTTACATTGGAAGGCCATTCCAGCGAGTTGCGGACCGCTGTGTATTCTCCCGATGGAAAGAACATTTTAACGGCCAGTTTGGATCAGACAGCGCGGATTTGGGATGCAGAGACAGGAAAACTCCTCACTTCTTTGGAGGGTCACAAGAGCGGGGTTCGTTCTGCTTCCTATTCTCCGGATGGCATGTTGATCGTCACCGCAAGCTACGACAATACGGTTCGGATTTGGGATATACACCGAGGGCGTGCGCTCGTTTCACTCGATGCGCACACGAATCCGGTTCGTTCCGCGATGTTTTCTCCTGATGGAATGGAAATTTTGACCGCGAGTTCTGATCACTCTGCGCGTGTGTGGAATGCAAAGACGGCGTTGGTGCGCCTCACGTTGCGTGGGCACAAGGACGCTGTGCGTTGGGCTTCCTATTCTGGGGATGGTAAAAAAATTGTTACAGCAAGCTTCGACAAGACTGTCAGGATTTGGGAGGCCAGCACGGGGGAGCTCATTAGGACATTGATTGGTCACACAGGTGGTGTACTGTTCGCAGAGTTTTCTCAAGATGGGAAGCGTGTAGTCACTGCGGCGGATGACTATTCAGCCCGGATCTGGAATGCGGAAACAGGAGAACAAACGGCTATACTCACAGGGCATACCATGGGAGTCCAATCGGCTGCGTTTTCACTCGATGGAAAGCGAGTTGTCACAGCCAGTTTGGACCACTTGGCAAAGGTGTGGGACGCACAGACAGGAGCCTGTCTTTTGTCCATTCAAGGAAGTACCAAACGGCTTTTGAATGCCACGTTTTCGCCCGATGGGAAACACGTCGCGACCAGCAGCGATGACAACACAGCCCACATTTGGGACTCCCGCACGGGGGCGAGTGTCGCTTCTCTGGTGGGGCATGGAAACGGGGTTCGCTCCGTGGCGTATTCCAAAGACGGAAAGTATCTGGTCACAGCAAGTTACGACAACACCGCAAAGATTTGGAACGCATCGAACGGAAACATTCTGTTGACGCTTGAGGGACATACGAACGGAATCAACGCTGCGAGTTTTTCTCCGAATGGAAAATGGGTGGTGACGGCCAGTTCGGATCGCAGCGCCAAGGTTCATCCGGCATCGGTTTCGGACTACTTTCTTATTGCTTGCAACTTGCTGCGGTATGACACCGAATTCGAGAAAGTGCGTACAGTGTGCAGTCCATTGCTCGGGAAGTGGCCGTAAATTCAGGAAATCGCCCTGGTTGTTCTTTGGAATTTGGGAATTCTCACACGCAACTTCACCGAGCGGCTTGATGGGTTTTGTAGCGCAGTAGGAATTGCAATGAGGGGTGCGAGAACCGTTTTAGATTGAGGTGCTCTCCGACGCCGAATAACAGTTCATTGGGAATCCGTTGGTCGCGCATGCTGACAGAAAAGCGTGCGTAAAAAGGGGCATCCAAACGGGGAGACCCGGGCAAACGTTGCACAGAAAGGGGAGGCAAAGACCATCCGAGTGGAACCTTGAGCCACAGAAAATCTGTTCCGCTTGTTTTGGGGGCTTCAGGGGATGTCTGGGAACCATCGGCCAAAGACTCGGACGTACCCCTTGGATCGGACGTACTCCTTGGAAAGGAGTGTATTTCGGGGTCCTTTGACCCGTGTTGAGAGACACTGATGAGGCGTCGTGTTCCGTTGAGAGACGTGGCGTCATACAGGACCCCTCCTGCGTCTCCCGTTGCGGAGCAACCGTGCGCCCAACTCCAGTGGGAGAAGCAGTGTTCTAGTCTGCCGGAACCGAAATTCTGGTCGCAATAGGCCAGGCCAGAGAACGTGAGGGTCTGACCTCCTCTCGAAAGTGACGCCTGAACAGAGGACGCAAGGGAATGAGGCTGCCAAAAATGCGCTTCACCGTCTGTGCTTGCCCCCAATAGTTGAGGAAGAAACCGATGTTTAGGGGGAGACAAACGGAGTTCGAGATGGACAGACTCACCCGCTTTTCCGAAGAACTTTGTGGCCTGTTCCGACAAATTCACATGCACAGAACCGTCCGGTTCTACCTCAAACAGAGTGTTTGCAACTTTGATGCTGTTGGGGGACGTGTGCAGAGCCGATTTGGGATATTCATTCATGACCCACAGAGTGGTTTTCCATGCGTCACCGCGACGTTCGCAGAGAGCCAAATTCACGGCTGGGACATCGAGTCCCGAAAGGCTCTGTCCGAGCCGGATTCTTTTTGCGTATTCCGCCGAAAAGACAGAGCCAGCAAACACGATGAGGGTCAGCGCATACTTCTTGTCCGCATCCTGTGCCTCCACGTACCACCAAGCGTATCCACCGACGTACGATGCGGCACGCAACGATTCCGAAAAATCCATAGGCTTGCTTGTTGTTCCTGGTCTGTTTCTGAATGATTCCCGGCTGATTCCTGGCTGGCTGCTGGCGTGTGGCGGCGACTACCGATGGGCCCAAGGCGGGCGGCCGAGCAGAGCCTGATGCACGATGGTTGCGGTGACGATTCGGACGATCATTCCCCCGAACGTAATCGGCTCGCCGATTTTGATTGGGATGGGTTGGCCCGCTGTGACGCGATTGCCCTCGATCGTCGTTCCATTGTGGGAATTTGCGTCGATCACAACCCACGTTCCGTTCGGTTCCTTGCGAATGTGTGCATGGAGTTTTGAGACGGACGGATTTCGCAACACCACGTCACAGTTCCGCGCCCTCCCAAGAGAAATCCGATCCGAATAGGGGTTGTTTGGCGCTTTGACAAGCGGCACGGCGCGGATCTGACTCATCGGTCGCGCGCGGGCAGCATCCTTTGAGATCACTTGCGTTGCGAACGCGGAAACACCGACGGTTTCAACGGTTTCATAGAACACCAGAAACAGGTGGGGAAAGCGCGCGGCAAAATCTTCGGGCCCCAGTTTGCTCGCCAGATCGAGCAGTTCCTTTGTATCAGGTACGGTATTCATGACGAGGACCCACGGACACACTGCCAGTCTACGCGATCAAGACGAAACCCTGCGCACAAGAAAAATCGCAAGAACCCATTGTTCTACATTTTCCGCTCGAAGAGCCCACTATTTTTTGCGTTTGTCGTTCTGTTTGGCTCTCTGTGTTTCCTTTGGCTCTCTGTGTTTCTCGTCAAGAAAACAACCCCCCAAAAAGCTCCATCGAAAATACGACATGAGGGGCTCAAAACCACGTTGACAAGCAAAAGCCAGGACCCGTAGAGTACGCTACCCCATGGCAGATGGCTGGCCTGTGGGAGTCCCGACGGACAAGAGGAACACAGAAGTTTTGGTGAGTGTGAAATGATGACCAGGCATCGCGACGACGAAACGTGGACAAGAAGGGGTTCGCACACATGCTGAACGAGAATCAGCGGTCGCAGCTTGAGAAGGTGCTGCTCGAAGAACGCGAACGGTTGATGCGAGCAGCGAAAGATGGTCTCAAGTTCAGCATGGAACGCGAACGAAGCATCGGGCGCGATTCCATCGACGAGTCCATGGAGGAGGAACTTTTTTCGACGGAGTTGCGCTTGCGCGACCGGGAAAAATACCTGCTCAACAAAATCAATGCTGCGCTTGATCGCCTCGAGAAACGCACCATTGATGAGTGCGAAGACTGCGGCGAGACGATTTCGTTTCGGCGTTTGCTCGCGCGTCCCGTGACGACGCTTTGCATTGATTGCAAAGAGGAAAAAGAAAAAGAAGAACTGTCGAAGCATCAGATCGTCGGTCGCGGGAGTGTCTCCAGCGACGAGCCGATTTCAGATCATGCGGATGATGAATGATGCGATGTAGGCGACCTCTTCCCGTCGCACTACCTTCCGATCGGCCCTTTGGGCACGGACCCAGGTCAACACATGGATTCCCAGCGTTACAAAGTCACTGATCGACTCGATGCCGGCGGCATGGCAGAGGTTTTTCGCGGCATTGCGGAATCTTCGGTCGGTGGTCTCAAGCGCGCGGTTGCTATCAAACGCATTCTGCCCAACCTGACCAAGAACAAGCGTTTTGTGCAGATGTTCTTGGATGAAGCACGCCTGGCGCTGCATCTGCAACACACCAACATCGTGCTCGTGTATGACGTGGGCTCGTCGGGGACAGGCGACGACACTGCCTACTTTTTGGTGATGGAGTTCATCGACGGATGCAACTTGAAGGTGTTGCTCCAAACCCTCCAGTCGATGAAGGAGCGGCTGCCTGCCAGCCAGACCCTCTACATCATCATGGAAATCTGCAAGGCGCTCGCGTATGCGCACGACCTGAACGATCCAGAGACTGGGAAGCCGCTCGGCATCGTCCACAGAGACATTTCTCCTCCGAACATTCTGTTTTCCAAGCGCGGAGAGGTAAAACTCGCCGATTTTGGTCTCGCCAAGGCCGCGTCGCAGGTCGAGAACACCGATCCAGGTGTGGTCAAAGGGAAGTTCAGCTATTTGTCTCCCGAGGCTGCGCGAGGCGAGGAAGTCGATCGCCGGGCTGACATTTTTGCGGTCGGCATCCTGATGTATGAACTCCTCACTGGAAAGCGTCTTTTCGACGGGGAAACAGACTACGCGACGGTGAAACTTGTCCGTGAAGCGGTGGTTCCGTCGGTTGTCAATCAGAACTCCGAAGTGACACCGGAGCTCGAGACGATTGTTCGCAAGGCGTTGGCCCGCGATCGGAATCAACGCTATCAGCGCGTCGAGGAACTGCTCGAAGCGGTCGCGCATTATCTGTTTTCGCGCGGCATGAAAGTGACCAGCCGCGATATCGAGCAACTGGTTGGGCGAATCCTTGCGGAACGGCGAAAAGACAAACCGCAGCCGCAAAGCAGCCTCATCGACAACTTGATTCTGGATGAAATGCTGCGCTTCACCTCCCTCGATGACGTGGGTGACGAGCCAGAAACCCCCCAATATGACGGTGGTGGTGGCGGTGGTGCTGCACCGCTCAATCCCGGCGAATTTGTCGATCCAAGGTCGTGGATGTCTGAAAGCCAAAGCAGCATTCCTGCCGACGCTCACGAGGTGCCCTCCTCGGGGCCGAGTTCTGCAAAAAACGTGTCTCCTCTTGAGTCTGTGTTGGAAAACAAATCACAGGCAACCGACAAACGGTCGTCTTCTTCGGTGCCGGCTCAACTTGCGGAACCATCGGTGTCCGGTAGTTTTCGCGCCAAAAAGGAAGCCGGCCCCCCGCTCATCCCCATCATCATGGGGGTCGTGACCCTGCTCGCGGCCATCCTTGCTTATCTGTTGATGAAGTGAAGGTCAGTCCCCCAATCGGGGGACAAAGAGGCCCTGCGAATACCCCGCAAGCTTCAGTGCAGAGACCGTCTTTGTTCCTGGCACACCGTCGGTGTCTAGGTTGATCGACAGGCGCGCGGCCAACATCGTTTGGCGTTCCTCCCAGACCCTCAAATCCTCGCCCTTATCGAAATCGAATGCTTCATAACCTGCACCCCTCAGCGCGTGGAATATCTCATCGCCGGGATCTCCCAAACCCCGATCGTCGCTCACTTCGCGATGTCCGTACACACCGACGACCGACGCCCCACCTTCCCGAATTCGATGGATGGATTGATTGCGATACGGCCAGTGAAACTGCCGCTGGATTCCAAAACGTCGAGTCAAAAAATCCACCAAGCGGACAGTCTGTTCGATTTGTTCGACGTACAGTTCTGCGTCTTTTCCCTGAACCATCTCAATTCCAATGGAATGGTGGTTCACCTCTTTTTGGCCCGCGTGATACGTCGTTTCCGTCAACAAATCCGCCACGCAAGCCATCGTTCCATCCAAATCGACCAGAAGGTGCGCACTCGCGCATGCTCGGTCCGTGGTCCACGCCTCGATGATGGACGGAATGTGTGCTTCTTTCGGAGGCGTACCTGACAAAATCCGTTGCGGTCTCTGATCGCTACCCCCCGGAATTCCTCTGGTTGTATGCAGGACGATGGAATGTATCCACGAATCCGCATCCCGTGGTTCGTAATCGTCAGACGCCAAGCGAAGCGATTGCGGTTCCAAGAAACCCAAAACGGAGAGACCCGCGATGTCTTCCATCACACCGCCAATCACAACTCCCATCGCGCTTTCCTTTCGCCTTGAATGCCTATGCAAATTGTTCGATCAAGTTCAGGAGCTGGTTTTGATCAAAGTTGCCTTTCGACATGTAGGCACTTGCGCCCGCTTCCAGGCCGCGCTCTCGGCTTCTTTGATCATCGTTGCTCGTGATCAGAATCACAGGCAGATTCCGAAACTGCTCGGATTTTCGTATGCGTTGGGTGAGTTGTAGACCATTCAGCAGCGGCATGTCGATGTCCGACAAGACCAGATCGATTCCCCCTTGTTGCACCCGTTCCCACCCCTGAACGCCGTCTTGCGCCAGTTCCACCGCGTATCCCGCCGCTTCCAGAATGCTCCGTTCCAGGCTGCGCGTCGTGACCGAATCATCAACGACCAGGATCTTCCGTTGCCTGCGTTCCTGGATTTCTGTAGGCGTTCGGGAAAGCAGCGGGGTTCCCGCAGAGGTCGTGTGGGGTTGTGTCCCCCAAAGCAAGTCCGCCACATGCACGGTCAGGGCCACTTTTCCGTCGGGAAGGATCACTGCGCCCGCGATGTTTCGGATGCGTTTGACGCGACTCCCAAGTGTCTTCACCATCACTTCTTGTTCAGACACAAGTTCATCCACCAGAAACGCCGCCATTCGCGCTTCGCTGCGCAACACCACCACTTCCTTTTTTCCCGTCCAATCCCGAATGGGCTCCTGCGGAAAACCCAAACCATGCGCCAACGAAGACAGACCGACCGGCTTCCCATCCACCACAATCATCGGTCTTTCCCCCACCCACACCACGTCGCTGCGCCGCAAACGCAGAAGTTTGTGAACGTAGTTGTTCGACAAACCAAACATTTGCCCCGCAGACTGCACCAACAACACCCGCAGCAACGTCAGCGTCAGCGGAACCGTCAAACGGAATTGCGTTTTCTGTCCTTCCGCAAACGTGACTTCGACTTCTCCGTGAAGTGCTTTGATTTGATTCCGCACCACGTCCAGGCCGATTCCACGACCAGAAACCAGCGACACCACATCTGCCGCCGTCGAAAAACCAGGCAGAAAAATCGCATCAATCAGTTTCTGTTCCGTGTCTGGAACAGGCATGTTGTGCTTCTGTGCTCGCTTCCGAATCGAGTCAGCATTGAGCCCCTGACCATCATCTGAAACAGAGATTGCGACGTGTCCTCCGCGCAACATTGCAGACGCAACCACGGTTCCTTTGGGACTCTTTTTCCTCCTCTGTCTTTCAGCCGGTTTTTCGATGCCATGATCGACCGCATTCCGAATCAAATGTCGCAACGGATCGCGCAGAGCCTCTAGTACGGAACGATCGAGTTCGACCTCACTCCCTTCGACCCGAAACTCTACGTCTTTTCCGCCGCTCCGAGCCAGATCGCGCACCATCCGATCAAAACCGACGCACGCATGCGAAAAGGGGAGCATGCGGATGCGGGACACTTGTTGATCGAGCGCCGCCCCTGCCACTTCGATTTGGCGAAGTTTCTGACGAAATCCGACGCGAAACTTGTCCAGAGAAGACAGAAGTTCTTCCAGTTTGTCGGGCGTCTGCTCCCACAGCGAATCCGCAGAACTTCCCGATTCCTTTGCAACAACGCGCGCCTTTTTTTGCCATTGGTTCGTCAAGACAGAGACCGCTTCTGTCATCGCACCCAATTGCTCGCCCAACAAACGGAGCTGCTGACGCGCTGTCAACATCTCTCCGCTTCTCAGCAACAGGACATCCAATTTTTCCGTATCCACGCGAACGGAGGTCGCTTCTCCCAAACCCGATTCTGCGGCCTCCTCCTCGGCTTCTTTCGGCACCGTTTGTACGGGCATGGCTTTGGGGGTTTGTACAGGTTTTCTCTCGATCGGCCCCAAGGGTCGAATCGTGGTGTCGATGTACATTTCCATTTCCAACGACACACCGAAAAGGAGTGATTCCGAAAGACTCTCTTGTTTTCGCAAGAGTTTCCCCGCTTCCGCCAAACCGTCCAGCACTCCAAAAAACAACTGGATCAGGTGTTGATCCAAAAGGGTCGGATGTGCGCGCACCGCCGTCAGAATTTCTTCCAATCGGTGGCACGCTTCCTCGATCAACTGGACTTCTACCGCACGCGCAGCCCCTTTCAAACTGTGCGCATTCCGCAGCAAGTCTTGCAGCCGCTTCTCCCGATCCGGGCTTCCCACTTCGCTGTTTTCCAGCGCAAGCAAATCCCGGCTCATCGCGTGAAGCCGCTCGTCAAACTCGGTTAAAAACGTCTCTAGCAGACGTTGGATGATCACGGACTTGTCCATGGATCATCCTCCTATCGGATTCGATTCCTTCAGAAGATCCGTCAGCTTTTGTCCCATTCGATTCAGTTCCCGCGCAGCATTTTCCGTTTGCGCCGTCGAGGACAAATTCTGCGTCGTCACCTGATTGATGCTCGAAATCGCCATTCCGACGCTTTCCATTCCCGCTGTCTGTTGACTGGCTGTCTGCATAATCTGGTTGGAAACGGCAGCGGCCTCTGTGATGATTTCGGACAGCAAACGGATGGTCTCTCCGGCTTGGCTTGCGGCCTGTGTTGCCGTCGCCATACTGTGGATGCCTTGCTCTGTGGAATACACAGCCGTACTGATGGCTTTTTGGATGCTCTCCAGAATGCTGCGGACTTGTCCGGTCGCTTTTTTCGACTGTTCCGCAAGCGCCTTCACTTCCTGTGCAACCACCGTAAAACCCCGACCATGTTCGCCTGCTCTGGCTGCCTCAATCGCTGCATTCAAAGACAGCAGATTCGTTTGTTCCGCGATCTCGCTCACCGTCGCGATGATCTCACCAATTGCCTGCGTTTTTTCTGCGAGTGCCACAATGTTCTCTGCCACTTTGTCCGAGCGTTCCTTTGCAACGCCGAGCACCTGAATCGTATCCCCAACCGCCTTGTGTCCCGCTTTTCCGACCTCTTCGGAACGACGAACAGAGTCCGCCACCTTTCGCGCCCGATTCGCGGCCTGTACAGCAGTTTGTGAGACCTGATCCACCGTCGCTGCCGTCTGTTTCACTGCCCCCGCTTGTTCCCGCGCGCCATGCGACAATTTTCCGGTCGCATTCATGATGTCCGTACTCGTTGTCCCGAGCTGCGAAACCACATGCCGAATCGCATCCGTCAGAAGTTCCCGATGTCGGAATTGTTCCGCAAGTGCATCGCGGGACACCAACGTACTGCGCAAATCCGCCGTCATTTTGTTGAACGCGACCGCCAGCTCTCCCACTTCGTCCTCACTCCCTATCTCGATTTTTTCGTTCAAGTTTCCCGCCGCAATCAAGTTCGTCGTTTGCGTCAATTTCGAGATGGGATTTGAAATGGAACGCGCTACATACAGAGCCGCCGCAATGACGACCAGCACCGCAAAAAACGCGATCACCAATTGATCTCTGCGCATGGCTGAAATGCTCGCCGTCGCTTCCTCTACATTCACTTTGGTCACCATTCCCCACCGGAACGAAGGAAGAAAACGCCACACCGCGAGCACCTGTTTGTTGCTGTAGTCCGTGACGACCTCTGCCCCTGTACTGGCCCGGCCTTGGGAGGACTCCGAAAGCGAGCGATATTTTGGGAGTTCCTTCATCGGGATCTGCCGTCGAAAAGCGGCATCAGGATCGTGCCGAGTCGGTGCCATGAACAACAGTCGATCATTCCGCAGCGAAGTCACCACCGTTTCCCCTGTTTCCCCCAAACCCGTATAATCCGCCAGCAATTTGTATATGTCCTGGTTGTTGAGCTGAAGTTCAATGATTCCCACCAGCGTTTTTCCACGCATGATCGGGGCCGCCAGAAACGCTGCGGACTCGTTGCTGGCTTGGTAGTAATCGAAGTCCGACACTTCCGAATCGAGCATGCTCTTCGTTCGTTCAAACACCCGCGCGAGACTTGAATCTCTGTACGGCCCTGTGATGACGTTTGATCCGGACACTTCAGCTTTTGTGACCGAAAACAGACAATCCCCATCCGGCGAAATCAGGAACAAATCGGAATACCCCCGAGACTCTTTCACAGAGGTCAAAAAGGCTCGCATTCGTAGATCGATCGCCTCAAATTCTGCCGAACGGAGTCCCCCTTTTTGAAACGCTTGGTGAAACTCTGCCATCGTCGCTACGATGTCAGGAATGCGGGACAAACCCGAGGCATTCCGTTTCCGTTCCACCACGTAGTTTTCGATTTGAACCGCGCGGGCCTTCGAGGTTGCCTCGAGCGATTGTTCTACTTCCCTTCGTATTGCCGCCGCGCCGCGTTCATACGTAATCCACATGATCAGGCCGAGCGGCACAATCGTGAGGAACAAAAACCAGGTCAGAAGGCGCGTAGCCAGACGCGGTTTGCGCAGTGCAGACAGCCACTTGTTTGTCATTGTAAACTGCATTGGAACACCTCTTACCCTCGGTTGACCCACTGACGCTTCCAACCCTGGTACAGGTTGTTCAGGAAACTCTCCCATTCCGCTCGCGTGCGATAAATGGGATACGGAACCGGACGCAACGCACGTCCAGAATCCCACATCACGTTGAAGCTTCCGTTCAGTTCGATCTTCCCAATTCGCGCGGTGCGCCACACGTTCCCGTTTTCGGAATCGATGTAGACCATGCCTTCGGGGGCCGCGAAACTCTGGTTGGGTAGGGAAGTGCGGACTTGATCAGGAGAAGCTGAGCCGGCTTCCTTAACGGCCCCTGCCCACAAATACACACTCATGTATCCCGACACAGTGGGGTCATCGATCACCTGATCCGCGCCATATTTCGCGCGGAATCGTTTGATAAATTCGACGTTTTCGGGGTTCGTCTGGCTTTGGAAATAGCTCCACGCAACATAGTCCCCCACCAGGTCTCGTCGGTTGTTCATCGACCGAACTTCCCGTTCTGTCAGCGTGAACGACAGCGTCGGAATTTTGTCTGGTGTGATTCCCGCTTTTCGCAGTTCCCGAAAGAATGCGACGTTGCTGTCTCCGTTGATCGTATTCAGGATGACCGTCGGCTTCCGTTCGACGATTTTTTCGATCACCCCTTTGACATCCTGGCTGCCCCACAGGATGTATTCCTCACCCACCACCTCGCCGCGCAACGCCGCCAACTGGTCCTGGATCATGGCGTTGGCCGCTCGAGAGTAAACGAGATCGGAGCCCACCAAAAACACCCGCTTCCCCACGTTTTCATAGGCCCACTTCACAGTGGGAATGATCTGCTGGTTCGGCGCAGAGCCCACATAGATCACATTGGGGGATTGTTCCAGACCCTCATACGTCATGGGATAGAACAACAGGTGATTGTGTTTTTCAAAAACGGTTTTCGCGGTTTTGCGGCTGGCAGAGTTCACGATTCCGAAGATCACTTTGACCCGCTCCTCGACGATCAAACGCTCTGCTTCCTTGGTGAACGTCGCCGGATCGGAACGTCCATCTGCGATCACCGGAACCAGTTTCTTTCCCAAAAGGCCTCCCTTTTGGTTGATCTCTTCAATCGCCATGAGCGTGGCTTCCGCCGTGGGTTTTCCGATCATCGACACCGTGCCTGTATAGGAATTCAGGACCCCGACTTTGATCACATCTTCAGGCCCCGATTTTTTCCAGCAGCTCAAAAACAGAAAGGGAAGCAGCAGCAGGCAAGCCAGCCGAAGGCCCCTATTCGCAAGGGAATGTGTTCGATTCATGGAACGACTCCTATCGCAATCACGTCGTGCAATTCGCTCTCTGCCGCATGAACTGCCCGACGGACTTCTTCTTTTTGCGTCGTCAATTTGACCAATTCTTGCCCACCTGTTTCCAGCAACTGAAACACCTCTCGAACTTGCAACAGCAGAGGCCCCATACTGGACAGAACTGACAGCATGTCATTCCCCAGGTCTTTGGTTGTTTGACCTTCTCTTTGCAGCGCGAGCACTGCACTTTCATTTTGTCGCGCCGTCTCTGTCAATTCATCCACCCCCTGTTCCCCTTCCTGGGAATAGTTGAGCGTGGTTTTGCTGACCTGGGTGATTTCTTCCAGCACCTGTCGCATCGCTGTTGCTGCCGCTTTGGATTGTTCCGCAAGCGAGCGAAATTCTGCCGTGACAATCGAAAAACCGCGCCCCGCTTCCCCGGCCCGCGCGGCTTCGATCGTGGCGTTCAGTGCGACGTGATCGATTTCATTGGCCAGAAGCTTTTGCGTCGCAGCGACTTGTCCCATCCGCTGGGTCCGATCCGCCAGCTCGACCAAAGCAGAGATCAACAGAGTGTGCTTTCGCCGCAACAAAAACAGCCTCTGTTGCACATTCTGGCTGGTGAGCTGGTTTGTTTGGGAATGCTGCAAAATGCGTTCGAGCTGTTCGTTCTGAAGACCTGCCTTTTCCAACACTTCTTCCACATTTCGGCGCAAGTGTTCGATCGCCTTGGGTCTGCCCGCTTGGTTTTGGGAAAACCAGGGAAGGAGTTCGATGGGAACCTCCAGGACTCTTCCGACTTTGTCTGTGAGCAGTTGCAGCGTTTGGGTCGTCCGCTCTTTGATGTGCGCCGTTTCGGCTTGCTTCTGTTTGCAGGTGTTCCGAAGTTCACGCTGTTCGTTGAGCAAGGTATTGAGAATGTGTTGCAATTCTTGCACTTCGACAGAGTTTCCATTCGGCAGTTTGGAAAAGGCCGTATCCGACTCGGACACACCCCGGCCTGCGCGAACCAGACTTCCCAGTTGGGAAAAGAAGCGAGTGAGCAAAACGAGTGCGATGCTCGCCACGATGGTTGCAAGCACAGGAGGCCCAAACACAAAGAAAAACTGCGGGTCGGAAAACTCCGGATTTTCACCCGCGACCGTTGGGAACAGAAGGCGGAACAGGACGAAGGCCGGTGTTCCCAAGATGATTAAGAAAAGCAAGTATGTGACCTGCGTTTGGATGCTGTTTGTGGATGTCATCTTTCGTTACCCCACCTGATGGAGAAAGAGCCGAGGGTCTCGCAGCAATTCCTTTCCATCCAAAAGCAACATTCCGTCGCTGGTGACCGCTTCAACGCACCCAGAAAGGGGGGCGACGTGGAGTTCTTTGGACCGCGACAGACTCGACTTGGGCAAACGCATTGCCTGTCCTTCCCCTCTGCAAATCACACCAAATTCAGGGCGTTCCGTACCCACGACCAGCAGTTGTTTCTCGCGATCGATCTGCGGTGCCGGAAAGCCAAACAGGCGCGCCAAATCGACCATCAGCAAAATCTGTCCCCGCACATTGGCAACCCCCACAATGTGCACAGGAACCCCTGGTAGGGGCGTAATCGGAGGAAAGGGGAACAGTTCAAACACAAACCGCGTGGAAATGGCACAGCGTTGATCGGCCAAATGAAACGTCAGGACTTCCTGGCCTTGTTCTTCACTGCGAACATGCTCGACAGCAAACGCGATCAACTTGGCCCGCGCATCGAGCTGCTTTTTCGCCTTTTCATCTTGCTGCAAAAGCGTGTCGGAAAGGCCCTGTGCGGCGTGGTGCAGACGCGCCAGCAATTTTTGCCAAGGGCTCTCTGTCTCGGAGGGGTTCATTTGGCCTTCTCCGTTTCTGCGTCTTTTTCTTTGTCTTTTTCCTTTGCACGCAAGATGCCGATCGGTTTTGCAGGGGGCATCGCTTGTGAAAGTTCCCGTTGTTCCGCAGGCGAAAGGAACCGATTCAAATCGTGAATGAGGACAAGACCTTCCTGGGTTGTTGCGACCCCCGAGATCACTTCGCTGTTCACCACAAAACGACCCGCATCCGTCGCTTTTCGGATCGGAACTCGCTGGATGTTCACCACGCGATCGACTCGCAGGGCCACCCACTTGGTCGCATCTTTGGCGATGAGGAAGTGTTCAGACAGAGACAGCGGTTTCTCAGGCAAACCGAGTCGTTTCCGCAGGTTGAGCAGGGGAATGATCTCTCCGCGCACATTGAGCAGTCCCTCGACGATCTTCGGTGCGTTGGGAAGCGGGGCCGGCGAAAAGGAGCGCAACACCTCACGTACAGAGGAGAAGGGGAGGCCGTACATGTGGCCCTCCAGTTCAAACAGGACTACCTCTTCCTGCGTCACATTCGGAACGGAATCGGAGATTCCTTTTTCCTTCATCGCGCGATCCCCCAGTGTTGCCTGTCCTTGGTGCGAGACGTTCTCTTGGTAAAAAAAGTTTCTCACAGAACGAATTTCATGGTGGAAGAAAAGTTGCATAGCGGGAGAATGTACAGAAAGAAGTCTTCCTATCGTGAAAGCGTCACTTCTCCCTGCTTCGGAAGGTTGTTTCAGTCTGGGCAGGGGTGTGTTCGGAGAATCCCTATGACCACTACACAACAGGTGAAGTACTCGGCTCGCTTGTTTGTCCTGGATGACAGCAAGACGTTTTTGTCCTATGCGGGCCAGCTTTTGCAAAGTGCGGGGTACTTGGTTCACATGTTTGAAACACACCTGGGAATCACCCGCGAGGTCATCCGGCACCGGCCCGATTTGATCTTGGTCGATCAAAACATGCCGAGTGTGACGGGTGACAAAGTGTGCCGCCTGCTGCGTTCGATCAGCCAAGGAAAGGAAACGTTGATCGTCCTGCATTCCACGATGGAAAAAAGAGAACTGTTAGAAATCGCACTTCAGTGCGGAGCAGACGATGCGATCGTCAAGAGTCAAAACCCCAGGGACTTGCTCCACAATGTCCAGCGTCTGTTGTCGAAGCGAAAAGGTCACAGCGCAGTGGGATGACGTTTCGTTACAGAGAGAGAAAACCACTGCGGATCGAGACGGTCACTTGCGGGGGCTGTGTGGGTTGGTCGTCTCGGCAGATTCCGTCCCCTTTGCTCGCTTTGGGGCTCACTTGGTACTCTCCTGTCGGTAACGAGGTCAAAACGGAGGGTACGAAATCCTCTGTGTTTCCATTGTGATCGGTTGCAGCGGTTTGGTACACGAGTTTGGGGGCACCGTCTTTCAGAAATGTGACCACGACCCCTGCATGCTCAACCGGACGCCCCTTTAGTTCAATGTGATACAGAAAACGGGTGCCGAGCAGACCGTGTTGTGTTTGGTTTTCCAGGACTGTGAGTTTCGCAAAAAACGGTGTTCGTCCCGGCACACACTGACACGTTCCCTGCGCAAGACCCGTACAGGTGGAGTTGCAACCAGGGGAACCCCCAAGCACCCCGTCATAACCGAGTTCATCGCAACCGATTGGTTCCACAAGACGCCCATCGCAGAGCTCGCTGTCCCGCTGGCGGATTCCGTCTCCGCAACGGGCACGCGGGGAAAATTGGGAAAGTGCTCGTTCTGCATCCACCCGACCGGCCCCGAATTGTTCGTCCCGTCCCGGCGCACCCAAATCCACCGCACTTTCGGACAGAAGTTGTCGCAACGCCACATTCGTGAGCGTGCGGTTTTTGGACCACAACAGCGCAGCAACCCCTGACACAACGGGGGCCGCCATGCTGGTGCCATCCAGAGACAGATAGGGGCTGGACCGAATCTGTGCAGATACCGTGATCCGATCGCTTGCCGAACCCGGTGCGGCCGTGAGGGCTTTTGCCAGTGCTTCCCCGTCACCAGCAGCGAGTGACAAAACCGCGATCGGGTGGCCGGTTCCCAACTCGATTTCCTCGGGCACTTCTCCGGCGGTGGCGGCGTCTCCGTACCGGTGGTTGTACAAAAGGACGGCGGTCGCCCCGGCTTGTCTTGCACCACGAATTTTGTCGTAAAAAGACAGCGCAGTTTCCCCTGGACCTCCCGGACCCCGCTCGATCAGCGCGGCTTGGTTCGAGGGCTTGCACAGCACGAAGTCCGCAGGACTCCCAAAACCACAGGACACGACGGGGGTTTCCGGCAATTCCGTTCCAGAACTGCCAGACGGAAGACCCACAGTGAGGGAAAAGGGACGACCGTTGTTTGCAAAATGAGCCAGAACTTCGCGCTGACCAAAACCTTGCGGAACGGTGGAATACACACCGACTCCGGGGGCCGAAATTCCGACCGCAGCGCCCGTTCCAGAAAAGCGAGCCAAGGACCCCGCGCGATCGATCGCACCGACGGTAAAACTTTCTGCATACGCCCCAGGAAAACTGCCTTGGGCGGTGCGGATGATGCCACGGGTGGCGTCTTCTCCGTTGCCTGCTGCTGCAACGATCAGAACCCCCGATTGATAGGCTTTGCGAAAGGCTCTGCGTTCGGCCTCGCTGTCTCCTGCGCCACCCAGACTCAGGTTGACGATCGAACAGCCGTCCCGAATCGCAGCATCGAGCGCAGCGATCACGTCCGCATCGGTTGCAACTGGACTCCCATTCTTCAAACGGAATACCTGATACATCCGTACAGAGGCCTTGGGTGCCACACCTACAGCGCCTACCCCGTTTTGTGCAGCCGCCACGATGCCGGTCACATGCGTGCCGTGAAAGGAAATGTCTGCATCGTTGTCACCTCCCGTGACCAGATTCTTACCGGGAAGTCTGGCGATCGGCTTGTCTGGGTGAACAGACACAGGCCCCTGATCAAAACCCGTGTCCAGAATGCACACCGTCGCAAATTCCCCCTGCGTTTGGGGCCAAATCCGATCGGCAGACACGGCGCGAACTTGCCAAGTGTTGTCGAGTTCATTCCGTTCGGATTTTGGCGGGAGAGCACCGCAATCCAGGCTGCACAAACTTCCACGCAAAGGGGTCGCAGGTTCGGTGCCATCGCACAAACCGTCCCCGCACGTTTCAACAAACGGAAGACGCCACACGGCAGAGGCGATCCGCAGCGTCGGAAAGTGGGCTGCGACTTGCGCCAACTGCGTTGCCGAACCGGACACAGAAAGCCCTCCTTCCAAACCCACCCGATCCGAGAATTGGTGTTCCACAAAAAGACCCGCATCTTGTGCCGCCGCACGCAACGATTCCGCAGAACCCGCGTCGCCGGTTCCACCGGGCCACGTCAACACATATTCCCCCAACACCGCATTCGCCAATGGCCCCGTTGTCGGCCCAGACAGCCAAGACTCTGGCGAACAGCCACACAAAACGGCACACGAAATCGAAATCGCAAACGATGCTGCTTTTGCGCCAAAAGGGTGATGCAGGAAGCGGGAAGTTTTGTTGCGCATCCTGATATTCTCTCTCCGAACGGATGCTCGCGCCTGCCTCTTCACAAAAGCTGCATTTTCGTCTGCCAGGTCTTTTTCAAGACGGTCGGAACGTGGTGGTCGGAAAAGAGGCGGTCGTCCTTCTGCTCAGCCTCGATCGCACAGTGTCGTTTTTGCGCCTGCTCAGCGACGAGCCGTCCCTGTCTGATCTGTTGCTGAGCGTGCGGATGGAAGTCGCAAAAAATGCGCTGGGTGCGTCGTTGTATTGGGTCCGTTTGGCCACCAGCGATTCCCTTTTGCTCGATCGCTTGGCCAGGCTTGGGAGGCTTTCGGGCGCGTCTTTGTTCGTCGGTCAGGACAAGCGTTTTGTCGCGTATCGCGACGAGCACGCGCCATTTGGGTATGACCTGGTGTCGTCTTTGCCGGACACAGACGACCTTGTGCTGTTTTCCCGCGAACATGAGGTGGTGTGCCAAAAAACGCGCACGCTGTCGCTTTCCGAGCTGTTGCAGCGGCTGGAATTGGTCGCGCGGCCAGGGGGTGTCTGGGCGCAGCTTTCCGATGAAGAACTCCGAAACGAAAACGTGTTTGTATCTGCGGCACCGGGGCTTTGCGAACGGTTGGTCCGGTATCTTCTGTGTTGCGGACAACAAGGCGAACTGTTTGTGCCCGTTCCACCGTCGCCAAATACACTGGATTCCGAAAGGTCGATCCGGGACCCTTTTTTGCGATTGTCTGCCCCGAATCGAGTGATTCTGTCCCGGTTGTTGACACTCCCTTCTGTTCGTCTGTTTCGGCAAGAGGGTTCGCGTTTCCTGGTTGAAATGGGGTATGCACACCCCTTCCGTTTGCTGTCTTTGGAGAGTCTGTTTTCGCACGACGATTGGTTCCTTTTTTTTGCGCACAAGCGAGGTCCTTTTCGGGCTCACGAACCATCCAGATTCCCCCTTTCGCGTCTGTTTGCAGCAAAGGTGGATGCGCAGGAAACGGGCCGCAACGCCGACGCCAGCCACCACAGCGAGCCGCCGACGTTTTTTCAAAAAACCGCGTCGCCCCCTTTGGTAAAGCAACTTCCGCAAAAGACCCTGACCCTGCGCCTTGTGCCGCGCGGTTTGAACACCCCCTGGCGGGTTCCGAGCGGTGTCCTTTTGCCTTGGAAAAAACACAACACGCTGAAAAAGCTGCTGGGGGTGCTGTCGTCCGATGCACTGTCTGCGCTGTCTTGCGTCGAGGTTCCAGGCGGTCTGTTTTGTTTCGGGAATCAGGATGTGTTGCACCTGGGAATGGGAACCCTCTTTTGTGAAGCGGTAAGCCATGTGTATGTGAATGAGGCTTTCCGGCTGGTTCCCGAATTGGAACCGGAACTCCTGTTGCACATGCTCGTTGCCTCGTCCTGTCCGTCGCCAAATCTCATGGTTGAGCCGACGCTTTTTCTGTTGGATGGAAGTCATCCTGTGCCGTTGCAGATTCCGCTCGCGAACGCGCGGCCTTTTGTCTCTTGCATGCTTGCGCCGCTGTCTCCTGAGCGCGTGTCTGTCGAGCCGCGTGATCCGAAAACGCCAACGCTTTTGCAAAAGCCGTTGTCCTTTTTTGCCTCGCACTTTCCGTTGTTTGGTCTTCGGCGCGACCCGGAGAAAACGTGAACCACGACGATTTTGCCACACAATTCCTGTCGAATTTCGTCGTTCCTTGGCTCGAAGGGGGGACTGTGTGGGCGTCTGCTCCATTCTTGGAACGGGGTGTCGAAATGCTCCCGCGTGTGACGGAAACCCGCCCGGCCCGTGCGTTGACCGAGGTTGTGCGGACAAAAGGGAGTGCGTTGGGAATCGATGACATCGATGGCGAGATGGATGCAAACGAACGGCTTTTTGCAGAAGACCTCTTGCCGTTGCTTGCGCTGCACGATGTGCTGTTTTTGTGTCGGCCCGAGGGTCAATCTCTGTCCAAAGAAAAGCAGGCGGGATTGCGAAAGTGGGTGCGTTTCCTGTTTCGGAAAGCGGCGGCTTCCCTTTCACCCTCATCAGACGAAGTTTCGAGGTCCGTTTTGGCCCGCGTGTTTTTGCGGTCTGTGCTGCTTCGGCCCGTGTGGAGTCTGCCTTTGCCAAACGGAAAGTCGTTTGCCGACTGGTTGGCGACGTTGCCGTCTGTTCCGTCTTCGTCAGATGGATCTCAATCCTCGCTGCTATCGGAGCTGCAAAAAGCGAGTCCCCTGTTTGCGCTGCTTGCACCGCCTCCTCATGTTCTGGAACTCTCCTTTGCGATTCCGTGGCTTCGCTTCCCATCGATTGCGCGTGCGTTTGTGGTCGGCCAACTTCGGTTCGGTGCTCAGAATGCGCTCGGAAGGGTAGGGGATGCGGTGTCGTCCCTGCTTCCTCCCAAGCAACAGGGAACCTCCTTGGAACGATCACTTTTGGAGACGCTGCTCGCGGTATTTTCTCTGTTTCATGTGCGTGTCGCGATCGCGGAAAATCCACAGACGTTTGCTGCAAGTGATTCCTCTTTGTTGCAATCGCAGGCCCTCTTTTCCGAGTTGTGGATGGGGTTTCCGCAGTACGTTCTGCCACCGGGTGGATTTCGACTGGGCGACGACACGCAGCGTGTGTTTCGCTATCTATCTACGTGCCGCGAGCGGAGCGATCGCGTTCTGCTCGAAACGCTGCGCAACAAACTTCACGAAGCCCTTTCCTCACCATCTTTGCGCGAGACATCGACATGATACATCCACCCCCATTGGACCCCTCTGTTGCCAAACTTCACGAACTCGAGCGCAGTCTGGCCAGCGATTTTGTGGGAAAAGGAGAGTTGATTCGCCTCCTCCTTTTGTCCTTGGTAGCGGGCGAACATTTGCTGTTGGTGGGGCCTCCGGGAACTGCAAAAAGTGCGCTCGTTCGCACGTTGGCCAGCGGTCTGTCCGCCCGCTATTTCGAGTATCTGCTGACGCGCTTTTCGGAACCGAACGAGCTGCTTGGTCCCGTCGATATCGCAGCGTTTCGGCAGGGTACGTTCCGCAGACGCACTGAGCTGATGTTGCCGGAAGCCGAAGTGGTCTTTTTGGATGAAATTTTCAAAGCCAGCTCGGCGATTCTGAACAGCCTGCTCGGCCTCCTGAACGAAAAGCAAGTTTTGATCGGGGCTGAACGGGTGTCGGTCCCCCTTTTGTCTCTGTTCGCAGCGAGCAACGAGATTCCTTCTGATGACAATTTGACCGCACTGCTCGACCGTTTTTTGCTGCGTGTTCGTACGGACAATGTTCCCGGCCACCAGTTTGCATTGCTCGTGCAAAAGGGCCTCACCCTGGAAAAACAGAACATGCTTTCCGAGGTCGGTAGGAAGGCCACTGTTCCAACTTCAGTGGCACCCATTTCCGTCGGAGAACTGTTGAAATTGCGGGCCGCTTTGGTACACGACACGACGCTTTCTGAGGAATGCTTACGGGAATACAAACTGCTCGTCAGTCAGATTCGAGGGGAAGGTATTTTCCTGTCCGATCGGAGACTTGTGAAGTTCCTCAAGCTCGTGTTGGCGTCCGCGCTTGTGGATGGTCGCAAGCGTGCAGAGGTCGCGGATCTTTTTGTCCTAAAACATGCGTGGAATACGGTGGAACAGGCCGAGATTCTGTCTGAGCTGGTGGATTCTGTCCTGCGCCAGCACAACGCAGCGACCCCCGGACACCACCGAGCGACCCCCATTGAACCCCTGTTGCGCGAGTTTCACGAATTGCAGCTCGCCTTGCAGCAAGCCGGTGAATTGTCCGACGTTCAATTGTTCGCCAAACTCCGTGCATTGGGAGAACTCCGTTTCGCCCTCATGCAACACAACACCCCCCAAAGCCAAGACGTCCTAAAAAAACTCGAGACCCTCCTCGAAACCACCGTCGCACAGTCGCCGCTTCTGTAAATCTAAACAGCCGCTGACACGATGGATGGGAGGATCGAGGGCCAACACGGAATCTTATTGCGAGGAGAAGCGCAAAAGTTGTGTCGTGCCTGATGTTCGTTTGTTCCAGGCTGTCCCATTCCACTTCACAATCGTGTCGTTTGACCCCACAGCCCAGACGTTGTTTGCGTCTGCTGCCCAGGCCACGGACTTCTTTTGGTGGGCGCGCGTTTGGGCAGGCGAGGCAGGTGCTGGTTCTTTCGCGGACATCAGGGGAGTTCTGGGGAGAAGCGGGGAAGACATCTTCTTGGTTTGTGTCTCAGGTTTTGGGCTCAGGTAGGAGGGTTCCGGGGTTCATGATGTGGGTTGGGTCTACTGCGTGTTTGACGGCGGCAAGGATGGCGAGGGCTGCGGGATCGGTCTGCTTGATGAAGTGCTCGCGGTGGTGTTTTCCGACGGCGTGATGGTGCGTGATGGTCGCCCCCTGATCGACAATGGCTTGGGAAACAGCGCGCTTTACAGAGTCCCACGCAGACAGCAAACGACCCGGTGGGGGCAGCGCAATCACGGTGTAATACGGCGCTGGTCCATCGGGGTAAAGATGCGTAAAACGACAGGTCAAAAGACCGCCTCCGCAAGCACGCTGAAGGGCGGTTTGTGCTGCTGCACGCACGGCTGCATCCAGCGTCGAGAAACGGTCCCACGTCGTACACGTTTCAAACGTCTCGGCGATCAAACCCATGCGGATGAGTTCATCGCGAAGATAGGGGGCCCGCAAAAAGGACTGTTTCCACAGATCCGCAGCCTCATCATAGGTGTTCCCAGGGTCCAGGGAATCGCAGCGGATGGTCAGTCGTCCGGCTGTGCCTCCCGCGTGTTGCGCAATCGAAACGGCTTGTTTGAGTTTGTCTTCCTGGGAAAAATCTGCGGATTCAAACCCGAGCAGGAGTACATCGCTTTCACCGTCGCCTGCGCCCATAAAAAAGGCTTCGTCACGTTCCACAAGGCGCGCGTTGGCGGGAAACAGACCACTTTGCGCGAGGGCTCTGCACGCCGCGACGCCGCTTGAAAAGGAAGGAAAACGCACTGTGCAATGCGCGCGATGTTTTGGGAGTCTCTGCACGCGAACCCAGGCTTCCGAAAGCACCCCGAAAGCACCTTCAGACCCCAAGAGGAGCCGATTCTGTTCGGGCCCCGCGCCGTTTCCGGGGAGTCTTCTTGTTTGGACAACGCCGCAAGGTGTCACCATGCGCAGGCTTTCAACCAAATCGTCAATGTGGGTGTACAGCGTCGCAAAATGTCCTCCTGCGCGCGTGGCAATCCAGCCTCCGAGGGTCGAAAACTCGAAACTTTGGGGGTAATGGCGCAACGTCACCCCGAAAGGTCGCAATTGCTTTTCCAGCGATGGTCCATACACACCGGCCTGAATCCGTGCGGCGTAGGAAACAGAATCGACCTCCAGCACCCGATCCATGCGGCACAGGTCGAGCGACAGCACAGCGGAAAACTGGTCACGCAATGCGGCATCCGGTTCGATTCCACCGACGACACTCGAGCCACCCCCAAAAGGAATGACGGCGATGTGTTCGCGCGTGGCGATGCGCAATACGTGCGCGATGTCGTCTTCGTCTTTGGGATACGCGACAAAATCCGGCGCGATCGAAAAATCCCCGTTGAGTGCGCGCACCACATCGCGAAACGCTTTTCCATAGGTATGCGCGGCGCGATCGAAACGCTCGTTGGTGGCGAAGCTCGCAAGTTCGGTCGGAATGGGTTTCGCGTCCGGGATCTGGATCGACGCCAGCGTCGGAATGGGGCGTGCTTCGGGAAGGGGACGACCGAGCCGAGCGGACAAAAACGCACGAGCCAAATCAAGAAGGGGAGGCGGAAGTGCAAACGATTCAACCCCCCAACCCCAGAACTTTCTCTGTGTGGAAAACATCATCCTGCCCTCATCCTGTTTTCAGGCTTCCTTCAGCTTGTAGGTTCTGTTCGTTTTGTTCATCGGGAAGGGGGAACATGTCGCCCCAGAGGGCCGCGCCTCCGTCGATGTAGTAGGTTGCGCCGGTCACAAAATCCGATGCGGGGCACGCCAAGTAGGTGACTAGGTGTGCGACCTCTTCAGGGCTTCCCAAACGCTTCCACGGAGTCGCTTTGCGTGCGACCTCGAGCAATTCCTCTGGATAGCGATCGGTGCCGGAGCTGCGAATGATGCCGGGCGCGATGGCATTTACACGAATTCGGTGCGGAGACCACTCGACGGCGAGGCTTTTCGTCATGTTGTCCACGCCGGCTCGCGCCGCACCCGTGTGAACCATGCCGGGAAAGCCTCTGTAGATCTGCGCGATGATGTTCACGATGCTGCCGCGTTTTTGCGGAATCATCGCTTGCTGCGCGACCTCCTGCGTGACGGCAAACGTCCCGATGAGGTTGTTGCGCACGACCTTTTCGAAGTGGGCGAGCGGCATGTCTGCGGCCATGAAGGCACGTTGTCCTCCGGCGTTGTTGACGAGGACATCGATCGAGCCCCATTTGGATTTGGTCGCGGAAATGAACGCGGAGATCTGTTCTTTTTCGCGGATGTCGCACGGCATGGAAAAACCTTCGCCGCCCGCCGCGCGAATTTCCCCAACCACCGCATCGATCGGCTCTTTGCGACGGCCACACACTGCGACGCGGGCACCCAAACGCGCAAATTCGAGCGCGATGGCGCGACCGATTCCGGTCCCTCCGCCGGTCACGACAGCGACTTGGCCCGCCAATAGATCGCCCCGAAAAGGACATAACACCGCAGAAACAGGAACTTGAGGTTGCGCCATGGCCGCACTCTACCAAGCTCAAACAAGCGCAAACAACACATACATTCCTATCCATCGTGATGCACTTCACATCCTAATGGTCTGTCCATTTTTCCTGTGTATTCCCAGCTGGTTTGGACGGCCCCCAATGCACCTCTTTTTTCTGCAATTCCTGCTTGTGAAAGGGGGCTCTGCTTTCATAGGATAGAAAATGCAACTTTGTCCTTTTGGGAACGCAGAGAACGCCCAAAAGGGGTTGCAAAGGTTCGTGCTTGTCCGTCGGTGAACCGTTTGTTCCCTTTGTTTGGGAAAGCGATTGTTCCTTTGGCCGAAGTACGCCCGGAGGGGTTGTTTCCAGAACCAGAAAAGGAGTCTTCCATGTCGATGCGTTTCGGGAATGTGTCTGCGATGGTCGGTCTGATGATGTCACTGGTCATGGGGGCTACAGGAGGGTGCGGAACTCCTGCTGAAATGGATGAGGGGAACACGGATCAGGCGCAGCAGGAATCGAAAGGTGCGACGCAACTGTGGGATGATTTCCGAAACGGGTTTTCAGCTTCGCAACCCACGGACAAATGGGGCTATTTTCAATTTGGACCCGCATTCACGGGGAATGACGGAATCGAAACGGTCAGCAATCGGGGGCTTCATGTTGTTGCAAAGGGAGTGAATCCTGTGACGGGACAACCCGCTTTCACAAGTACAGTGGTGCCAGAAACAGACTCGCGTTCGGTGGGTCTCCCAGGTGGTGTCGATCACGTCAAGTGGCTGGTGTATGCAAACCACCTTTCGAGCCATGGATACCCTGGCTTTGATGCGACGGAACAACGCGAAATCGGCTGCGAAGCTTGGATGGGCGGAAGCACGATCGGGGTCCAAAATCATCCGTTTGGGAGTGCCGTGCAAAATCCGCAAGACGATCTGCGGTTGGCCGCGTTTGCGCTCAATGCGATCGATTTGGAAACCTTCATGGTGTTCGACACCTTCATGACCAGCGAAGGGATTTACGCATTTTACGAAAGGCTCCCGTTTGGTCGGGGCCCGCAACTTGGAAATTACATGGCGTTTTCCTTTGCGAAGCGAGTGGCAGACAACCACCCCGGAGAGATGCACAAGATCGCGATCTCCTATGACAAATCACACAACCGCGCGAGATGGTATGTGGATGGTCAAGTCGTGCAAACCGTCGAGAATCTGGGGCTCCCGATCGACCGATCAAACATGATTCTGGATCATGGTGGAACACCCACGCAGGTCTCTCCCAACCAATTGAACTGCGGAATGGGACTGTTCACGTTGCTCGATGCCGGAAAGCAACAGGGTTTGGTGAAGTTGTCCACGGAATCGGGGTTCTACTACAAACCACCTGTAGGGGAACCGACTGTGCAAACTTTCGTTGACGAGCAGGGCTTGGATGGAAGTCGATTGTTTGGTCAGGGCGCGGAAGTTTTCGTGAAAAAGTACAACATCATCTCTCGCCCGAGCCACTAAGCCCCCAAGTCGTCCCCCAAACGCCTCTTTCCTTACCCCCTCAAGATACGTCACTTCCTCTGTCCGTCGTGATAGGATGAGCCGATCTGCGTTGGTTGAAACGTCGGCCCTCATGACATGAAAGTCTTGCTTTCAGACCCCTACAATCTGGTCACTCTGGATGAGGAAATTCGCCTCGTCAAACAGACGCGGACGAGCACTCCGATATTGTCGTTGGAGGAAACGGAGGAGTGCTTCGGTGCGGTGGCTCGGGCGATCGCGCCCTTTGCCCATTGTGTGATGTTGGCCGATCTGAGAAATGGCCCCGGAAACAACCTTCCCGACGCTGAGCGGATTACGAAAAGGCTACTGATGCCCCCGCTGCAAAAATACCGCGCGGTTGCGACGCTTGTGAAAAGTGCTGTGGGTCGTTTGCAAGTCGCCCGGATGTGGAGGGAAGCGGGCCTCCCGATGGGTGTGTTTTCGGATGAAGAGGAAGCGTTGGTTTATCTGGGAGTGAAGGCTCCCACTTCGTCTTCCCCTGAGCGATCAAAGGAGATGTCTGGCGACCGATTGAAAGCGCAATCGCCGAGTAGTCCGCCGCGCAACTCACCGCTGGGCACTTCATCACCGGGCAGTTCACCACCGGGCAGTTCACCACCGGGCAGTTCACCACCGGGCAGTTCACCACCGGGCAG
>DAOLIT010000003.1:0-19172 GCA_035328405.1 Pseudomonadota bacterium | reverse complement strand
TTCTAACGATCGGTGGAAAGGGTTTCCCGCCGACCCATCATCCGGCCATTCAGGCGATCGGTTGAGGGGTGTTTCACCGAACAGCTCATCCAGTCCCGAGCCCAATCGCTCGAATGACCGGTGGAAAGCAGTTCCATCGTCGGGAGGTTCCGGCGACCTGTGGGCGACTCCTTCCAGCGGGCGTTCGGGCGACCAGATTGAAAGCGCGAAAAACAACCGAACCCCGAAAAAACCATGATACTTTGCGTGGAAACACTTTTTGGGAAGTGCAATTAGGAGAACCTCCCCATGGCCAAGACCTCATGTCCTGTGACGCGCGAAGAATTCAAAACCAAAGCCAAAGCGGTGAACATCCAAGTGGAAGGCACGCCGCTCGTCGCTGAACCGAAAGAATTTTCGACGGGTTCGTTTGGTTGGTATTTGTCTGGAAAAGCAACGGTGATGGTCGATGGAAAACCTGTGCAAGTACAGGTGGGTGCCAATCTGACCATCATCGGCAGCAAAGAAATGAAGTAAGTGCGGCAGTAGTAGCGATTCCTCCTCCCGTCGATTTCCCACACACTCCCCTTTTCTATCTCCGGTTTCGCAAGTCAAGACGCAGCAAGCCATCCTCGCATTCGCAGGTCTGGAACTAACGATGTGAAGTGGGAAAGAGAGCTGAAAGAGGGAATGCGGAAAGAGGAAGGAACTCGCTACGCGGAAGTGGTTGTGTCCGTTGCTTCGACAGGCGCGGAAGCTTCGGAAGCGGTGTAGATCGAACCGATTCCCGTCGGGGCCTTGGTGCGAAGCAGCCTGCCGCTCTTGACGAGGTTGGTGATGTTGTTGTCCGATTTGCCGCCGCGTCCCGAGGCTTCCCAATGCTTGCGGATTTGCTCGGTGGTTGCCCCGCCTTTGTCGCGCACAAAACGGAGAATGAGCTCGTCACCGGTCATCTCAAAGGTGCCGCGTTTGCGAGCGATGGGTGCCTTGCTGACTGCCCCCTTCTTGGCACCCTTGACGGCTTTGATAATGGAAGAGGCGGCGCTCTTGTTTTTGGAGCCGGCTTTCTTTCCGGCGGCGACTGCTTTCAGCAGTTTGCCCGGCCCCTTTTTGCCGTTCCGCTTGGTTCCCGAGTTGGTCAAGAGATAGTCGAGCCCAAACATCCGAAAGGTGGTTTCGATTTCTTCGAGCGCTCGCACATGCTCTTTGCGAATCGCGGTGAGTTGTTTGATCAGGTCCATCAGTTCCCCAGAGGTGCTTCGTTTTTTTGGTGTTGTCATGGCTTCTTGCTCCTTACTCCTTCATGCTGTGTACAGCAAAAGCGTGGCGAAACGTACATGACCTACCAAAGGACCACAAGAGGGATATTTGCGCCCTTCACTTTTTTGTGAACGAGCGGTCTTGACGCACTGCCTGTGTGAAGCGGTGAGGGGATGCTCCGGGGGGCATGAGGGGATGGTGCGGGGCCAAAGTGGGGAAAACGGAACGAGTATCGCTTGCGAACCTGCAAAACGCACAATTGCTCCTGCTTTTTTCCCGCGTGTTGTCGTTTTGATATAGTCGCGAAAAATCCATAGCCGCCCTTGCAAAAAACGCCGTTCTTATGGAATGGGAGCCTACATGTCTCGCATGAAAAATCGTTTCAAGCTGTCGTCGGTGATCGGTCGTCGTTCTTCGTTGCCTACTGGGTTGCTTTCTGGGTCGCTTGCAGGCCAGCTTTCAGGTTTGGGTCGAGCCGTGCGCGCGACAAGCTTCGGAAGGAGCTTGGCCCTGTGCTCGCTGTTTTTCCTCGCGTGCAGTCCTTTCCGCAACGGAGTCGATGAGTTTCCAAACGAGGATGGTGGGCAAAACGAAGAAGACGATCTGTCTTCTCATGAAAAACCGTGCGGTCCAGACCGTCCGTGTCCGTCAGGTTGGCTGTGTCATGAAGCGAAATGTGTTCCGGATCGCGGCTCGTGCTGTTCGGACAACGATTGCCTAAACGACACGCGATGCAGTGTCCAAGTTGGCGATGGTGGGAGTTGCGGAATTTGTCTGGACTGGAAAGACGGCGAATCGGACGCCATGTGCAAAGGAAATGGGTTTTCAGCGACGGAGTTTAAGCCTCCTGTGGACCATTGTCAGTGGCCGCCGAAAGGGAGTCCTCTTCCGACTTCGAGAGATGTGGTGATGACTCCGCTGGTGATCGATTTGGATGCAGATGGCGCGCCCGAAATTGTGTTTGCCCCGCAAACGAGCGCGGGCCCGAGCCGTTTGGTGGCGATGTCGGGAAAGAATTGTTCGGTTCTGTACGACGTGGCTGCGAACCTTCAGGGGTTTTCCCAAATTGCGGCAGCAGATCTGGATGGGGACAAAAAGCCGGAAATCGTCGGAATCCTTTCGATTGGCGCACCGGGGTCGGGACATCAGGTGGCTGTGTTTGAGGGGACAACGGGCAAACTGCTTGCGGCAAGTGGGGAAGCGTATTCGCTATCGGGAGGCGTGTCGTTCGACTGTTCGGGTCCTGCGATCGGCGATCTGGATGGGGATGGAAAACCGGAAATTGTGGCGGGAGGGATGGCGCTGCGCTTCGACAAAGCTTCGGGACAGCTTACGAAAATGTTTAGCACTCCGGTCATTGGTGCGACGTGGGGAACGCTGACGCTCATCAATGACATGGACGGGGATGGGAAGCCGGAAATCGTGTCTGGGAATCGGATTTATGATGGACTTTCGGGGGCAGACAAAACACCGAGCTCGCTCGCATCGCTTTCGCAAGGGGGCTATTCGGCGATCGGGGACTTTAACGCGGATGGGAGCCCGGACTTGGTGTTTGTGCAATCGGTCAGCGGAGACCAAAAAGTGGCCGTTCTGGATGTGAAGGCCAACAAATTCCTCATGTCTCCCATGTCGATTCCGAGTGGTTGGGGTGGGCCACCGACAGTGGCTGATTTCGACGGAGATGGCGTTCCTGACTTTGGGACTGCGGGTCCCAATTCGTACTACGTGTTTTCGCTGGATTGCTTGAAGACTCCGAAGCCGTCCAAATGTCGGGGGTCTTTGCCGGGTGTGTTGTGGAATACGGTGACAAAAGATCGTTCATCAGGGGGAACCGCCTCTTCTGTGTTCGATTTCAATGGGGATGGTCGAGCAGAGGTCGTTTATCGGGATGAATGCTGGCTCCGCGTGTACAACGGTCCCGACGGGAAAACGGTATTTGCGCGTCCTATCACTTCCGGGACTGCGTTGGAAATGCCGATCGTGGCGGATGTGGACAACGATGGACATGCGGACTTGGTGGTTCCTTCGGATTCGATCCAAGGGAATGCGTACTGTTCAGATCAAAACCCAGAACGGGACACCGGAATGCCGCACACGGGAGTGACGCAAGGGGTGTACGTTCTGAAAGATCCGCTCAATCGATGGATGCCGTCTCGTCCGTTGTGGAACCAGCATTCCTATCACATCACAAACATCTTGGACGACACGACAGTTCCGGCCAAAGAGACACCGAATTGGACGACCTACAACAACTATCGCCAGAACATCCAAGGTACGTTGGTCAAGACGATTCCTCTTCCCGATGCGACCAGCGAGGGCTCTCAGGCACCTGATCAAAATGACTGTTCCAAACAGTGGAAGCTGTATGCGCAGGTGTGCAATCGAGGGGCCGATGTGCTGGCGGGTCCAATACCGGGCGCGTTTTACAAAAAAGATCCGCGCATCGATCCATCGGGTGTGATTTGTGTCGCGCAAACGAGCGGACCGATCGCTCCGGGCAAGTGTGACCTGGTGAGCTGTGTGTGGGCAGATCCCCCTTCGGGCGCGGTCGATCTGTGGTTTCGGGCGAACGACGATGGGAAAGGGGCCAGACCCCAGCCTCAATGCAAAAACGGCAATGACTTGGCGTTCATGCCGGGGGCGCGGTGTACGCAAGGTCCGGGCTGAACACAGAGACCTCGTTCCTTTGCGCAGGGTGTGGGATGCGCAAAGGGGCTTCAAAGTTTGCTTTGGGGGAAGCAATCTTTTGGGTGTGAAAAGACGACGCGGTTTTGTTGCTTTGTGCCTTGGGTTGCTCGTTGGATTTGGGTCTGGCTCTGCTCGGGCTGATGAAGAGGGGTGGCTGATTTTTGATTCGCGTTTGCCGGTGCATTCCCGCTCGCAGACAGAGAATCGGCACCGGGTGAGCGTGCGTTTGATGGGCGATTTTCGCGTTGCTGGACGTGCGCACGGGCTTCAGCAGGCGTTGATGCGCTTGGGGATGTCTTGGGAGCCATGGCCGTTTCTGCTGCTGGGATCGCAAACGAACGCGAACGTGCAGACCTCCGACGGCACAAAGTATGTTCGGGAGTGGCGGCAAGAGTTGGAGGCCACGCTGGGTCTGCCACTTGCGGGGCCTTTGTGGCTGGAACATCGGCAGCGGTTGGAATTTCGCCATCAAGAGGGAGTGGGCTTTTCGCCTCGGCATCGGATTCTGTTGCGGCTGAATCTGAAGGTGCGCGGATCGCTGTGGCCGACGCTGTTTGATGAGGTGATGGTGACCTCGGGGCCGGATTGGCTGAATCAGAATCGGTTGTCTGTGGGGGTTGTTTGGCGGGCGCGAAAAAACCTGATCATTGAAGCGGGGTACATGTGGCGGTTGCGGAATGTGGGTGCGGGGGGTTTGGTGGGCGACCATGCGCCGCGCATTGCTCTGTCGTTTTTGCCATCGAGCGTCGAAAGTTCTCGTCAAAATTTTTTTGCAAGCGACTGAATGTTTGACGCGATTTGTGTTGGACCTTGTCCCAACCCGAAACGCGGCGTGTTTTGGCCTGAGTCCTATTTTTCCTCACACCTTTTGCAAAAAAGAGGGAAAACACGGGCGCACGTTTGTGCAAGTCAGGAAACACACGATGTCGAACATGCTCCCAATTTCGTTGCGGGGAGGCAGAACACACAACCTCAAGTCGGTCGATCTTCGTTTGGAGCCAGGGACCCTGGTGGCGCTGTGCGGGCCGAGCGGGTCTGGCAAATCGTCGCTGGCGCTCGACACGTTGTATGCAGAAGGGCAGCGGCGTTTTGTGGAGAGTTTCAGTCCGTACGCGCGGCAATTTTTGGAACGATTGCCAAGGCCGGATGTGGATTCGCTAGAGCCTCTGTGTGCGGCTGTGGCGGTGGACCGACGTGCGCCGATCAAATCGAGTCGCTCGACGCTGGCAACGCTGACGGATGTGGCACCGTATCTGTCTGCATTTTTTGCGGCGGAAGCGGTGCCGCGTTGTCCGACGTGTTTTGTGTTTGCACAAATGATCTCTCCGGTCGAAGCGGCGGAAGGCATCTGCGAACAGTACAGCGGACAGAGCGCGCTGGTCACGTTTCCGATCGGTTCTTCGGTAGAGGCGCAGGTCGCGCTTCCCAAGTTGAGGGAACGGGGTTTTCGCCGGCTTTGGCTCGACGGCGCGGTGTTCGATGTAGAAACGGAAACACTCCCGAACGCAGCGCAGGCCCAGGTGGTGGTGGATCGGTTGGTGTTGTCGAAAGGGGAACGGGCGCGTCTATCGGATGCGATCGGTCTGTCTCATGAACATGCGGGGTACGCGCTTGTACACTTTGTGCCGCAGCGTGGCTTTGCTCGGGATGCGCCGCCCGCGTCGGTGTATACGAAGGCGAGGCCGCTTCTTGTCGGGAAGGACTTGCACTGTCCGGGGTGTGGAAAGGGGTTTGAACCCCCCAGTGGGAGACTGTTTTCGTACAACTCTCCGCTTGGGGCCTGTCCTGCCTGCAAAGGGTTTGGGAGGACGATTGGTTTGGATTGGGACAAGATCCTGCCCGACGGAAACAAGAGCATTGCGAAAGGCGCGATCCGGCCTTGGAGCGGAAAAAGTTCAGAGTGGGAGCGGGCGGCCCTGTCGCGTTTTGCAAAGACACACAAGATTCCGCTCGATGTTCCGTGGCGCCAGCTCTCGCCGAGCATGCAGAAGCTTGTGATTGAGGGGGAAGGAACGTGGGATGACGACAAATATCCGGGGGTGCGGGCTTGGTTTCAGTTTTTGGAGACGCGAACCTACAAAATGCACGTCCGCGTGCTTCTGTCGCGATACCGATCGTATGAACTGTGCGGGGCTTGTCGGGGGACGCGGCTGAATCCGACGGCGCTGTCGTATCAAGTGGGACAACAGAACCTAGCGGAGTGGCATCAACAGACGGTGTCGGGGGCGCTGGCTCGGCTGGGTTCGCTGCGTGTGCGTTCGGCGCAGGGCCGTTTTCTGCAAAACACGCTTCGGTCGAGGCTTTTGTATTTGTCGCAGGTGGGGCTCGGGTATTTGACGCTGGACCGTCCGGCGCGCACGTTGTCGGGAGGGGAGGCTCAGCGGGCGAGTTTGACGACGGCGCTGGGGGCGGGTTTGGTCGGGACTCTGTTTGTACTGGATGAGCCGAGCGTGGGTCTGCATCCGACGGATGTGCCCAAACTCGGGGAGGCGATGCGGACGCTTTCGAAGGCCGGCAACACCGTCCTTTTGATCGAACATGAACCGTCGCTGATCGCATCGTGCGATCGAGCCATCGAGCTGGGGCCTTCTGCGGGACCGAAAGGGGGTCGCATTCTGTTTGATGGGCCGCCGAAAGGACTGGCGAAACGGGCGGATTTACCGACGGGGGCGGCGTGGGGAAAACAGACGCTTTTGCAAGGGCCGAAAAAGAGCTTTGTGGAATGTGTTTCGCTGCGCGGAATTTCGGAAAACAACCTGCGCGAGCTGGATGTGGACGTGCCGCTCGGGGGACTGGTTGCGGTCACGGGGCCCAGCGGTTCGGGCAAATCGACGCTGGTCGAGGACGTGTTGTATCGGGCAGTGGCGCGGAAACTCGGTGATACGACGGTGGAAAAACCGGGCACGTACCGGGAACTTCTGCGGACGGATTCGTTGAAACGGGCGGTGCTCGTGGACCAGGCCCCGCTGGGCCGGACGACACGCGGCAACGCAGCGACGTATACAAAAGCGTGGGATCGATTTCGCGCGAGGCTCGCGGCCCAGTCGGGGGCCATCGCACAGGGGCTTACAACGTCGCACTTTTCGTTCAATGCAGGGCCAGGTCGGTGCGAGGCGTGTGCGGGTGAAGGCTCGGAAACGGTCGAAATGCAGTTTTTGGCGGACGTGTCGCTCGTGTGTCCTGTGTGCCAAGGCAAGCGGTTTCGCCCGACGGTGTTGTCGGTTCGGCTCGGGGGTTTTTCGGTCGCGGACCTGTTGGAAATGTCTGTCGAAGATGCGCTGGCCCAATTCGACAAGAAAACGGAACCCGATCCGGCGCTGCGACGAGCCCTTTTGCCGCTTGTGCGCGTCGGGCTTGGGTATCTGCCGCTCGGGCAGCCGCTGTCCACGTTGTCGGGTGGAGAGGCGCAAAGGCTGAAACTCGCGCGGGCACTTTCGGAACCTGCGCGCAACACGTTGTTTGTGTTGGATGAACCGAGCGCGGGACTTCATCCGCAGGACACCGAAAAAGTGGTCGCGGCGCTGCGTTCGCTGGTGGACCAAGGCGGGTCGGTCGTCGTGGTCGAGCACGATTTGGCGGTGATTGCACAGGCGGATTGGGTCATCGACATGGGGCCGGGCGCAGGGCCTTTTGGTGGAAACGTCGTCGCCGAAGGTCCACCCAGTGAGATTGCCAATGCTCCGACGAGAACGGGCACTGCGCTTCGTGCGCTCAAGACGGTTGCGTTTGCGGACCAGCCTGCGGCGCAAGCCCAGTCGCATGCGGCGATTCGCGTCGAGCGGGCGCGCGAACACAACCTGCAAAACGTGTGTTGCGACATCCCACATGGGGCGCTGACCGTCGTCACGGGGCCGAGTGGTTCGGGCAAATCCTCGCTGTGTTTCGATGTGATTTTTGCCGAGGGACAGCGGCGGTTCATGGAAACGCTTTCGCCGTATGCGAGGCAGTTTTTGCCCGAGATGCCAAGGCCGGATGTGGATGCGGTGGGCGGCGTGCCTCCGGCGATCGCGTTGTCGCAGCGGGTGAATCGAGCGGGGGCGACTTCGACGGTGGCGACGGTGACGGAGGTCGCGCACTACCTGCGTTTGCTGTACGCAAAGGTGTCCGTGCCGTTTTGCCCCGATTGCGATGAGCCGGTTCAGTCCACCGACGTCGAGGCGTTGTGTGAATTGTTTGCGACGCTGACGGGTGCGGCGACGCTGTATGCGCCGGTGGTGCGGGGTAGGAAGGGAACGTACCTGGAGGTCTTTTCCGCAGCGAGCCAGGCCGGTTTGAAGTTTGCGCGCGTGAACGGAAAGCTTGTTCCCGTCGAGCCTCCGCCGAGGCTGGCCAAAACGCAGGAACACCAGATCGACCTCGTGATAGCGCGGGGGCGTCCGTGTGATTTTTCAAGAGAGAGCCTGGAGCAAGCGATTGCGCTCGCCGACGGAAACCTGACGCTGGCACACGGTGCTTCGGAGGCTGCGTCGAGCGAACCCGATCGAACGTTTTCGGTCCGTCGAGCGTGCAGAAAATGCGGTCAAGGTGTTCCTGAACTCGACCCGCGTTTCTTTTCCTTTCATGTGAAACAAGGCCAGTGCAGCGTGTGCGCGGGAGCCGGCCACATGCCCGACGACGAGCATCGGCCTTGTCGAGAGTGTGGTGGGACGCGGCTTGCGAAACTGCCCCGAAAAGCGCGGCTGAAAGGTTTTACGTATCCGGCGTTGACGGCGCTGCCTGTCCAAAAAGTGCTGAATGTCGTCGAGGACTGGCATTTTTCGGGCAACGAAGAAAAGCTCGCGCGAGCTCCTTTGCAGGAACTTGTGCGACGGTTGAAGTTCATCGAGCAGGTCGGCCTGGGATACCTGTCGCTCGATCGTCTGGCCAGCACGCTTTCAGGCGGCGAAATGCAGCGGCTTCGTCTGTCGGCGCAGCTCGGCGCGGGGCTGACGGGCGCGCTGTATGTGCTCGACGAACCAACGATCGGTTTGCATCCGCGCGACACGGACCGCCTGCTTGCGAATTTGCGGGCGCTGACCGACTTGGGCTCGACGGTCCTCGTCATCGAACACGACGAAGCCACGATTCGCTCGGCGGACCACTTGATCGATTTGGGCCCGTCGGGAGGAAAACACGGGGGCCGAATCATCTCGCAAGGTCGCGCGGACGAGGTGCTTGCCGACGAGCTGTCTCCGACGGCGCACGCGCTCCGGGCTATGCCACCGCGTTTTTCGGCGCGGCCTCTGTCGGACAAACACCTTTTGCTGCGAGGCGCAAAGGTTCACAACCTGAAAAACGTGTCGCTGAAGTTGCCGATTGGGCGATTCAATGTGGTGGTAGGTGTGAGCGGGTCGGGCAAAAGCACACTGGTTCAAAAAGTGTTGTTCCCGACGCTGCGGAGGGCGCTGGGTTTGTCAGAAGACGGGCCGATAGTGCAGGTGGTTTTGGACGGAATCGAGCCTGTCAAACGGGCGCTTTTGGTCGATCAATCGCCGATCGGTCGCACGCCTCGGTCGGTGCCTGCGACGTTTCTGTCGATTTGGGACGAAATTCGTCGGTTGTATGCGTCGCTGCCGGACGCGAAAGTGCGCGGTTTTTCGGCGACGCGCTTTTCATTCAACACGGCTTCAGGCGGTCGGTGCTCGACGTGCGAAGGGCAGGGCGTCGAGGTCAGCGAGATGGCTTTTTTGCCCGATGTGGTTTCTCTGTGCCCGGCGTGTGGGGGGCTGCGGTTTGAACCGGCGACGCTGGAAGTCCGCTTTTTGGGTCTTTCGATCGGCGACGTGTTGAAACTGTCTGCCGAGGAAGCGACGGAGCACTTTGCGAATCATCCCAAAATTGTTCGACCTCTCAAAACGCTGTGCGAATTGGGGCTTGGCTACATCCAGCTTGGGCAAGGTTCGCACACGTTGTCGGGCGGGGAAGCGCAGCGACTGAAACTTGCGGCAGAACTGACCGCGCTTGCGAAGCATCAGCCGACGGTGTACGTCCTGGACGAGCCGACGACGGGGCTGCATGTGTCGGATGCGCGCCGACTCATCGAACTTTTGCAAAAACTCGTCGATCGAGGGGACACGCTGGTTGTGATCGAACATCACCCGGAAGTCATTGCGGCGGCGGATTGGGTCGTGGAACTGGGCCCAGAGGCGGGCGAACACGGAGGAGAGATTGTGTTTGCGGGCACGCCGAAAGCACTTGAACGGGCCGATACAGCGACGGGAAAATGCCTCGCCGCGCTGTTTCAATCCCGCCGAGAAAGGTACGACGAGACTTCGTCCTTGACTCGTTCGGACCACTCAACGACGGGTTCTGCGATTTTTTCTTCTTCTCGGTTGGCGGACCAAAGAAGCGCACCGTCATAGCCTTTGCGCTCGAGGTAGGACAGACGGCTGCGTGTGTCCTGTTCCGTGCCCAGCTCGGGCCAGGATTTCCAGCGCGCCGACGGAAACTCCCCGACGATGCACGGGCCAAAATCGCGCATGTTGTTTTGCGGCACAGCGTCGGGATCGACGTAGTAATGGAACTGGTGCAGGGTCAGACCCAACGCAATGGATTCCCACGCCATCATGCTGCGGTGTTTGGCGAAACCCACCGTCGATAGAAAGCCAGCCCGGTTGATTCGCTTTGCGCCTTCCGTCACAAAATCCTGCATCGCAACCAGGGGAACGGCCTTCTTTTCATCGGCCCAAAGCCCGTCGTCAGTACACCATTCCGGTTCATTGATGATCTCGACGGCGTACACGGTTTTTGGAAAACGCTGACACACGGCAAGGATCGGATCGACGAGGCGATCCAAAAGCTGTTGTCGCTTGTGTGGATCGATCAGGGCGTCGATTCGACCACACTTTACGATCGGTGATCCCTCGACGGGAACTGCGGGAAAGCAGAAGTGAAAATCCAAGATGGACGGCAACAGTTGGATGTCGGCCCGTTCGCAGAAAAGAAGAAGCTGCGCGAAATCGTCGAGAAACTCGGGGGACAGTTCGGGGACTTGGTGAAATCGCCATTGACCCGGACGGTGGGGGTCTTTTTCGGGTTTGTGATCGCCTGTGCCGAGGGTGGTGCCGTCTCCGATGAGAAACCAGCGCAGGACTTTGAGGCCGAGGACGCCAAACTCTTTGAGTTCATCCTCGATGGTGGTGGTCCAGGCGGCTCGTCTTCCCCACGGCGTGCCGGCGTCGGATGTCGGAGGCAACCCAAAATCCCAAGCGTAATTTCGCCAAGCGTAGTTCATACCGACGAACATCGAACACCTCTCTTTGTGAAACGGGGACCCGAGCGATCCCACCCAAAACCCGATCCTAAGCAAAGGAGGGGCAGTTTCTTGCGGGTTTGTCGGTTTCTTTTTGAATGAGGGTTCTTTGCCCAAAAAACAGTTGACGCACAGGCAGGTGGGCGCTATTAGTCGTGGGCCTCGGTCGATTGGCCTGGGGTACAGGCGCGTAGCTCAGTGGTAGAGCACTACCTTGACACGGTAGGGGTCCGCGGTTCAAGCCCGCGCGTGCCTACTCGAAGCATTGGTCCGCTCCATGGTCGACCTCCTCGCTTGTGCGGTGCCGGGCTGATTGCTTCGTTTCGAAGGAGATGTCCGAACATGCCCAAGCTCAAGTCCCACTCTGCCGCGAAAAAACGCTTCAAACGAACGGCGTCGGGGCATTTCAAGCACAAACAAGCCCACAAGAGCCACTTGCTCACGCATGAGTCCAGCAAACGCAAACGGCACTTGCGTGGAACAAAAGTCGTTCACAAGTCCAACGAACAAGCCATCCGAGAACTCCTCCCTTACGCCTAACCCCAAACCGGAAGCCGAAAGTCCACAGGGGGGCCGCTGGAGGGTGACGAGGCGGTCGTCTATTTGCCTGAAATCTGGAGCGGGAGGTCGCGCAGTCTGTAGCCGACTCCGCGCTCTGTTTCGAGCAGGTCTTGCGGCGCGCCCACCTGGTTCAGTTTTCGCCTGAGCGCCTTGACGTGCGCGTCGATCGAGCGATCCGTCACCGCGTAGCTTTCCCCAAACATCCGATCCAACAGCTGTTGCCGCGTGAACACCCGTTCCGGCGCGCTGACAAGCACTGACAACAGTTCAAATTCCGTCCGGGTCAAATCCAGTTGTTTGTCGGCAAAGAAGGCTCTGCGCGTCTCGGGGTCCAGATGAAGGACCGACCGCGTGGTCTTTCCGCCCTGCGCAATCGAAGGGGGCGTGGTCGGGCTGGCCATGTTCGCCTGTGTTCGGCGCAAAACGGCCCGGATGCGCGCGACGACTTCGCGTGGCGAAAACGGCTTGACGACGTAATCGTCGGCCCCGCCTTCGAGACCGGCCACGCGATCGGCCTCTTCATCTCGGCTGGTCAGGACAATGACGGGCGTGCCTTTGCCCATCCCGCGCAGCTTCGACAAAAGGTCAAACCCCGAACCATCCGGGAGCATGAGGTCGAGCACGATAAGGTCCGTCTCGCCAAGCCGCGCACACGCGCCGAGCAGTGTTTTTTCGTGCGTCACCTGAAAACCATCGCGACGCAGCGCATACAAAAGCGATTCGGCAATCGCGGTCTCGTCCTCAACGATCAATACGGAGGGCACGACGGCAGCATAGTCGGTTGCTTGGAAGTCACACAAGACGGTCTTTTCGCGGCCTTTTGGCGCGATATAGTCCGCGCATGACGCTTGGACCTGATTCCACCGCACATCCTGCGCCGTCTTCCGGCCTGTTTGTGCCGCATCGTCCGTTGCCGCCGCATGTGAATCCGTTTCGCAAAGACGCGCGGCTCGCGGACACCTATGACACGCACATCGAGCCCGTGTGGAATCGACCGTTTGCTGCGCTTCTGTCTCGGCACATTGCGGCTCTTTCGGGGAAGACCTCGCTGCTTCAGGTCATGTGCCACACCGGCAACCTGAGTCTGCACTTGCTCAGCCGGTTTCCGACGGCGCGTTTGATTGCGATCGATCCTTCCGAAACGCTCGTCCATGTCACCCGAACCAAGGCCGGGTCGCTTGTCGGCAAGCGGTTGTTTCTTCGGACTGATCCGTGCGAACCGCGCCTTTTGTTTGATGAGGCCGCGTTCGATTTGGTGGTCTCGAACCTGGGGCTTGCGGAAACCGCCGAGCCGCCGGTGCTTCTGCGCGAATTGGCTCGGGTGGCAAAGCCGGGATCGCAGGTACTGGCGACGCTGCCGCTGCGGGGAACGTATGCCGAAATCTATTCCCTTTTTCAGGCCGAGCTGCACGAGCGCGAGGCTTCGCTTCCGCTGCTGGCTGCGCACGTGCAAAGTTGGCCCAGTGAAGAAACCGTGCGGGCCTGGGCGGACGCTGCGGGCCTGACCGATGTCGAGCTGACGGTGGTGCCGTTTTCCCTGTTGTTCGGCGGAGCAGCGGACTTGTACTACGCGCCGGTCATCGAATATGGGCCGCTTTTCGCCTGGAGGTCGCTGTTTGCACACGACCCGACGGCGATGCAGGAGGTGCTTTTGTCGCTTCGAGGCAAGATCGAAGCGCACTGTGCCCCGGTGTCTGCGGGCAAAAGCCCGAGGTCCCCTGCGCTCCGTCGGCCCTTTGTGTTGACCGTTCGCGCTGCGTGTCTGTCTGCGCGCCGACCGCTGTGATGAGGAAGGACAAGACCGTGTCCGCTTGGGGGCTCGCCGTCAGAACATCCACGCGACGAGTTGCCGCAAAATCACCCCGAGCACGATGCCCCAAAACAGCATCACCATGTTGTGGCTGGGGAGTGCCCTGGTTTTGGCGGCACCCACGGGTTCTGGCTGTGCGATGGCGGCAGGCGTCGCTGTGGCGAGCGCCGTCTGGGGTTTTGCCTCGGGCGTTTCGGGTTGGTTGCTGTTGGGCCCCGATGCCTCCGCTTGTGGCCCCGATGCCTTCGCGAGGTTCCCCGAGGGGTCGGTCGGGCTGACGGGAGTTTGCGGGCCGGTCGATTCGGCGTCCGAACCTGCCGCCGCCTTGTCGAGCGGGACTTCCTCAATCGGCAGCGCAAAGCCCAGCATTGCGTCCATGGGATGCGGCACCGTCGCCTGGTCTTCGACGATCTCGGGCACGCCCGCATCCGAGTCGCGCATTCCCGTCGCGACAAATTGCAACGAGGGTTTGGAATCCGCCTTTCCCAGTGCCCGCGCCGTGGCTTCCTGGGCCGCCGCGCTGTCCTGCATCCAGTCTGCAAACAGCGGCTTGAGTTCCTCGGGCAATGGTGCGCCCTCCCGCAGCGCCGCCAAGAAGTCGGCCACGGACGGAAAGCGAGCCGTGCGGTCTTTCAGGATCGCCCGCATGATCGCGTGCTCGGCGGCTTTGGGCACGTCGGGCCGCAGTGCTCGCAAAGGCTCTGCCGAACCGCGCATCACTTGCAGCACTGTGGCTGCGGTCGTGTCTGCCTTGAACGGTCGGCTGCTCGTGAGCGCCTGATACAAGAGCAGCGCAAGTGTGTATTCATCCGCCGCAGGCCCTATGTCCAGCGAAAGGCCCCCGAGCTGTTCCGGCGCTTGGTATTCCGGCTGTCCGATGCAGCCGTTCGGCGCAAATTCCTCAAACAACCGCGCCACGCCGACATCGAGCAGACGCACCCGCGCCACTCCATCTTGTTCAAACAGGTGTACCCGTTCTGGGCACAGCCCCCGGTGCGTCAAATCCAGCGCGTGCAGCGCCGACAAGCCCGCCCCGATTTGTATGGCGCACGACATGGCTTCGGGAAACAAAAGCGCCCCGCGCAAGAGCCGTTGCGACAGGTCCTCGCCCGGCTCGACGACCACCGCTTGGTAGGGGCGACCGTCTGTGCTGACGGCTGTTTCGACCACGACCGCGAGCGCCGGGTGCCGAAGTTCCCGCGTTTGTTCCGTCTCGGCCACAAAACGCTTCCACGCTGCCCCGTCCGGGTCCGTCGAAAACAGGCTCAACCGGACTCGGCTGCCCTCGGGTCCGAGCGCCTCGTACAGTTCCGAAAGGCCTGTTCGCTGCCGGAGCCGCACAATTGAACACTGTCCCACCGTCGCGCCAGTCGGCAATTCTCTGCTCATTTTGTAATGCAAGTTACAGGAGCATCCAGAAACAAACAACGCTTCTTTGCAGCCCCGCGCGCCGCCCCCGGCCCTTTGGGCCGAGGACGGGTTGCGGTGGGGACGGGGCTGTTTGCGCAGGGGCGGGTCGGTTACGTGGTGGAGTTTTTGGTTTCGAGTTCTTGGGAGAGTCGGCGGTTTTTTTCCACAAGCTGGCCCAGGCGCTTCCACAGTCTGGACAGCGCGTTTTGCGACAGTTTCAGACCGAGCTGCGGATCGGCCCCCATGAGTTCCACAAGTTCAGCCACGGGAAAGATCAACATCCGCGTCGCGACATCCGCCCGGACGTGGGTTGCGCTTGGGGAGGGCACAAACGACAGCGCCCCGAACGGATCGCCCGGCCCAATCCAACCCACGCGCTTGTCTCCGTCGTAGACCGACAGCATTCCGTCCAGCACCAGGAACAGCTCCTCGACGAGCTCGCCGGCGGAAAAGACCGCTTGGCCGGGGGTGACGACCTGGCCGATGGCGATTTGCTGGACGCGCAGAAGTTCGTTGTAGGAAAACTTCGCAAACAGGTCCGCCTGCATCATCGCCTCGCGGATTTCGGCGGAACCGACGCGGATGGGCTGGGGAACGCCGCAATCGCCGACGCGCAAGACGATCGCCGTGGCGTTGTCGCGCCCGCCCGCCGCCAGGGCGTCCGAGATGAGGCTATTGACCGCAAACTCAGTCTGCTTGCGCAGCGCGTCTTCTATCGCGTGTTGCCCGACGAGCCCGTGGACCCCGTCCGAGCAAAGCAAGAACACATCCCCGGCGGCCAGATCGAAATAGGCGGTGTCCACCTCGACGCTGGGATAGACGCCGATGGCCCGCATCAGCCGGTTTTTGCCCGGATGCGCCTGGATGTCCTGTTCGTTGAGCAAGCCGCTTTGGCGGAGCGTCTGCTCGAACGTGTGGTCTTCGGTGAGTGGATACAGCACGCCGCCCAAGAAACCGTAGATGCGGCTGTCCCCGACATGCGCCAGAAACAAACCGCGACCGCTCACGAGGGCGACCGACAGCGTGCAGCCCATGCCGCGCAGGGCCGCGTCCCCTTGGGCCTGTTCGTGGATCTTGGCGCTGGTCGAAACGACGGTTTGCTTCAGAAACTGAAGCACCCGCCGCCTGTGCTCCGGCGAGGCCGTTTCGGACAAAAGCGCGCTGTGCTGGGTCACGGCGGCGCGCAGCTCGTCCACGGCCCGTTGCGCGGCGACTTCCCCGGCGGCGTGGCCACCCATGCCATCGGCCACAGCGAACAGGCCCAGGCTCGGCTCGCACACGAACGCATCTTCGTTGTTTTTTCGGACTCGGCCCACGTCGGTTTTGGCCGACGCGACCAACTGAACTCTGCAATCCCCCATTTGGGAAGGTCCCCCTTTCCACAAGGTCTGTGTCTGACGATGAGGATGATATCGCGCAAATGCCCCAAACAAGAGGAAGAGATTGCGATGTTCGGCAAGGTGGTGATAGGCTCCGTCGCCCATGGGTAGCAATCCTCTTTCTCCACGTCGGCGCACGGCGCTTGCATTCTGTCTTCTGTCCCTGTTTTGCGGCGGGGTCTTGGGTTGTTCCCGCACGATTGGCGATGCGTGTGCGAACAACGTGGAATGCAGCCCGCTTGGGGACCGGTTTTGCGATGTGGCGTCTCCGGGCGGGTATTGCACGGTCGAGGGCTGCGACCAAACGTCGTGCCCGGATTCATCGGCCTGCGTGCGTTTCTTTTCGATGCAAAAAGGCCGACCCGCCTGCAACGCGGGCCTGGTGGTGCGCCCAGACTGCCAAGGCGCAGGCTGCTGCAAACCCGGCCAGCCCGGTTGCTGCAACATGGGAGAACGCTGCGTGTGCGATGAGCCCGATTGCCAAAAAGGTTTCTGCGCCAGCGAGGCCAGCGAACGGCGGTACTGCATGAAACCGTGCGATACAAACGACGATTGCCGCAGCGGATATGTCTGTTCGGTGACGGGGGGCTCCGGGGCCCTGTCGGTGCTTTACAAGGACACGGACGGAAACATCCAAAACCCGACGCACCATTTCTGTACGCCCCCCAAGTAGCCCCAGAGGCCGGATCGCCCACGCAAACTGAAGACCCCACAAAACCCCCGCACAGCACCAAGAAGGCAGCCCATGAACCGGACCCCCCAGCAAAACACGACAAACAGGGTGGTGCGGGTCGTGTCGGAAGGGGGTTCGTGGATCGTGCGGCTGGTCGAGGCGCTGTTTCAAACCACCTGGCGTCTGCGGACGTATCTTCTGAAGCGCGTGTTTTCGAGCCTCCTGTCCGTGCTGGGCGTTGCGGTGCTGACCTTTTCGATGCTGCACCTCATCCCCGGCGACCCGGTGGAAAACCTGCTGGGGGAAGACGCTCGGCCCCAGGACAAAATCGAGCTGCGGCGCTGCATGGATCTGGACCAAACCCTGCCGGTCCAGTTTGGGCGGTTTCTGAAGAGCATCGGGGACGGAACGCTGGGGTATAGCTGCCCCGACCGGAAGACCACCGTGATGCAGCGGCTTGCCCAGGCGCTGCCGCACACGGTGAAGCTTGCGATGTGTTCGATGACGTTGGCGCTTTCTTTGGCGCTGCCGCTGGGGATTTTCGCCGCGCTCAAGGCACGGACGAAGTGGGATGCGGCGCTGACGGTGGTCGCGCTGCTCGGCATCAGCTTGCCGTCCATGTGGCTGGGGCCGATGCTCCTTTATGTGTTTCACGCCCTGTTGCAATGGATGCCAGGGCCGGGGGAGGAAGTGGGGACGCTGGCGAGTCTTTTTCTGCCGTCGGTGATGCTGGGCACGCACCTTTTGGCGATGCTGGCGCGGATGACGCGATCGTCTTTGCTCGACACGCTGCACGAGGACTATGTGCGAACGGCCAGGGCCAAAGGCTTGCCGGCGTGGAAGGTGGTGCTCAAACACGCGATGCGGAATGCGCTCTTGCCGGTCATTACGGTGGCGGGGATGCAGTTCGGCGCGCTTTTGGCGGGTGCCGTCGTGACGGAAAAGGTCTTTGGCCTGCCCGGTCTTGGGACCACGCTGCTCGATGCGATTTCGCAGCGGGACTACCGCGTGGTGCAGGGCGTGACGCTGGTGGTGGCGGTGATGTATGTGGGGCTGAACCTGCTGGTGGATGTGCTGTACGCGGCGGTCGATCCAAGGATTCGCGCATGACGGGCCCAGGGGACAAAACCCGGTGGACGCTGCCGGCGCTTGGGGGGGCGGCGTATGTGGGGGCGGGGCTTTTGCTTGTGTTTGTGCTGATGGGGCTTGTGGGGCCGTGGCTTTTGGGGGGATCGCCGACTGCGCAGAACCTGGATCATCTGCTAGAGGGGCCAAGCCGCGCGCATCTTTTGGGCACGGACGAAAACGGCTGCGATGTGCTGACCGAGCTTTGCCATGGGGCGCGTCTGCTTTTGGGTTTGTGCGTGTCGGTCGTCAGCTTGTGCCTGTTTTTGGGTCTGCTGTTGGGGGTGTCGGCGGGGTATCTGGGGGGCCTGTGGGATGAGCTGGTCATGCGCGTGATTGATGTGCTGCTGGCGTTTCCGGGCATCTTGCTCAACATCGCGATTGTGGCGGTGACACCCAAGGCGGGGGTCGGGGTGCTGATTTTTGCGCTCGCGGTGAACGGGTGGGTCGGGTATGCGCGGGTCGCGCGGGGCCAGGTGTTGCGGGTGCGCGAACAGGAGTTTGTGCTGGCGGCGCAGGCGCTCGGATGCAGTCCCCTTCGCATCATGTGGCGGCACATCCTTCCGAACATTTTGTCCCCCATCATTGTGCAAGCGACGTTTGGCTTGGCGGGGGTCGTGCTGGTGGAAGCCAGCCTGAGTTTTCTGGGTCTTGGGCCACAGGTCCCCTATACCTGGGGTGCGCTGCTTTCCCAAGGCACGAGTTCCTTTTGGAGAGCCCAACACCTGTTGCTCGCCCCCGGTCTGTCCATCGCGCTGCTCGTCCTTGGCTGCAACCTCCTTGGAGACGGCCTGCGCGACTACGTAGACCCCAAACGCAAACGCTCCGCCTAACCCCTTTTCAAGACAACGGTCGTCTTCCCCCAAGACGATCGTTGTCTTCCCAAAGGACGATCAGGGTCTTGCCCTAGGACGATCAGGGTCTTGCCCTAGGACGATCAGGGTCTTGCCCTAGGACGATCAGGGTCTTGTTCTAGGACGATCAGGGTACCTCGCACGTACGATCGGGGTACCTCGCACGTAGGATCGGGGTACCTCGCACGTACGATCAGGGTAC
>DAOLIT010000002.1:0-127545 GCA_035328405.1 Pseudomonadota bacterium | reverse complement strand
AAACCGTAGCCGCCCGATCCAGATCGCGCAACCCAACCCACCGGGCCGACGGAGGATTAGGCGCTGGGCGGGGGTTGGGGAGGTTTTGGGGGGAGGTTGCCGGAGGGTGGGAAAGCGGGGTTAGTGCTTCAGGGCGCGGGCGCGACGACGCCAGGCCAGGCCGAGGAGGCTGAGCAGGCCGAAGAGGGCGGCGCTCGAAGCGTTCGAGCCGTTTGTGGTGGTCACGTCACAGCTCAGGAAGCCACCGCCACGGAGTTTGAACTCGCTCGCATTGAGGCACGCACCGGCACTGCACAGGTTGCCTGCCACGCATTGGTCGCTGCTCGAGCAACTGTCATAGCAAGCGCCGGCAGGTCCGCACGTCAGGTTGCCTGCGCACGCGGGGCGGTTGCCTTTGGGGGCCTCGTTGACGACCGGCGAGCAGGTGCCCAGGGTGTTGGCCTGGTTGCACGCGACGCACTGGCCGTCACACGCGGCGTTGCAGCACACGCCATCGGCGCAGATGCCGGACTTGCACTGGGTGGCGTCATCACAGACGGTCCCGTTGGCTTTCTTGAACGTGGCGGAAATCGTGTGCTGATCGGTCACTGCGGGGATGGTGTACGTGCCATCGGGATTGACGGTGATGCCGGTGCCGTCGAGCGAGGCTGTGTCCAGCTCGAAACCAGGGTTCGGCGTGAACGTACACACGGAATCTTTGCCATCCACAGCGGGGTTGGGGTTGCAGGTGATGGTGCCGTTTCCGTCAGGGCTGGTCGTAATCACCCACGTCGGCACCATGAACAGGGCCGTGACGTTGGTGTCTTTGGTGATGGTCAGCGTGCATTGCAGGGCTTTGCCCGCCGAGGCGCATTCTCCGCCCCACCCGTCGAAGAAGTTTTTGCCGGGGTCAGGCACGGCGGTCAGGGTGATGGTTTGGCCGTCCAGGAACTTGGCGCTCTGGGTCGTGCAGGTCGTGCCACACAAAAGGGCAGCCGGGCTGCTGATGACAACGCCGGTGCCAAGGCTCGCGCCTTTGTCGATCGACACGGTGTACAACTTGCCGACCGCGTTGATGTCCACGGCGGTGTTGTTCGCGAGGTTCGGATCGACCACGGTGCCGCCGGGTGCAACGCCCACGCGGTACGTGATGGTGCCGGTGCCGGTTCCTGCCGCAACAGTCGTGTTGATGGTGTACGTGACGGAAGCCCCAGAGGGAAGGTCCGCCGTGGTGCTGAGTGCGCCATTTCCGCTGGCCGCGCCGCACACGCCGCCGTTTGCGCCGGTACAGGTCCAGGTCGGGTTGGTCAGCGTGGCCGGCATCACGTCCGAGATTTTGACTCCCGTGACTGCGGTGGGTCCGTTGTTGGTCACGACGACGGTATAGGTCGCAGGCGAGCCCCACTCGACAGCGGCCTGGCCGTCCGTGACGGTGATGCCCAGGTCCGCGTAGTTCACACCGTTGGTGATCCGGGTGGTGACCAGCGGCCCAATGAGCGGCGAAACGCCGGTGCCCGAGATGTTGTAGTTGCCGTTGTCCACGGTGCCGGTCGCGCCTTTGTTGATGTGGACGGTCAGCTTGAAGGTGGTGCTGCCGCCTGCGGGCAACGAACCGAGCGCGCACGAAATTTTCGGCGGAGGGCCGGCTGCAAACGTGCAGTTGCCGCCGCTCGTCGAAACGTAGGTGGTTCCTGCGGGCAGAAATTCCTCGACCACGACGTTGCTGGCTGCGGACGCGCCGCCGTTTTTGGCCAGGAACGTATAGACGAGATCGGTGTCGTCATTGGCCTGCGCAGGGGCCTGGGCCGTCACGGTCAAGCCGGGAATGAACGCCCCAAATCCATCGACATACAAATGGCCCCAGTGGCCGCCTGCCGAACAACCGGCAGCGATGATGGTGGCGGTCACTTTGTCCCCGATGGCAATATCCACCGGGCCGGGGGCCACGTCGAACAACTGCCAGTTCGTGTATTGAGAGCCGTTGCCTCCCGTGTCGTTTTTCCACGGCACGCCGCTTTGCCCCGAGAAGTTGAACGAGGACCACAGTTTCTTGTTTTGCGTGGTGTTGCTGATCTCGACGTAGAAATACGGCTGCTGGCTGGCACCGTGACCCGGATTTTGGAGCACGGGAGCCAGCGCGAAACGAACGTGGATGTTGCCGTCTGCTGGATCGACATCGGCGGACGTGGTCGTCATGGTTTGGACCAGCGTATTCGCGTTTCGGCTCGCCCCCAGCTCATTGACGACCGCCGAGTATTTGCCAAATCTGGGATACTTCAAGGTGTCGGCAGCACCGATGCCGGCGGCCAAGACCGATTCGGGCGTGGCACCGGTTTTGACCGAAGTCAGGTTGCCGCCTCCCGCCGTCAGGCCCAGATTGGCGACCGACGTAGGGGGAAACACTGGAATCGTCGGGTTCAGGCCGGTGGTTACGGTCCAACCATTGAGGGTGCCGTCCTCAAAGTTGCCGTTGGTGAAGTCGAATTGTTTGAGTGATGAAACCGGCTTGTCGTCTTCTTGCGGCGATTGCTGCGCGCAGCCCACAAAACCAAGCAAGCTCAAGCTTAAGGACCAGCGTAAAAAGATGGTTCTAGACATGCTCCCTCCCGATGGGTTGATAAAGGCCCTGGTCCATCGTAGTCCGCTCGGAACGGGCGTGACAAGAGAGCGATGGAGAAAACAATTTCCGATTCCGTTTGGCGTGTTTTTGGGGCGGCTGTCCTCACCCCATCACCGGGTGTTTCGAGAGGGGACACAAGGAAGGGAGGACGGGAGGAAGGCTTGGGGAGGCTACGCGCGCTTTTGGAACAGAAGCCCGGACCAAGGATCACAACCAGCAGGTGAACCATGCGGGGCGGCGGCGGCGTTTTCATCGGCGGCGCGAGCGTGTTCGAGCAACCCAAAACCGCGCGTTTCAAACGCCTCGATGAGCGCGTCCGCTTCGCTCGACAAAAGACCGGACGCAATCAGCAAGCCGCCTTTTTCCGTGTGAGCGGACAGCCCCGCACACACCTGCGCAAGGGTCGGCCCGGTCAAGTTCGCGAACACGAGCGCGTATTTTCCCTGCAACCGGGCCAGGCGTTCGGTGGTCGCTCGCAACCGGTGGTTCAAGCCGTTGGATACGATGTTCTCTCGCGTGACCTCGACGGCTTCGGGATCGAGATCGATCGCGACCCCGCGCGCCCCCGGAAACATCCCAAGCGCCGCGAGCGCCAAAATCCCGCAGCCACAACCCACGTCCAGGATGGTCTCCGGGATTGGGTCGGGACATGGGCCGGGCCCGTGGGTTTCTGCTGCTTTGGCAGCCGACAGCCGTGACAGGACCGCCTGCGCGGCCTGGTGCTGGGTCAGGTTCGACAGAAGCTGCAAACACAGCCGCGTGGACGCATGGCCTCCGGTGCCAAACGCACGGCCCGGATCGAGAAAGAGCGTCACTTCGTCGGGCTTTGGCGTGTGTGCGGCGCGTTCCCAACTGGGCACGATGGCAAACCGTCCGATGCGCCGGGTCGCAAAATACTGTTTCCACGTATCGCGCCATTCGTTTTCATCGCGATCGCGGCGTTCGACGGAAACGGCTGTCGGCCCAGCGGCTTTGTGAACCTCGGCGAGGAGTTCATCGACCGAAGCGGCCTGCGCCTCGTCCAGGTAAAGCTGAAAGCGCGTCCGCCCGACCGGCGGCGATTCGAGCGTGCCCTGATCGCATTCCTGAAAAGGCAAAAAACGCTCACACAGAAGCGCCGTGACATGTTCCGCGACCTGCTCGGCGACCTCGATCCGAACCTCTTTGTATTGCATGCGCCGACAGATAACAAAACCGCTTTGCTGTACGCAAGCGCCCCACGAGCCACGTAGAACCTTGACCTGACTTGGGTCTTGGGCGGTAGAAAAGTCGGATCGAAAGTGTCGATATACTGCGGCCATGATTTTTGCCCGAACAATGGCTCATTCTCGTCTGTTGACTCGCCGATTTTGGGTCCCAAGACCGATGGGTTTTGGGGTGGTTTTTTGGTTTGCGGCGGCGCTCGGTTTCTTGGGCGGGTTTTCGTCCTCGCACGTCCGCGCGGAAGCGACGACGATTCCGTGTGGGCTCGTGGAAGCCGGGACGATTCACATCGACGGTTTGACCTCGGACTGGGACGGCGTGACGCCGATTGTGCCGATCGTCGCACCGGGGACTGCCGCCGCGCCGCGCTCGCTCGCCGTGAAGGTCTACTGCAACTACGACGAAAAGAACGTCTATTTGATGGTCGATGTAAATGACGACTTGCTCGTGCGCACCAAAGCAGGCGGAAACGAAGACGATCACCTGCAATTCGCGTTCGGCATCGTCAGCAAATCCGGCGAAATCACGCGCATCGACAGGCTGCGCATTTGGCCGGCGGTGGCGTCGCAAAAACTGCCGCGCGTGGTCAAGTGGGAGGCGAAAAAAGCGCCGAAGGTGATCCAGGGCGAAGGGCCGGTGGGCAGGCTGAAACCGCTCAAAGGGCCGCCGGTCATCGAGGTGTACGACGCCATCCAGCCGCGCGGTTACGTGCTGGAGATCAAAATGCCCAAGCCGATCGTGCCGGGTTTTAAGGAAGGCGCGCCGCTCAAGTTTGCCGTGCGGGTTCACGACAGCGATGGCGCAGGCAAGGAAAAGCAGGGGTTTGCAGAAACCTCGTCCGTCGAAGCCGGCGCGGATTTGTCCGAAATCGGTTTTGAAGAAGGACATTCGGCGTACACGGACCTTTTGCACGATCTCAAGCTGTCGCAGGGCGATGTCTTTTTCGACAAAAACGCGAATGTCGGCGAAGGACCGGGCAAAGTCGTCGCCGCCGGGAAATACCTCGCGTTTCTGAGCAAAGGGTATTGCTACCAAGAGCTTGCGCCGTCGCGCAAAGACGTGGGGGATGTGCAGCTTGTGCAGCTCGATGCGGATACGTTCGCCGTGGCCGCTCGGGTGTTTGAACGCAACGCTGCGGGAACGCGCGAAGTCTTGCGGCTTTTCAAGCTGACCGGACAACGCTTCGTGCCCGTGTTTCAGGCCGAGGTCGGCAAAGAGATGGGCAAAAACCGCCTGTCCGTCAAAGTCGAATACGTCAAAAAAGGCAAAGGCACCGACGTGGAACTTTCGCCCGAACCGGCGGTCGGCTTTTCCGAAGCGACGTGGCGGGAACTCCCTGCACAAGACATCGAGCCGCTGCTTCTGCCGTGGCAAGACAAGAAAACGCGCTACACGCTGCGTCTGGGCCGCTACGAAAAAGTCGGGAACTAAGTGGTTTGCTTGTTGATGCGACGGCGCATGGCTTGCCACAGGTCGTCTAGCTCGGACACGCGGAACAGTCCGCATAGGCCCACATACACGCCCCCCGAAAGACCCAAAAGCACAAACAGAGACAGCACAGAACGCAACAGGGGAACCTGCGCAGGCGCATTCCCATAGGTCTCTGTACGTGCAACCGCACCCAGCAAAATGGGGGCCGCAAACCACAGAAACACACCCATTCCCAACGACGCGACCGCCATCCGCGCATACGCAAGAAGCTGTTGCGCAGTCCACACACCTCCGAACCGGCGTTCAAAAAACACCAGCAGAAGCAGCACGTTCACCGCTGCTCCCACGCTCGTGCCGAGCGCGAGCACGCGATATCCATACAAAGGATGAAGCGCCAGATTGAACAGCACGCTCACCGTCACCGTGACCACCGTCGCGAGGACTGGCAGCCTGGCTCGGCGCAGCGCGTAAAACACCGGCACGACGACTTTCACGGCGGCGTAAAACACCAAACCCACGGCGTAATCCCGCAAGGCCACCGCGACGCTCAACGTGTCGTGTGCGGAAAATGCACCGCGCTGATACACGACAGAAAGAATCGGCTCAGCGAGCAAATAAAACACCACGGCAGTCGGCAGCGAATAAAACGTCACCAGGCGTAGGCCTCGCGTCAGGGTGTCGCGCACACCGGCCAGGGCTTGCGCAAGGTCCGTTTCGCTCGCGCTGTCCGCCGCCCGTTGCAGCGCGACCGTGCCCACCGCCACACCAAACATCCCAATCGGAAGTTGCAACAGCCGAAAGGCGTAATACAGCCAGGCCGTCGCACCCTGTTCGGTCGAGGCAAACTTCGTGCTGATGTAAATGTTCACTTGCGTGGCCAAAAGACCGATCGTCGCCGGAGCCATCGTTTTGAGCACCGACAAAAACGCAGGGTTCCGAAAGTCCACGCTCGGGCGAAACCGATAGCCCATCCGAAAAAGCGGCACGAGCTGCAAACCGAGTTGCAGAAGACCTCCGACGAGCGTCGCGATCGCCCAGGCCGTCGCAGCAAATCGGCTCGGCCCGATTCCGAACGCCCACAAAGACAAACCTGTCACCACCGTCGCCACATTGAACAGTGCCGGTGCCAGCGCGGGCGGCGCAAAACGTCCCTCGGCGTTGAGCATGCCCATCGCGAGCGCAGCCAACGACACGAGCAACAAAAACGGCATCATGATGCGCGTCAGGTTCACCGTCAGTTCAGCCTTGCCTGCGACGGAAGAAAAACCAGTGGCCCAGGAATCGACCAGCGCAGGCGCAAAAACCACACCAAAAAGAACCAATCCACTGACGACCAGCAGCAAACCCGTCGCGACCACATTCGCCAGGTGTTGCGCCTGGGAAAGACCGCGCTGTTTTCGAGCCGACAGAAACGCCGGTTGAAACGCGGCGGACAGCGCACCCTCGGCAAACAAATCTCGCAACAGATTCGGCAAACGAAACGCCGTCGCAAACGCATCACCGTAAAACCCGGCACCAAGCAGCGCCGCGAACACCTGTTCCCGCACAAGCCCGAGCACGCGAGACAATAGCGTCGAAAGCGACAACAGCAGCGCCGTGCCTGCCATTTTTTTTTGCTGCGGCACCTTTTGCTGTGACTCAGGCGGAACAGGTATCGGCATCGGTTCCGCTGGTTTTTCGGGCTGCGAAACCGAAGGAGGCGCAGGTTGCGACATGCGAGCACCTTATCGAGAGACGAACCTTGCCGCCATTCAAAACAGAGCCAGGCCGAACCGCGCGTTGTGATGGGTACACGTCCAACGGGATGGGTTTCTTTGTGCGGCATCTTCGTTGACGGTGGATTTCGTTGCCGTACCATCGCCGCGTGCGTCTTTCGTTGCTCTGTGTTGCCATCTTCTCTTTTCTGCTAGGCCAGAAGGCTTTGGCTGCGCAAATTCCCGCAAAAGTCAATCCAAAAAGCAAAGCAAAAACGGCCACGGCTGCGGTTCCGAAAAAAAACGCCCCGCCCCCAGGCGCAAAACCCGCCGTGCCCAAACCGAGCGCGTATGAATTGCTGCTCACGTTCGACGACGGGCCGCGCGTGGACATGACGCCCAAAGTGCTCGATACGCTCGATCAGTTTGGAATCAAGTCGGTGTTTTTCGTCAACGGCGTGCGCTTCATGGGAAAAGGCGCGCAAAACGAAAAAGCGCGCGAGCTGCTGAAAGAGACGCTCAAACGCGGCCACATCGTCGGAAATCACACCGTCCACCACTATTTTTTGTGCGGCAAACGCGGTCCCGTCGTCGGTGAACGCGAGATTTTGGACAATGCGAAACTGATTCAGGATGCAACCGGTGTGCCGCCGCCGCTGTTCCGCACGCCGTTTGGTTCGCACTGCGCGTCTTTGAGCGCGACGCTCCACAAATTGGGGATTCGTCCCATCGGGTGGGACATCGATCCGCAAGATTGGAAATTGCAAGACGCGGAAAAAATCCTCGCGTTCATGAAAACCGAGCTGTCGCGCATTCGACGAGCGCGGTCGATAGTCCTGTTTCACGACGTGCAACCTGCGACGGTCGAGATGCTGCCGAAATTGCTCAAATGGATTGCGGACGAAAACGACGCGCGAAAAGCAAAAGGCGAGCCGCCGTTCAAATATGCAAACGGGAACTACCTTCTATCGGCCCCGCCTGCGCAACTCGGTCAGGTCGGCGCGCGTTCGGCTCAAACCGCGCCCGGTGCCCAGGAAGCAAACAAAGCGGCGGCAAACGCGGCACAACCGTAGCGTTTCACTTTTTCTCGGTTTTCGTCGCTGTTGCTTTGTGTTCCGGGGCCGTTTCGGTGTCTGGATTCGACAAACGGTCGCCGGTGAGCGGCTGGACCCGGTTTTCGACGGTGTTGTGACGACGCACTTTCGCGAATTGAATCGGCAAGCTCGCGGCGACGGACAGCGTTGGGCTGTCGGACAGTTGAAAATGCAGATGCGGTGCCGTGGAATTGCCGCTGTTTCCGCATCGTGCGACGGCTTGCCCACGCTTCACTCGGTCTCCGACGCGAACCTTCGCACTGCCCGGCACAAGGTGCGCCAAAAGCCCGTACTCTCCGTTCCCAAACGAGATCGTGATTGCGTTGCCGAATCGATAGTAAATGTCCGTCAACCCCGGCGGATTTTCCGGCACACCGTCCACCACCGCCACGACCACACCGTCGGCAGGCGCAAGGATGTCCTGCCCATAAGCGTAGTAGTCGGCGTTTTTGCTCCCGTCGCCTTGATGATTGGACCGTTTCCCATTCTCGACATCGACGGAAATTTGAAAATCCACCGCGAAACGCTGGTTCGGATTCAGGTAGTGCCCGTTGTTGGAACCCGGCGTCGCGTTGGTGGCGGTCCAAACACCTTTGAAAGGAAGGGACAGCTCGGTTTTGGTTTGGTAGGTGTCGTGCCGGTCGTACCGTTTTTTAGCGGCAGGAACGACCTCGCCCCCTATTGCAGCCCCTACAACGTGGCCGTAGTGATCGACGGTGACGCGCGCCGCAAGCTCCGTTCCGTCTTTGTAGGCGGCAGCGAAAAAGAAGGTTTGAACCTCGGCACCAACGGACGCCGTGAGGTACTGGACGATTTCCTTCGGTTGCCCGTGTTCGCCCGTCCATGCCTCGACTTGTTGCAAAAGTTGCGGCCATTCGAGTTTTCTGCCGCCGACCTCATCGTGCAGGTGATTCGCCTCGTCGTATCGTTCCGACAGCAAAAGCTGCATGTATTTGCGCGCGATCGCCTGGCTTCGGTTCTGCGTTTCGAGGACAAAATCCAAAAGCGCATTCCGCGTATGTTTCGCCGACAAAAGGCGCGCTCGAGGTGGCAACGGTTCGTCCACAACAGGCGGCAACTTCGCGCCTTTTTCCATGGGAGCATTCGCCCCGGCTTTTTCACCCGAGCCAGCCTTTTCAGGCGTTTTGTCGGGCGGCGCCGCAAACACAAGACCTTCACCCAAACGACCAGCAACCAGCCCAACCGACAAAATACCAACCAGACCACCGACGCCGCTCAACCGCACAACACTCCACGGACAACACGAAAACCGCATGCGCGGCAGCCTATCACGCGCGGTTTGCGTCGCGAGGTTGACCCGCACTCGAATCTGGACTGAAGCCCTGCCATTGCCGCGAGTCGGCTGTCCTTTTGTGTTTTTGAGGTGATACGATCGCAGCCCGTGTCTTTCTCGCTTTCTTCATCGCGTATGGGTCTGGCCTTTGGTTTTGCGTTCGCTCTGCTGTTTGCGCCCCGTCTTTCCGCGAGCGAACCGCCCGCTGGCGCGACCGCAGCAGCAAAAACCGAAAAAACCGAGTCTGCCGCGTCCCCAAAAACTCCCGAATCGGACGCTTTTTTTCGCGCAGTGAACGCGCCCACCGATGAACCGTTCGGTGGAGTTCGTCGCCACTACATGTGGTCCAACGAACGGCGACACGACGTTTTCTTCGAGGACGTGCGCGGCAGGGGCGGCGGTTATTTGGGCGTCGGAGGAGACCAAAACTACACGATTGCTGCGGCGGCGGGCTCGACGGTGATTTGGCTCGTCGATATCGACCGCGAGGTCATTCGGCTCCACAAGCTGTATTCGGCGCTGCTCAAACACGCCGAAACGCCCGATCAGTTCATAGCCCTCTTCGACCGACGCGCGACTTTGCAAGTGGAAGCCGCGCTCGGTTCGCTCGATGCGGGTTTGCGCAAGTCGCTGTTGATTCTGTACACGCAATACCGCGCCGATTTGCTCGCACATTTGCGCGACGAAATTTCGCAAAAACACACCTGGCTCGGCGACGGCGCAAAGTACGCTTACCTTCGCAAAATGGCTCAAAGCGGGCTCATCGTGCCCAGGCTGGGCGACCTGAACGGGCCGACGACGCTTTTGCAAATCAGCGAAGCCGCCAAACAAGCCCACGTCGTGGTGCGCGTCGTGTACCTGTCGAACGCGGAATCGTGGTTTGGCTACGGCGACCGTTTCCGGCGCAATGTGTCGGCGCTGCCTTTTGATGAACAGACGAGCGTGGTGCGAACGATCAAATCGAACGTGCTGCCATATGTGCGTGGGGACGTGTGGCACTACACGTTGCAAAAAGGCCCTCACTTTGTCGCGAGGCTGGCCGAGAAACCCTATTCATCGATTGACCAAGTGATGCTCGACGCCGAAGAAACAAAAGAAAAAGGCTTTTCGCACGTCGGTTTTTCGCCCGAAAAAGTCCCTGCCCCAGGCCAACAAGGTCAAGACGAAAAAGCGGCGGCGCGGATGAGGCAGGCGGAACGGTTGCGACGGCAGAAACTCTTGGCAGACGGAATCGTGACGCGGCCTGCGGGAAACCGGGAATGCGCCGCCGAGTTTGAACAGGACCGCAAAGAAAAAGCGGAAAAGGACTTGAAGGCCCTCGAAAAGCGATTGCAGACACCCGCGCCGAAATAGCGCCTCGCTCTTCCGTCCCGCCTACCCTGCCCTACCCGACTTATTCCGATGAACCGTCCAAAATCTCGCCTTCGTCCGAAATGAGGCCGTTGCTCTTGGCGTCGCGCAGCGCCGACAGCGCAACCTGAGCATCCACCTCGGACACGGCCACGCCGAACTCGCCGCTCATCACCATCGGCGCGGGCAGCGAGTGCATCATGCGGTCGTGAATGACGGCAGACACGCCCTCGGGTGCCAAGATGCTTTCGACCACCATGCCTGCGAGCAAACGGTTCGTCGTGCGAAAGACCTCGACTTGCACATCGGGATCAGGTTCTGGAAGCGACCCTTCCGTGCTTCCTCCCTCCCCTTCCGTCCCCTCGACCGCCTCAGTTGGTGAAGACTCGGACCCCGTATCCTCGAACGATCCCGACCGGTTTTTTTGCGACATGTCTACATGGGCTACCACGCGACACCACAGCGAGTAAAGCGCCGGGCTTCCTAAAATGCGAGGGGGCTTTCCCACGCGGCTCCGACTAACCATTGTGATTCGCCAACATGCGATGCTAACCTGCCTTCTTGTGCGCACTCCTTGGGTTCTGTGTTTTTGGGGGCCCAATACCAATCTGTGCCGAGGATGCTTGTGAAAAAAGCGACACCGTTTGGAAAGTACTTCCTTTTTGACCGGGTGAGTTCCGGCGGCATGGCCGAGGTGTTTCGCGCCAAAACCGTATCGCTGGAAGGCTCGGAACGCATCGTCGCGGTGAAGAAGATGCTCGACATGCTCACCGCCGACAAAGAGCTGACTTCGATGTTCATCGACGAGGCCAAACTGGCCGTGCAGCTCAATCACCCTGGCATTTGTCAGGTCGTCGATTGGGGCAAAGTCAGCGACAGCTACTTCATCGCGATGGAGTATGTGCAGGGCCAAGACCTGCGGCAGCTTTTTTTGCGGACCAAGCAGCAGCTTCCCGACGGCATGCCGACCATGCCGCTGTCTCAAAGCTGTTTCATCGTCATGAAGTTGTGCGAGTCGCTCGATTACGCGCACAACAAACAGGACTCGCTTGGAAATCCGCTCAACGTGGTTCACCGCGATGTTTCGCCGCAAAACGTGCTCGTCAGTTACGAAGGCGAAATCAAACTCATCGATTTTGGCATCGCCAAGGTATCGGCGCGCGAACCGCAAACCGACGCAGGCGTGCTCAAGGGCAAGTTTGCGTACATGTCCCCCGAACAGGCGCGCGGCGAAGCCATCGACCGGCGGTCCGACGTGTTTGCGGTCGGCATCCTTTTGCATGAACTTCTGACGGGAGAACGACTGTTTCCGCCCGATCAAGAGCTGGCCATGCTCAACCGGGTCAAGATGGCCGAGGCGCTGCCGCCGAGTGCGTACAACCGCCGGATTCCCGACGAGATCGATCGCATCGTCATGAAGGCGCTCGCCCTCAAGGTCGAGGACCGCTACCAGACGGCGATGGATTTGCACACCGACCTTCAATCGTTCCTGTACACCTCCGGCGAGTTTTTTTCACGCAAGGAGCTCGCCGCGTGGATGAAGCGGGTGTTCCGCACCGAAATGGACGCCGAACAGGTGGAACTCGACGCCGTGCGCGATGCGAAAGTGACCTTGCCTGCGTCGGGTGCAGATTCTTTGCAACGCGCCCGAGCCACCCTGTCCATGGCCGCGCTCAAAGCCGATCCGGGCGGCGGTGTGCGCGCCGGAAAAGAAACCGGCAGCCTGCCCGCCATCAAAGCCACGGGAGCCATCAAAGCGTTTTCGCCCGAAGCCGGCAAAGCTGCCTCCCAGGAACCCTCCAAATCTCCCACGGACAGCGGCATCCCAAACGAGTGGATGTCCACCAACGCCAGGACCGTGAAAACGGCCAGCTCGCCTCCTCAACCCGTACGGACGACCAAGGCCGCTTTTTCGGCAACCAAACTCAAGGCGCTGGGGCAACGAATCGAAGAGTTCCACACCGACGAAGACACCGCAGTGGACGGGCCTGGTGGCGCGGGCAAAGTTGCCGAGCCGCGTTTTGAAGACGACAACGTCGCAACCAAGGCGTTTTCGCAAAAAGAGGGGGCCGCGCTCCGCAAAACTGTGGACGCCGCGAAACAACAAGCTGGTGGCGGAGTTCCCCAACCTCGCGACGCGGGCGACATTGAAACGCAGCAGTACAAAACCGTCGAAGGCGAGGGGGCCGAACGTGACCCATTGGAAGGCGGGCCCACCGTGGCAGTGCCTCCCGAAAACGTGCGCTTTCCCGGCAGCATCGACGAAATCATGGAAGTCAGCGCCCCGATTCCGCTCGACCGAAGCGAACCCGTGCCCGTGCCCGAAGCAACCCGGTCCCGCGCAATCCCCACGGTCGCACCGCCGCCGCCGCTCAACCTGCCCGATTCCCTGGATGTCGGAACCCGCACAGGCATCTCGCCGGGCCCGCAAGGCTCACAAACGCTGTCCGCCGTCCTGTTTTTGTTGTTTCTGGCCGTTGCGGGAGGCGGCGCAGCCTATTGGTTCCTGCTGCGCGAGGGTTCGATCGCCATTGTGGTTCAGCCCAGCGCGGAACTGTCCGTGACCGTCGATGAGAAACCCCAGCCCGGCACTGTTTCGTCGCCCGTGCTGCTTCGCCTGCCGCCAGGACCTCACAAAGTCACCCTCAAACGCGCCGGGCACAAGGACTGGGCCGACATCGTGACCGTGCAACCGGGCGAGACCGTTCGCCTGACTGCCGAGCTGCCGAGCGCCGTGACCGAAACCGGTTCCTTCACCCTCGAAACCGATCCACCCGGTGCCATGGTCTTTTTGGATGGAGCGTCCCTGGGTCAAGTCACGCCGCTGCGCCATCGGAGTTTGCTCGCCGGGCCGCACACGCTCGATATGCGGCTAGGCGCTCGGACACTCGTGGAAAAAGTGGTCGTCGAACCAGGCAAAACCGCCCAGTTCCACTTCGCCCTGCCCCCCGAACAACCCGACAAACCGCCCGTCGTTCAAAAGGAACCCGAAAAACAACCCGAAAAGCAGCCGCAACCGGTGGCCCAAAAGGAACCGGTCGCCCAGCCCGCCGTTCAGCCGGTCGCCCAGCCCGTCGGTCCGAAACAGCCCGACAAACCGCCGCAGCCGGTCGCCCAACAGCAACCGGTCAAGCAGCCCGACAAGCGACCCGACAAACCGCCCGTCGTTCCAAAACAGCCCGACAAACCGCCGGTCGTGGTGCATCACACGCCGCGCCCCAATCCTCCCCCAAAAACCGGGCCCAAACCGGGTGCCACCATGGGTCTTTTGCGCATCAACTCCAAACCCTGGGCCAAAATTTTTGTGGACGGGCAGGACACCGGTTTAACCACGCCCCAGACCGCTTACCAGATGGCCCCCGGCATGCACCAAATCATGCTCTTCAATTCCGAGTTCGGAATTCGCGAGACCTTCTCGGTCCACATCATCGCCGGCGAAACCCAAACCGTCCTCAAAGACTTCCGCAGATAGTTCCCATCCCCAAGCCAATCAGGCTCAGGAAGCCGCGGCGAGCACGTCTGCGGGGGAGGGGCTGGTCGCTGCCAGGACGAGCAAGCGGTCGATCTGGGCCAGATTGGGGGGTTCAAGCCATCGCTCACGCAACGCTGGAGGCACCGCGACGCCACGGGCTTGCAGCACGGCGCACAGCGCATCCACTTCAAGCGACGGTGCAAACTGCACATCGCTTGGCCAACGACCATCGGCACAGCCCGGAAACGGGAGATGTCTCGGGTTTCACAAGCCGAGGATTTTGGGGCGTCCCCGAGGTGCCGCAAACCCGAGACCGCGCCGCAGCAACTCGGTCAGCACGTATTTTTCTCCCTGCTTTTTGACAAGCCCGGTCGATTCAAGGTGCTGCACCTCGTCCGCCGTCAGTTGAAACGCCGCCGGATCAAAGGGACTTGAGCGCTCTTCGGCTTTGCGGTTTTCCCGGAGTTTCTTCACCGGGCCTTCCAGGTCCACGACCTCTTCGAGCAGCTCGCGAAGCTTCTCTACCCCACAAAAATCGGGCGCTTTCCGCATGGCACTCGGAATGAGCAGGGGCATAGCTTCTTTGGATGCCCGGCTTTGCTCGGCGGCTTTCAAGATCAGCCTCACCATGTCGCGAGCCTGAATCCGGCCTTGGAAATCGGCCAGCGCGCTTAAAACATAAGGCGTGCTGCGCGCCTCCCTGGATTGTTGAGGCCCCAGCTTGTAGCCCCAAAGTTCCACGAGATGCTTGTGCAGATCGTAAGAGATGAGCTGATCCATGCGATCCATGGGCAGCTCACGTGCAGAAAACACACTGACTTTGGCGTCCAGGGCCAGCCACAGAGCCAAGCGCAGCGATTCCTCAGCATCCCAGCGCAGGGCATACGGTTCGTAACTGCTTCTGAATTGTCCGAAATTCTGCCGGATCGCCGAAGCGGCCACATCGTCTCGAACCACCACCAAGAGCCCGAGCGGCTTGTCGGGAAATGAGCCGAGTCGCTCAGGTACGCCTTGCAGCAGCGCACGAAGGGCAACCTGCTCGGTTTCATTCCCCCTGATGTTTGGAAAAAGCTCCTCCAATCCATCCATCACGACGACGAGTTGGGCAGTCGCGTTTTTGACAAACTGTGCAAGAGCCCGAGCAGGTTCCTCGTCGGCCTGTCGCGGAACACCAAGAGAGTCGGCCAACACGGAAAACCAAAACGTCTGCCAAACCGTCTCGTGCTTGGAACCTTGGGACTTTTCTTCGTCCAAACGCTCTCGCAACTGGGACAGTTCCCACGTCGAAGGTTCCGACAACCCGAGGCGGGCTCGACAATCTCTGGCGCAGGATTTGATCTCGTCGTTCATGGTGGAATTTGTCGTCCGAGGCCAACTCAGCGGCCAAATCAGGGATTCCTGCTGGACTGGCGATTTCCGACCGAGGGTTTTTTCCACAAAAGCAGACCAGCGCCGACCCGCAACGATGTTCAAAAACAGAAACGTCTTGCCCGCGCCTTTTGGGCCCAGCACGACGGCGCGTGGAAGCTCGACTTCAAACGCTTGGGCCAAGTTTTGAAGAGGTCTCGTGACCAAAAAGTGAACCCCTGCCTGCGTTCGTTCGGCGTATTCCAGTCGCTTGGCCGCAGCGATGAGGGCGTCTCGGTCCTGCTGCGCCTGCGACGCGGAAGGTGGCCGCACAGCAGGCTCGGGAGGCTTGGGCGGGACCAACAAAAAGTCCTTCCACTCCTGTTCGACCAGTTCATGAACCTCTGCGCCCAAGCCACCGTTCATGCGCACAAACAAATCCGAGAGCGTTTCGGCATTGAGCAGCGCGTCATAAAACCGCGTCTGGTGACGAGGCGTGATCTCGAGTCGGGCGGGTGGGCCGTCCCAGTCGATCGTCGGGGCCGCAGGCGGTGCCGGATAGGCGTTTTCCAATTCGTTGCGAAGTTCCGCGAGCCTGCTTTCGTTGTCCATCCGTTCGGAATTGAGCATCGAGAGGATCACTTCGGGATCGAACAAATCTACGCGGTTGTCGGGCGGCAACAGTTTGCCAAGCTCGCGCAAGACCAGTTGTGTCCCCAGGCGAGACTGCACACCCAAGGTGGTCACAAGAACGCGGTGCAGCCGGGAATCAAACAGAAGCGAGGAGGCCATTTCCGAAAGCCCCGCGCGCAAATCGATGAGAATCACATCCACATTCAGCGTTTTTCCCAGCGCGGCAAAAAGGTCTCCCAGTCGCCAAGCGGTTTGTGGTGTCTGGGTCAGGTGCTCTGGGCGCACGTCCAGCAAAAGGGCCTGTTCCATATGCCGATAGGTCGGGAGCAGGTAGTGCTCCGTGCCGCCAAACCGAAGCGGTTGGCTTCGCAGTTTCTGCACACACAGCGACAGCGTGCTGGGCCAACCTGAACTTGCTTCCCCGTGAGCAAGCGCCAAAACATCCACAAGCGAAATTTCTGGTACGCCTCGGCCCTCCTTTTCGGCGAGCACAGAAAGACCCGGTGCTTCCAAATCCGCATCGATGAGCAGCACACGCTGCTTGCGCCTCCACAGATCTTGAAACAGCGCACACAAATGCACCGTCCTGCCCACCCCGCCTTTGAACGAATAGAATGCGACGATAGGCGGCGTTCCTTCGGGAAATGGACTCGGACACTGAACCGGGATCTTGGGGTCGCGATGCTTTTCGTCAGGAAGGAGCGCCAAGCGTCGCCAAGTCAACGTGGTCGGCTGTGCGATGCGCGCACTTTCTTCCTCTTCTACCTCGAAGAAAACCGGCAATTTTCGCTGCTGGCCGACAGCGGCTTCCAGAAGCAGGGCGGGGTCTTCGCCTGGCTCGTACCGTTCCATGAACCAACGCGACAGCCAGTCGGAAACCTCCTGTTCCGCAGACGCCTGGTTCAAAGACAGCGACAAGCCATCGTAATACGCCGACGCGCGCACAAGGCCCTTGGGCCACTGGCCTTTGAGTCGCTGCGTCTCTAGTTCCGCGTCTACATCCACCCAGCTATAGAGTTTGGTCGTGTTCATTCGCAAACCTTGAGAACTCGTTTGAGTTGTTCGACAAGATGCGCTTCCTGAGCAAGCTCCACGCCATAACGAAACGCCTCGTGAAGTTGCGATGGCTGCACATGCCGGCTCGGTCGGCATGGAGGGGTTTTCATCGCTTGGATGGCCGAGAGCGCGAGGTCAGCCGAGAGTCTGGCTTCCTTGATGTAGCGCCCAAGATCGTGGTGAAGCCCGACCGCCTCTTCGACTTGTTTGGTGTCTTTCAGGTTCCTGTCCCGCATCAACTTGTGTTTCAGACCACATTCGACCGCATAGCACAGGATCAGACGACGGCTCATCGCTGGCGGGCCGGGTGGATGCCGGGAACCGTCGGTGATTTCATAGAACTTTCTGTGCATTCGGAATGCGTGCCCGATTTCTTGCTGGGTGACATGGAGCTTGGTCATGGCTGAAAAACACAGGCCATGACTGCACAAAGCGCAACCCTTCCGCAAGGGATACTGTCTGGTTCCCAATCAGAATCCTTTTTGGGTGGAGACCCTCAACGTCGCGGGCTTTCATGCTCGGTTTTGGGTCTGGACCCTCAACGTCGCGGGCTTTCATGCTCGGTTTTGGGTCTGGACCCTCAACGTCGCGGGTTTTTCATGCTCCGTTTTGGGTCGGGACCCTCAACGTCGCCGGTTTTCTGGGCGACGTTGGGTCTAAAAGGTTGAAGGTCTCTCCCACGACTGCTAGGTTCGCCCCGTGTTTACTCGTATCCAAACCCGCGCATTCCGATGTCTCAAGTCTGTGGACCAATCGCTGGGGCGCTTTCGCGCATTGGTGGGTCCAAACGCGAGCGGCAAAACGACGTTTCTAGATGTCATCGAGCTTCTGGGTCAACTCATGAACAATCGGGGCGATGTCCTGGAAACGGTGCAAGACCGAAGCAGGAATTTTGAGAAATTACTCTGGATGGGAGAAGGGGAGAGTTTTCAATTGGCGGTCGAGGCCGAGATTCCAAGCCATGTAAAAGGGAAATTGGCACAAAACAAGCAGCGATTTGGCCATGTACGGTATGAATTGGAAGTCGGCATAGATATCGCGTCAAACGAAATCGGCCTAAATGGAGAGACTTTGTGGCTTTGTGGTCTTCCCCAACCACAACCGGAGCAGCGGGACCTTTTTCCGGCACCTCAAACGAACATGCCGAATATCCTGTCAAACAAACACAAAGCGATGAACGCGCTTCTGAAGAAGACACTGGGAGGCAACGACTACTATCCAGAAGGGGGGAAGTCTTATGTGCCCTCGTTCAGGCTGGGAAGAACAAGGTCGGCCTTGGCCAATGTTCCGGCAGATGTGTATAGCTTCCCGGTCAGCACTTGGTTTCGTGGTTTCCTCGAAAAAGGAATCCAGTCCTTTGTGTTGAACAGCAAAATCATTCGTCAGCCGAGCCCACCTGGCCTTGGACGGCGTTTTCAAACCGACGGCTCAAATTTGCCTTGGGTCATCGCTGAATTGCGAAAAGACACACAGAGATTTCAGGCGTGGCTTGATCACGTTCGGACGGCGCTGGAAGACATCAAAGACATCGATACGATTGAGCGCCCGGAAGACAAACACCGGTATCTCATGATCGAGTATCAGTGCGGTGCCAAAGTGCCGTCTTGGCTGGCTTCAGATGGAACCCTGCGGCTTTTGGCCCTGACAATTTGCGCCTATCTGCATGAGATAGAGGGCGTGTTTCTGATCGAAGAGCCGGAAAATGGCATCCATCTGCGTGCCATTCAAACGGTATTGCAATCCTTATCGTCGATGTATGCGAGCCAGGTGCTGATTGCGACACACAGTCCGGTCGCGCTGAATTTGCTGAAACCCTCTGAGATTCTCTGTTTTGCAAAAGATCCGCATGGGGCAACGGATATCGTGTCCGGCGATCGCCATCCAGCACTCAGAACTTGGAAACAAGGTGAGCCTGACCTGGGCGTCTTGTTCGCCTCTGGCATGTTGAGCTGAAAGCGTGCCTTTTGTCGTGGTTTGGGCAAAGGTGACGCCTGGACCGTTGGTCAGGGAGGAGCGGGGGAGTTTGTGCCAAAGGTGGGCTTTTGGGGTGAGAGGGTGCTTGTCAGGGGGGACGGTTTGGCGCAGACTGCCGCCATGCGTGAAGTCGTGATTGTGCAGGGCGTGAGAACGCCGTTTGGTCGAGGTGCAAAGGGTTCGCTCAAAGACACGCGGCCCGATGACCTGGGGATTCATGTGGTGCGAGGCGCAGTGGCTCGGGCGGGGATTGCGCCTGCGGACATCGAGGATGTCGTGCTGGGAAGCGCGTTTCCCGAGGCGGAACAGGGCATGAACATGGCGCGGCTTGTGGCCATGGGCGCTGGGCTGCCGGTGGACGTTCCGGCGATGACGATCAACCGGTTCTGCGCGTCGGGTGTGCAGGCGCAGGCGATCGTGGCGGATCGGATTGCGACGGGGCAGATCGACGTGGGTGTCGCGGGCGGCGTGGAATCGATGTCGATGATTCCGATGACGGGCGCAAAAGTGTCGCTGAATCCTCGGCTGGTCGAGGAACGACCGGAATTGTTTACGCCGATGGGCGTGACGGCGGAAAACGTGGCGCGGAAGTTTCAGGTGTCTCGGGCGGAGCAAGACGACTTCGCCTGCCAAAGCCACCGCAAAGCGATCGCGGCGCAACAGGCGGGCTTTTTCGACGACGAGATTCTGCCGGTCGAGACGACGGTGTTCGATGAGACGGGCAAACCGCGCACGGTGAAGCTCGACCGGGACGAGCTTGTGCGCGCAGACACGGATGCGGCCAAACTTGCGGGCCTGCGTCCGGCGTTTGACCCGACGGGCTCGGTGACGCCGGGAAACAGCTCGCCGCTGACGGACGGGGCGGGGGCGCTGGTGCTGTGCGCGAAGGAAACGTGCAAGTCGGGCGGGTTTTTGGGCTACTTCCGAGGCTTCGCGGTGGCGGGCGTGCCGCCGGAAATCATGGGCATCGGACCGGTGCCGGCGGTGCGAAAGCTTCTGTCGAAACTCGGGATGTCGGTCGCGGACATTGATGTGTGGGAACTCAACGAAGCGTTCGCGAGCCAGGCGATTTATTGTGCGCGGGAGCTTGGCATTCCTTCCGAAAAGCTGAACGTGAACGGGGGGGCGATCGCGATTGGGCATCCGCTTGGCGCGACGGGGGCACGGCTCACGCTGACGGCGCTGCGGCAATTGCGTCGCCAGGGAGGCCGCTTCGGCATCATCTCGATGTGCATCGGCGGCGGAATGGGTGCAGCGGCACTCGTCGAACGAGCCTGATCCGTTCCTGGAGGGGAAAAATCGGTTTGTTGGGGGGCGGATGTGTGTATGGTAGGGGACGTGAAACGCCGATTTGGGGTCGCTTTGGTTTGTTTGTCGGCGGGCGCGTGTCAGCCTGAGGCGGCGGGCCTTGGGCTTTCGGCGGTTGCGCCTCCGCAGGTGTTGGTGGCGCACGAGTCGGTGGTGCCGCTTTTGGCGGATGTGCCGGCGGGGCAGGCGGTCACGTTTGGTTGGGAGACGCCGGATCGGAAAGACCTGGCGGAACGGGCTCGCAGGCCGACGCTGAGCGCGTACAGCGGAGGTCGGGCGCTGTGGCGGTTTACGCCGCTCGCAACGGATGTGGGGGCGCTGGACGTGGTGTTTTGGGCGGAAAGCCTGGGGCAAAGAGGACAGGTGGCTCTTTCTCTGTTTGTAGAGGCGGGGGCAGAGCCGCCGAAATTTCGGGAGCCGGTGGGGGAAGGCACGACGCTCGATCTGAAAAGGGCCGCGTGTGCAGAGGTGGCGGTGGTGGTGGAGTCGAGTAGCTCGCCGCAGGTTTCGCTGTCGCTGGTGGAACCTGTGCGACATGCAGAGGTGGTGCAGGACGAAGCTCTGTCGGGGACGTTGCGGTTTTGTCCATCGGCGGAACAGATCGCGCAAGGGACGGTGTATCCGCTTTTGTTGCAAGCGGAAGCGGCGAAACAAAGCGTGCGCAAAAGCTATGTGATCGTGCTGCGGAGGCCGGGATGAGGCGGGGTGGGACAAGGCTTTGGGCAAGGCTTTGGGCAGATCTGTTTCTGGGCCTGTGTTTGGGCCTGTGTTTGGGGGCTTGCGGAGAGGCGGAAAAACCGCTGGAGGACCCGGACGCAGACTTGTACGGTTTGGAGATTGTGTCGCTTCAACCGACGACGCTTTTGCCCGCTTCGGACCTGGTGGTGACGGGGCGGGCGTTGCCTCCGCCGGGTGAAGGCGCGTTGTATCTGTCGCTTTCGGGAACGAGCCAGCCGCCAGAGGGGGCCCCACGCAACGTCGAGGTGCGTCTGCGACTGGATTACACAAACTCCAAAGAGGCGCACCGTTTCGTCGATACAGAGATGTTGGGGGCTCTTTTGGGAAACAGCGTGGACTTTTCGGGGCACGCGCGGATCGTCGTCGCGAGTTTCATCGATCGAAAGGAACACATCACAGAACCGATCCAGGTCCGCTTCAAACTGTTTCCGAAACTGTCGCCCAGGTTGGATCAGGTGGAACTGTCTGCACCGTGGCGGACGACGGGCAAAGTCCATCCGAACGATGCGTTGCTGCTGCATGGGGATGGTCTGCTGTTGGGCGGGGGCGAAGGACGGACGGTGGCGCTGGTTTCGGGGTGTTTTTTGCCGGAAGGAGAACGCGAACCGTGCGCGCAACACGGACGCAAGGTGTCGGACGTGGTGCTTCCGGTTTTGCCGCAGGGCCGTTTCGATCGGGAACATGGAGTGCTTGCGTATTCGCCCGCGATTCACGGCGTAAGTCCGGGCAAGTTTTTGGGCTCGATTCGTTTGCGGAATGAACCGCCGGGGCAGGCGGCACGCCCGGAATCGGCAGCGCGTTCTGTGTCGGTGCAACAGGTGCGGCCCGAGCTAAGCAGCCTCTTTCCGAGCGCGGTGAGCGTGGGCCAATATGTCGAACTACAGGGCGCCGGCTTTGTCGGGGGACAAGCCGGACAGGCGACGCTGCTGCGTTTGGAGGGGCAGTTTTCGCTTTTGGGTTCTCCGGTGGTGATTCCGGTGGGGCTGGACCTTGTGGTGGAATATGTGCCGCGTTTTCCGTCTGGACCGGTGGGCCGGTATGTGCTGGATGAAACGGATGCGCTGGGACAGGCGCTGGAACCGCGCGGGGGATTGCGGCAGGCAGCGGGCGTGTTTTCAGGCACCGGGACACTGACGCTGCACAACGGGTCCGAAGTGGTGTCGAGCAAGTCGGTGCCGCTGAAACTGTCTCTGTTGCGGCCCAAACAGGTCGTGGTGGTGCGGTTTTTGGATTCGTATCGGGACAGCTTGCGCCTGTTTGGCCTGCGGACGGTGGACCGAGCGGTGCGGGCGAGAGTGCTGGAAGTCGCTCGGCGCGATTATCTGGGCGTACACGTCGAGTTTCGGGAAGCGGACGAAGAAACGGCGCTGCCCGAGGATTTCGCGCTGTATGCGCAAGTCGATATCGGGGGGCCCGATCCGAACGGTCTGGGGTATTTGGGATACGACAACACACCGGGCCGAGACAGGTCGAACAAACGTCTGTATGACCGGATTGGGGGTGTGAATGCAGTGACGCAAAACGACGGTTCGCCGGGTTACGGAGGCGTGTTTGCCGAGCAACTTTTGGGTTTTTCGGCGCACCCCGGAAGTGTCGAGTCGATTCAGGCCGCGCCTGCGGATTCGGAGGTCTTCGACCTTATTTTCGATCCGCTCCGGCCCGATCAAGGAGGCAGTCCAGCGACGCTGCGCGAAGCGACACTTTTGCCAGCATTGTCGTCCGGGAGTCTGTGTCCCGTTGATCAGGGGGACCGGCCCCGGCAAGTAAGCTGCGCGATTTTTGTGCTCGGGAGTTTGATCGGGACGACGATGACGCACGAACTCGGGCACAGTCTGGGTTTGGCGAATCCAGGGAGCGAGTCGGCCTCGTACCACAACAACGGAACACTGCGCGGGCGCATCATGAATCCCGGCTCGCTTCGGAGTTTTCGAGAACGGGCGGAATTGTTGGCAGACGGCCCAGCCGTGTTTTGCGATACGGACTACGCCTATTTGCAAAACATCTTGCCCGGCTCTGCGCCCCCCAAATCCATCGACCGGCCCCCTTGCTTCGACGCCCCTACTGACCCGTAAACTGCGGCGGACGTTTGGACAAAAAGGCACTCACGCCTTCCAAAAAATCCTGCGACCGCAGCAGTTTCGTTTGCCCCGCAACTTCGTTTTCCAGTGCCTGGGGGAAACTCTGGGACAGGCCTGCGTAGACTGCTTTTTTGATTTCGGCCATGACCAAAGGAGGCCCCGCCGCAATGCGTTCGGCAAACGCCATCGCCTCGGTTTCCCCGTCGAAAATTCGGCTGATGAGACCGATCCGAAGCGCCTCTTCCGCATCCAGAATGTCGCCCGTCAGCATCAAATCGAACGCCCGCCCCAAACCGACGAGTTTTGGCAACGTATAGGTCCCGCCGCCGTCCGGCATCAGGCCGCGTTTGATGAAAATCTCGCCAAACCGAGCTTGCTTCGTCGCAATCCGCAGATCGCACGCCAGCGCCAAGTCCAAACCAAAACCTGCCGCTGCTCCATCGACGAGTGCAATGACCGGCTTTGGCAACGACGCGAGCGACAAAATCGCTTTGTGAAAGAAGTTGCGCAGCCTGTGTTCCGCCTGGTCCGTAAAGTCCGTGCCGCCCGCCTGCACGAGCTGCAGCGCCGCGCGAAAATCGAGCCCCGAACAGAAAGAACCGCCTCGGCCCGTGAGCACAATCGCCCGAACCGAAGCGTCGTTTTTCGCCTCTTCGAGCGCCGAAATCATCGCGGCCAAAAGATCCAACGTGAGGCCGTTTTTCGTCTGAGGCCGATTCATCGCCAGGATGCGAACCGCACCCTGCGTGGTCAAACAAAGCTCGTCTTCGGTCTGGGGATTCGAGGTGTTCATGCGCTGTCTTTTTCGTTTTGACTCAAAGGAGAGGTCGTTTCAGAAACCGCAGTGTCCACATTGGGCTGCGGCTCGCCACGATAAAACTTCGTCGAAGTGTAGGTTTCTTTCAGGCGCGGCCACAACGCTTTGAGCACCGCTGCGCACGGAACCGCCAACAGCAGGCCCGCGTACCCAAGCAGGCTTCCTCCCAAAGACAGCGCGAAAATCACACCGACCGCAGACAGACCGATTCGGCCCCCGACCGCCCGAGGCGTAATCACCAGCGCATCCAGAAGTTGCACCGAGCCAAACGTCACGAGCACGCCCAAGATGGGTTTTGCGCCTCCCGTCGAGACCTCTAGCAGCGACACGAGCAACGCCGCCAAAAGACCGATCGACACACCCACATATGGCACAAACGCCAGCAGCCCCGCAGTACAGCCGATGAAAATCGCGAGCGGAATCCCAGCAATCGACAGACCCACCGAATACAGCACCGCCTGAATCACCATCACCGTCAGTTGGCCTCGCAGCCAGCTTCCCAGGGCGTTGTAAATGTCATCCATGATGTCGCCGACGACCGTTTGGTGACGCGGCGGCAACAGCGTGCGCAGGTTGTGCCCAATTTCCGGCATGTCCATCAAAAACGACACGGTGAAGACCGGAACCAAAAGGCCCGCGACCAGATATTTGAACAGGCCCGCCACGCTCAAAATCGCTGTCCCGAGCGCGTTCGAGATTTGCCCCATTGCTCCGCGCACCCAATCGGTCAGTTGCGTCGTCAGGAGCTTTAACCAATCGCCGATGCTGTTCGCCCGGTATTTGAAAATCTTGGACAGAAGCGGCAACACTTTTTTGTCGAGCAACTCCTGGTACGCCGGAAGCTGCTCGGAAAAACGCTCGATTTCCGTGCGAACCAAATACGGAATCGTCAACGCAATCGCCGTCAGCACGCCCAAAAGGAGCAGCAGCATCACGCCCACCGCCAGCCAGCGCGGCACCTTTCGCCGTTCCAGCGCCGTCACCGATGGATTCAGCAAAAACGCAAACACCAGCGCCACGGCCACAGGCGTCAGCACAAGCGACAACCGCGAGAGCACGGTCCACGCGACCACCAACAGCACCAAGTAACAGAGCAATCGGAACAAAAGCAGGCTCAAACGGCGATCGTCGAACATGGGCCGACTCTTTCTTGGACTACAGCAGGAACAAATAGATGACTACAGCGACGGCACAGGTGAATACGAACACCGCCCCCGCCAAAAGAACCGTAAACAGGCGCTGGCGCTTCTCCATCTTTTTTTGGAGTGCCGCCTGGTTCAGCACCGCCGTCCGCACCGCCTCATCCACTCGTCCCGTGACCGCATACGGATCGACGAACACCTCGGGCATTTTCGGCGGGGGCGTACCTTGCTGGATGCTGCGCAAACTCTGCACCAGCAAATCCGCCCGAGGCCGACGCGGCACTTCTTTGGCCAAACAGCGATCCATCAAATCCGTCAACGGAGAAGGCACACCCGGCAAAAGAGGCGCTTTTTGCGTCGTGTGTGCAACCGCCAACTCGGCAAACGTCCGTCCCGCAAACGGGAGGCTGCCCGAAAACAGCTCGTACCCCAGCACCCCGAGCGCATAAATATCCGACGGTGGACCCAAGTTGCTTTCGCCTCGGAATTGCTCGGGCGACATGTAGGCAGGCGTCCCCAAAAGCGCGCCCGTCATCGTCAGTTTCTCTGCCGCGTCCAAAAACTTCGCGACGCCAAAGTCGAGCACAATCGGGAAATCGGGGTTCCCATTTCGGTTGATGAGCTGGATGTTTTCCGGCTTCAGGTCTCTGTGAACGACGCCCGCTCGGTGCGCAGCAGACAAGGCATCCGCGACGCTGATCAAAATCTCAAGCGACACTGCGTAAGGAATCGGCCCCTCTTCTTGGCGATCGCGCAGACTCTTGCCGGGCAGATACTCCATCGCGATGAACGGCACCCCGTCGTCGAGTTCTCCGTGCAAAAAAACCTTCGCGACGTGCGGATGGTCGATTTTCTGCGTAACCATCGATTCTCGTCGGAAACGCTCGACCACTTCGGGCACTTTGGCCCATTGCGCATGCAAGACTTTGATCACCGCCTCTTTCTGGCCCGCCGTGACCTGTGGGTCTGCCGACTCCGCCAAGTACACGTCGCCGAAAGTGCCTCGCCCCAAGCTCTTTTGCAGTTTGAAGCGACCTTTGCCAATCGTCTCACCGATGCGCGCTGCTTCGCTCATTTGACTTGTCGCACCGTACCACGAAGCCCCCCAACAGAGAAGGCGAACCTGCCACCTTTGGTGAAAAGACTGGACCCGGACTGCGTTCGGAATGGCCTTCGGGTTTTGGATCGCTTTTTGACCCTGTTTGAAGCCGTGATACGGTACGCCCGCTTTTCCGTCGGCAACTTCCACCGCTATGAACATGAAACCGTCAAAACAGACTTCAAAAATGGGGCAAATGGGACAGAGTTCGCAAATGGGGCAAGCAGGGCGCTACACCGAAGAAGACATCGTCGTTCTCGAGGGACTCGACCCCGTTCGCAAACGCCCCGGCATGTACATCGGCGGCGTGGACAGCCGCGGGTATCACCACCTCCTGTGGGAAATTCTCGACAATTCCATCGACGAAGTGATGAACGGCTATGCAACCACGATTTCCGTGACCCTGCATCGCGATTGTCGCTCTGCCACCGTCGAGGACAACGGGCGCGGCATCCCGATAGGCATGTTGCCCAAATACGGAAAAAGCGCGCTCGAAGTGATCCTCACGACGCTCCACTCCGGCGGAAAGTTTCAACAAGGCAGCTACACCCATTCCGGCGGCCTTCACGGCGTCGGCGCATCCGTCGTCAATGCCTTGTCCGCAGATCTCCGCGTACGCATCCGCCGCGACGGAAAGGAGGTCGAACAAGAGTATCAGCGAGGCGTCGCCGTCACGCCTTTGCGCCAAGTGGGTTCGTCGCGTGGAACCGGCAGCCGGGTTTTCTTTCGCCCCGACCCCGAAATGTTTGGCGAAAAAGCTTGTTTCGACAAAGAGCTTGTGCGTGAACGCCTCGAATCCAAGAGTTATCTTCATAAAGGTCTTCGGATTGTCTTTATCGATGAAGAAACCGGCGAAAAGATTGAGATGTCCCATCAAGGTGGAATCGCCGATTATCTTCAAAAGTGGGCCACTGAACAGAACAGACCTATGCTTTGTCCTCCGGCCTATTTCGTTCGAGATGGGGAAGGCGATGGAAACGGCTTGCGCTTTGAATTGGCGTTTGTGTGGACGGAAAGCACTGACGAGACCGTCAAGAGCTTTGTGAACGGAATCCCGACCCCGTCCGGCGGTACACATGAAAATGGTTTTAAGTCTGGAATGAACAAAGGTGTGCGAAATTATATGGATACGCACAGCCTTGTTCCCAAAGGTGTACAGATTATCGCAGAAGATATCCGAGAGGGTTTGCTGACCATTTTAAGTTTGTATTTGCACGAACCGCAATTTCAAGGACAAACCAAAGAACGTCTTAACAATCCAGAAGTCACCGCAGAAGTCGATGGCTCGCTACGAGCCTTTGTTGAGAAGTGGCTCAACGCAAATCAACAAACGGCAGAAACGATTGTCACGCGCATCATCGCAGCCGCCCGAGCGCGCGAGGCGATGAAAGCCGCAAATCAATCGATACCAAGAAAAAGTGTCGTCGGTCAGCGTCTCAATTTGCCGGGAAAACTCGCCGACTGTTCATCCAGCGATTCCAAACAAACCGAACTTTTTATCGTAGAAGGAGATTCCGCCGGAGGTTCAGCAAAACAGGGTCGCAATCGAAAAACCCAAGCGATTTTGCCGCTGCGCGGAAAAGTGTTGAACGCTGAACAAGCATCTTCATCGAAACTATTGTCGAATAAAGAACTGCAAGACATCGTGGCTGCGCTGGGTTGCGGGATGGGTGACAAATACGATGAAAGCCGTTTGCGCTATGGAAGAATTTTTCTTCTGATGGACGCTGATAGCGATGGACATCATATTTCCACGCTGCTATTGACTTTTCTTTATCGGCAAATGCCAAAACTCATCGAAAATGGTCATGTGTTTTTGGCACAGCCTCCACTTTATCGGATTGATATTGGAAAAGAGACGCATTGGGTGTTAAGCGACAAACAAAAAGATGAGCTCCTGTCCAAGCAAAAACCGGGGGCAAAAGTTGATATCCAGCGTTTCAAAGGCCTGGGCGAGATGATGCCGCAACAGCTTTGGGCGACCACGCTTGATCCCAAACGTCGCATTGCATTGCGTGTGAATGTCACTGATCGAGAAACGACCGATCGCGTACTCGGCGAACTCATGGGAAAAGACCCCAGTGCGCGTTTCCGTTTCATCATGGAACACGCCAGCGAGGCACATGCCCTGGACGTATAGACCTTTTTCGGAATTGCGGAAATCAGAAGGCAGCGTCGGAAAGAGTCATCGGCGCAAGGTCGCCTCGCTCGAGCAGCTCGCGCTCTGCTGACAGGCGCGGCAAGACCTGCGTCGCAAAGTACCGCGCAGAAAACACTTTCCCGTCGTAGAACGCTTGTTCGTTTTCGGCCCCGTCGGGAAGCGCCGCTTTCTTTTCCACGGCCAGTGCGCCGTGTCGAATCAACAGCCACGCAATCACGACCTCGGCGAGCGCCATCAGCACGCGATTGCCCTGCAAACCCACGTGGTAAAGCGAGTCCTGCATTTTCCCAAGCAGTGCCATGAGCATCGCCTGAACGTGGCCCACCGCCGTCGCCAGCGCCGACCGCGCATCTGCCAACGCCTCACCTCCCTCGTTTTTGTCGAGTGTCGCCTGCAAGTCGGCCAGCACCTCTCGCAGCGTCTGGCCACCGTCTTTGGCGATTTTGCGCAATAGCAGGTCCAGCGCCTGGATGTGCGTCGTGCCTTCGTACAGCGTGTCGATTTTTTGGTCGCGGATGTATTGCTCGATGGGGTAGTCCTGCAAATAACCGGAGCCCCCGAAACATTGCAGCGACAGCGACAACATGTCGTAGGCCTTTTCCGAGCAATACCCTTTCACAAGCGGCAACAGCAGGTCGTTGCGCCGATCGAACGCCGCAGCCTGCGCTTTGTTCGTCTCCCGCGCAAGCTCACGCTGGTCTTGAAGAAACGCCGTATAAAAACAAAGCGCCCGCATGCCCTCCGCGTGGCACTTTTGCAACAGCAACATCCGTCGCACATCGGGATGCCCCAGAATCGCCACGCGAGGCGACGTTTTGTCCATCGCTCGCAGCAAATCGGGCCCTTGCACGCGCTCTTTCGCATACGACAGCGCATTCAGATATGCCGTCGAGAGCGTGGACATCGACTTGACACCAATCGCCATTCGTGCTTGCTCGATGACCTGAAACATCTGACGGATTCCATCGTGGACATTCCCGAGGAGCAAACCGCGCGCCGGGGTCTCGTCGCCAAAAACAAGCTCGCACGTCGCTGAGGCCTTGATGCCCATTTTGTGTTCGACTTTGGTGACTCGAACACCGTTGCGTTCACCCATTGTCCCGTCGGGATTCACCCAAACTTTCGGGACCAAAAACAGCGACAAACCTTTGGTTCCAGGACCTGCACCCTCGGGGCGAGCCAAAACCAAGTGGATGATGTTTTCAAAATAGTCGCAGTCCCCGCCCGTGATGAAACGCTTGACGCCCTCGATGTGCCACTCGTCTCCGCTGACGTGCCGAGCTTTGGCTTTTCCCGCGCCCACGTCGCTGCCCGCGTCGGGTTCCGTCAGCACCATCGCGCAATTCCACCGACGAGCCACTGCCGACGGAATGAACCGCGCTTTTTGCTCTGCCGTTCCGAGCCTGTCGATCACGCGCAACATGAATTGCGTCGTCAGGTAGAAACCCGCCGTCGCGTTGCTTCCCGCCAGAAGTTCGTATCCAGCCCAATTCAGCGACGGAGGAGCACCCAAACCGCCCATGTGTTCAGGCATCTCGAGCAAGTGATAGTCGAGCGCAAAATACGCATCGAACGACGCTTTCAGCGCATCAGGCAAACGAATTGTTCCGTCGCTGCCAAGCTCCACGCCCTCTCGATCCGCTGACGCAAAGCTCTGTGCCAGCTCGTGTTGAGCCAATTTTTCAAGCTGAACCAGCGTTTCTTTCGCCGTCGGGACATCGATTTGGTGAAAGGGGCCGCGCCCGAGGGTCGTGTTCCCGATGTCCCCAAACTCGAACAAGTTGAAAAACAGGTCGCGCAGGTTGCTGCGGTAATGGCTCGTTGTGCTCACGTCGGTCTCCTTCAAAAAGTGCGATCAAAAAGCGGGCGGCAGTTTACGTGGTCAATGCTCGTTTTGCATCAAGCCTCGCACGTCGCCGGTGGGTGTGAGGTGAATGTTCCACGCTGCGGGTTTTTTCGGCAGGCCCGGCATCGAGACGATTTCACCCGACAGCGCCACCAAGAAACCTGCCCCCGCCGACAAGCGAATTTCGCGAACCGTCAACGTGTGATCCGTCGGCACACCCACAAGGTTCGGATCGTCCGAAAGTGAAAGCTGAGTTTTTGCGACACAAATCGGCAATTTCCCAAATCCCCACGACGAAAAACGCTGCAAGTCTTTTTCTGCCGCAGCCGCAATCGTTACGTGTTTTGCGCCGTACACCGTGCAGGCGATCTTGCGCAATTTTTCCAGAAAATCGTCCTCCGGCTCATACAGATATCGGGGCGCCGGAGGAGCCGCGTCGCCTTTTTCGGCCAAAGCAACGACCTGTTCGGCGAGGGCGACCGCCCCGGCACCTCCGTCTGAAAATGCGGTGGTTTGGGCAACCGATGCGCCATGTTTTGCAACGGCCTGTTCGACCCGGCGCAGTTCTTCCCGATCGTCGTCGGGAAAAACATTGATCGCGACGACGGCAGGAAGACCAAACTGAGCGACGGACGAAAGGTGCTTTTCCAAATGCAAAAGACCTGCATCTAGCGCAGCGGCGTTTTTTTCTCCGACGGAAGCGAGTTTGACGCCGCCGTGAAACTTCAGCGCCCGGAGCGTCGCCACCAACACCACGAGCCTGGGCCAAACGCCAAGCTGCCGACACTTGAGATCCAAAAACTTCTCGCCGCCCAAATCGAAACCGAAGCCCGCCTCGGTGATGACGTAATCGGCACGACCGAGCGCAAACTTCGTCGCCAGCGCCGAGCTGCAACCATGCGCAATGTTCGCAAAAGGGCCCAAATGGACAAGTGCTGGCCCGCCTTCCACCGTCTGAACCAGATTCGGCAACAGCGCATCTCGCAAAAGCGCCACCATCGCGTCTTGGGCACGCAGTTCCCGAGCCGTAATCGGTTGCCCGTTTTCGCTCGCACCAACGACGATGTTTCCGATTCTTTCCGCCAAGTCCTCGTAGTTTGTCGCAAGCGCCAGCGCGGCCATGACTTCACTCGCCGCCGTGATGTCAAAGCGCGCTTCCCTCGGCGTTCCATGCGCCTTTCCACCGAGACCAATCACACAACGGCGAAGAAAACGATCATTTACATCAAGCGCACGCCCTAGCGTGATTTGGCGGGGGTCAAGCCCGCCTTTTTCTGCAAACGTCTCTCGGTGATACACCGCGTTGTCCGCGAGCGCGGCAAGCAAGTTGTTTGCGCTCGTGATCGCGTGCAGGTCGCCCGTGAAGTGCAAATTGATGTCTGCCGCTGGGAACAGCGACGCACGACCACCGCCCGTACCGCCGCCTTTCACCCCGAAAACGGGACCCAAAGACGGCTCACGAAGCGCCAAACACGCCGATTTTTGAAGCCGCGCAAGCCCCATTTGCAAACCGATTGCCGTCGTGGTTTTGCCCTCTCCTGCCGGTGTGGGATTGATGGCCGAAACCAAAATCAACCGTCCCATTTTCGCGGGCTGCTCGTCGAGAACGGCCCTCGACAACTTCGCCTTGTCATGCCCAAACGGCAGCAGGTCCTTTGCGGACAAACCCAAGTCCTGTGCCACATCAGCAAGCGAACGAATCGAACCAGTCATGTCAGCACTCATTTCCTTTTCGATGCACGGCCAGAACGTACCAGGCCGTGGGAGTTTCACTGCCCAATTGTCGCACAAGCGCAAGTTTCCGTTCATCGTGTATGTGTCTTCCGATTCTCTTTTGTGTTGTGCGACTGCACGAACAATTTGAAACTCAAGCAGATATTTTCGAGTTTCTTACGTTTTAATCTTTCAATGAACAAAATAAAAACCTGGGCAGATATGATCACAATCTCAAATCGTTGGCTTTTTCGACGGTGAGTTGCACAATTGACTTCTGCCTCGATACTGGATTTCTCCAGAAAAACGCCAGAAAAAGTGTTGATCTCTATTTGTAAATTCGCATACGATGAATCGACTCTGTCTATGCAAGCCGTAGCGAGAGGCAAGTAAGTATGACGAAATCGGACCTTATCGAGAAGGTAGCTGCTCAGCTCAATTTGCCCAAAGGGAAAGCGGAGCTGATCATCAATTGTATTTTCGACTCCATGGAAGAGTCTCTTCGACTCGGCAATCGGATCGAAATTCGCGGCTTTGGCAGCTTCGAGATCCGACGCTACAAAGCGTATGAAGGGCGGAACCCACGCACCGGTGATCCCGTCGGTGTGAACCCGAAACGGTTGCCCTTCTTCAAGGTCGGAAAAGAGCTGAAAGAGCGCGTCAATGCTGGCGGTGCGTCCGTGCGCGCGGTGGCCAAGCCTCCCAAGGTTGCTGTCCCCGCCGCTGCCCCGACCCCAGAGCCAGCCCCCGTTGCTGTAGCCCCAAAAGCAGCACCGGCAGTCGCGCCTGCTCCGCCTGCACCGGCAGCCCCACCAGCGACCGCCCCCGCGAGCAAGGCAGCCCCGGCAGCGCCTCCGACGGGAAAAGCGACCGCGCCATCGTCAGGCGGCAAGAAAAAGGGCGGCGGAAAGCGCTAACCAGTAGCGGCATTCCTGCAACAGGCCCCTAACCGCTACTTGCCGTTGCGCAGACCGTGTGCGGGCCATCCGGCTCGCCACGCGGACATTTCGTTGCCTCGACCTGACCGCTCGCAGGGTTGGACGGTTTCGGATTTCTGTGTTGCGTGGATCGCAGCCACGACCGCGATGGCCTGCGCCGCATCCTTGTCGAGCGCCGGCGCAGTCAGCAGCACGGACTTGTGGGCCTCGATGTAGCCCGTGTTGTACTGCCCCGACTGAAAATCCGGTTCTTGCATCACTTTGCGGTGAAACGACAAGTTCGTTTTGATTCCCGCGATCTGGTATTCCGCCAGGGCTCGCCGCATCCGAGCAATGGCTTCCGGTCTCGTCTGGGCCCAAACCACCAGTTTGGAAATCAGGTTGTCGTAATAGGTGCTGATTTCGGCCCCCTCGAACACGCCGCTGTCGTTGCGAACCCAAGGCCCGGCTGGGTTCCTGAGCCTCGTAATCTTGCCTGGCGACGGAAGAAACCGCAGCGAGTCCTCTGCGCATACCCGGCATTCGATCGCCGCGCCTCGCAACGCAAGCTGCTCTTGCCGAAACGGAAGCGGATGGCCCTCAGCGACGCGAATCTGTAGGTGTACCAAATCCAGCCCCGTCACCATTTCCGTCACCGGGTGTTCCACTTGCAGCCGCGTGTTCATTTCCAAAAAGTAAAAACGTCTGTCTTCCGACAGCAAAAACTCGCAGGTCCCTGCCCCCACATAGTTCACCGCAGCCGCCGCTCGCGTCGCGACTTCCCCCATTTTTCGCCGCAGGTCGTCATCCAGAACGGGGCAAGGCGATTCCTCGATCACCTTTTGGTTCCGTCGCTGAACCGAACAATCGCGCTCGAACAGATACACATAGTTGCCGTGACGATCGCCAAAAACCTGGATCTCAACGTGGCGCGGTCTCACGATCGCTTTTTCCAAATAAACCGTGTCATCCCCAAACGCTGCCTTCGCCTCGCGTTTTGCACTCTCAAACGCCGCTGGGAACTTGTCTGCCCCGTCGCACAACCGCATCCCGCGCCCGCCGCCTCCCGCCGCAGCCTTCAACATCACCGGAAAACCGATTTTCTGAGCAGCCAAGAGCGCACCCTCTACCGTCGGAAAACCCCGCCCTTCTGGGCCGTTGTCTCCTGGCACTGTAGGCACGCCAGCGGACTGCATTTTGGCGCGAGCGCGTGTCTTTTCCCCCATCTCGCGCATCGCCTGAGCCGGCGGCCCAATGAACACCAAACCCCGTTTTTCACACGCCTCGACAAACTCTGCGCGCTCCGACAAAAAACCATAGCCGGGGTGAACCGCACACGCCCCCGCACGTTTGGCCACATCCGCCACCTTTTCCAAATCCAGATAGCTTTCACGCGGGGCCGGTGGGCCTATCGGATACGCCTCATCCGCCATCCGAACGTGCAGCGCACCCCGATCCGCATCCGAAAAGACGGCGGCAGAACGTATGCCCAGTTCCCGGCAAGCCCGGATAACGCGCACGGCAATCTCACCTCGATTGGCCACGAGGATTTTGCGAAACGGTGAAACGGTGTTTGTGGTGCTCATGTTGGCCGACGATTAACCCTGCGAGCGAGGCCCTTTGTCAAGACCGCTCCGCAAAGGCCGTGCAAACCCCACCACGCGATGTCCAGCCACCCCCTTTGTGAAATCGTGAAAGAGGGTTTTGCGCTTGCGACAAGTTTCTCGTCGTGATACGCGGGCCCCATGCAGAAGCCAAAAATCACCGACGGCTCGAACGCTCTGTTTTCGCACCGTCCGTACTGGGCCAAGCGGTTTCCCATTTCCCCCTTTTTTCCCACCACCAGACAGGAAATGGACGATTTGGGGTGGGACAGTTGCGACATTATTTTGGTAACAGGGGATGCCTACATAGATCATCCAAGTTTCGGTATGGCCCTCATAGGAAGACTCCTGGAGGCGCAAGGTTTTCGTGTTGGGATTTTGCCCCAACCGGCGTGGTCTTCCGTCGATTCATTTCAGGTTCTGGGCCCTCCCAATTTGTTCTGGGGTGTGACAGGGGGAAACATGGATTCCCTTGTGAATCGCTACACCAGCGATCGCCGCATTCGTTCCGATGATGCGTATTCACCTGGGGGAATTGCCGGACTCCGGCCCGATCGCGCCGTGCTCGTCTACTCCCAATTGTGCCGTTCTGCGTATCCGGGGATTCCCATTGTGATCGGCGGAATCGAAGCCAGCCTTCGTCGAGTCGCGCATTATGATTACTGGTCAGACACAGTCCGTCGATCCCTCCTGATCGATTCGGGGGCCGATCTTTTGGTCTATGGGAATGCCGAACGCGCGATTGTGGACATTGCCCACCACTTGGGAGAACGGAAGAACCTGTCCGCCCTTCATCACTTGCGCGGAACCGCTTTTGTCAGACCACACAGAACAGAGCCCCACGAGATCGATTCCACTCGCTTGGACATGCCTGGAAAGGTCGAAGGCAACCCGAATCCCTATGCCGAACCAAACAAACTCTGCGGTACAAAAGGCGGTACAAAAAAAGGAGCGCATGCGCCTTCCCAACCCGAGGATGCAATCGTCACTTTGTCGTCGGAAGTCGTTCCCCTTTTTCCACGAAAAACTGAACGTCAAAACCAGATCATTCGTTTGCCAAGTTATGAAACCGCAAAGCAAGACAAAGTGCTCTATGCACATGCTTCGCGGATTCTGCATCGGGAAGCGAATGCCGGAAATGGACGCGCGCTGGTTCAGCAACATGGAAAGCTCGACGTGGTTGTGAATCCGCCTCCCCTTCCACTCACCACGAAGGAGATGGATTCGCTGTATGGCTTGCCCTTTGCGCGAGTTCCCCATCCACGTTACGGAGACGCAAAGATTCCCGCTTACGAGATGATCAAGTTCTCCGTAAACATCCTCCGGGGGTGTTTTGGGGGTTGTACGTTTTGCTCCATCACCGAGCATGAGGGGCGAATCATCCAGAGTCGATCCGAAGCGTCGATTCTGCATGAGATCGAACAGATCCGCGATCGAACGCCAGGCTTTACCGGCAACATCAGCGACTTGGGCGGGCCCACAGCAAACATGTACAGAATGGCCTGCAAAAGTCGCGCACTCGAGGCCGTTTGCAGACGACCAAGCTGCATTTATCCGGGCATCTGCGAACACATGCAAACGGATCACACGCCACTCATCCGGTTGTATCGGAAGGCGCGTGCGATTCCTGGTGTGAAGCGAATTTTTATCGCTTCCGGGGTTCGATATGATCTGGCTGTACGTTCTCCTGAATGGATCAAGGAATTGGCAGAACATCATACGGGGGGGTATCTGAAAATCGCTCCTGAACATACGGAATCAGGTCCCCTTTCGCACATGATGAAACCTGGGATTTCTGCTTTTTATCAGTTCAAGCAGATGTTCGATCGCTTTTCCAGCGCAGCAGGAAAAGAGCAATACTTGATTCCTTACTTTATCGCTGCGCATCCCGGAACCAAGACGGAAGACATGTTGAAGTTGGCGCTCTGGCTGAAAAACAATGGCTTCCGCCCTGATCAGGTCCAGGCGTTCCTACCTTCCCCCATGGCGACGGCAACTGCGATGTACTACACCGAGGTGAACCCTCTTTCACCCTTGCGCGATCCGCACGAGGTCCACGTCGAAAAATCACTGGAACAGAGGCGAATCCACAAAGCCTTTTTGCGTTACCACGATCCAAACAATTGGCCCCTTTTGCGGAAAGTTCTGCGTGAAATGGACCGCGAGGATTTGATTGGGAATGGCAAACAACATCTGATTCCCTCTTTTCAGCCGCAAGCAACAGGTTTTGCGGCCAAGGGACAGAGGAAATCGACCCCAAATCGCGAGTCGCAACACAAAAAAGGGGTTCGCAAAGGAGCCGCATGGACGCAACACACAGGTCTTCCAGCACTCCCAATCATGCCCAAAGGGTAGTCTGTATCGGTGCGTTCCCTATCCCAAAGAGTACCAGCAAGAAATCGGAGGCCGTGATGCGTAGGCGTTCCAGCAGAATGTTCATTTCCGCATGTTTCGTTCTTTTGTCCTTTTGTCTGTCCCTCAGCTCCTGTGGGTACGAAACAACAGGCACATCAGACGAAGAACAGACTCCGCGCGTGTACCGGATCAATCCGAAATCGTTGTCGATGTTTGTGGGTCAAACCGCCTTGATTCGGATCGAATCCTCATTGGGAACAGCACCCCAACCCACCTATTTTGTCGAACCATCAGGGGTCATTTCCATAAGCGGATCTGGCGAAGTTCTTGCGTTGCAAACGGGTGTCGCTGAAGTCACAATTTCTTTCCCAGACTCTCCGCCGTCTCAGATTCGAGCAGTCGTATACGCACTCCCGAAAGACGAAGAGGGGTGCAAGTCTCCCGATCCTCGCAACCTGTCCACCTTTCCTCCCTGTACCAAAGGAGGAGGCATTTTCGGGGAATGGTTCGTTGATGAACACGGTTTGCCTGCATACTCCTATACACTCGACCATCTTTCAGATCCGCGTGCAGTGTGGCCACACAGTGAATCAGGAGCCCCAACTTTCAAAGAGAGGCGAGATCATTTCGTTGTCTTGGGCAACCGAAGGATCAATTTCTTGGCGGTAAATGATGGGTATGTCAGTGTTTACACTCACGAAAGAGCTCCGACTTTTCTGAATCGCTTTTCCGAGGCGCAACAGAATCTTGGAGGCGGCTTTTCATACATTCATGAGGCGGGTTCTGCCTTCTGCACCGCATACAAATATGCACAGGATCGGAGTCGCACTCGTCGTGTGTTTGGAAGTTCCTATTTTGTTTCTGAGAGCACCCAAAACGGACTCCGTATCCGCCACACACTCTACGCTCCAGAGGGGGACGATCCGGTGCTTTTGGATGATGTCGAAATCGAGAATCTGACCAATACTGAGAGGCACCCAAAACACTTTGAGTACTTCGATGCCAATCGCCACCAGCTCCTCATCCAGTGGGTTCGGACGGGCGTTGCTGCGACTTTGGGAGACCTAGTTCGGGACAAGTCGAACGACGCATTTCTTCAAACTACAGAATACGATCCTGAACAAAAAACACTGTTCGCATCCATGTCTCCCAAGGCCTCTGTAAAGCGGCCAAAACCAGACGTTCCTTCGTCTGAAGACTTCTACCCTCCGGTTTTGTTTTTGTCCGCGCTATCGGGTCCTGTGAATGCAACCTACGGAGACCAACAGACGTTTTTCGGAAAAGGAACGCCTGCGTTGCCCGATGCAGTTCGGACGCTGCCACCATCCACACAATTGGCACCCCGTTCGGCGATGTTTCAACCTGCCGCGTTGGTGCTTAGGAGTGACCTGCATTTGCCTCCTTTTGGAAAACAGAGACTCCGTTTTGCGTATGGATACGTCTCATCCACAACGCAGGATTCGCCGAAGAACGCCCTTTCCTTTCTGGAGAAATATCGAAAAGGTGAGGACCTTTCCGCCTCTCTGTCCAGACTCCGTTCCCAGCTTGTCTACGCCTATTCTGCGAAATTTCCATTGCTTCATCGGGAAACAGCGTGGCGCTCTGCACAACTTCTGGGACATACGGTGTACAGCGACTACTACAAAGTGTCCTATACGCCGCAGGGGTCAGCATATCTGTATTTGCATGGGGCAGACGGAGTTCCTCGCGACCAAGCTCTTTTTGCACTCCCCCTTGTCTATGCTGATCCTGGCTTGGCAAAAGGAAATTTGCGTTTGATCCTGTCCCTTCAAGAGGCAGAAACCGGAAAACTCCCCTATTCCATGACGAACTTCGGGCAGCACGATGGGGCGTTGATACACAACAATCCATCGGACTTGGATCTGTTCTTGTTCTTGGCGCTTGGGGAATATCTGGCTGCGACAGGGGATCATTCCTTTCTGAAAGAGGAACTCCCCTATTACCCGAAGGGAGTGTCTCCACCGGCCTCTGCGAACGGCTATACAGTGCTCGATCACATTCGCGTTGCATTCCGTCACCTCGTTCAAAAGGTCGGTTTGGGTCCGCACGGCCTAGTGCGAATCCACGATGGAGATTGGTCCGATGGCATCGTGTATGAAGACCTGTCTCCGCTTGCAGTGGCGTTCACACAGGCTTCTGGGGAATCGATTCCGAACAGTCAAATGGCCTTGTATGTATTGCCTCTGCTCGCAAAACAAATCGAGTCGGTTGATCGGCAACTTGCGCTGGACATGGAAACATATGCTGAAAAACTGAAAGACCCTGTGCGTCGGACTTTTGGCGGACGCTGGTTTGGGCGCGCATTTTTGCGCAACTCCCTGAATCAGTCCTATTTGAAAGGGAATGATCAGGAGAAGGACCCCTTTTCCGCAAATTTCATCGATTTAGAGGCACAACCATGGGGACTTCTGACGGTTCCGCTTTCTGCTTCGGAACGAAACACGCTGCTTGATCAGATGGATGCTCGCTTGTTTGGTCCATCTCCCATTGGTCCCGTGCTGCGAGAAAAAGGAATGGTGTGGCCGGCAATCAGTCACTTGCAGACATGGGTGTATGCAAAAATGCGAAAGGAGAAGGCGTGGCAGAGTATGCAGAGGCATCTGTATGCAACACATGCAGCCCAATGGGAGGCCGTATGGCCAGGCATTTGGTCGGCCCCTGATGGTCTAAATTCTGGCGATGGACAAACGTGGAAGAGCCCTGTGACACCGATGACAGACTTTCCAGTGGCCAACATGAACAGCGACGCGATGTTCTTGTTCGGGTTGCTGAGGACAGCAGGTGTTTCGCCCAGCTTGGATGGAAAGGGGCTTGACATTGTTCCGGCGGATGCACCGGGCTTTGAAGATTTTGTGGTCGATACTCGATTGTTGCGCGTGGAATCTTCGATGCACAGATTGGCTGTAGAGTACCGCGCTCAAAACGAGGGCTCTGTAACGCTGAAAATTCAAGACAAGGGGACTGAAAAGGGGTTCAAACGGGGCACTCTGCATATCAATGCTCAGCGCGCGAACGTGCAGTGGAAGGATGGTTTTTGGGTGGTTCCGCTCCGCTTGAAATCGGGCGAAAGAACACAAGTTGAGTTGCTGCATTGAGAGACCCTTTTGGAACAGACCGCTCTTCGATTTTGCTGCTTTTGTGAAAAAGCGAATTTTGCGGCCTCGGTGGGTAGAGAAAGTTGCAAGAAAAACCTGTGGGAATACGCAGTTTTGGTGAGTCGCGCCCTTGTGAACCTGCGTGGGGAACCCCATACTCATGTGCTTTTGTGTGTACTGCCAAGTGAATCTAGGAGACGAAAAACATGAAAACTACAAAGACTGTAAAAACTCGGAAAATTGGAAAATGGGGGGCCTCCCTTTCTTCTTCGTTGTTGACGTTGACACTGTGGGGGTCGGCAGTGAGCTGCACTCCGACGGACGCAAACACGTTGCCGCCAAACGAGCAAGGCGGCATCGGAGACATTTCAATCAAGAGCGTGAGTCCTTCCGTTGCGGGTCTTGGGGGTGGGTCGATTGTCGCAATTTATGGAAGCGGTTTTCAGGAGGGTGCGCAGGTTGCGTTTGGGAATCGCCTTTCCTCGAAAGTAGAAGTGGTTTCTCCGACGCTTGTTCAAGCAACTGTACCGGCTGCTGAAACAGGTCCAGGTGATGTTGCTGTCACCGTCAGAAACAAAGACGGAAGCTTTGCGGTAGGCACCAGCCTTTTTCGGTACGTTCGCGTGATGGTTCAGTTTGATCACGAACGCATCGGCGTCGGAGTTCATCCTGTCGCGGTGATTGCAGAGGATGTAAACCGCGACGGTTCGCCCGACATCATTACGGCAAACGACGAATCGCAGACCATCAGCGTTCTTCCGTCGAGCCAGTTGTTCAAAAATGGGGTGAACTATCCGACCCCTGTGGGTCCAACGGGACTAGCAGTAGCGGACTTCGACGTAAATACGTACCGAGACATTGCGGTGTCGTGCAACAACGCAAGCAACGAGGACTTGGCGATTCTGAAAGGAACTGGAGGGGGATTTGCAACGCCGGTGACGTTTTCCGTCGGAAGGAATCCGTCCGGGGTTGCCGCGCGTGACTTGAACGGCGATGGAAAGCCGGACGTGGTGATGGCCCCCAGGACAACGGATTCGGTGTATGTGTTGACGAATACGACCACGGCATCCGGGATCAGTTTTTCTACTGGTACGCCGCTTCCATTGCTCACAAACAGTTCGCCGTCTGCGCTACTCCTCCAGGACATCACCGGAGATGTCTACCCGGAAATTCTGACGGGAAACTATGGGAGTACGTCGGTGTCAGTGTTTGTGGGGTACAATGGGGGAACATTCGGGCCCGAAAAAACCATCTCTGTTGCGGCTCAAACACTCGCGATTGCCGTCGGAGATTTGGACGGAGACAGAAAGAAGGACTTGGTTTCCCTGAGTTATGGCGGGCGGATGATTTCGGTGCAAAAGGGTGCTGGAGATGGGACGTTTGGCACGGCTCAGACAATGGGAACGGAAAGAGATCCCAGGGACGTTGCAGTCGGTGATATCGACGGAGACGGATTCTTGGACGTGGTGGTGGCAAACAGCGGTTCGGACAGCGTCGGTGTGTATCTTGGAAACGGCACGGGAGGTTTCGATCCGCCTCAGACGATCACGACGGGTTCAACTCCGTATGCAATGGTTGTAGCCGACCTGAATCTCGACGGGAAACCCGACATCGTTACCGCGAATTTCAATGGGAACGACGTGTCGATTCTGCGCAACAAGACCCTGCGCTAGTGGTAGCTTCCTCTCAGAAATCGCGCTGCGCTTGCGTTTGTGGGGTTTCGCAGAGTCGCTTGCTTTGATCGAGCGGTTTCTCGACGGAATTTGGTGATAGGAGCACATCATGCAGTCGGCATCCATGGAAATGAGCGGTGGCACTCAAAGTCGAACAGCGACGAGCCAGGCAGAGCTTGACCAGCACTTGAACGTCCTTAACGAAAATGCCAAACGGTTCGCACGCCTGTCTCCGAAGGAAAAAGCGGGGCTTTTGCGAGAATGCGTTCCGCATTTGCTCTCGGCTTCCAAGGACTGGGTTTTGGCGGCCTGTCGGGCCAAGGGTCTTGCACCGGATTCGACGTCTTCGGGCGAGGAATGGCTTGCGGGGCCGTATGTGACGATGAGGTGCCTGCGGAAATTGATCGTTGCGCTCGACGACATTCAGAGGGCAGGCAAACCACAACTTCCCTCGGGAGCGTTCCAAGTGGCTCGGGATGGGCGAGCAGAGGTCTTGGTGATGCCGGGGGATTCGTACGACCACGCGATTTCGACGGGTTTTTCGTGTCGGCTGCGAATGAAGCCTGGACTCGACGATCGAAAAGTTCGTGAAGAGCAAGCTGTTTTCTATGGGAAACAGGACCCGGAAGGGGGCGTGTCGCTGATTTTGGGGGCAGGGAATGTGGCCTCGATCCCTCCGACGGATGCGCTGTACAAGATGTTTCATGAGGGGAAGCTCTGCATCGTCAAGCTGAACCCCGTGAACGAATACCTGGGGCCCTTTTATGAGAGGGCGTTTTCTCCTCTGGTCGAACGGGGATACCTTCGCTTTGTGTACGGTGGGGCAGAAGTCGGAAGTTATTTGTCCTATCACTCACTGGTCACTGACGTACACATCACGGGTTCGGACAGAACGCACGACCTGATTGTATGGGGGCCGGTTGGTGAGGAGCGTTCTCGACGGCAAACTCAGAATGATCCGCTGCTGAAAAAGAACATCACCAGCGAGTTGGGGTGCGTGACTCCGGTGATGGTGGTTCCTGGTGAGTACTCCGCGAGCGAATTGCGGATTCTGGCTGAGAACATCGCTACGCAGGTGGTGAACAACGGGTCGTTCAATTGCAACGCGGCCAAGATGTTGGTGGTGTCAGAGGCATGGCCTCAGCGACAGGAACTACTGACGCTCATTGCGGACATCTTCCAAAACATCGCGCCTCGACGGGCCTACTATCCAGGGGCGCAGGACCGGTTTGCGAAGCTGACGGATGGTAAGACTGTGCGAAAGCTGGGTCGAGCCGGTGACGAAGAGTTGCCGTGGACGATGATCTGCAATGTGAGTCCAACGGCGTCGGACGAGGCACTGTTTTCGACAGAACCGTTCTGCTCGATTTTGAGCGAGGTTGCGTTGCCCGAAAAAGATGCTGCGGAATTTGTGACGGCGGCGGCGCGGTTCTCGAATGAGCGTTTGTGGGGAACGTTGAGTTGCAGTTTGTATGTTGCGCCGTCGATCGAAAAGCGCCCGGATGTGCAAGCTGCCGTCGAGAAAGCTTGTGATGCTTTGCGTTATGGTGTGGTCGCGATCAACCACTGGCCAGCCGTTGCATATGGTGCGATGACACCGCCGTGGGGAGGACATCCGTCAGCGACGCTCCTCGACATTCAAAGCGGCATCGGCTTTGTCCACAACACCTTCATGTTCGAGGGAATCGAGAAGGCGATTTTGCGCGGACCGTTTTCGCCCATGCCCAAGCCTCCGTGGTTTGTCACGCACAAACGCACCCACGAAGTGGCACAGCGGATGCTGGAGTTTGAGGCGTCACCGTCGTGGCTCAAAATTCCCGCCATCGCGTTCCACGCTTTCGCGGGTGGGTGAATCGTCGGTTTGCGTGCTTCATGATTCGGGTCATTGCGGGCACATTGGGGGGCCGGTGGCTGCGCACGAAAAAGGGTCTGTCCACAAGGCCCACGTCGGAGCGAGTTCGCGCGGCGCTGTTCAACATTGTGGGGCCGCTCTTGCCCGAGCATGTGGTCTGGGATTTGTGCGCGGGGAGCGGGGCGCTCGGCATTGAGGCGCTGTCTCGAGGTGCAGGCCAGGCGTGGTTTGTGGAAAGCGACAAAGGGGCGTGCCACCTGCTGCGCAAAAACCTGGAGGAACTCAAGATTGCCGACGGAAACGTGGTCATTGAGGCTACATTGGACCACTTTGTGCGCAAGGGAGTTCCGAAAGCCGCGCCCGCGCATCTGCTTTTGGCAGACCCACCCTATGAATCCGATGCACTTTTGCGTTTGATCGAAGCGATGGGAAAAGACCCAGGTCGGTATGTACGCAAAGACGGGCGAGTGGTGTTTGAGACGACGATTCGGAAAGTTGACGAAATCGTGCAGGCCGCGCAACGGGGTTCGCTGGAATGTCACGATGTGCGCAAGTACGGCGACACTGCCCTTCTGTTTTTTCTGACCAAACAGACTGACGGACCAAACAGACTGACGGACCAAACAGACTGACTGACCGGTTCGTCTTCCCGCCTGTGCAACCGAAGCCGCCCGCTCGGAGTCGAACATTCCCGTCGAGAGGTGCGTTCTTGCGCAATTTTTCAGGTTGCGAGAACCTAAAGGACAATGCTCCCCACAGGTTCCGATCTACGTGCGTTGCGAGCGAAGCTGCTCGAACGTCTGGGCAACGTCAAACAGTTTTTTGAAGCGACCAATGTGGGTTTTGGCCTCAACAGCTCGCCGTATTGGTCGGCTTTTGATGCGTTGCGCCGAAACAAACCCCTGGCCGAAGAGTTTGTCGGGCAACTTCAGGCATTGCTCGACTTTCTGGATTCGGAGCTGGCACCAGCACTTCTGGCCGCGCAAAACGCGACGGGGGCCGCCCAAAATCCGGTGACCGGATGGCCAAATTCTCCGGGACCTTTTCCCGCTGCAACGTCCGGGGCGGGAAGTGGCACGGCAGCCAGCATCGGAAATCTGCACGGCGATGAAACGCAGATTCTTGACAACCTCCATCCCCCGATTGTGGTTCCCAAGGCCCCCCCGAGTGGACCACCGGTTCGGGCACCGATAGCGACACCACCGACGCCGGGCATCATCCAACGACGACCGGAGCCGACCAAAGCCGAGGAACCTCCGCACAAACCGCCGCCCGCTCAACAGGCCCCAAAAGCGGCGGAAGCAACGCCTGTGTCGTCGCACAAAGCACGGCCCTCCGCTGATTTTGCGGGTGAACTGAGTCTCGCGGATGTGCTGATTGCGGATCGAGACTTGCTTGCTGAACCGCCTGCGCCGGTGGTTCCTGTCCCGGTGCGACGACCTGCGGAGGGTCCGTTGCCTGGCATGACCGCGATGCCGCCAAAAGCAACGCCATCGTCTGCCATCGAATCCCAAGCACCGGCAGCCGCGCCCTCGGTTGCGGCTCAGGAAACCGGGCGCGGAATCAAGTTGCCCCCGATTGCTCGTGTCTCTGGTGCAGCGGCCAGTTCTGCGGACACAGCCAACCGAGCTGCGGCCAAAGTCGCAAAATCGCTCGACACAGGCCAAGCGCACACAAAACCAGCGGACACAGCCAAGCCCGAACCAAAACCGGCTCCGGTGGTCAAGCCCGAACCAAAACCGGCTCCGGTGGTCAAGCCCGAACCAAAACCGGCTCCGGTGGTCAAACCTGAACCAAAACCGGCTCCTGTGGTCAAACCTGAACCAAAACCGGCTCCGGTGGCCAAACCTGAACCAAAACCGGCTCCGGTGGTCAAACCTGAACCAAAACCGGCTGAAGCCATCAAAACGCAAGCAAAACCTGCTGAGACGAACAATGCGCAAGCAAAGCCCGCTGAGACAGTCAAAGCCCAGCCAAAGCTGGCCGAAACGGTCAAACCTGAGCCCAAACTGACAGAAACGGTCAAACCTGAGGCCAAATCGGGTGCAGCGGCCAAACCCGAACCCAAGCCTGCTGCCGTGGTCAAGCCGCAGCCGAAACCGGTCGAAGCGGCGCAAGCAAAACCTGCCGAAAACAAGCAGGTTCCAGTCGCCAAAGCGGCAGAAAACAAGCCGGTTCCAGTCGCCAAAACGGCACCAGCGACTGTCGCGTCTCAGGCGTCGGTTCCCGCAACCTCAAAACCTGCCCTCGCCAGCAAGCCAACTGCTGTCAAAGTGGCGGCAGCCAAATTGGCCGCCGTCAAAGCCGCCGTCGAAAAAGCGCCGGTGCTGGACCAATCCGACTTGTCCGACCCGGCGATGAGTCCGTCGCAGTTCTTTCGCGTATTCGACGCGAAACTGGATGACAAAAACGAAAAATAGACGCGGCGCAACTACTGGCTGAGCTGTTGCTGCGGCGCTGACACGGGCAAAATCGGGGCCCAAATCAGCTTCGAGAGCAATCTGTCGTCAATCAAAATGCCGCGCTCACTGAAGAAAAGTGAGTTGCTGTCGCCGTCTTCTTGCCATTCTCCGACGAAGACAATGCCTTTGCCTTCTTCGTTGTATCCAAGCTGCACAATGGCACCTTTTAGCCACTTGCCGCCACCGTCGAGATTCAGCGTTTCAGGCAAGGTGTAAAACCCCTCTGCCGGAAGGGGTTTGAGCGAACGGGCCCACGCCGCGTGAGTCGCTTTCAGTGGCGTCGTCGGCTCAGCCCAAAACCACCGGTTCCGTCGGTTGTTCGATGGTCGAACAATAAACTTCACACCGCCATTTTTCGGCTGGCCGATGAACACGAGTGCGTTCGCAGGAAACAGCGCATCGTTGCCGGGCATCGGTTGCGTCGTGCGATACAGCCCGGGATCGGGCAAGTCAAAGTCAAACATGGATCGTCGCTCCTCAATGGATTTGCGCGAGCCAGATTAGCACTCTCGCGTCGGATTTTTGCGAGTGTTTGCATGCCGCTTGCCCGGCACGACCGAGTTTGCGCGTGACCCAAAAAGCGTTCGCTTGCTCGGAAAATGGACACAGTGATACGCTCCCGCCTCGATGGTCGGGCGGCACCTTCAGCACTATCGCCTGCTCTCGCTCGTTGGGCACGGTGGCATGGCGTCTGTGTATCTTTCCCACGACGAGAAACTCGACCGCCAAGTCGCGATCAAGGTGATGCACCCGCACCTCGCGAGTCAGCCGCAGGCCAAAGAGCGGTTTTCCCGCGAGGCGAAAGCGGTCGCCCGTCTGCGTCACGAGAACATTTTGGAAATCTATGCGGCCAGCGACGCGGACTCTCCCGAAAGTTACCTGGTCACGGAATTTGTAGATGGCCCAACCCTGCGAGCATTTTTGGACCAACACGGGCCGCTGCCCGCCGAGGTCGTCGCGCTGATCGGCTGGACGCTCGCAGACGCGCTGGCCGCTGCGCACGAATTGGGTGTCGTTCACCGCGACGTGAAGCCGGAAAACGTCATGGTGCGCAACGACGGTCGTTTGGTGCTTTGCGATTTTGGAATTGCGCGTTTTTTGGAAAGCGATTCAGTGACGAACACCGGCCAACTTTTGGGTTCTCCGGCCTACATCGCCCCAGAACACCTGCTTGGGCAACCCCAAGACGGTCGGTCCGATTTGTTCGCGCTCGGCGTGCTGATGTACGAACTTCTGTCGGGAGCGTTGCCCTTTTGCGGTCGCAATCCCCACGAAACCCTGTCGCTGATTGCAAAAGGGGAACACACGCGCATCGAAGAAAAAGTCCCGACCGTTCCGAAAGCCCTTGCCGACATCGTGGAACAATTGCTCGCGCCGGAACCCGACGCACGATTTGCCTCTGCGCGGCTTTTGAATGTGGCGTTAAAAGAGGTTCTGCGCGACAGCGGCCTGCCCGAACCACGAGAGAAGCTGCGCGCATATTTTTTGGACCCGCAAGGCTTCTGGCAGGCGTTTTTGCCGGAACTTCTGAACACACTGGTCGCGTCGGGAAAAGCGCGTGCTCAGGTGGGCCGAACCGCGCTCGCGCTGTCGGATTGGGGCCGCGTCCTGGCGCTTTCGCCCGGCCACACGGAAGCAACGGCGCTCATCGCAGAAGTGTCGCGAGCCGGTCATCACAAAAGCCGTCTGGTTTTTGCGGCGATTGCCGTGTGCTCGATGGGTGTTTGTATGTCTGTGTGGTTTCTCTGGCGACCGTTGGAATCAACTCCCCAGCACGGCCAGTCCGGCGATTCTTCTTTTGCCTCCGCAGACATGCACTTGGTTCGTTCGGTGGATGCCGAAAAAGCAGCGTCGGAACAGGCCGATGCACCGTCCAACGCTGACGCACAACATGGTTGGACCGAGGACGCCGCCACGTCTCCCGATTTCGCTCCTGAACGCGCGCCAGGGCCAGACGACATGAAGCCGAAGCCATTTCGATTGCCCAATCCGAAAATGGCTCCCGCGCCGAAAGAAGTGCGTCTGGAGCCATGGCCCAAAAATGTCACCGTGACACACAACGGCAAACGGCTCGGTGCCTATGGCACCGAAGTGCGAAAAGTGCTCCTTTCCGCCGCACAAAACGTCCTTCTGTTTGAAAGCCCCGCTTGCTATAGCGAGACCGTGACGCTTGTACCAGGCAGTGCTCCCGACGTGGTCCGAGTGCGTCTGCGCTGGAAACCCGCGCTGCTTTTGGTCAAAGCGAAAAGTGCGCTCTTGCAGCCGCTGCCGGTGGATGTTTTGGTGGACGGTCGCATCGTCGGACGCGGGGGCCAAGTCATGGCGATTCCTGTCTCGGGCGACGAAGGTCAGCAGAACATCCGAGTGCAAATCAGTGCGCCCGGGCACAAAGCGCGCGACGAAAACGTGCTCCTGCGAGCCAACCAACTCCTGCCCCTCGAAGTGGATTTGGTTGCCCAGTAGCGTCCGCTGGCGTCTTTGAACGCTTGCTCAGACCAAAGGTGGACTGCTCGGCAGGTCAGGCGTGTTGTGCGAAACGCACCCCCAATTCGCGCCTTTGGAACGACCTATTCAGAGTCAAATTCACTTGTCGTTTTCTGGGCAGATCGGACAGACTGTGGGAACTGTCTCGTGCCATCGCAGAGACACCTAAATTCGTTGATAAATCAATCGCTCTCAGACCCTTTGCAGCGAGAGTGTAATGACTACAAGACAGGCAGCTATTGGGACTTTTGTGTTGCTCTGCGCGGCATATTCTCTCTATAGCTTCTCTTTGTATGTTCAACCAGAGTCTACGCTGTCACATGCCCTCAACGGCAATCCATCGCGTGGAAAAACCGTGTGGCAAAATTGCAATTGCCAAGCTTGTCACCAGTTCTATGGCCTGGGTGGATATCTGGGCCCTGATCTGACCAATGTAATATCTAAATATAATAACAACAGACTTGTCATCAAGAGCTTCATCATGAGTGGAAACGCGAGCATGCCCGCCTATCCGTTGCCAGAACGGGATCTCGATGCGCTGGTAGATTTCCTCGGACATATGAATGCCAGCGGTGCCGCGTCCCCGAAATCATTTAAGCGTTTACCTTTTGGTATGATAGAATGACAGAGAACAATCACCTAAAACCCATTGCTCCATTTATGATCCTGGCCCTTTTCTTGATGATTTTAGGAGCAGTATTCGGGTGCTTGGCTGGGCTTGAATATGTGATACCGGGCTATATCAAACCATATATCAATTTTTCACAACTAAGACCCATGCATGTCAGTGCAGTTCTCTTCTGGATCTTGTTGGGCGCAAACGCTTCCGTCTATGCCGCATTGTCTCATTTGATTCCAGGCGTTTTTTCAAAACTCTGGATGCGTATTCAATGGATACTCTGGTGCATTGCTATCGTAGGTATCTTTGCGTCGTATGCTGGCTCGAGGTTTGGCGGTCGCGAGTACTGGGAGTTTCATCCATTTTGGGCCATTCCCATCGCTTTGTCCTGGGTGATTTTTGTCGTGCAGGTGATCAATGCGATTCGCCAGATTCGTCCATGGCCAGTCTATGTCTGGATGTGGATGACCGGTTCCGTGTTTTTCCTGTGGATTTTTGCTGAAAACTATTTCTGGTTCTTTACTGGTTTGCGCGAAAAAGCAATTGTCGATATGATGGTGCAGTGGAAAGTGAATGGATCAATCGTAGGAGCTTGGAATCAGCTCATTTATGGAACAGCTTTTTATCTAATGGATCGGATTCAGGGTCAGAATACCGTCGGTAGATCGCGTCTTGCATTTGCCATGTATTTTTTGGGATTATTTAATCTGATGTTCAATTGGGGTCATCACCTTTACACTTTGCCTGGGATCACGAAAGTGCGTTATATTGGTTACATAGTAAGCATGACAGAGTGGGTATTTTTTGCAAAAATAATTCACGAATGGAAAATCAGCTTATCGGAGGCAAAAGATTATTATCATTTGAATAGCTATAAATTTGTCATGGCATCTAAACTGTGGTTATTTCTCAATATGTTCACGGCGATCCTTATGTCTATTCCTGTTCTCAATTTGTATACACATGGAACACATGTTACTGTCGCACATGCCATGGGAACGACGATAGGTATCAATACGATGATTTTATTGGGAGCGTCGTTTTCTTTTGTTCAGGATGATAAAAAACGAACGAAAGAGAAAACCTGTTTATTCTGGTTACTACAAATCAGTTTACTGGTCTTTGTGCTGGCTTTGCTGGGTGCTGGAATCTGCAAAGGCATGTGGCAAATGTCTGATACTTCTGTGTCATTCAATGTAATGATGAGAAGTTTGCGACCATACTTCAAAATGTTCTTGGGAGCAGGTTTTGCACTTCTGTTCTGTTTGTTGCTGATAGGGTCCCATCTCATCAAACGATGGTTCGCCCTGCTGACCAAAGATGCCTAGTTTACGGGGAAAAAGCCGTTGAAATAGAACATCGGCATTCGATTGAACGTCACGGCCCCAAACGAGTTCACTACAATTCCAAATACCACTGCGAATCGAAACAACAAAGAGGAAGACAGATCTGGACTCCCGAGCCGCAACAAAACCATCAAGAGTGGCAAGGAATCCAGGGAAAAGCGGTATCCAAACTGGACATATCCGGTGTTTTGATACAGCAAACTCGCGAGGGAAATGGGTACGATGCACAGAAGCAGCGCCCGACGCAGCAGACGCTCTCGTTCGTTGATGATCTGCTGGACATCTGGCGAAAAAAGCGGACGTTTAGGCCATAACAGGAACAACAGCGCGGGCGACGTAAACCAAAGTGCCAAACCATGGTGGCTGATTTGAACATACGGATACGTCGGCAAGAGCTTGGGCAAAAGCGTGAGAGCTGCTGCCAAGTTTCGCGGTAAGAATTGGTAATTCATCAAACCAAATCGTTGGATGTTGTCCGCTTGAAGGGTCTGTAGATAGGTGTGGCCAAATTCCAAGGGACGCTCAAACCGGAGCAGGTTGAACGCCATCCCCGCACCCGCCAGCACCACCGCCGGCAACGCAAACCACAGCAGGGGCGGGAGGGCTCGGCGCGCGACCAGTCGCCAAGGGGTCTTGTCCGGTTGCGCGAGAATCGTTTTCAGCGCGTGACGCCCCACTTCGAGCAGAAACAGCAAACCCACCGACGCCATTTGAGGCCGGGTCAAAAACAGCGCTCCGCACAAAAAACCACACGCGAACGGTCGCAGCGGCCACAAACACAACAAGTACAGAAGACACAGCACCGACGCGACCATGTGTGCCGTGTACCAAACCTGCCCTTGCACGGCGGAAAAGAAGAACACCGTGCCAAAACCAAAGAAAGCCACAAGCCAACCGTCAGACCGTTCGGACGCAGGATCGAGATCTCCGACGATGTTGGGCAAACGACGCAGCAGAAAGTACAAGAGCGCCGGACAAAGCCCGGCCAGCACAACAGAAAACAGCGTGTCGTTCGTCTGGTGATGAAAGACAGCGACGAAAGGCAACAACAGCAGCGCCGGGAATGGCGGAAAGGACACGTAGTATTTTTTGGATCGAGAAGCGATGTCCGACGCGGGAATTTCCTCGGTGCGGCCCGAAAGCGTGCGGAATTTGAGCGGATTGGCGCGCAAAAACTGCCCACGCAACGTCCGCCCCGAGGCCAATTGCAGCGTCTCGACCTCGGCCCAATCGTTCGCGTGGGGCGGAGGACCTCCCAAATCGAGCCGGCCTTTCAAAAAACACTCGGCTTGATACACAAAATGCGTGTCCGTCGAGTGGCGCAACAGCCGCTGGCCGGTCGTGGCTGCAAAAACCACTGTCGAAACCACCCACACCGCGAGAGCGATTTTGAAGTCCCGTGTCACTGCATGCCCCGCTCAGGTTTGGGTCGCTCGTACACCGTACAGAGAGGTACGCCCAAGTGGGTGAGCACAAAACTGGGTTTGGTTGTGCCGTACGCATCCCACATCCAATACTCGTATTTGTTGAAGTGTTTTTCGTGCAGGACCAACGCTGCAATCGACGACCGGACGCCGGGTTCCTCCATGCCCGAATCGGGAAGGTCTCGTCGCAGAAAACCGTCAAGCTGGCTCATTTGTAGTTGAAAACCGTTGGCATCGTGAAAATACACAGGCGTGCGGGGAGGCAACGTGTTCAGAAACGGCATCGCACCGCGCACGGAATACCCCCAAAATTGGCGATTCATCCCGAGCGTCGCTGCACCGACGGGACCTCCTGCCAGTGCGTTGTAGTGGCTGAGGCCGTACGGATGGGAGCGAAACACTGACAACGCCGAGGGAAGCAGCACCAGGCACGAAAAAGCGACGGCAAAACTGCGCCGTGCAGCCGGTGAAGAAAACAGCGCAGACACCACATACGCGACGGCTGCGCCGGACAGAAGCGCCAGAAACGGCACCGATGGAAGCCAGTGTTTCTCTGCTCCAAAAATCGGTGTTCCGGGACGCATGATGATGAGCATCGGGTAGACCGCAGACGCGAGGAGAAGCGGAAACGCCCCGGCCCGCCGTTCTCCATCTGGAGGCGGAAGCTCGACTTTTTGTGGGACAAGTCCCCACAACACAGCACCCAGCTTGGCCAGCAGCAACGTGAGAACCGGCATCGTCAGCAGGGTCATCACGGGCACGTAATGCCACGGATACGGCGGTCGATTGTGGTTCTGGCCCAGGTACTCGATGTTGTAGTGAACGTGGTGCAGGTGAAAACTCACGTACGCAGAAAAACGCCGCGCCGTATCGAACCACAAATGGGGCCAACTGAGCAGATAGACAAGAGGCCCCACCGTCGCCATGGCAAGAGCCCAAGGTTGAAACACCCAACGCAACAAACGCCGAAAAAACGGCGATTCACTCGAGTTCGTTGTACGCAAAAGGTCTTTGCGCAACCACAGCGCGTGAAAAAACAGCAGCGGCGGCAGGAAAAACGCATTGAGTTTCGTGGACAAAGACAGGCCGAACAACAAACCGGTGAGCAGCGCATAACGCCACGACAAGGTCTGCTGCGCTCGTACATACGCCCACGTTGTAAGACCTAGCATCGCCGTCACGGGAGCATCAAAACAGGCCAGCTCAGCGTGAAAAAAATGGCGCGGTGCCAAGATCGCAAGGCCCGCCGCGACAAAAGCCCCGGTTCGACCGTAGAGCCGCCGACCCAGAGCATAGATTGCGGCCACCAACGCTCCCGCCAGCGCATGCGATGGCAAACGCATCGCTTCCCCGTTCTTGAGCAGGCCGAGCGTCGCGTGTCGTTTGGTGTACGAAAGCGCGTGCAGGCCCGGTTCCTGCGGGCAGTTGCACCGATGCAAAAAACGCCACGACAAACCAAACAGCGTCTTCGCCAACGGCGGGTGTTCTTGGTTGTACGAAAAAAACCGGTCCACGAGCTTTCGGTCCACGAGTGCGCGCAGCTCGCCGCGCATCACGCGCCCGAAAAGTTCCTCGTAATACGCGGCGTGTTGTTCTGCGGCGTGGAAGTAATAACCCTCGTCGCGCGCAAAGCCCTGTCGCCGACTGGAAAACTGGAGCATGGCCGTCGTCGCCAGAAACAAAACAAGCGCAAACACGACATCCAGGCCTCGCGCGCTGCGCGGCTTTCCGTCTGTCATCGCCGAAGTTCCCCGTGAACGCCCACGAAATGATGCGGTGGATGCTCAGCAAAAAACTCCATCCGCAGGTGATGGACCTCGCTACTCGTCGTCGGCAAAGGGATGGTTTGCAGCTCGAAACCTTGGGTTGGGTCTACCTGAAATTCTCGCGTTTGCTGTCCGTCGTCCAGATCCACAAGGACTCGCGCTGGACCCCGAGCCTGTTTCCTCTGGTGAAAATCGTGAAGCCCCAGCCACAGGTGCAACGTCGAGCCACGCCACGCGGCATCGGGAATCGAAAAACGCACCCGCGTGCGTTGCTTTGTCTTCAGCTCGACGACCATTCCTCGCCGAGGCTTGTAATCGATTTCCATCGTCCGACGTTCGACGCGGGTTTGTTCGCACACAAAGCCACCCAACGGACCGGGTTTGGGCACAACCGACGGCAGAGGCCCAGACCACACGCAAGGCCACTCGGACTCCGACAAACCCTCTGCCGTCTGGCTCACCGTCGCGTCCAGAAGATGCTCCGTCAGGTCAAAAGTCACAAGAACTGGCGTCTGCCGATACCGACGGAGAAACCACGGCCCAATCCGTCGCTCCTCGACGAGCGCATCGGACGGAAACCCCAAAAATTCCAAGGTTCGGTTCTTTCCGAACGCAATTTCCGTGATGCGAGCGAAGGGTTTGCTGTCGGCCCGTCCAAGATGGTCCGCCGGCATGAATTCCCCAAGTTCTCGTCGAAAAAGCGGCGACGCCCAGTCTGGGGTGACCTCGATCAGTGTGCCCGGCTCGTACGAGGCGCGGACGAGCTGCGATACGGCGCGAACGTCGCTGTCCCGAACGACAAGAGGCCGAAACGACTCCCAACTCTCCCACACTGCGACGGCCCCGACGACGAGAACCAGCCAGAACGCAACCTTGCGCTCCACGACGAGCTACCAAACCTGGCACTGATTCTTGCGCACCATCTTGGCTGTGCTCGGGCACTTCCAGGCGGCGGCAAATTCGGACAGGTTGGAAAGTGGCCCGTTTACCCGAAATTCAGCCGGTGAATGCGGGTCCACATTGATCAGCAAACGAGCGAGTTCAGGCCGCCGCTTTTCACACCACGATTGCGCCATGCCCAAAAAGAACAGTTGCTCGTCGGAGTATTTTCCTTTTGAGGCTGCGGGCGCTTTTTTCTGCGCCGCCCGAAATGCCAAAAGCGCAAGTTTCAGCCCGCCCAAATCGGCGATGTTCTCCCCGAGTGTGAGCTTGCCGTCAATGTGCGCGTCGGGGAGCGGTTTGTATCCGTTGTACTGCTCGACCACACACTGTGCGCGGCGATTGAATTCCGTATTCACCGTCTGCGACCACCAATCGCGAAGGTTTCCGTCCTCGTCGAACTGTCGGCCCTCGTCGTCAAAACCGTGCGTCACCTCGTGGCCCATGACCATGCCGATCGCTCCGTAGTTTGTGGCCGACGCCACCGTCCGACCAAACATCGGCGGCTGCAAAATTCCGGCAGGGAAAGCCATCTCGTTGAATTGCGGTTCGTAGTACGCATTCACCGTCGGAGGCGTCATCAGCCATTCGCTCTTGTCACGCGGCTTGCCGATTTTCGCGAGTTCCCGTCGGCTCTCAAAAATCGCGGCAGCCTCGATATTTTTCAAATGCGACCCCGGCACCGTGACGAGCGCGTCGTAGTTTCGAGGTTTGTCGGGAAAGCCAATCTTGTTTGTGATTTTTTGCAGTTTGCCGAGCGCCGCCCGCCGCGTCGCGTCGTCCATCCAGGTCAGCGTTTTGATGTTTTGCTCCATCGCCGCCTCGATCCCGTGGATGATTTCGAGCGCCTTTTTCTTCCCATCGTCGCCAAACGTCTTTTTGACAAACGCAGTGCCCAGCGCCTCGCCCATCGCGTGGTCAACGAAACCAACGCAGCGTTTCCAGCGCGGCAGAATTTTGTCGGTCCCCGTCAGCTTTTTGCTGAAAAACGCGAAGGTTTCCTCGACGAAGGGCTTGCTCAAAGCCGACGCTGCGTTGTGGACATTGTTCCAACGCAAATAGGCCCTGATGTTCTCGATTTTTTCCTCGGCAACCAGTTGATTGAGCGCCTTGAAGAACTCGAGGGAAGTCACATTGAGTTCCTTGACCGACGGGATTCCCAGCGCGGCAAAGTAGGTTTTCCAATCGAAATTCGGAGCAAGCTTGAGCACACCGTCGAGGTCGATGCGGTGATACATATTCTTCGGCTCGCGTCGATCGACCCGCGACATCGACGCCTGCGCCAGTCGTTTCTCGATGGAAACAATGACGCCTGCCTGAGCCGCCGCTTTGTCTTTCGCGATTCCCGACAGCACGAGGACGCGCTCCACATGCGCCAGGTATTCCTTGCGAAGCGCCTCGCTTTTTTCGTCCGTTTTCAGGTAGTACTCGCGATCCGGCAGGCCCAGGCCACCTTGATCCAAGTTGCCGATGATCTGCGTCGCATTTTTGAAATCCGGCACCTGCGAAAAATCGAACAGCGGCTTGCCGATGCCCAGGTGTTGACGCGCGATTTCCTTGGCCACATCTGTGCGCGTTTTGACCTGCTCGATGGGCTTGAGCAGCGCCGCGAGTTCCGTCGCAGCGTTTTTTTCGATCGCGTTTTCATCCATGCACGCTTTGTACAAATCCCCGAGTTTTTTGCCGTTTGCGTCGCTCGCGGGCTTGGCCGCATTTTCGTCGAGGACCTCTCGCAACACAGTTTGGTTGCGTTCGTTGATTTCCGAAAAACCACGACTCCACGACGGACGGTCAGCGGGAATCTCAGTTTTTTGAATCCAGTTGCCGCATGCAAAACGATAGAAGTCGTCACAGGGACTGACGGACGCATCGATCACGCTCTCGTCGATGCCCGACGGTGGCAGAACAGCAGGCGTGGTTTGCGCCTGGGTTTTTCCTTGCGGCGACAAGAGCGCGCAGAACAGCAACGAAAGAAAAGGGATGTGTTTCGACCGATTTTTGAACATGGCGGGTGATATAGCACCGCGCAGTCGTTTTTGGGCAGATAGGTCGCAGTGGTTTCTGTTTGTTCTGCGTGTTTGTCCCGAGGTTCAGGCTTGTGGAGTGCGCGCCGAAACGGTGTTTTGGCGCTCAAACTGGACTGTGATGACCGTTGGCCCACCGCTGGCCTCGAAACCGCAAACCAGCAGCACACCGTTTGAAACCAGCCTTTCCCCTCGAAGCTTCGCGTGGCCTTGCATGCAAGTAGCGGAATCGAAACGGTAGCCGTCCGGGACCGCGATCCAAATCTCTCCGTCTCGGTCGCTGGTTTTGGCAAACGTCATCGTCAATTGACAAAGCTGCGGTTCCCACGTTTCGTGCGCGAGCAGCACAAGTGTTTGCCACAAGTGGTGCGTTGCTGTCGCAACCTGTGGGTGGGTGTGTGCATCCAGAACAAGCCACAAAGCCGCGCCGTGCGGCGCAATCCGCGACGAGACTTTTTCAAGCGATGACACGCGCAGGAGCGTTTGGGACCAAAACTCAAACGCGATGTACGCGCCGCTTGCCGAGGGAAAAGCAGACTCGCACAGCAGCTCAGGCGAAAATGCCGCCATTTCGCGGGCACCGTCAGCCCAATTGACGACCGCCACCAGCCGCGTTTGGCCACCTTCTGCGTCCGCTTTTTCAAACACCAAACGCTGCGGCTTTTCCTGATCCAAAACCCCAACCACGGTCGCAGTGTTTCCCGTCGGAGGCAGTGCTTTCTGCAACAGATCGAGCCGTTCCTTGGGCAACGCACGCACATCATCCCCCACGAACAGCATTCCGCCGGACAGCGACATCACCGTCAGCAACGTCTGCGTCTCGGGCAGGCTCAGCGAACTTTTTTCTCGGCGAACGAGTACGCAATCGGGGTCGTTGCACCACCATTTGTTGTGCAGGTAGGCACGGGTCAGACAAGTCTGTAGAGCCAGTTCCGTCGAGGGATAGCCTGTTCCGTGGGCAATCAGATCCACTGTCTCGTCTCGCCACGCCTCTTTTACATCGGGAGAAATCCGCATTGCATCGACAAAACCCACCGTCGGAACCAGCGGAGCGCCACAACCCAACAGGAACCGGTCGCCGATCGTTTCTCGAATCACGCGCAAGCCTTGGCGATACGCTTCGACGGGAGACAAGGCAGAATCGTGCGGTCGGCCTTGTCGCAAGCCCGCAAACAGAAAATCTATTTTGAAATAGTCGAAGCCCACATCGCACAGCGCCCGAAACACGCGCCGCAGCCAAGACAACACTTCAGGGTGCGTCAAATCGAGGCCGTACACTTGCCCGTCGATAAGGCCCCAAAATGGGTGGTATCCCAGGCAGCGCAGAACACCGTCCTCGTCGCGAAGCAACCAATCTCGGTGGTGTTTGTAGATTTCCGACGAACGCTGCACAAAAAATGGCGCGAGCCAAATCCCAGGCACAAACCCGGCCTCTTTGATTTGTCTTGCGACGGCACCGAGTCCATTTGGGAACTTTGCATTCGGGGTCAGCCAATCGCCCACCTTGCGCTGGTATCCATCGTCGAGCTGCACGTACTTGACGGGCACCTTTTTGTCGCGCAACGCCGCAAGGTTGCGCAGAACATCACCCTCGGTGACGCGAGTGTAGTAGTAGTACCAAGAACACCAGCCGCTCGGGACCTCGGGCAGGTTCTTTCGAGGGCTCATCTCCGACGAGGTTCTATCGGCATACGCATCGAGGACTGCGCGCTCGTCATACAGAAACGTCACGAACAGTTTGTCTCCGACGAGAGAATCCCCGACCGGGAGTGTTCGTCCCTCGAAACCCAGACGACCTTCCATGCGAGTCGAACCGTCGCGGCACAACGCAACCTCGCCAAGACCCCGTTTGGCCGAAACGTACCCAACCAGCAGATGCGGAGAATGTTTTCCAGGTGGCGTAAAAACCATCATCCACGGCGACGACAACACCTCGGGGCGTCCGTAATAGATCGATTGAGTCCACAAATTGAATGCCGCCGCTGTAGGAAAAAGTGGTTTTTGTGGCCGAAAACGGCTGTCCACCGCGAAAGAAGGCGTGAACGAGCTGTATCCCGATCGAAACACGCGCCAACCAGGCTGCGTACCAGCCCCGTCGAGAAAATCATTTGGACCCGGTGTGGCCACAAACTGAAAAGCCTGGACGGAAACGGTCTGGTGCGTCTGATTCCTCAGTGTTTGCCAAAACAGCAGCCCTCCATCGTCGAGCCGAATGTGCAGGACAAACAAGAGTCCTGACCCATCTGCGGCGGGAAAACGCAATTCGATTTCTCCGTTTTCCCCGTCTGAAACGGTGTAGAGCGCGGCCTCTTTTGTCACGGAAAGGGGTTTGTGATGCGCCCCCAACGCAGTCACTTGAAACGGCCCGAGCAGCGACAGGCCTGGTTCCTGCACGACACCGCGCCACCTTTTCACCGACGGATGCGCTGGGGAGGCGAACAACTCAAAACCGCTCGGGGAAAGAAAAAGCGAATAAAAATTTGACGAAGCCAGCTTTCGCACGGATCAGCCCTCTCCGTCGAGCTTCTGCCGTGCAAGCTTTCGCAGCCGTGTTTGCAAAGCTCGCTCGTCACTCGGAAAAAGAAAAATCAAGACAAACAGAACCAACCCACATCCCAGCCACATCAAGTTCGCGATGTGAAACGCGCTCACACGGCCCAGCCGCGCAGCCATCCCTCCAACGATCCATGCACCAAGTCCTCGTCCCAAGTCGTTGCACAGGTTGAAAAAACTGAACACCGACCCGCGATGTTCGGGCGGATTCACCGCGATCAGCATCGTGTTTACATTCGGGCCCGTTACAGCGGCCAAACCCCCTGTCAGCAAACCGACCAAAAGGGGACCGACGAGACTTTGTCCGGGCCGCACCGGGTATTCAATGAGAACGGCCATCGGTATCACCGCCATCGTCGTCGTCAGCGCGCACAAAAGCGGCAGGTTGCGCGTCTGTCGATTCAGCAATTTCTGGCCCCACAGCCCACCCAAAAAACCACCAAAAATCGCGGCTACACCGACGGACATGACCAGCAGCGTTGCATCGGGCACCGAAAAACCTTTGTCGTGTGCGTAGTAGTCGTTCAAGTAGACAAAAAACACACCCCAGGGCACAGTGCCAGGCAAGGCTTGCAACAGGATCAGCACATTCGTCTTCACGGAAAACAGCCTCGGAATGTCCCGCAGTCGCAGCCTTTCGTCATAGCTGTGTCCCTGGTCCAAGAGGTCTTGCAACCCCTCTTCGTGTTGACCTCGCTTGGGTTCGTGCGCCCACAAGGCGAAAAACACGCTCAACACAAGACCCGGACACGCCACCACCCAAAACGGAAAACGCCAGCCGTAGGTTGCGCCGAGCATTCCCGAAAGAAGCTGTCCCACACCCACGCCGAGTCCCTGCGCCAAACCGAGCGTGGCTGCTGCGCTGGCTCGTTTTTGAGGCGGATAAAAGTCGCCAATCAGCGAGTAGATCAGCGGAAAAGCACCGCCAATTCCAAGTCCCGTCAAGGCACGAGCCCACAGCAGTTGGTCATAGGTTTTCGAGAGCCCAGAAGCCAAACAAGCCATCTGCCCGACGACAACGACCAACAGGAGCAACCGCTTGCGAGACAGTTTCCCCGTCAAATCGCCCCGATCAGCCAAATAGCCGACCGCCAGCGTCAGAACGCCGCCGACCATCCAAAACAGCAAATTCACATCGGCACCAAGCCGCTGATCAATCTCTGCGCGGCTGAAACCAAATTCCGTACCAATCGCAGTCAAGTTCGGGGCCAGCAAATTCTGGTCCGCGAACAGCAAACCAACAATCAGCACAAACAGGACTTGCGTCACCTTGATTCTGGTGGGAGACAAGCCCACATCAGCATGGGCCCCAGCTTGTCTCTGCCTCTCGCTTTGTCCTGTGTTGTCTCCGCCGCTGTCACGCATTCGTTGCAAGCTATCACAGACGAGCGGATGTGGCGGGTCTTGTGCCTATCAAAATCCACAAACGCCAGGCAATTTAGTGGGCGACTTCGCTGTTTGTGCAGCGGACTCATTCTGGAACACCCAAGGAGAGCGGAAGTGAATCTTCATTTTTTGTCCCACCGTCTTCTGTCTTTGGCGGTGTCGTTGCTGGTTGGTTTGCTGGCGAGCAGTTTGGTTGGTTGCTTGCATTTTCGCCCGCTCGATCAGCCGCTCGGCGACGATATCGGCGAGCGTGCGGCGCTCATAGACAAGCTCAGCCACGGCCTGTTCACCAAACGCGAGCAAATCCTCGTCGTGAAGGTGCTACTGGCTACTCACGGCGAGGACCTCTCGCGGTTAAAAAGTCTGATCGACAAAGGTTCCGATGGTGCAACGCTGCACCGTCTGATCTACCGAGACATTACCGACGAGACTTTGCGTGAAGCCATCCTGGCCCATTTTGCAAGAGAAACGCGGAGTAGCGATTTGCAGCCCTCGCGACCGCCTCGCGAGAAAGTCCGTGTACTTTCTGACATCGACGACACATTGCTCCGTTCGCTGTGCGACGAACGCTACAAAAAACACGCGCTGTTTCCGGGAGTCCTGGAGTTCTATCGCGCGCTTTCCATCGGCCCGAGAGCACGTGACACCGAAGCCACGAATCCCGGAGAGGTCACTTTTTTCTCTGCTCGCCCTCGAGAAATCGCGGGAGCGAGCTATTCGTCCGTCCTGAATCCGCTGTTTGCGAGGCACAGTGCGCTCATCGGAATCTACAGTTTGCTACCGGCGGCCCAAGCTTTTCCGGGAATAGCCAATGTTCACGAGGTCCAGGCTTTTGCGAAGTTTCGCAATTTTGTGCAGTGGGCCGCTCTGTATCCCGAATCCGATTTTGTTTTCATCGGCGACAGCGGACAGGGAGACATGCTGAGCGGCGAACTCATGCTGTATCACCAACCCGAACGGATGAAAGCGGTGTTTGTCCACCAGATCGTTACCGACGGAAAGCATGGCGTTTTTTGCCCCTATCCTCGCAGTGCAGATGACCTGGACCGCAATGTGAGCAAGGTGTTTTTCTTTGACACCTATGTCGGGGCAGCGGCGCAAGCTCACGAGTGGGGGCTTATCAGTGACGAATCGTTGTTCTTGGTCGCCAAAGAAACCATTGAAACGCTCAATCGCCGTGGGAGAGAGCTGGTGGCAGAAAAACATCGAGACCTTCTGGTTGGGCAGTTTCGGCGCGATCTTCGACGAGTCCAAGAGCTGCTTAGCAATCGCACCGCCGATGGAAACAAATCGTCTCTCCCCGAGCTGTTGTTCGGAGAGACTTCGTGCAACCCAGTCCACACAAAAGCCAACTAAGTGACTGCCGACCACGTGGGGACACCTGCGCCATTGTGTGATATGGCTTCGCCCGGTGAATCAAGCTGACCTAGAAGAACTGCTCCGAGGGGTTGCGTCGGGGCAGGTTCAAGTACACACCGCGCTGCAAAGGCTGACCGAACTTCCTTTTGCAGACTTGGGTTTTGCGCGAGTCGATCACCATCGAACATTGCGCGCGGGTTTTCCTGAAATCGTGTTTTGTCAGGGCAAGCAACCCGAACACATCGTCGGGATTTTCCGCGAGCTGTTGCGACACGGAAGTCCAGTGCTCGGCACGCGCGCCGATCGAGCGCAGGCCGAGGCTGTGCAACATGCGTTTCCGCAGTTTCGTTACGACCCAAGCTCCCGCCTGCTTCTTTCTCCCGTTTCATGCAAAGCCTCCGAACCGCTTGGGCCGGTGCTGGTCGCTTGCGCTGGAACGTCCGACCTTGGCGTCGCCGATGAAGCGGCTCTCACCGCCGAATTTCTGGGTTGCGAGGTGAAGCGACTGACGGATGTAGGCGTCGCAGGGATCCACCGGCTGCTTTCCTCGATAGATGTCTTGCGAAGCGCCCGGATCATCATCGCCGTCGCTGGAATGGAGGGTGCTTTGCCATCGGCGGTTTCGGGTGTGTCCGGGAAACCGGTCATCGCAGTGCCGACCTCGGTGGGCTATGGAGCGCATTTTGCTGGGTTGGCACCGCTGCTGGCGATGCTGTCGTCGTGTGCGTCGGGTGTGACCGTCGTCAACATCGACAACGGTTTCGGGGCCGGATATGCAGCCGCGCTGCTTTTGCGCTCCATGACACAACCGATTTCCGACCCAAACGGGAGAACCACGGAATGAGTGCTTTGTCGGAATTGAACGAGCTTGTGGGGGCAACCCTGTACTTCGATTGCGCGACGGGTTTGGCGGGCGACATGATTTTGGCCGCTCTGCTCGACCTGGGCGTGCCCGAGTCCTTTGTGAGACAGCAGCTCGCGCTGTTGCCGCTTGAGCAGTGGGAACTTCGCGTGACGCAGGTGAAGCGACACGGCCTCGTCGGAAAAAAGGTCGATGTGGTCGATTTTTCCGATGCGAACGCGCACACACATGTTCACTACGGTGAAATCCGGTCGATGCTCGAAGCTGCCGCGCTTCTGCCTGACACAAAGCGGCGTGCGCTGGACATGTTTGAAAAATTGGCTCACGTCGAAGCTGCGCTGCACGGAACCACGGTTGCCGATGTCGCCTTTCACGAAGTCGGCGCGCTGGATTCCATCGTCGATATTGTCGGGATTGCTGCGGCGCTGAGCTGGCTGTCACCCTCTCGCGTGGTTTCGCGAAAGGTGCCCGTCGGATTTGGGCAAGTTCGCACGGCGCATGGGTTTCTGCCCGTTCCTGCGCCTGCAACAAGCGCGCTATTGAAAGGTGCCCAGGTGGAAGCGGGAGATGCACTTGGGGAATTGACGACACCGACGGGTGCCCTCGTTGTTTCGACGTTTGCAGACGGATACGACACGCTGCCTTCCATGAAAGTCGTTGCGGTGGGTCATGGCGCTGGGACAAGAGACTTGCCCGATAGGCCAAACATGTTGCGCATTTTTGCGGGCCGCGAGACCCGTCCAGAAACCGCTGCACACAAACACACGGCACAAACGGAAACAATGTGGGAACTTGCCGCCAACCTTGACGACATGAATCCACAACTTTTGCCGCCCATCGTGGAATCCCTGCTTCTGCGCGGAGCGAAAGACGTGTGGCTCGTGCCGGTCGCCATGAAAAAGGGCCGTCCGGGCGTGGTGCTGCATGTGATTTGCGATGGAGAACATCGTCAGGAACTGGCTGCTCTTGTGCTGCGAGAGACGACCACGCTCGGTGTGCGGTTTCATTCGGTCGAGCGGCTCGTCCTCGTGAGAGAAACGGTTTGCGTCAAAACCGAGCATGGTCCTGTCGAAATCAAGCTCGGTCGCGATCCCGCAACAGGGGACATTCTGAATGCCGCGCCGGAATATGAAACGGTAGTCAAACTCTCTGTGCAAACAGGGATTCCCATCAAGCGGATGTACGCCGAGGCCGTTTCCATTGCTGCCGAATTTCTGAGACAGCAGTAGCTTCTGGATGGCAGTCGTTTCTGGGCGGGGACGAACTAGAGGCTGATGATGACGACGCCGCGTTCGGTTGGATGTTCGGGCTCTTCCCGCTGGCTATCACGAGAAGGCGGAGACGGTGGATACTCTGGAATGGGAACCAGCGGCTGGCGTTCGATACGCTGCCGTTCTTGTTCGCGTTTGCGAATTTGCTCGATGATCCATGGCTCCAGCATGGCCCATTCCCCTCGTGTGTTCAGTTTGATTCCGTCGAAGCGACTTCGTCAAGGCTTTGGGCCCGGTTTGCCTGGGATCGATATAGAACGCATACACCGAAAGGCGTCGTCGAAAACCCGCATTTTCAGCCAGATCCGTCGATTGACATGCTCGATGTAGACAAGTACGCTCCCTGGCCTCGCGAATACCATGCCCGGCGCTGCTGTAGAGATCACTGCTCTCAAAAAGACCTTTGCTTTCGGTGGGAAACCCATCGAAGTGCTCAAAGGCATTGATCTCACCGTCGAGGCCGGCGAAATGGTCGCTGTCGTTGGCGCATCGGGTGCTGGAAAATCCACCTTTTTGCATGTGCTCGGCACGCTCGACGCTGTTACGTCGGGAACGATCACAATCGACGGTGCGGACATTACCAAAATGGCTCCGACTTCCGTCGCTGAGTTTCGCAATCACACCATCGGTTTCGTGTTTCAGTTTCATCATTTGTTGCCTGAGTTCTCTGCCGTTGAAAACGTCGCCATGCCTGGCTTGATCGCGGGCTTGGCGCGAAAGCTTGCGGAAAAAAAGGCAACCGAGCTGCTCGAGCGGGTGGGTTTGGAGCATCGACTCGCCCACCGACCGGGAGAGTTGTCCGGCGGCGAACAGCAGCGCGTGGCGTTGGCTCGCGCTCTGGTGTTGAATCCCAAGTTGCTGCTCGCGGACGAACCGACGGGAAATCTGGACGTTCGCACGGGTGCCGCCATCCACAAACTTGTCGTCGAGCTGAACCGCGAGCGCGGCATGACGATGATTGTCGTTACGCACAACGAGGACCTGGCCGCGCGCATGCCTCGCCGCCTTCACATGGCAGACGGGCGGATTCTCTCTGACGATGAACTTCGGCGGGAGCAGGAGGTTGCCGTTTGAAGCCGTTTCTTTGGTTTCTGCTCTCGTGGTTTTTCGGGATCGGCCTTTCGACATCGGTTGCTTTCGCTGATGCCGAGTTGCCGATCGGACGCCGCGTCGAGAAGATTGGCTTTCGTGGCAACCAGAAAGTCGAAGCTGCGGCCATGCAGCGTGCTCTGTCGCCCGAGGAACGCGGACAAAAGAAGCCCGTCGAGGAAGGCCAGCCGCTGTCGTTGGAAACGCTCCAGGATGATCTGAAAACCCTGTGGCGCATGCGCAAATTCGACGATGTTCGCGCCGAGTGGGAGGAAGGCGAATCCGGCGGAATTGCGCTGAACTACGTCGTTCTCGAAAAGCGATCGATACGAAAAATCTACGTCTCAGGTCATAGCGAGATAGGCCTAGACAAGATCAACGAAGTGCTCGACCTAAAAAAGGACACGATCTTCGACCCAGCGAAAATCAAGCGCAACGTCGAGAAGATTCACGATTTGTACGTCGAGAAAGGCTATTACCTCGCGGATGTGAAGTCCGAGATCAAGATTCACTCGGACCGTCAGATCGACGTCTATTTCATCGTCGATGAGCACGCAAAGGTTGAGGTCCGCAAAGTCTCCTTCCAGGGAAACCGGCACGCCACCGACGACGAGCTGCGGGCCGCAATATCAACACAAGAGGGGAATTGGCTTTCGTTTCTGACCTCTGCGGGAACTTATAAAGAAGACGCTTTTGAACGCGATATTTTGCTTCTGACCGCGTTTTATTACGATAAGGGTTATGTCACGGTTAAAATCGGGAAACCCACGATCGAGATGTCCCCGGACAAGCGTTTCTTGTATATTTCAATTCCAATTGAAGAAGGCGAAGTGTTCAAAATTGGAAACCTTGATTTTCAAGGTGAGTTGCTGATTCCCAAACAGGACATGCTTGCGGGACTCAAAACAAAGCCTGGCGACCAATTCAACCGTTCTCGTCTTGGCCAAGACATCCAGAATATCAACAATTTTTACAAGAATCGTGGCTACGCCAATGTGAATGTGACGCCTCTGACGAGCCTAGATGCTGCGAAACGAACTGTCGACCTCACATTTGATTTGCAGCAGGGGAAGAAGGTCTATTTCGAGCGAATCAACATTCGTGGAAACACCAAAACTCGAGACAAGGTGATTCGCCGTGAATTGAAAATTTCCGAAGGGGAACTTTATTCCGAATCTCTCATGGAATTTTCAAAGAACCGCGTCCAAGCTCTGGGTTTCTTTGAAAAAGTTGAAATCTCGACAAAACGTGGCAGCACCGATGACAGGCTTGAAGTAAATGTGGAAGTGACCGAAAGGCCCACAGGGACATTCCAAATCGGTGCTGGGTTTTCTTCTATTGAGAACTTCATTGCGCAGGCTCAAGTCGCTCAGAACAACTTGTTTGGTCGCGGCACAACGATGCGGCTTTCCGCCCAAATTTCCTCACTGCGACAATTGTTCTCAATCAATTACATCGATCCCTATTTCTTAGACACAAATGTTACGTTCTCGTTTTCTGGGTATAACCAGCTTCTGTACTATCCAAACTTCAATCGGACGACTCGCGGTGGAGACCTAACCTGGGGCTATTTGTTCGGTGATTTTTTCCGTCTACTTGGAACTTATAAACTTGAGTGGGTTTCGATTGGGCAAAATTCGCAGGGCATGCAGATATCTGGCTTTGGGCAAGTTCAATCGATTGCAGGCGGGACGCTGGCGAACCTCTATCGTCGAGGATGGACCTCGGCAGTGCGGTTGTGGGCCCAGTACGATTCGCGAAATGACCGGATGTTCCCAACGAAAGGCATGTTTCATCTTCTCTCTGTGGAAGTGGCCGATCGCTATGTGGCATCAGAGATTGATTACATTCGTTTGTCTGGATATGCGAGATTCTATCGCCCTATTTGGGGCCCGTTCATTTTCCGGTTGAATGCTGAGACAGGTTTGGTGTTTTCTCGTCGGCCTGAGGGCGTTCCTATCTACGAACGCTACTTTCTGGGTGGCATCCAGTCGATTCGTGGTTTCCGCTTGTTTTCGCTGGGGCCAAGGATTCAAATTCAAAGCGCGCTGGAGCCAGGGTCTTATTTGATTCCATTTAGCGTCGGGGCAAATTGGCAATTGATTTTGAACAGTGAGATAGAGTTCATGATTATTCCCGCTGTTCAAATCAAGGGCGTTTTGTTTTTCGACATGGGAAATGGATATAACCTCGAGGCGAAGTATTGCACGAATGCGGCAGCGACATCCACATTGCCGGAGGTGTTTAATCCATGTTCAAACTACCCGACTTTCCAAAACTTGCGCTATTCCGTTGGCTTCGGCTTTCGCTGGTTTTCCCCGATCGGGCCGTTGCGGTTCGAGTGGGGCATTCCGCTGAACAAGCAAACTGGCGAGGACTCGCTGGTGTTTGAGTTTACCATCGGCAATTTCTTTTAAACAAATGGTGGCTGCGAGTCGTCAAACGCTGGTCACGTAACTTCAAGAACGCAACCCAAGAAGGAGCCTTACAACATGCGACATTCCATTACCGGATTGATTCTGGGCCTGGGCCTTGTGCTTTCGGTCCTTGTGCCTGCGTCGACGCGGGCGCAGCAGAAAATTGCAATCGTGGACATTCGTCGGGCAATCGAGGATAGCAACGAAGGCAAAGCCAGCATCGGTGGCTTGAAAGCCGAGGCAGATCGCAAGCAAAAGGAACTTTTGCAAAAACAAGAAGATCTGAAAAAACTCGAAGAAGAATTCATCAAGAATCAGTCGTTGCTGCAACCCGCCGCGCAACAGAAAAAGCGAGAGGAAATGCAGCAGAAGGTCATGCAGCTTCAAGAAGCACTGCAACGGGCACAGCAGGACATTGCGCAAAAAGAAGCGCGGGTGTTGCAACCGTTGCAAGAAAAAGTCTTGCGGGCGATTGACGGGCTTGCTCGTCGAGATAACTACAACATGGTGTTGCGCGCCGATGTGGTTTTGTGGCCGCAACAAAGCCCGATGGACATCACGAACGAAGTGATCCGCAAGGTGAATGATATGAGGGCTGCACCGACGGGCGGAAGCGGAGCGCCAGCCGGCGGAGGCAGGTAGCGATGAGCGGCGGGGTGTCTCTGCCGCTCGATATCGCGGCGATCCAGCGGTTGCTTCCGCATCGCTATCCTTTTCTGCTGATCGATCGGGTGGTCGCATTTTCGGGCGAGGCGTGCCAAGCGCTGAAAAATGTCACGATCAATGAGCCGTTTTTCGTCGGACACTTTCCAGGTCATCCAGTCATGCCGGGGGTTCTCCTGTTGGAAGCCATGGCACAAACGGCAGCAGTGCATGCGTGCCTAAAACTCGAAAAGCAGGCCGGAGAACAGGCGTTTTATCTGGTCAGCATGGACAAAGCGCGTTTTCGCAAGCCGGTGACGCCGGGAGACCAACTCGTGCTGTCCACACGGCTTCTGCGGGATCGCGGACGAATCTGGAAATTTTCGGGCGAAGCGCGAGTCGGCGACACGTTGGTTGCAGAAGGGGAGTTCATGGCAACCCTTCCCGCCACACTTTCGCAGACGAATGAGGTCGAGCCTGGGTCGGAAAGCTAGGCGACGATCGAGCACTCATGATGTCGGCCAAGTGTTTATTGTTTGTGACAGCGTTTTTTTTGCTGTCCTGCAAGCCGCGAAAACCGTTGCCGGTGTCGAAGGATTTGGGCCCGGCTGTGCAGGTGACGGAATCTGCACGAGGGACGTTTCAAAAGCCGGCGCGGGATTTCTCGGACACTTTGGCCGAGGCCGAACCCAACGACGAGCGTGAACAGGCGCAACGACTCGACCCGCAGAAAGTGTTGGTTGGCTCGCTGTTGCCTCCGACGGTAGGCGGCGCGGGCAAGGGGCAGATGGACTGGTATTTCTGGCCTGCGCAAAAAACGAATCAACTGTTGACCGTCGAGTTGTCCGGCGCGCCGGATCTGTCGATCGAGGCTGCGTTTCAAAACGGGCATTCGCTGGGGCTTGTGGACGAACGGCGGGCGAACGAGGGAGAACGGCTTTCGGGTGTGCCAGTTGCAGCGGGTCAATCGTTGTGGTTTCGGGTTTCGGGCGTGCTCGCGGCTGAGGCGGCGCACACACGGAAACTTGGGGAATATCGGCTTGCGGTCTCGGCAACGGACGTGCCTGCCGACGGGGAAATCGAGCCAAACGACACGCTGTCTCAGGCCAGTGCAATGTCAGGCATGGTGGCAACGGGCGCACTTTCAACCACCCGAGATACCGATGTGTTCGTGTTGGAGCTACCGACGGCACCGAATCGGAAATCGCCCCCCGTCGGCTCTGGCACGGGCCTGGCCGAGCGCGCTGTCCTCAGACTCGAGTTGACCTCGCCGTCGTTCCAGCCTGGACTCAGAGTGGATGTTGAACCGGCGTCCAAAGCCGATGCTGGAGCGGTCAAACCAACAGCGATTGCTTCGGTTTTTGCTGGCAAAGGCAAACAAGAACTGCGGTTGCGAAATGTGACCTTGCCGGTGGGAAGTGCGCGGGTTTTCTTGTCCGTTTCTGGGCGAGAATTTCAGCGCCCGCTCGGAGAAAAGCGGTATCACCTGCGGGCTCAGCTTGAGGAACCTCTTGAGGATGCGGAGCTTGAGCCGAACGACAACTGTTTGGAACATGCAAATCCGCTGCCTTTGTCGTCGGATACGGGCGAAATCACCGGCTTTTTGTGGCCGCAAGACGTGGATTGTTTTCGCGTGGAAAGCGAGAGCGCGGCGGATTCGGCGCGTGAAGCTCGGTTGGATGTGCCAAGCGGGGATTGCAGCGCAACGTTGACCGTGCTTGCGAGAGACGGAAAAACGGTCTTGTCCAAAGGCACACAGGCTTCTAAGTCGAGCGGGGCGAAGCCAGCGACTCCAAACGACACCAAAAAGCAGGCCGTCGCAGACGGTGTGAGCGATGGGAAGGTGACATCCTTTTCGACAAGCGGAGTCTGGTTCGTCCGGGTGGCCAGCCGAGAGGGAGGCGTTTGTTTCGAGTCTCCTTACCGGCTGCAAATCGGTCCGAAAAACGCAGCCGACGGGAGCAAACCGTGAAACGAGCGGCTTTGTTGGCACTGATGACGCTGGTTTGTGCGTGTCACGCGAAAAACAGTCCGCAGGCGGTCCTTTCGCGTTTTTTGCGCGAGACCGAACGTGGTCAATTCCGAACGGCTTATGCTCGAATGAGTCCGGGTTTTCAAAAACAGTGTAATTTGCTCTGCTTTGTTCGTTTGGTGTCCGCTCAGTCGAATACGAATCGATATTTGTTGGATGAGCTTCGCAATGGATCACCGCAAGTGGTATATGAAGTCGAAGCGCGCCTTGTGGGGCATTCTCTGCTGCTGTGGGAACAGCGTGATCGGTCGGTGTCAGGCTCGAATGTGAGTCTATTTTTATTTGCGAAAAATCCGCTCGATGTGTATCCACAGGACACGCCGGAGGAGGCGCTGCAGTCGTTTGTGCGGGCTTTTTTAGCCAAACGATTTGATGTGCTTTTGCGGTTTGTGCCGAAATCTATGTCGAAACAAATGACGGAAGAAGTGCTCAAGAAGCGGTTTTCCGAGGAGCCGCTGCTCAAGCGGCAGGTCGAGGGTTTGCGTTCGCACTTGGGAGAGCGGGTTCTTTTCGAGGGAGACACGGCGCGGTTGGTTTGGGGAGCAGAACAGGAAGCGGTGCTGCGCTTGGAAGATGGAAAGTGGAAAGTCCAGAAGCTCGAATGACGACGAAGTGCCAGTGAAACGAAGGGTCGGTGGGAAAAAATGACGAAGGCTGCTTGTGCTGTGCCTCTTGTGTATCGATATGGTTTGCATCGGGTTCGGGGAGCGACGCGGGTTTTGCCGCAAGCAGCTTGGTCGGTCGAAAACGGGCCGGATTGGGGGAACGGGGCGGACTACGAATTGCTGCTCGACGTGGAACGGCTGAACATTGACGCGGCAAGTTTCCGGCAAATGGAGGAAGCGGCGCGGACGATGGGCGACGATGTGGTGATGGGTGTGCAAACGCAAATTCTTTCGACGGTGAGAGAACGCGGAAAGATGCACAACCCGAAAACCGGGTCGGGCGGCATGCTGCTGGGGCGAGTCCGTCGAGTGGGCGCTGGGCTGGGTTTGCCACATTCCTCGCTGCGTGTCGGAGAACGCGTGGCGACGCTGGTTTCGTTGTCGCTCACGCCACTCGACATCGAAAAAGTGTTGTCGGTAAACCTGGCAGCACACCAAGTCAGCATCATCGGAACGGCGGTGCTGTTCGATTCTGGATCGTGGGCAAGGCTTCCGTCGTCGCTGCCGGAAACTGCGGCGTTGTCTGCGCTGGATGTGGCAGGTGCCGCACCGCAGGTAAGCCGTCTGTGCAAAGACGCTCGGCCGGGGAAGCAGGTGGAGCGGGTTCTGGTGCTGGGGGCGGGCGGAAAATCGGGGCTTCTGGTCGGAGCAGCCGCGCGAAGGGCCGGGGCAAGCTGCGTGGTGGGCGTGGAGCCTCATGAGCCCGCTGCACATGAGGCCGAAACGCTCGGCGTGTATGACCGTGTGGTTCGCGCGGACGCTTCGGATGCGTTGGCAGTCGCAGAAACGACCTGTTCAGACGGGGAATACGATTTGGTTGTGAGTTGCGTGAGCGGGTCCTGTGCAGAAATGGCGGCAATCCTGTGTTGTCGTCCAGGTGGAACCGTCTATTTCTTTTCGATGGCGACGAGCTTTACGGCTGCGGCACTCGGAGCAGAGGGAGTCAGCCGCGACATCGACATGTTGATCGGGAACGGATATTGCGTCGGACACGCGGATGAAACGCTGCAACTTCTGTCGGAACACGCCGGTCTGCGCGAGTTGTTTGTTCGTCGCTACGGCTGAGGGGCGTGGGGTTCGGCTCCGAAACGGTGGACGCTTTCGACGAGTGCTTCAACGTGTGCGGGCGGCGTTTCCGGCAAAATTCCGTGGCCCAAGTTGAAGATGTACCGACGGCGCGGGGCATGGGCGAGAACGGTTTGCAGGCGTTGTTCAATCTGTGAAACCGGGCCGAGCAAAAGCAGGGGTTCAAGGTTTCCTTGCAAACCTTGCTGGCTGTTGAGGAGAGAGGCGGCCATGGACAACGGTTGTCGCCAATCGACGGAAATGACATCTGCGGACAACTTGCCGATTTGCGGAAACAACGAAAGTCCGCCGAGGGGAAAGTACAAAAGAGGCACACCGAATGGACGAAGCGCGAGCAGAATCTGCTCTACATAAGGTGCGCCGAAGACGGCGTAGTCTTCCGCAGACAAAATGCCAATCCACGAATCGAAGAGCTGGATGGCCTGCGCGCCCGCCTGAATCTGTCCGGTCAGGTGTGCAATGAGAGACAAGGTAAGTTTTTCGAGCAGACGGTGCGCAAGCGTCGGCTCGCAGTACAGCAGGCGTTTGCTGCGCACAAAGTTTTTTCCCGTCTGCCCCTCGACGGCATAGGTCAAAAGGGTGAACGGCGCGCCAGCAAAACCAATGAGTGGCACTAGTTCGGCAAGCTCGCGTCGAAGGAGTTTGACGGTCTCGAGCACTTCGGGAAGCGCAGCAGGAGACAACACGCGCAGCTTTTCGATGGCAGCCGCGTCAGAAAGGGGTGTGAGGCGCGGCCCTTCGTCGGTAAACGTCAGCGGCAAACCCATCGCTCGCAACGGCAGAAGGATGTCGGAAAACAAAATCGCGGCATCGACACCGAAACGACGAACGGGCTGCAACGTCACCTCCACGGCCAATTCGGGCGTCGTGCACAACGTCAGAAAGTCACCGACTCGCCGACGGACGGCTTGGTATTCGGGCAAATAGCGACCCGCCTGACGGAAAAGCCAAACGGGAACCTTGTCCACAGGCTGGCCAGCGCATGCGGCCAAAAAGCGCGTTTTTCGATTTGGGGAGACCGAGGTCATGGGAGGCGCATTATCGACTCGCTCGAACGGTGGGAAGCAGAAATTGTCGCGGGGCGCGGATTTTTTGCGCGGTTTGCGGCGGGCAAACAACGGCGATCGCGCAACGCCTCGAAAACACTGGGGTTTTGAGACCACAAAGGGAGACCGAAACCGACAGAAAAAAACGAAAAATTACATTTTGGTGACAATCGCTACGCTGCGCGTGAGGAAAGTACCGTCATAGCGGCGACGCCGCACAACAACGGAACACACCATGCGTCCTATTCAAGAGTTTTTCTCGACGGCGGTTGGATCTTGGGACCACATCCTCATCGTGGCCTACCTGTTGGTTTTTGCGGGGCTTGCGGTGTATGGGTTTCATCGCTCGCAACTTGTGTATTTGTATTACCGCTATCGAGACCAGCGACCCGAGCCGGTTGGTCGATTGCGCGATTTGCCGTTTGTGACTGTGCAGCTTCCGCTGTTCAACGAAATGTATGTTGCGCAGCGACTTCTCGATGCAGTAGCCAAGATTCGCTATCCGAGAGATCGCTTTGAAATCCAGGTGCTCGACGATAGCACCGACGAGACACAGGAACTTTGCAAACGAAAAGTCGCCGAAATTGCGGCGCAGGGGATTTTGGCCTCGTACGTTCACCGGACAGATCGAAGTGGTTTCAAAGCGGGTGCGCTGGAAAACGGACTGAAGACGGCTCGAGGGGAATTTCTGCTGGTGTTTGACGCCGATTTTCTCCCGGAGCCCGACGTGCTGGAACGAACCATTCACTTCTTTTCAGATCCGAAGGTGGCCATGGTGCAGGTGCGATGGGATCACCTGAATCGTGACTACTCGGCGCTGACGGAAGTGCAAGCGTTGATGCTCGATGGTCACTTTGTCATTGAACACACGGCTCGGCACCGCTCGGGGCGGTTTTTCAACTTCAACGGCACTGGAGGAATTTGGCGTCGGGCAGCGATTTCGGATGCGGGTGGGTGGCAGCATGACACGCTGACCGAAGACATGGACTTGTCCTACCGAGCACAGCTCAAAGGTTGGCGGTTTGTGTATCTGCCGGACGTGGTTTCCCCGGCTGAGCTTCCGGTCGAAATGAACAGTTTTAAGAGCCAACAGTTCCGCTGGGCAAAAGGCTCGATTCAAGTGGCGAAGAAGCTTTTGCCGACGATTCTGCGTTCGGATGCGCCGTTTTCGGTCAAAACAGAGGCCTTTTTCCATCTGACCAACAACGTGGCGTATCCGTTGCTTCTGCTTCTGTCGCTGTTGCTTCTGCCGAATCTGCTGGTACGAACGACGCACGGGCTGCGCGAGGTTCTGCTCATCGACCTGCCCCTCTTTTTCGGAACAACCATGTCTATTGCGGCCTTTTATGTGACCAGCCAACGCGAAATCGATCGGGGCGGCTGGGTACGCACGATCAAACGGCTGCCGCTCATGATGTCGCTTGGGATTGGGCTGTGTGTGAATCAGACGCGCGCTGTGATGGAAGCACTTTTGCAGCGCCAATCGGGCGAGTTTGTGCGCACGCCCAAACACGGCGTCGTGACGAAAATCGAGACGTGGCGGAGCAAAAAATACCGCGCGGACAAGACGCTGGTTCCTGCGATCGAAGTGGGCTTTGCGCTGTATTTCGCGCTGGCCATTGTGCTGGCACTCATGAACGGCCACTGGATGTCGCTGCCGTTTTTGCTGCTGTTCTTTTTGGGATACGCCTACGTGGGCTTTTTGAGCCTGGTTCAGGTTCGCTGAGTTTCCTCGGGGCACTCCAACCAATAACCACCCCAAAAAACCAAGATGTTCTGATGAAGCCGTTCATGGTCTGAGGCGACCCAGGCCACGCACCCGCTCTCACCAGCTTGTGAAGAATTGGGTCGCTGCCATGACTGTGTTTTTTGGCAGAAATTTGGGCTATAGTGACGGGAGTGGTCGCTGTGATTTTACGAGAGGCAGAGCGGGGGGACTGTCGCCGAGTCATGGCTGGGCGGTTTGCTTTCTCTCCACGGCTTTTCTTGCGACTGTTTCTTCTGACATCCGGCTTGATCTGCTGCCTTGTGCTGTCGGGTTCGTCATCGGCGTGGGGCGCGCCGCAGAGGAACGCCAATCTTCCTTCCAAACTCGCGATGTTTTCTCGCGTGCTGTCCTACATCGAGACCCAGTACGTCGAGGAGGTCGATCAGAACGAGCTTGTGTACGGCGCGATCAAGGGAATGTTGGATTCGCTGGACCCTCACACGACGTTTTTGTCCCCCGACCAGTATCGAGACATGAAAAACGACACGATGGGCCAATTTGCGGGCATTGGGATCGAAGTGGATCAACGCGATGGACTTCTGTTGATCGTATCGGTGCTGGAAGGCACACCGGCGGCACGAGCAGGTCTGGCCGCAGGCGATCAAATTGTGCGCATCGATGACCAAATCACACGCGGGATGCAGGACTACATCCAAAAAATGCGTGGCAAACGTGGTTCCGCCGTGACACTTACGCTGCTGCGGAGTGGTTGGAAAGAGCCGCGCAACTTTGTCCTCTCTCGAGACACAATTCGGATACGCAGCATCGAGAGTTTTCTGCTCGAGCCGGGCTACGGCGTGCTGAGAATCAAGCAGTTCAACGACAACCTTGATCGCGACGTGGAAACACAGCTTCAGCACATGGAGAAAATGTCGGGCGGGCGGCTGAGTGGCTTGGTCCTGGATCTTCGCAACAATCCCGGCGGCCTTTTGGATCAGGCGGTGCGGCTTGCGGACGCATTTATCGAAAACGGTTTGATCGTGCGGACAGAAGGCCGAGGCGGACGAATCCTCGACGAGGAACGAGCGCGCCCGGAAGGCACCCGATCGGGTTTCCCGATCATTTGTTTGGTTAACGGGGGTTCAGCGTCTGCGGCAGAGATTGTCGCGGGTGCCTTACAAGACCACGGGCGGGCGCTCATTGTGGGTACGCAAACTTTCGGCAAGGGCTCGGTGCAAACCTTGGTCGAATTGGAAGATGGGAGCGCGCTCAAACTGACCATCGCGAGGTATTACACGCCGTCGGGCCGTTCCATTCAGGAAAAAGGAATTGTGCCGGACGTGGTGGTGGATCAAGTTCGTTTGAGCGATGGAAAAGCCGTGGTTCGCGACGAACCGCCCAAGAAAGAGCGCGATCTTTTGGGACATTTGAGAAATCGCCAAACCACGACACAAGACAGCGGCCCACCGCCCGGCTATGCCGTCATTGAAAGGCACTCTCCGCAGGGAGAGGACTTTCAACTTCGGACAGCCTATGACTACTTGAAAACGTGGCATTTGTACGCTGCCCGTTTTTTGCATCGCGGGATTCGAGGCGAAAAAAACCAGACGGAACCATCCCGAACGCAATTTGGACCGAAACCTCTCTCTTCGGCGTCGTCTGCGCTCCCAACGGAACGGGTACTGCGAAATCCTGCAAAAGACCGCTCAATGAGCAGCAGCAACGGCGGCAGCAACGGCAGTAGCGGTAGCAGAAATGTGGACAACAGAGTGGAGTAGCCTTTGCAGTCTGTGTGTCATGTGTGTGAAAGCAAATCGTCGGGTCCATGCCCACAAAGCCAGACATCTCTTTGCTACAGAGGTTGTCTGTTGAGTCTTCCTTTGCCATCTCCCAGGTCCATGGAGTTGTTTGGCTGGAAGGCAAAAGGGCATGCTTGACCCGCAAGGTCATGGGTCCTAAAATCGCAAAAGCCCTAAAAGGCTAAATATGCGTCGAAACGCGGGTCATGTATAAGCTCATTATCGAGGACGACGAGGGCAAGACGACAGAGGTCCCCATCATCCGCGACGAGATTACCGTCGGACGGAAGGAGGGGAACACGATTCGTCTGACGGAGCGCAACGTATCGCGGCACCACGCCAAGATCACCCGCGAGCCCAAAGGTCTCTTTATCGAAGACCTGAAGAGCTACAACGGAATCAAGGTCAACGGAGACCGGATACAGGGCAAGGTCAGTATTGGCGATGGGGATCGTGTCCAGATCGGGGACTACCAAGTCTCTGTGAAGACCGACAAGGCCAAGACCCAAAACTCGACTCCCGGTATGCAGGCCGCGCCAGCCAACCGAGCGGAGCCGACACTGTTGTCGCCCTCTGTTCCGCACGCGGCAGCCACGCTTCCGCAGCCCGTGCAAGCGCCGGTTGTCAAAGTTCCTGAAAAGCCGGCCCGTTTGATCGTGGTCTCCACGAATTTTGCTCGCCAGGAATTTCTGCTCGAAAAAGCCACGGTTGTGATTGGCCGCACGGATGACAACGACGTGGTTCTGAACCACCGTTCCATCTCTCGGCATCACGCCAAGATCGTCCGCGAGGGCGACAAGTTCCTGATCATGGACATGCAAAGCTCCAACGGCGTGCGCGTCAATGGTGACGAGTACGGCAAATCGGAGCTGCGCAAAGGCGACAAAGTAGACCTGGGCCACGTTCGCTTGGTCTTTGTGCCTCCGGGCCAAGACATTCTCAAAGAGCAAATCGATTCAATGATCGTGGACCGCGAGCAACGCGGGACCCCGGTTGTGCCCATCGCGCTGACGCTCGTTTTGCTGGCCGCGATTGGAGGCGGGTTGTACTGGTTTTTGACCAAACAGCCTGCGGTGGATGTGGATGGAGAGGCTGCGAAAGTGCTCACGGGCGTGGATGCGGACCTCGTGGCGAGGCGATGGCCGGACGCGCTGGAGAAAACAGCCAAAATTGTGGGCAACTCAGCGGTATCGATTCAGACGCGAGAGGTCGCGCAGAACAAACGGGCGACGGCAGAGCGAGAATCGAAGAACAAGCAGACCTTTGATCAGTTCTCGCAAGAAGCCGGCGTAGAAAAATTCGAATCTGCCTTCAAGCTGTACCGAGAAATTCCGGGCGATTCCGTCTATCAAAAGGACGCCAAGGAACAATACGATCGGGTTTTCCCGCTCTTTGTAGAAGCTCGGTTAAAGGATGCTTCCGACGCGCGAGCGTCCGGGCGGTGCGACGAAGCCAAAGGGTTGGTCCAGAAAATTCTGGATTTGGATTCCAAAAATACGCGGGCGCTGTCGGCCAAAGACCTGCCTTGCGGAAGTGGCGGTGCGTCAGCCGGCAACGAACCGACGCCGCAACCTGGGACCAAGGAACGCCACCACCGCGACAGGGACAAAGACAAAGAGCCCAAGGTCAAAGTGGCTGAGACGGACAAACCCGAGAAGCCGGAAAAGCCCGACAAACCTGAGAAAGTCGAAGCTCCGCCTTCCGGTGCCGACCCCGAAGCGGTGTTGACCGATGCGCAGTCCTCTTTCGTGAACGGCGAGCTTGATAAAGCGATTTCGTTGGCCAAGTCAGTCGCCAAAAGCAGTCCGATTCGCGCCTGGCGCATCATCGGTGCCGCCGCGTGTCGCAAAAAAGACCTCAAGCTCATCAACGACGCGTACAAAAAGCTCGACAACGTCGTTCGCCAATACCTCGTCTACGTCTGCCAGCGAGAGGGCATCGTTTTGAGCGGCAGCTCCTTCAAATTGTCCGAGTAGTTCCTCCGGCTGCTTGCCCTCCCCTGCCCTCGTTCCATTCCCATCCATTCCTTTCCCCTCCCCTGTTCCATCTGATCGGGGTTTTCAGTGGCCGTGACGGCGCTTGCTCGGCGCGCTAGGATGGTCCTCATGCTGCGACGTTGCGCGATCTACTTTCTGTCGGTCCTTATGGCTTTGTGGTTCGCTTTCGACTGGGCATCCGCTCGCCCCGGAGGCGGCCAAAGCTACCGTTCCTCCTCGCGAAGTTCGTCGGGCAGCTCGCGCAGTTACTCCAGCACGCCCAGCCGATCCTATTCCAGCGGGAGCAGCTCCTCGTCTTCGGGTTCGCGCAGTTCCACGACCTACACGCGCTCCTACGGTTCATCGAGCGGTTCCTCAGGCAGCTCCACCACCGTCGTTTACACCCCGACAACCAGCCGGTCTTCCTCGGGCAGCGGTCTTCTCACGTTTCTTGTCATCATCGTCGTCATCGTCCTGATCGTTTGGCTGCTGAATCGGCGGAAGCAGCCCGAACGCGCCAAGCTCAGCGTCGATGAAAACCTGGCAAAAGCGGGGCTCGCCGAGCTGCGCCAACACGACCCCGATTTCGAGCCGATGACGTTCCTCCAGCGCACCAAAACCGTCGTTGCCAAAGTCAACGAAGCCTGGATTGCCGGCCAAATGGGCCCCGCGCGCCGCATCATTTCCGACGGCGTATACGTCCGTTTCACCACGCAGCTCGAACTGCTGAAAGCGCAAGGTCTGCGCAACGCCATGGCTGACTGGCGCGTCGTGTCCGCCGACATCATGGCCGCCGTCGCCGATTCGATGTGGGACACGATCCACATCAAAATTGTCGGCGAGGCCCGCGACCGCGATGTGCCCGCGTCGTTGTCCGCGTCCGAAGCGATCGCGCAGGCCAAAAAAGCCGACTTGTCCCAGTACCACGAGGTCTGGTCGTTCGTTCGTCGACGCGGCAAACACAGCAAGAAAGGCATCCCGGCGCTCGAGGGCAAATGTCCAAGTTGTGGGGCCGACCTGCCGCTCGGCGAGGTCGTCAAGTGCGACTACTGCAAGGCCCTCGTCAACTCCGGCGAGCACGACTGGGTGTTGGCCGAAATCACCCAGCCCGAGGAATGGCGCGCCGATCCCGCCGTGGGTTCCATCGACGGCCTCGACGAACTTCGCCAGCGCGACCCCTCGGTCAGCCGTCAAGAAATCGAGGACCGCGCCTCTGTCATCTTCTGGAAATGGATCGAAGCCCGCGCGACCGGCAAGACCGACCGGTTCCAACGTTTCTGCGTCAAGCCGCCCACGTCCCCCGAAGAAACCGCCGCGCTGTCTTTGGCGCCCGTCAAAATGGCCCAGGTCGCCGTCGGCAGCGCCGAGCTGACCCAAGTCATGACCGGCGGAACGATGGATTACGCCTATGTCGAAATCCTGTGGAGCGCGTCCTTCGCCGGGCTCGAGCCCATGTCCCTCACCCACCAGTTTGCGCTCGCGCGAGCCCCCAGCGTCAAGAGCCGACACGGCCTCTCGTCCCTCGATTGCCCCGAGTGCGGCGGTCCCGTCAAAGCCTCTGACGCCGTGAAATGTGAGTACTGCGGAACCGCGTTCACCGGTGGCAAACACGAATGGGCCATCATGGCGATCCAGGGCGGAAAAACAGAGGAAGTCTCAGACGACGACGGCGGCAACGACGAATAGCCCTCCCTTTTCCCCGCATCCCCCCAAAAAAAACAAAATCCCCGCGTCGGCCCGGACGGGCTACGTCCGTTTCCGTTCCAAAAACTGGACACAATTCCTGAGTCCGTCTTTCAACGAACGGAGCGTGCGCACGCCGCCCAAGTTCAAACCCAAACCCACCAGCGTATGCGCGATCTGAGACCGGATTCCCGTCAGCACCGCATACGTCCCAAGCAGCTCCGCTGCCCGCACCAGTTTCACAATCTGGCCCGCCGTCAGTGTGTCTACGTGTTCAACCCCTGTGACATCAATGATGAGACATCGGGCCGATCGTTGTGAAAGTTCGGACAGCGTGTTGCGCAGCAGCTCCTCGCCTCGTTCGGAATCCAGACTCCCGACGATGGGGAGGACCAAGATGTCGTCCCACACTTCCAGGATGGGAGTCGCCAGTTCCCGAATCGATTTGGCCTGGTATTCGATGGTCTCGATCTTGGACTCCAATTCCTTCGACAGGGAGTAGTCCGTAGACGACAGCGCCTCCTTGAAGGTCTTGGCTTCGTCTCCCCACAACGCGGGCGGTTTGATGTCAAAGGTACAAACGCTGTCCCCCCGAGCCACACAGGTCGGTTCCGTAGCAATCAGGTCAAAACCCATGAAAGCCGAGGTCCACCCCGACGCATAACCCGTCAGGGAATGGCAAACAGACTCTTGGCCTGGTCCAAATTGCTGCAAATGAATCTCGGCCTCATACGAGTTTTTCCACGTCCCCTGCATGTGAAAGGATTGACTCTGCCGATCGTATTTCAGCAGCGTGGGCTCGGCGCGCACAAGCCCCTCCCAACAGTGCATCACCGGGCCTGCGCTGATTCGATCCATGTCTGTGTCCCAGGCGTACAGTTTGCCGAGCGCCTCAAAATCCCCCATCCCGCACCGATAGCCAAACTGACTCAAAATCGAGCGCGCGAGCGTGCCCCCAAGCTGCTCGAACAGCAGTTTGCGGAGCGTTCCGAACGCCTCTTGCCGAAACAGCAGATACCGTTCATTCCCGAGCAGCAATTTCCCCGACTCGGGCTGAAACGACAGCATCTTCCTAATGTCGATGTCTTGTACTTTCATGTGAGAACCCCCATCAAGCCACTCCTTGTCCAAAGACACCCGAACCAGGAGGACCCAAGCAAACTCTATCCCGGAAAGCAGGTAGCAGATCCGCCCCTTGTCATCTGCCAAGCCTCAAAAGGTCCCCTGTTCCGTTTGCAAGGTCCCGTTTTCACAACATCATGTCTTCCCCGGCGCTGATGCTGTTGTGAGAACGGTGTTTTTTCGGTGTGGGGATCTTTGGTCGGAGAGGGGAGACAAAAAGAGGGTCTAGACCCTTCCAATGCCCTGTGCTGCATGGGCGAAAGAGGGTCTAGACCCTTCCAATGCCCTGCACTGCATGGGTGAAAGAGGGTCTAGACCCTTCCGATGCCCTGCGCTACATGGGTGAAAGAGGGTCTAGACCCTTCCGATGCCCTGCGCTGCATGGGTGAAAGAGGGTCTAGACCCTTCCGATGCCCTGTGCTGCATGGGTGAAAGAGGGTCTAGACCCTTCCAATGCCCTATCCCGCAAGGATGACAAAGGGTCTTTGCCCTTCCAATGCCCTGCGCTGCATGGGCGAAAGCGGGTCTCTTGGCAGGTGGGACAGACTACGAATACGTGCCCGCACGATGTCTCATGTGCCAGGTGTAGACCTCTTCGAGAGGCGCGGTGGGATTCTGAAAGTGGGGGGAATTTTGTGCCGGCTGACGCGGGGCGGGCGTTTGGGGAGGGTGTTTGGGGGGCTTATGCGCGGCCAAACAGGAGGGCGGCGTTGTTGCCGCCGAACGCGAAGTTGCACGACAGGATGGCTTCGACTGGCTTGTGCCGGGGGACTTCCGGGATGTAGTCCAGGCCGTAGTCGGTTTCGGGGTCGCGGAGGTTTTTGGTGGGCGGAAGCACGCCGTCGAGCAGGGCCACGACAGAGGCAGCAGCCTCGATGGCCCCGGCGGCCCCCAGGGTGTGGCCGAGCATGGATTTGATGGACGACACGGGGACTTCCCCCGCGCGCGGGCCCAGCAAGGCGGCGAGTGCGCGGCTTTCGGTGCCGTCGTTGTGCGGCGTGCCGGTGCCGTGCGCGTTCACGTAGCCCAGGACCTCGGGCCCGCAATGCGCGTCGGCGAACGCGGCCTTCATCGCGGCCAGCGCGCCCACGCCGTCGGGATGGGGTGCCGTCATGTGGTAGGCGTCGCAACTTTGGCCCGCGCCCCGAAGCACCGCCCACGGACGTGCCCCACGCTTTTCTGCGTGCCGCCGGGTCTCTAACACCAGCACCGCCGCGCCCTCGCCCAGATTCAGGCCCTTGCGGTTTTTGTCGAACGGCTGGCACGGCTCGGGGGACGTGGCTCGCAGCGCGCCGAAGCCTGCGATGGTCAGCGCACACAGTGCCTCGGCCCCGCCCGCCAGCGCCACCTCGCACCGAGCCAGCCGCAACCAATCGAGCGCCTGTGCAATCGCCAGCGCCGAAGAGCTGCACGCCGTCATGAGCGTCGTGCGCGGCCCGTGCAGTGAAAAAAGCCGCGCCACCAAATCCGTCACACTGGCCGGTTGGTGCGGCAAAAGCAGCCGGGAAGGCGGCGTTTGCCCCGTCTGCCACGTCCGCAAGTACTGTTCGATTTCGATCGCGCCGCCCGTGCCCGTTCCAAACAGCACCGCCGCGTCGTGAAGATCGTTCGGGGTCAGGCCCGCGTGGCGGATGGCCTCTTGCGCCGCCGCAAGGCCAAACCGATCGGGCCGCGACGCCGTGTCCGGCACCGGCAAACCGGACAACTCCGGCAACGCCGCCTGTCCGACCCACTGGCTGCGCGCGTCGGGTAGATCGAACAACGTCAGTTTGCCAAGGCCGCTTTGCCCCTCGCGCAGGGCTTTGCGAAAAGAAACCAGATCGGGCCCAAGAGCCGACACGACTCCAAGCCCCGTCACCACCACGTCGTCGCCGTTCATGTTTTTCGGCTCGCTTTTATCGCAAAGAAGGCCACAAGCACAAGGCAGGAAGCAGCCCAAAAACCAAACGAGGCAGCTCCCGTGTCGCGGGGCCCGACTGCACAAGCCGGGCTCGACAGCACCGGGCTCGCCCAGACCGAATCGTGGGCGCTCGGGGGTTTTTGGCACGCGCCGGCTTCGCACAAAAGGTCGCCGACACATCCGCACGCCGTTTGCGCCTGGGACAACTGCACCGCCCGTTCCGCGTCGATGAGCCCCGCTCCGCAACCGGACAATGGGTCGCTCAAACACCCCGGAACCGCCTGCGCCGACGACCGCAAAAGCGCCACAAACGTCCTCTGGCGCAAACCGGGCAAGACCTGGCGCATGAGCGCCGCGACTCCGGCAGCGTGCGGGGCCGCCTGCGAAGTCCCTGCGAAGCTTTCGTAGCTAAAAGGAGGGGCCGTTTTCTCTTCGAGGCCGGCATCGCGGTACGTGGACAAAATCGCATCGGGCGGCGGAGTCAAAAGGTCCGCATCCAGCTCTCCATCGGCAAAGCCTCCGCCTGGGGCCAGGACATCCACGCGCGGACCAAAATTTGAAAACATCGCGCGGTGGCCCAAAAACGTGGACGCCCCGACCGTCAGCACACCATCGAGCCCGCCCGGCGAATACGACAGCGCATCCACGCCTCCATTGCCCGAGGCCGCGACGACCAGCAACCCGGCTTCCGTCACCTCATTCATCGCGCGCTGGAGCGTGAACGACAGGCCGGGGCCCGCAAAACTCATGTTCACCACATCGACGTTCGACGAAACCACCGGCAGCGCGCCCACCTGCGCGCCCGTCAGCCAACGCAGCGCGTCCGTGATGTCGCTGTCGATGCCGTCTCCCCGATGGATGCCGAGCACCCGCACTGGCATCAGCCGACACCGTGGCGCAACGCCCGCGATGCCCAGCTTGTTGTTCGTGACCGCCCCGATCGTGCCCGAGATGTGCGTGCCGTGCAGGCGGCTCGTTTCCGTCGTGCCTGTGTCGGTCGGGTCCGGGTCGCGCCCGGTGTCGCCGTCGTCCGCACTTTGGGGCCGAGAGATGAAATCGAACCCTGGAAGCAACTGGCTTTCCAAATCGGGATGGTTGTACACGATGCCCGTGTCCAAGATCGCCACCACCACGCCCTTCCCCTCCGCGCCCGCATCCCACGCCTTCTCGACGCGAAGCTGAGGCAGCGCCCATTGCAAAGGCCACAGCGGATCATTCGGGATTTGGGCGGCGTACCGGATGCGGTCTGGCTCGGCGCGACGCACGAGCGGGTCTTGCGCCAGCCGAGCAAGCCAACGCACCGTTTCCGCGTCTTCTGCCGCGTCTCCAGCGTCTGAACCAGTGGCCGGGCCCGCTTCGAGCCGCGACAGCAGCACGATCGCCCCCGCTTGGGGGTCTTTTTGCAGAATCGGCGACCCCTCGGGCGGTTCCGGCCACAGCGTCCGCACAAACCAAAGCCGCTCGCCCCCCACTTGCACCGTCTGTTCCGGCGCAGGAACCAGCTCTTGCCCCCACAGCGGCTGTTCCATCGGGAGCCGCGCCCCTCTTCGCACCTCGACAAGCGCGTGCCCCCGCACAAACTCTTCCGTCCCAAACCGCTGCCCGTCCGAAACGCTCAAAGGAGGCGGCAAAACCCGACGCGGCGCGCATCCTACCCCGCCCAGCAAAACACCGCCGAGCACGGCCAGCACCAACGCCAAGCGCGTCTTACACACGAATCGGGAAAACGGACACGCTCCGTTCCGTTTGTGCAAAAGAACCTGTTTTCGCGTGTTTTTGCGACACGATGTCCCGCAAGTTCAGCCAATTGATCGTGAAATGCACCGCGATGGGTGCCAGCAAATCCCCCGTCAGCAGAAACAGCCCGCTCAAGATCAAACCCAGACACAGCGCCGACAGCGTCCACGGCAGAAAACGAACGTCCGGGCCGATGTGGAGCAGCGCGAACACCACCGCCGAACCCACAAAACTGATGCCCCAGCCCGCCGGATGCTGCGCAAACAGTTGCGCCAAATGCCCCATGAGCGCGCCGCGAAACAGACATTCCTCGCCAATTGCCGACGCCACCGCCACCACAAGCACATCGCGCCGATTCAAAGGCCCCAGCAGCTGCCGAAATTCCCCGTGCAGCGTTTTGGCGAACGCAAACCGCTCTTGCGCGTACCGCATCGCCAACACCAGCAAAAGGCCCAGCGACCCCCCGAGCGCCAAGCTCGACAACACCTGGCCGGGCCGCAACACAGACGCTGCCTCCGACAGGACGAGGATGTTTTTGTGACCTCGCGCCGCGCACCACACCATCGCGAGCAGCGTCATCGACGCATAAAAAACACCCACGCGCGGGGCCAGCGCGGTCACTTTTCCCACAGCGGAACGACGACGAAACGGGGCAGGAGCAATTTCCACCGCGCAAGCATACGCAGCACATCCTGACACCGGAAATTTTCGGATCATGCCCCGCTTCCCTGGGCCCCAAAAAGCGCCGTTCTCCGTCGAACTTGTTCGCCCAGGCACCCGCGCCGCCAGCGGTCACGGAATCAGCACGACCTTTCCTTTTGCTTTGCGATCGTGCAAATGGTGGTGCGCCTGTGCCGCCTGGTCCATCCGAAACGTCCGGTCCACGTAAGGCCGAACGACACCCTGTTCATACAGCGCGATGAGCGACGCAAATTGCGGCCTCAGCAGATCCAGCCGACCGAACAGGTGGCCCATGTTCACGCCCTGCACCGTCTTGTTGTCCATCATCAACGACAGCGGATGAAACCACCGTGTGCGCACAAACATCGACAGCGCACGCGCCAAGCTGCGCGTTTTCCCCGCACTCATCGACGACACCCCGAAACAGACCAGCCGCCCCGCATCCCCGAGTAGCGCATACGAAGTCGAAAAGGACTTGCCTCCCACCGGGTCGAGCACCAAATCCAGCCCGACCCCTTTTCCGAGCAGCGCCCGAACCTGCGCCTCAATGTCCTGCGACGAATCAATCGGGTGCTGGCACCCCCTTTCGCGCAGAAACGCATGCTTTTGCACCGAGGCGGAACCGATGATCTCGCAGCCGTGATGCCGCGCAAGATCGATCGCCGCCAGACCGACTCCGCCTGCCGCAGAGTGAACCAGCACCCGCATTCCTTTCCTCAGCGTTCCGTCAAACAGCATCATGTGATGCGCCGTCAAATACACCACCGGAAGCGCCGCCCCTTCCTCGAACGACATCCGCGCAGGCATGTGAAACGCTTGCTCGGCGGGCAAAACCAACGTGTCTGTGTATCCGCCGAATTTGGGCATCCCGATCACGCGATCTCCGACTGCGAACTCGGTCACGCCCGGCCCCACCCGATCGATCACCCCGGACACCTCATAACCCACCACGCACGGAATCGGCGGCGCATCTTGGTACATACCGGTTCGTGCCAAAAGATCCGCAAAATTGATTCCGATTGCCCGCACCGAAATGCGAATCTGCCCCGAATCCGGCACTGGATCGGGCGATTCCTTTGTTTGCAACACTTCGGGAGGACCCGGCTTCGTAATCACCACTTGACGCATGCCGCGCATCCTACCGCGTTCCGAAACCCGCGCGCAGTTTTCCAAAACGGGGGCCCAAACCCTTCCAAAACCGCTCCCGGAAGCAACCATTTTGGAGGCGTTTTGACCACGGCTCTATCCGAGTCGGATGGCGTCGTGTCCGAACAGAGAGGTCAGGCTCGCAAGGAGTTCGTCCGTGGCCTGGACGCGACAATCCGGGGGAAGTTGGGCTTCGACCTGCCAGCGACCGGCTTTTTGCAACAGCACGGATACGCGGGCGGACCCTTTGTGCGAAAACAGCGCCCCTTTTAGTTTTTCGACCGAAGTTTTCGTCACTTCATCCACCGAGATCGCGACCGTCAGTTTTTGCGTTTTGTCGAGACGGATTTGCGACAGAAGCTGCACTTTTTGCACGCTGAGTTTCCGCTGCGCGTTTTCCTCGTCTCCGTCTTGCAGGAGTTGACCAGACACGAGCAGCGGTTCGTCCGCTTTCAGGAGCGTCTCGAACTCTGCAAACGGCCTGGAAAAGCAAACCGCCTCGATGCTGCCCGTCAGATCTTCCAGCCGAAACGATGCCATCTTGCCGGACCCGCTTTTCAGGAGTCGTTCCCGGAAATCGCTCACCACACCCCCTACCAACACTTCGGCCCGGTCACGCTGGTCGGACAGTTCCACGACAGACATCGCCTTTTGCCGGCGCAATTCCGGGGCAAAGCGTTCGATGGGATGCCCACTCACATAAAACCCGAGCGATTCCTTTTCCTGTGCAAGTTTCTGTTTCGTTGTCCATTCCGAAACCTGCGGATACGGAGGCGGTGCCCCCAGACCGCTGCCCCCTTTTTGCGGTCCGTCTCCTCCCAAAAGACCGAACAGAGAAGTCTGTCCGCTGTCTTTGTCTTTCTGCATTTTTTGCGCACGCTCGACGGCAACATCCACGGCAGCCATCGCTTGCGCACGTCCTGGTGCAACCGAATCAAACGCCCCAGCTTTGATCAGCGCCTCCAGCACTTTTTTGTTCGTCTTCCGCAAATCGACCCGCTCACACAGATCGAACAGAGAAGCAAAAGGACCGCCTTCTGTTCGGGCAGCCAACAGCGTTTCGACCGCTCCTTCACCCACTCCGCGAATGGCGGAAAGACCAAAGCGGATCGCTTGCTCTTCCACTTCGATGCCGCCTGGCGTTTTTTGGGAAGGCAAATGAACGACAGAGAAATCCATTTCCGATTGGTTTGTGCAAGGAGGCAGAACAGGAATCCCGGCATCACGAACCTCGGCCACATACCGCGCCACTTTGTCTGTATCGTCCTTGTCACAAGTCAAAAGTGCCGCCCAAAATTCCGCCGGAAAGTACTTTTTCAAGTACGCAGTTTGGTACGTGATGAGGCCGTATGCCGCAGAGTGAGATTTGTTGAAACCATACCCCGCAAACGCGGCCATGAGATCGAATACCTCGTCGGCAATCTTGGGATCGACACCGGTTTTTTTCGCGCCTTCCAGGAACTTCTGCTTCTCCTTTTCCATCACCTCTTTTTTCTTTTTGCCCATCGCGCGGCGCAGCAAATCGGCACCTCCCAGCGAATACCCCGCAAGCGCACGAGCAATCTGCATCACCTGTTCCTGATACACGATGACGCCATACGTTTCCTTCAAAATGGGGGCCATGGAAGGATGGTGAAAAACGATCTTGGTACGGCCATGTTTCCGACTGATAAAGTCGTCCACCATGCCGCCTTCAAGGGGTCCTGGTCTATACAAAGCGCCCGCTGCAATGATGTCCTCAAAACAGTCCGGTTTGAGCTTTTTCAGGAGTTCCTTAAAGCCCGAAGATTCAAGCTGGAAAACACCCGTTGTGTCCCCTTCCGAGATCAGTTTGTAAACGGAAACATCGTCAAGAGGAATGCGGCGCAGATCGAAATCGGGGCGTTCCTTTTGAACCATCTTGACCGCAATGTCGATGACCGTGAGCGTCTTCAAACCAAGAAAGTCGAACTTCACAAGCCCGGCCTCCTCGACTTCTTCCTTTGCGAATTGGGTGACGATTTCGCCATCCTGTCCGCGATAACAGGGGACGTGCTCCCAAAGCGGATGTTCCGCGATCACAATGCCCGCTGCGTGCATCCCCGCGTTGCGGTGAAGACCTTCCAGGGCGGTCGCAATTTCGACCAGCTCTTTGTATTCCGGTTTCTCGTTCATGAGCTGCTTGAATTTGGGCTCGTTTTCGAGCGCCCAGCTCATCGTCACAGGGTGTCCGTCCACAAGCTGCGGCAAATTCCGGGTGATGTCATTCAAATCCTGAAACGGCATTCCCATCACGCGGCCCACATCCTTGAGCGCGCTTTTTGCGGACAGAGAACCAAACGTAATGATCTGTCCGACGTGGTTTTTGCCGTATTTTTCAGAAACGTACTTGATGACTTCATCGCGCCGATTCATACAAAAATCGATGTCGAAATCGGGCATGGAAACACGTTCGGGGTTTAGGAAACGCTCGAACAGAAGGTTGTACGGGATGGGATCAAGGTCGGTAATTTGGAGGGAAAAAGCGACGAGAGAACCGGCCCCTGAACCACGGCCTGGGCCTACAGGAATGCCATTCTGTTTGGCAAAACGGATGAAGTCCCACACGACCAAAAAGTAACCGGGAAAATCCATCGCAATGATCACGTCAATCTCGCGCTGAAGTTGGGCGCGGTATTGGTCTGGATCGAATTTTTTTCCGAATTTCACAAACTCAGAAAAGCGTTCCTCAAGGCCTTCCTGTGCGACTTTTCGGAAGTAGGAAGGAATGTCAAATCCGTCGGGAACACGATAACTCGGGAGCATCGGTTTGCCGAGCTCAAGCTCGACGTTGCATGCATTGGCAATGCGAACCGTGTTTTCCAACGCTTGGGGCATATCTGCAAAGAAGGAATTGAACTCCTCTGGACTCTGCAAGTAATAGGAAGACACTTCATGCCGAAGCCTCTTTTCATCGGCAAGCGTCCGGCCCTGCTGAATCGCCATCAGAACTTCGTGCGCTTTGGAATCGGTTTTGTAAACGTAGTGACAGTCTCCCGTAGCCACCAGGGGAATGCCGGTCTCCGACGACATTCGCTTCCAATCTGCATTCACTTTTTCCTGGTCGGCCAAGCCGTTCGGCTGGACTTCCAGATAAAAATCGCCCTTGGCAAAACAGTCTGCATACCGCTGGGCCATGTCTTTTGCGGCTTCGTATCCGTTGTTGAGGAAGGTCTGTGCAATCTCACCCCCAAGACAGGCAGACAGACCGATGAGACCCTCGCTGTGTTCCTTAAGGAGTCTCTTGTCGATGCGCGGGTGGTAGTAAAACCCCTCCAGATAACCCATCGAGTTGAGATACTGGAGGTTCTTGTATCCAACGCGATCCTTGGCAAGCAGGATCAGGTGATGGTTGCGACGCGACGTTCGATCGAAGCGATCGTCGCAAACATAGGTTTCACTGCCGAAAATCGGTTTGACTCCGGCGGCTTTGGCGCGCTTGTAAAAATCGACCGCGCCGAACATGTTGCCGTGGTCGGTCAGCGCGACGGCGTTCATGCCCATCTTGGAAACGCGCGGGAAAAGGTCTTTTAGACGGATGGCTCCGTCGAGAAGGCTGTATTGGCTGTGAACATGTAGGTGGGTGAAGGCAGTAACGGTCATGATTGGGGGGGCTTAGCAGCCTTGCCCCAGTTTGGTCAATGAAAGGGGTGAAACGCTCGGGTTGATTCTTGCGGGCTCGTCGAATATCGTGCGCGGTACTTGTTGTAAGGTTTCGCTTTTTGCGTGTGAGGAAATCGTGGCCAAACGAGACACAGAGGACGAGCTAGAGGGCAAACGGGCGGTGGATTTTGGACCGGAGGAACGCGACGGGTACAGGCGGACGCGACGCCAGGTGGCGCGCGGCGAGGACAAGCCCAACAGCGACGCTGGGAAGGGGAAAGACAAAGAAGAGGACCTTCCGAAGACCGCGTACCAACGGTTCATGGACGAACACTGGGACGCTTGGCTCGGGCCGGTATTGATGCTGGTGATCGTCGCGGCGCTGGCGCTTGGATACAAATTCGAGCTGGTGCGCGAGTCGATGTTGGGCATGCTGCTGTCGGCGGGCCTGGTGGGTTTGGCCATCTATTCGACGGTGGTGCCAGCCTATGACCTGATCGAGCGGAAGGCTGGGCGATATGCGTTTGTGGCTCTGTCGATTTTGTGGGTGGCGGCGGCGGGATATCCGACGCTGCGGAAAGCGACCACACGGGCCGTGTATGCGCAGACGGTGCTTTCGTCGGAACACAAGACCGACACACTGAAATTGCCGGACGGAAAAACGGGACCGTTTGATCTGACGGTGAGCGGGACGCTCAAGCCGGAAATCAGCATGAACGGATCGGCGGTGTTTGACCTGCAAGTAGCGATGGATGGTGCGACGGAAAGTGTGAACGGCGAGTTTGCGACGAAAACAAACCAAATGCGGGTGCGTCGAGGAACGGCAATGTGGACCGAACAGACGAACCAAGTCGAACATCGCCTGCCGCGCAGTTTTCGAGGCCATTCGCTGACCGTTTCGGTCGAGCAGATCGACGACGCGATCGACGGTGGCCTGCATGTGACGGTCCATCCGCAAAGCTACGATCCCAAATGGTTTTTTCTGCTCGGGGTTCTGGTGGTGTTGGGAATGATTTATGTCGAAACGCAGATTGGGGACTCAAAAACCAAAACACACCTCACGATGGCGTCGGCCTCGACGATGGTTTTTGCGTTTCATTTTCATGAACATGCGTCGGCGGCACGGATGGTTCGCCCGGCGTTCGATTCGCTGATTCTGGCGGCGCTCGTGGGTGGTATTGGGGGCACGCTCATCGGAGCGGTGGCCCGTCGTGCATCGGGGCGGGACAAAATCCAGGCCAAGGACGACGACAAAACAGGCGAAAAAGCGGACGCCGAGTAAAAACCGCTTGGTGTTTCGAGGCGCGACCGCAAATCGATGCGTAGGTCGTGGCTGGATCTGGGTTGCTTGGGCTTGACAGGTTGCTGAGCTTGTTGATACCAAGCCTGTCTTGGGCGCTGCGTTGCAGACCCCGTTTTTTTTTGAGTTTTTTGAGGAAGAGGAAAAGGAGATCGCTGTGAAGCGTACCTATCAACCGCATAACCTTCGTCGCAAACGTACCCATGGCTTCCGCGCTCGCATGTCCACGCTTGGCGGGCGTTCGGTGATCAACAATCGTCGCCGCAAAGGCCGAAAACGGCTCACGGTCGAGGTGGCTAAGAAGTAAACGACTGCATGGGCTCCCAGGGAGCGTCGTTCTCCAAAGCCGAGCGCGTCCGAAAACGTCCCGAATATCTCCGCATCCAAAGCCAGGGTCGAAAGATCGTTCTCGCAAAACTGTTGGCTTTTTGCCTGTTCGAGGGTGAAGGGTCGCCGCGTTTGGGTGTCACGGTGTCGGGCAAAGTGGGTGGTTCCGTGGTGAGAAATCGCGTAAAACGCCTGCTCCGCGAGGCCTTTCGCCACCTGAAACAGACGTTGCCGCGTGGCCTCGTGCTGGTGCTCATCGCCAAACCGCAAGCCGCGAAGGCTTCTTTGTCGGAACTGTGCGAAGACTTGGCGATGTTGTCTGGGTCGCTGGTTCCTCCTCCGGTTTTGCAAGACTGAATGCCGCGTATGCCCAAGCCACTTTTGAAAACCCCCTCGTTCCCGCACTTGCCGTCGGCTTCTGCCCCGGTACGCTTGTCGTCAATGTTCTCTTCTGTCGCCGTCTCGCTCGTTGAAAAGTTGTTGTGCTTTTATCAGCGATTCCTATCGGCGGTGCTCACGCAGCTTTTGGGGTCGGGGTGCCGTTTCGAGCCGACGTGTTCGGAATATGCGAAACAAGCGGTGCGACGTTTTGGGGTGCTGCGTGGGGCGCAGCTATCGATTTTCCGGCTTTGCCGTTGTCATCCGTTTCATCCCGGCGGCTACGACCCGCCGCCCGAGAAGGAGTTTCTGTCCACATGAACCAGGAAAAACGGGCCCTGTTGGCCATCGGGCTGTGCCTGGCGGTGATGGTTGCTTGGTGGGGAACCAACACCTATTTCGCGCCGAAAAAGGTTCCGCCCAGCGAACCGACCCAGGCGCAAAACAACGCGCAGAAGCCGGAAATGCAGCCGGAAAAGCCGTCCGCAGCACAAGCAGCAACTTCTGCCACAACGACCGAGGAAGTGCGCCGCGTCATCGAACGTCCGGGCCTATACCGAGCGGAAGTCACCAGCCGCGGTGCAGCACTGACACGGTTTGAACTGCTCGACTCCAAAATGTGGAGCCGGGACCTGCGTTGGTTGCGCCTTGCGGGAGGCAAACCGGTGCAGGAGATTCGCGCACAAGACGGCCCGACGAATCTTTTGCCGAGCTACAGACCGACGCTGCTTGTGCGCCTGCCCAAAAGCGATGTGACGTTGCCGGAACCTGCGGAACAACAACCGTTTGTGCTGGCCAGCGACGAGACACTGCCGGACGAAACCCGCGTGCTCACGTTCGCGCTGGACCTGCCGGACGTGAAGATTCAAAAGACGTTTTCGTTTCCGCCCAAAGGCCTCCACATCGGTTTTGCGGTGAACATCGAAAACAAGAAACAGACGACGAGCAACCACCACTTGGAAGTCAGCCTGGAAAGCTATCAGGACCCCAAGCAAAAAGGCGGCATGTTCTCGCCTCGCGTCGTGCAAAACGATCTGGTGTGGGGAAAAGACAACTCGCGAAACAGCCTGAACCTCGAGGAGCTGCAAGACAACAAGGCGACCGGCGACAAGCTGGAAGGCGATGTGCAATGGTTCGGTTTCGCGCAGCAGTACTTCATGGTGGGTCTGGCGCTGGAAAACCAGGCGACTGCGGGTCGCAAACGAATCACGGCGACCGCTGACGCGCAGGGAGCGATGTCGGCGCAGGTGGTCTTTGCGGACAAGCCGCTGCCGATGGGACAAAAACAGACGTACCACTTCACGCTCTACGCGGGTCCGAAGCAGCCCGAGATGCTGGATGACGTGGCGGTCAACGGGCAAAAAGTCGAGATGTCCAAAGCCATCGACTACACCTGGGGCCTGGGGATGGTTGCTCGCCCGTTGCTGTCGCTTCTGCGGAAGTTCTTTCAGCTGACCGGGTCGTGGGCGATTGCGATTGTGCTGCTGACGCTCTTTGTGAAGGCACTGATGCTGTGGCCGTCGCTGCATGCAATGAAGTCGGCGAAAGCAATGCAGACGCTGAAACCGAAGATGGACGCGCTCAAGCTCAAGTTCCCGCGCCCCGAGCAGAAAAATGACCTGAACATGGCGATGCTCAAGCTCCAGCGCGAAAACGGCGTGAATCCGCTCGGTGGGTGTTTGCCGATGCTGTTGCAAATGCCGATTTGGATCGCGCTCTATTCAATGCTGGGCAACGCCGTCGAGCTGTACCGCGTCCGATTGGGGTGGATCGCGGACATGACTGCCGCCGATCCGTATTACGTGCTGCCGCTGCTGACGGGCGTCCTGATGTTTTTGCAAACCAAGCTGTCGGCCAAAACCACGCCGGTCGATCCGCAGATGAAGCCGGTCATGACGATGATGCCGATCATGTTCACGGTGTTCAGCATCTTTTTGCCGGCGGGCCTGACGCTGTACATCCTGACGAACACGGTGCTCGGGATTGTTCAACAAGAAGTCATCAACTACGTGAACCGGTCGAACAAACAGCCGAAAAAGGGCGGCCAGGGAAAAAAGGGGGGAAAAACGCACAAGGAGCATCACGCGAACGAGGACCAGAACGCGGTCCCCGCGAACGACGCCACCGTGGAAGTCCTCCACCGCGCACAAGACGCATCTTCCGATGACGGTGCAGACACAGGCGCGGCCAAAACCTCCGCTGGCCCGAAACCGTCCGACCCGCACAAGCCCAAGGCCAAAGCCAAAAAACGCAAGTAGGTTCCCCCGTGGCCCAAACGATCTGCGCCATTGCAACGGGTGTCGGCGGCGGCATCGGCATCGTCCGCGTAAGCGGCGAACAGGCGCAACAGATCGGCAGCCGCATTCTGTCTCCGTGGCCTCAAGCACCAGAAAGCCACCGTCTGTATTACGGCGAGGTGCGGCCTTGGTTGGCTGCGGGCGTCAGCGTACAAGACCCATCGAACGCGCCTCGCGAAACCATCGATCAAGTGTTGTTTTGTGTGATGCGCGCTCCGCGTTCGTACACGGGCGAAGATGTGGTCGAAATCCACGCCCACGGAGGCGCGGTCACGCTGCAACAAATCGTGGAGGCCGCCCTCGCCGCAGGTGCCACCGCCGCCGAGCCCGGCGAGTTTACGCGGCGCGCGTTTTTGCACGGAAAAATCGATCTGACCCGAGCCGAGGCCGTCGCATCGCTTTTGTCTGCACACTCTGTGCAGGCGGCTCGGCAAGCGCAACGGCAACTGCGCGGCGAGCTTTCTGCGTCGGTCCACTCGCTGTTCCAACGGGCGACCGACTTGCTCGCCGACGTGGAATCGACGCTCGACCATCCCGATTTGGACGATGACCGCCTGGATGCCGCGCGTTGGATTGCGGAACTTGCGACGCTGTCGGCGCGTACGACGAAGCTTTCCCAAAGTTTTGTGCAGGGCGGCAAGGCGCTTTCGCAGGGTGTTGAAATTGCGCTCGTCGGAAGAACCAATGCGGGCAAATCGAGTTTGCTCAACGCGCTGGCCGGTGACGAACGGGTGCTTGTCGATGCGCAGCCTGGCACAACGCGCGATGTGGTCGAGGTCCATGTCGTGTGGGACGGGGTGTCGGTGCTCCTCATCGACACGGCGGGTGAACGGCAAGACAAAACGTCTCTGGAAACGGCGGGCCAGCGTCTGGCCAAAAAACGGCTGGCGAACGTGGACTTGGTGCTGCTGGTCGTCGATGGCACCGTCGGCTTTGGGATCGAAGAGCAGCACTTAAAAACGCTTCTTCCCCAAAACATTCCGGTGCAAGTCGTTTGGAACAAAATCGACCACACGGCCTGCCTGCCCGTGCAAAAAGATGCGATCGGCCTTTCGGCGTTGTGCGGCCACGGGCTGTCCGCGCTCCGAAAGCAGCTTTTGCAGCGCCTCGCGCCCAATCTTTCGGCGCAGGGCGAACTTCTGGTGACGTGCGCCCGCCAATTCGAGGCCCTTGCGCAAGCCACGGAAGCCTTCGAGCGAGCGCAAACCCTGCTTTCGCACCACGTTTCCCTGGATGTCGTCGCCGCCGAGCTGCGTCTGGCTCGCAAACGATTGGGCGAAGTGACCGGCAACCACATCGACCAAACCGTCCTCGACGAAATCTTCTCCCGCTTCTGCCTGGGAAAATAGCCTGGTCTTTTTTCCTCGCACCCAAACCGACAAACCACTACATGTAACTTGTCAATCGTCATAGATGGCATGCGCATGTAGATTGTTCGTTTATAAAAATCAAATAAAAACAAAAGCAATCCAGCACAAAATTTCTATTTTTGCTTTTATTATTGAATTATAGAAATAGATTATTCATGCACAAAAAGCATTAAACCGATCCATCAAACGGGAGAATGTTCCAATACAGAGGACATGAAACCAACGGGTCTTTGGCCGTTTGCAATAGCGAGCTTGGGCTCCTCGGGAAGACGATTTCAAACTCTCTGACACGGGCCGTGGTTTTCTGGTGTTTTTGTTGGTTTTTTTGGCGCAAAAGAAAATCGGTTGTGCTCTGGAAGAACGCGGGCCTAAAGTGGCGCGATGCGGAACAACCTTGGTTGTACAAATCGTTCTTCGGAAAGTTCTTCGGCGCGCGGACTTGTGGGGGTGGGAAGCCTGCTTCTTCTGACGGCGTTTGCGCCTTTGGGTCATGCGCAGACCGTGCAACCTGGGGCTTTTCCGCCTCCTTTGCCGCCCGCTGGGGGCGCGGTTTCCGCCGTTTCGCCAACAACGAACGTGCCAGTGCCGCCGGTTGCAGAACGACAGGCGGTTCACGTTCCCGTCGCAGGTCATCCGTTGCCGGGAGATCCTTCCGTTGCTGCGCTGCATTCCGACATTCGCCGACTGGTTTACGCGCTGGAGGAACACAAGCGGACGGCGGAAATGTTGGCGATTCGGCAACGGAACCGAAGCCTGATTGCAGGTGGCGCATCATTGTTCGCGGCGGGCTATTTGGGGGCGGTTATCGGCGGGACGGTGTTTTTCGCCTCGGCACAAGGCTCGTCGGTGTCGCGAGAACTTTCGACGGAGAGGACAGCGTCGGCGACGTTGTTCATTCCGGTACTCGGTCCGTTCGTGAGCAGCATCGTGTATCACGACGCGCCTGAATGGGGACTTCTGTGGTCGATGACAGATGGATTCGTTCAGGTCGGCGGCGTGTTCATGATGGCAGCGGGGATTTACAGCAACCGACGGTTGCCTCGGCCTGCGCTGCTGGGGACGATCGCTCCGGTGAGGACGCCGACGATGACCGGTTTGTCATGGTCCGGCGCGTTTTGACGCCGTTTCCTGGACCAACAGGGATTCGACCTGCTCCGACAGTTTGTCGCACTCGGTAGGGGTGAGTTGCCCCTGAGAAAAGGCGACCAATTCCTGTGAACGGTTGAGCACGAACACGGCACTTTGCTTTGACTTGAGCCGATACGCTTTTCGCACGGCTCCTTTCCAATCCACGACAATCATCGCGCCGCCTTTTTTCTCGACGGAACGCAGCGCGTCTTTGACATAACCCTTGGCAGGCCAAAAGTCATAACCACCGGCATCCGCGAGGGCGACGACACGCAATTGCGAAGAAAACCGCGCAATCAAGCCAGAGAGTTTGTCCTTGAAGGCCTCGTTCTGTTCGCTGCTGTGACGATCTTGGTGAAGGACAACCACGACCTTGCCTTGCACACCGCGAAGAGATGCGGGTTTGTCCAAAAGATCGAACAACGCGGCAGAAAGCAACGGTTCGGAGGGAGGCAACGTGTTTTGCGCGGCGTTGAATTGCTGGGCGACCGCAATGGGTTCCACTTGCGGGTTTGCGACGAGAAAAGCGCCGAGCAGAAGGCATTTTGCAAGAAACGGACGAGAAAAAAGCATGTTTGGAAAGATGCCACGGCGTTTGTCACGAAGTCCTCTCTTGACAACTTTCCGACGAGAGCGATAACACTGCGCACTTGCCGGTGCCGCGCGTTTGGTTTTTTTGTCCAAGCGGCCACCTGGGGATGCCCTCCATCGACGGGAAAAGGCCGTGAGGATGCGGTTGGCATCGGCGAGACATGACCGTACTTAGGAAAGTGAACGATGACATTCGTAGAAGCAGCGGTTCAGATTCTGCGCATTGAGGGAAAGCCGCTCAGCGTCAAGGAATTGACGAGACTGGCCATCAAAAACAGCTTGCTTTCGGTGGTCGGTCGAGACCCGGAAGCGATGATGGAAACTCGGCTGCAAATCGAAGCAAAACGCCCGTCAGCGGACCTCGTGCAAGTGGGCGAGGGGCTTTTCGGTTTGCGTGTGTATCCGCCGCGCGGCGCAAGTCAGCGGCGGGAACCCGAGGAACGAGGGGATGCACTCCAAACGGAGGGAGAAAAAGTGCAAAAAACGAAGGCGGAGTCCGCGAGCAAGGCGGATGGCGGTCATGCTTCGGGGAAACGACGAAAGTCGGCGCGTGGAGATGCAGAGGCCCAATCAGCGAAAGAGACGGCGAAAGAGACGGTCCAGGCTGGGGAAAAAGACAATCCAGCCGGGCGAGCGGCTCCGGCGATGGCAACGGGCGGACAGGCGGGAAAGACCGCGCACGCGCACGAAAAATCGCAAACTCGCCATGCGGGAGCCCACACGGGAGCAAAAAGCGCACGCGCTGCTCGTCGCGACAAATCTGCGCCCGGACACGCCGAGAAAAATGCAACCCACGGCCAGGCTGCAGATGCGAAAAAACCGGAGTCCTCACCACCGTCGGCAAAAACTCCGGTTCGAGAAAGTCCTCCAACACCATCTGCTCCTGTTTCGTCGGTGTCTTCACCCTCGGTTTCGGTGCCCTCTGTGATGGTTGCTCCGTCGAGCGTGTCCAGTCGTTCGACGCCGATCCCGCCTCCTGCGTCTTCGCAAATTTCGGAGATGACTGTGCCACCGGCGGGGTCTCCGGGTTCGGTGTTGGCGGCAAAAGAGGTCTCTCCTGCCGATCGGCCCTGTGTCGAGCCAGTACGAACCGCGCCGCCTGAGGAGGGGTTGGCGAAACCTCATGAGGCCCAGAGCAAAGTGGGGGCAGAAGAACGGCCCTCTGCGGCAACGCCTCCGAAACCGCTCGCTTCCTCGTCACATACGCCGACTCCTGCGGAACGTGGAAGATCGCACGAAGGGGCAAACTCGCATCGGGAAGGTCGCGACCGAGCGCGGGATGAGCGATCCAGATCGTCAGGTTCAACGCCGCCTGCTCCCGTTCCAAATGGACCTGCTGCAACAGCACCTGCAACGCAGGCAACTCCAAACCAGCAGGCAGCTCCAAACCAGCAGGCAGCTCCAAACCAGCAGGCAGCTCCAAACCCATCTTCCGCGCCGAGCCGGCAGTGGAGCTTGGCCGACGCCGCACACGATGTCTTGCGTGGAGTTTCTGAGGGACGCGCGTTGACGCATCGTCAGATTGCGGAAATTGCGGTGAAGCGACGCCTGATTCGCGGTGAACTTGTGGATGTGTCGCGAGCGATGCGGGTCGCGCTGGTTCGAGAACAACGTCACAGAGACAGTGAGGGTTTGCGGCCTCGGATTCGCACGGTTGGGCCCGGAACCTACATGCTGAGCGATCGGAAACTCGAGACCGATCTGTTTGGCGCTGAACGTGAACTGATCGAACGGGCCTCGCGGGCACGAGAGGCGACTCGGGTCGCGTTGCGCCGTCGGATTCGGCAGCTTCCGGGAGGCGCGTTCGAGTTGCTCATGCGTCTTTTGTTTGAACGGCTCGGCATGTTGGGCGCGGAAATCGTCAAACGTGGCGACGGTGTTGCGTATTATTCTGGAACGTTGATGCGCGGAGGACGGACGTTGCGGGTGCTGTGCGCAATTCGTCCCGGAGAAGCTGAACTGACCAAGGAAGCCGTCGGAGAACTGCGTGCCGGCGTCCGTTTGCGCGGTTTTGACGAAGGAGTCCTCCTGTGTTCAGGGAAGGCGGGCGCTGCGGCGCAGGCTGAAGTAGCCTCGGCCCCCGGTATCGAACTGTACGACCAGGACGCACTGACCGACTTGCTGATCAAGCAACATGTGGGGGTCAGGCGCATGCACCTTCCGGTGGACTACTTGGACACCGAACTGTTCAGCGAGCTGCTCGAGCAAAACTGACAGGCATCGAGACCCATTCCTTCTTCAGAGTCTCTTCAGAGACTCTTCAGAGTCTCTTCGGAGTCTCTTCAGACATCCTCCAGACATTTCACAGACGCTTTTCTTGCCGAATGTGTTTGTTGCGCACAGTTCTGCACCTGTACGCCAGTGCAGCGCAAGAATGGGTTTTCTGAGCGTTTTTGGGGCGAGAACCGCGTCCTTTCTCGGAAGGTTATGTGGTACGCTATCCCGGAGCGATTCTTTTCCTCCTTCTCAAGACGCACCATGGCCCTTCCAAACACCCTCATGTCGCAGACCGGTTCGGAACCATCCCCGACGGCACGCATTGGTATGGTTCTTTCGGGTACGTATCGTCTCGACGCATTTTTGGGCCAAGGCATGACTGGGGTCACGTACAACGCCTGGCATTTGCGTCAAAAACAACCGTTTGCCGTCAAGCTGTTGCACAAGGAACTGGCACCAAGCCATGACCGCGTGTCGCGGCTTCGACAGGACTTGCGCGTACTGTCGGGCTTGCGTCGTTTCGGCTTTTTGCCGGTCGATTTGAGTTTTGGTCCCGACGGAGCACCGTTTCTTGCCGCCGAGTTGTTGGTGGGGGAAACGCTGCGCATTCGACTTTCGCGAGGCCCGCTTCCGGTGCTGGCGGCGGGCATCGTAACGGCGGCTCTTGCGCGGGCGCTGGGCGAGGCTCACAAGCAGCAAGTGGTTCATGGGGATTTGCGCCCGGAAAACGTGATTTTACCGTCGGAAGCAGGCCGGGAGGTCGAGGCCGGCCAGCCGGTTGTTTTGGACGGCGCACTGCATCATTTGCGGAAGCGGGCGATCGGTCTCGACGAGAGTTTGCCGCTCGGAAAACTGGCGTATTTGGCACCAGAGCAGGCGAGCGGCGAGCAGGAAGCGGCAGATTGTGGCGGCGACGTATTTGCGCTCGGTGCGATTTTGTACGAGTGCTTGACTGGAAAGCAGGCGTTCGGCGCGTCGGAGCTTGAGGTGGTGCTGGAGAAGTTGTCATCTCCTCCGCCCGCGCTTCAGCTTCCGCGCGAGTCGGGAGCACCACCGGGGCTGTCGGAAGGCCTCGATGAGGTAATTCGGAAGGCTTGCGCTCGAGATCCGGGGGAACGCTATGCCTCGATGGCCGAAGTTCTGAAAGGGCTTGGCCTTGCCTTTGAAAAAACGGGTTTGCCGCTGCCACCGCCGGACGAGCGAGTGCCCATCGAGACGCTACTTTCGCAAAACAAGGCGCTCAGAAAACGAACGGTGGCCGTCAAGCGTGTGGCGATGCGTTCTTCGCAAGACGCGCAGGACGACAGTGATGTAAGCGACCCCTCGCAAATTTTGACGGCGGCGGCGTTTTCAGCGGGCGATGCAAAGCCCCAAAGCCACGACGAGAAGCCAGCGGCAAAACGAAACACGGCCAAACAGCGCGTCATTCGTCGTACGGTGCGAGCCCGCGACTTGTCCAGCATGCTGGCGGAAGTCGAAGCTGGGCGTTTGAGCCCCGAGCAAGCGATGGCTTTGTCGGCTGGACAGGATGTCGAGGAAGCGGAGGCGGACGAAAAAGGCCAACCGCTGACGGAAGAACAGCGGATTGCCGAAGAAGGTCGAGCCAAAGTGCTCGCACGAGCCGAGGCGGCCAAGAAAAACCGCGAAGTGGAAGTCCAGCAACGTCTGGAGCGCGAACGGCAAGAAACCGCGCAAATGCAAAAACGATTGCTCGAACAGGCGCGGGCCGAGACGCTGGGCCGAATGCGGGCCGAGTGGGAGCAAAGTCAGCGCGGAAAGTCAAGCCAAAGCGACAAGCTCGCGAAAGATCCAGCGACAGCGAAAGCTGAAGCCGCCGAACAAAAAGAGTTGCTCGAGGAAGCAGCGCGGCAGGCCAAGCGGATCGAAGCGGAGCGTCTTGAGGCTGAGCGTCGGGCGCAAGAAGACGCCGAACGCGAACGAAAAGAGGCTGAAGCGGCTCAGGTGGCTCGGCAAGAAGCGGAAAGACTCCAGGCCGAGCTGCGCGAAAAAGAACGGCTCGAAGCCGAACGGGCCGAACGAGTCCGGCAAAAAGCCGAGCGAGAAGCCAACGCGCGGAAAGCGGCGGACGAAGCCGAGCAGGCCAAACAAGCGAAATTGGCCGAGGTCGAGGCTGCGGAACGGGCCGCGCAAGAAGCGAAACGGCAGGCTGAAGAAGCCGCACGTTTGGCTGAAGAGGCGCAAAAAAGCCTGCCTCCGATGGCCACCGAGACCGAAGAAGCGCAAGAACTCCTCGAGATGGAAATCGACGAGATTTTCGATTCGCCAAAGAAACCGCCTCCCGTACCGGCAGCGGTGAAGGCAGCAGCGGAAGCGGCAGCGAAAGCGAATGCCGAGGCCAAAGCGGCGCAAGAAAAAGCGCAAAAGGCCAAAGAAGAGGCCGAAGCGCAGGCCGTGGCGGCGAAACTCGCGCAAGAGGCGGTGGAAGCGGCGGAAGAATCTCGGATGCGCTCTGCGTCGGAGTTTGAGGAAATCATCCGAGCCGCGCAGGAAGCTCGCGATCGCGAAGAAGCGTTGGCCAAACAGATTCGAGAAGCGGAACACCGGCAACGGGCGGCGCAAGTCGCGAGGGACGAAAACCTGGCGAAGGTGAAACGGGCCACACGGGCGCTCGCGGTGATCCAGCACGTTCAAACGATTGCGCATGAGGAAGCCCAGCACGCGCCGACGGCAGACGATTCAAGTGGCGTGGTGCAAAGTGCATCGATGTCTTCGCAGCGAACGCCGACCGGTGGGGCCCGAGCGAGTCTGCCTGACAGTGCCACGACGCCGATTCGGAAATCGAGTTCGGCGGTTTTGGATCAAGCGGCGCAGTTTGGTGCGCCAAAAAGTGTTCCGCCTCCGCAAGATCCGAGCGGCGTGTTTCATCCGTCGCAAATGCCGCCGCATGTGATGCGCCCGGATTTGGTGCAGGGCTACACCGGCCCACACATGGTTCCAGCGGTCATCCGACAAGAGGGGAGCGGCCCCTACAGTGCCCCACAGTTGGGCGCGCTGCCCATGCGGCCTGAAATGAGCGGCATCTACACGAATCCGCAAATGGCACCTGCGATGCTTTCGACGCCGATGCCGGTGCTCATGACGCCGGTCATCCAACAGATGCCGTCTCACTCGCCTCACGACTACACGTTGTCGCGAGGACAAATGGCGACGGCGCTTGGGCTCACAGCGGTGCTGTCGGGTTTGATTGGTTCGCTGGGCACGCTGCTCGTGCTGCGAAGCCAGCAACAAACGACTCCGTCGGTCGTTTCGAGCGTGTCCGGGACAGACCCGCGCGTCGTGCGACCGGCCGACGAGACCAAGACAACGCTGGTGGTGTCTTCTGTGACTCCACCTGGGCCTGCACCGATCACGCCGCCGCCGCTGCCCGCAGACAGTGTGCCGGTTACAAAGCCCTCGGTGCGCGACGCGAAAACCGCGTTTCCGCCGCTGCGATTGCTGACGGAACCAGCGACCATGCCGCCGAAACAAAGCTTGTGGCTTCGCCCGGCTCCACCGCCAGAGGCAGGCAAGCCGAGCGAGCCAGGCGATGTCAAAACAGCGGCAGGCGATGTCAAAACGGCAGTCATCGACGCGAAAGTGGCAACAGACGCGAAAACAGCGGTTCCTGGTGTCAAAACGGATGCCAAAGTGGCGATTCCGACGGGTGCCAAAACCGACGCAAAACCGGGAACACCTGGTTTGTTGGTCAAACCGGACGCCAAACCCGCTGTGCCCACCGTCCAACCGGCCAAAACCGGCAACGACGGCCTGCGCAATCCGTTCGCGATGTAGCACGACGCCGTTTGCCAGCCGCAGACGTGAGCGGAAAAACGTCTGGCTTTACGGTTTTGGAGACAGCAGGGCGCGGACCTCGGACAGAAATTGCGCGCCGAGTTTGGGCTGAACCATGCGGATGTAGGAAGCGAGCCCGAGTAGATATGCGCGGAAGTTCTTGCGGCCTCGGGCTTGACTGTCGAGACCGTGGATGCGGCAGTTGTGCAAAATCGCGCGAAGCGTCCGTCGCATATCTCGGGGCACAGACAGGCCGGAATTGACGACGATTCCGGTGATGCGTTGCTGGGCCGACGGTCGCAGAATTTTTCGCTTTGCCGCGTTTTCCGCAAAGCCTTCTTGCTGGCAAATCTGATTCACCCACCACAAGAACCGGCCCACGTCGTGCTTTTCGTCCATGCCTTTCGCAAACGAAAACGTCAGGTCATCCGCATAGCGCGTGTATCGCGCACCCAGCCGCTTCGCCAGGCCAGACAGCCTCGAATCGAGCCGTCGGCACAGCACATTGGCCAAAACCGGCGAAGTCGGCGCACCTTGCGGGAGCACGCCCGGCCACACGACGTGTCCATCCGGCAGGACCGGACGATGCGTGGTCAGGCCGGCCAGCGTGTCCGCAACCTCGAACGGAAGGCCGTAGCCTGTCAGGAGACCGCGCACGCGAAAAAAGGAAATGGTCGGGAAAAAATCCGCCAAATCCAGCTTGATGATGAGCTGCGCGCCTTCGTGCGGTTTGGCATTGGTCAGCACCGACCGTTTTTTCACAAAACCATGCGCAGCAGCGTGCGTGGGCAGTTTGGCCAAAAACTCATGCAGGATGAGCCGCTGAATCGCTCTCAAACGCATTCTGGGCGCGGTGATGGTGCGCGTGCCTCCGCTGGCTTTCGGGATCGAAAACGACACGTAAGGGCTGCCTGGACCGCTTCCAGCGCGCAACAGTTTGGACAGCTCAGCCTGCGTTTCGATCTGGAGCCACGCCATCACATCTTTGCGCGTCGAAAGTTTCGGCACGCCAAGCGCCGCCAGATCGGTTTTGGGTTTGCGTTGGTTCTTTTTGAAATGCCGGAACACCCACAGGTTTGCGTACAACCCATACGCCCAGCCCGTCGGATTGTGGCCGCCGAGCGCCTGCGCGTGTTTTCGTTTCGGGGTCCCAAATCGGTTGTCGGGCAGCGCAACATCTTCGAGTTCGAGCGCCCTCACCGCGCGATACGCCGCTGACCGCACCCGCGCATTCGGATCTTTCAAGAGCACGCGCAACGGGCCGCCTGCTCGACGGGCCGTGCTGGTCAAACGGATGAGGCGCGCGGCCTGTTCTCGTTTTCTTGGGTCTTCGCTTTTGACGAGCTGCGCAAGGGTTCGTGTGGTGAATCGGCTTACATAAAAACGAGCGACTTCATATTCCGCTAGGTCTTTGTGCCGCTCGAGCAGCGACGCGATTTGCTCGAAATGGTCGTCGAAGGCTTCGCACAGCGGGACAAGTTCAAACAGCAGGCGCGACAGGCTCATGGGGTTTGGCCTCCCGAATGCGAAAAAGAAACAGCGTTCTTTCGCTCGCAGCTACTTGCGTGGCAGCGGTGACCGAGCTGAGAAAAGCCGCAAGCGGCAGCTCGGACCAGCGCATTGTCCAGTGCATGTCGAAAGCAACCACGACGTAACATCGCGGAGGAAGCTAACTGCGTGGCGAGCGAAAGAACGCTGCGGTGACCATTTTCCCAAGCCAAAGGAAAAATAGGAAGCACGGCGTTTTCTCGACGGGACAATCGTGTTCTAGTCACGACCGCCGCTCCTTCCCAAGACGTGAGAAAGCCGCGCGGTCACATTCCCGAGCGGTTCATACGGAGGCGCGGGATGTTCAGCCAGAAGTTCAGCCAACCGGATCGCCAACGTCGCTTGTTCTCCCGGCGGATGTAGCGGGCTTTCGTGGCCTTTTCGCAAAAGTGCATTCACCCGTCTGCTTTGTGTGTGAACCGCCTCACCGTGCGCCCGAAGAGCGGCCCGCTTTTCGTCGGACAACACCGGATCGGAGAGTGCCGCCAAGTTTTCCGCAAGTTCTTTTGGAAAGCGCGGAGCCGAAATCACCGACGAAACGCCAGCTTGCCCGAGCGAATATCGATAGCAATCTGCCGCCGAGAAGCGCACAACGTCTTTTGAGATTCCTGTCGGCCTCAGCAAACGGCCATACGAAGTCGCTGAAAACGTCAGCAACCCGACTCCCAAGGCTTCGCACAACGGAAACAGCGTTTTTTCGGCACCTGGATGCGCTGCGCTGTGCCGCGTCATCACCAGATCCAGCCGACCCAGCCGAAGGGCGTGTTCGGCCAACGCGCGGTCGTGCGTCGAAAAACCCGTCGCTCGAATTTTCCCTGCCTGCTTCAGTTTCGCGAGCTGTTCGAGTGCTTCCTCCGAAAACCGCTCGGGAGACCGCGCCCAAAACAGCAAAAACACATCCAAATGGTCCGTTTTCAGCGTGCGCAACGCTCGTTCCACGTCGCGGACCAGGGACGGTCCATCCGCTTCATACGAGCCTGTGACGACGTGCAGTCGATTCCGCTCGGTGCGCACAAAATGCGACAGCGTTTCATAGGGAGGTTCCCAGAAAAACAGGTTCACGCCCGCGTCGAGGGCTTTGGAAAACGCGCGCGGTGGCAGGCTATTTTTCCCCGAAATCGCAAGCGGAGACACAAGCAAACCCGTCTTTCCCAACGCTCGCCTCTCGCCAGACGCAGGCGGTTTTTCTTTGGGAGACGGCGGGGACGCTTCCGATGCGTCGTGGGACCACACTGGCGGTCGCTTCCCTCGCAACACATCAATCGTTTCCCGAAGCGCGCGCACCGACGGATCTGACGGATCTAGTTGTTCGTGCGGCAGCTTCTGAAAAACGGCGGTGTCCAGGAAGGCAGCCACCTCGGACAGCGCCTCGTTTGGGTTCGGCTGCACCAAAGCAAGTTTCAGCAGTTCTTGGCACCCAGCGACGTGCGTCGTTGCATCCAAAACGCCATTGCGCAAAAGCACGGCAATCGCATGCCCTCGTTCATCCCATTCTTCGAGTTTGTCGTGCGCCGCTCGCTGTACGTTTTTGTGCGCATCGCGACACAGCGAAAGCAACGTGCGCAAATCCCGCTCGCACGAGGCAAACGAAACGCCGCGTGCTCGCATCCACGGGTCGTCGCTTGCTGCGGCCTGCAAAAAAATCGCTTTCCGTTGTGCTGCATCCAGCGTTCCGCGCCGTCGGAAGGCTTGCCGCAAGGCTTGGCGTCGCACCACCGGATCGGGATCGCTCCCAAGAAGGCGCACAAGCGTTTCGACGGAAACATGCGGCAAAACGGCTTCGCGAATCAACGGATCGTTTTGCGGCTGTGGCTGTCGCTGTGGGTCTTGCGCGTAGGTTTCGGCAGAAGTCAACAGCCTCAGTTGGCCGAGCATCCGCAACGCTCTGGCGGCAACCAGCGGATGCGGGTCGTCGGCCAGCCGACTCAAGAGCACCCTGTCGCGGTGTTGCGCGGCCCGATCGAGCAGCAACAGACGAATCATCGGTCGGCTGTCCGGCCCGAGCAATTCGGGCAAATGACGAGACAAATCGGGTTCGCGCAGCCGCGTCAAAAGCGCCAAAAGCGCCGCACTTCGCACGTCGCTGTCTTCGTCCTCCACCATTCGTTCAAACAGCGTCGCGTCGGTCTCGCCCAGTTCATCCAGGCACCGCACGGCGTGGAGTCGGCACACCGGATGTTTGTGAAAAAGACCGCCCAAAACCGGCGTTCGTGAGGCATTCGTTTGTCGCACGGTCTCGCACGCCCACACCACTGCACCTACAGGTGCATCAATGTCGCCCAGGATGCGCTTCACCAACGCAGGCTGCCGACGGATGCTCAACGAAAGCAGCTTGGTCGCAGCCTCAAGCGCGTGTGGCAGGCCGGGAATCGCCATGTGTGGAAGCACCGCCTCGAGTTCATCCATGCGGCCCAGTTGCAAAAGCCGCGACACCGCAAGCTCTCGCAGCGGCGCGTGAGCGTCAGACAAAAACGGCACAAGGTCGGCTGGCGTCAGTTGAGCAAGCGGCATCATTCGCAACCGGGCCGTCGTCACCGCTGGATCGGGATTTGCGACTGCATGGTTGGCAGGCGGCGGTGCCGATGCTTTGTACGCCGCAAGTTCGGGCATGACGCGAGACACAAGCTCCATGTGTGCGCTTTGGCTGGCCTCGCTCATCGTCGATTCGACTTCCAGAATGTGCTCCCGCTCGTCGGGAAATGACTGCCACAACACCGAAAGGGCTTGCACCGCCGCGTGCCGTACACGCCAAAACGGATCTCCCAGCACTTCCTTCAGCGTCGGTATCGCACGTTGTTTTGCAATCTTGGCCAGCGAAAACGCCGCCGTGCGTCGCACCCACCACACCGCATCCAGAAGTGCCAGCCGACGAAGCCGTCCCTCGCAGGCTGCAAAGGTTGGATATGCGCCCAAAGACCGCGCCGCCGCCTCGCGCACGCTCGGCAAATCGTCGCCAAGCGCCTCCGTCAGCCACGTCGTCGGTGAAACCGCTCTCGCCGTGGACAGAACACGCGCCGCTTCCGCACGAACGCGCCCATCGGAGTCTTGGAGCAGTGCTCGCCGGGCTGCGTACACGTCTGCCGCTTCATCGCCATCCAAATCCGAGAGCGCCTCGATCCGAATGAGCGCCGACTGAGACAAAAGTCGAACACGCGCCTGCATTCTTTTCCCCCACAGGAGCCGCAATCGAAACATCGCGCGCCTCCCAGAAACGAGCGTATTCCTCAACCGGAGCGCAACACAATGTAGGTGTGTTGTTTCGTTGAAAAGCGGGCGCGAGATTGTGGGTTAGTGCGGTGCCAGAAGCAGGCGTTCTCGACGGAAAGATCCGGTTTTGGAAAAAGACCAACCAATCGTGCGGACCCGGCCCACAAGTCGCTCCAACCCAACGCTTCCGAAGTTTCGGCTGTCCACGCCATTGGAACGGTTATCCGAAAGCACAAAAACTTGGCTCTGCGGCACCGTCACCCGCGCAAACGGCGTTCGGTTCCCGTCGGCATCGTTCCACACCGTGTAGCGAACAACGCCCAGTTGTTCTTCCTGGCTCCGGCACCGAATCGTCGTCTCTTCCTGCGGTTTGGAGTCGTTGCTGGCGCGGTATTCGCACGGCGTGTTCTGCGGAACCGTATCGACTGGCGAGCCGTTGCGAAACAATCGATCTCCTCGTACCTCGATTTCGTCGCCCGGCAGACCCACCACGCGCTTGACAAGAAGTGGAGCTTTGTCGTCGCCACTGCTCTTCTGCATGAACACGACCAAATCTCCCAGTTTGGGCACTCGCGCAAACGAGGGTTCTGCGCTTCCGAGCCACCGCAAGCCATAGTCGTATTTCGTCACAAAAACCACGTCCCCCGACGACAACGTCGGCAGCATACTGTCGCCTGGCAAGCGGTAGGTTTCAGCCACCCACGACCTGAGCCCAAGCGACAACAAAAACGGCAAACCGAGAGCACACAACGCCGCCAGCCACGCCCGTTCCCCGTTTTGTGCGCCGAGTTTTTTCATCCCGCTCACGATGATGCGTGCGCCCAGCAGAAGCCCCAGCGGCAAACCCACAAACGGCACGATCAACACAGGCCACGTCGCTTGCGCAAATGCAACGCCTGCGACCACCAAATGCCAGGCCTCAGAACCGCTCACGGGATGCGGTCCAAACGCCCTCAGAAACAGCGCTTCCAGGTACAAAAGCCCCAAGTTGAAAAGCGGCCCCAACACAAACAGCGCGGCACCCACGACCCCAAACACCGCAATTTGCCGCGTGGCCAGACCGATGAACGCCATCCCACATCCGGCCACACCGAAACACAGCGCAAACAGCGTGATGGCGAAACGAACGGCTCGCTTTCGGGTCTGTGCCAACTGTTCGGGAAAAAAAAGCTCCGCCGGGTCTTTCCACGCCAGAACGAAAGACGAAACCACCTCTGCAAAGTGACGGCGAATTGCGGAACCGACCGTCATAAAAGACCCGGAACGACCAACTGGCCTTTGCCCAGCAATTCTCGGCTGATGACAAGGCGCTGAATTTCGTTTGTGCCCTCGCCGATTTCGCACAATTTCGCATCGCGCATCGCTTTTTCGACGGGAAACTCGCGTGTGTACCCGTAGCCGCCGTGAATTTGCACGGCCACGCTGCATGCCCGCATCGCCGCCTGCGCTGCGTACAGTTTCCCCATCGACGCCTGCATGGAAAAACGCATTCCCTGGTCGAACATCCACGCCGCTCGACGAAGCAGAAGCCGCGCAGCATCAAGCTCCATCCCCGATTGCGCGATCATGTTTTGGATCGCCTGAAATTCCGACAGCGTTTTGCCAAATTGCCGTCGCTCTTTCGCGTAGCGAATCGCCGCTTCCATCGCACCCGCGCCCAACCCAAGCGCCATCGCGCCAATCGTGATGCGGCCCTTATCCAAAATCCGCAGCGTGTCAAGAAAACCCTGATCGATGTCTCCCAATCGCTGGCTGTCCGCGACGCGAACATCGTCGAGCGTGAGTTCCGCCGTGTCCGATGCATGCAGCCCCATTTTTTCGATTCGACGACTCGCTGAAAAACCCGGCGTACCGTGTTCGACGATGAATGACGTGATGCCTCGCTGTTTTTTTTCGGGAGAAGTCACGGCCAAGATCACCGCGACGCTGCCCACCGAACCCTGCGTAATAAACGTTTTTTGACCGCTTAAACTCCAGCTTCCATCTGGGAGTCGCGTAGCCTTTGTTTTCGCACCCGCCGCATCCGAGCCCGAACCGGGTTCGGTCAAACCCCACGCGCCAAGTTTTTTTCCCGACGCCAAATCAGGCAAATACCGGCGTTTTTGGTCTTCGTTCCCGAACAGGCTGATGTGCCCCGAACACAAACCGTTGTGCGACGCGACTGTGATGGCAACCGAGCCATCCACGGCGGCCAATTCCTCGATGACGAGCGCGATTTCTTGCATCGACATCGCCGAACCGCCGTACTCCTCGTCGATCGTCATCCCCAGAAGACCAAGCTGCCCCAGTTTGGGAACAAGCTCTGTGGGAAAGTGTGATTCGTTGTCCCACTTGCGGCAGTGCGGCGCGATCTCGGCCTGCGCAAAATCGCGCACTGTCTTTTGCAGTGCTTTTTCGTCGTCGGAAAGCTCAAAATTCATCATGTTTTTCGCCTGGATGTGTTTGTGAAAGCGCCAGACGTCAGCGCAGGCGGTTTTTTTCGGCGGAAGGTCGCACGACGTGTTCTACCCACTCGATGATCTCTTGCGTCGAGGTGCCTGGACGAAAAAGGGCCGCCACACCTTGCTTTTTCAGTTCTGTTTCGTCTTCTTCGGGAATGATCCCCCCGCCGAACACCGGCACGTTGTCTGCGCCCCGAGCACGCAGTGCTTGCAACACCGCCGGAATCAGGGTCATGTGCGCGCCCGACAGAATCGACAAACCCACCGCATCCACTGCTTCTTGCACTGCCGTCGCTGCGATCATCGCCGGAGTCTGGTGCAGACCCGTGTAAATCACCTCATAGCCCGCATCCGAGAGCGCACGAGCCACCACCTTCGCGCCTCGGTCGTGTCCGTCGAGACCCGGTTTTGCGACCAAAATGCGCAACTTGTTCTTCGTCTGCTCGGAAGTCGAATCAGCCTGCATGTTCGGAAAACTCCTTGAGCACGGATCGAGCGATGACCAGACGCTGTATTTCGCTGGTTCCCTCGTAAATTCGTTGGATGCGAGCATCTCGCACATATCGCTCGACGGGAAACTCCTGCGTGTAGCCGTACCCACCATGAAGCTGCAGCGCCATATCGCAAATTCGCCCTGCCGCCTCTGAGGCGTACAGTTTCGCCATCGCCGCTTTTTGCGAGAAAGGCAGCCGATTTTCTTTCAGCCAAGCCGCCCGCAACGCCAAAAGGGACGCCGCCTCAAGCTGCATTGCGCCGTCGGAGAGCATGTTTCCAACAGCCTGAAATTGTGCAATCGGTTGCCCAAATTGTTTGCGCTCTTTCGAGTACGACACCGCAGCAGACAAAGCCGCCCGCGACACACCAACCGCCTGGCTCGCGATGCCAATTCGCCCCCCGTCGAGAGCAACCATCGCGATTTTGAAACCGTCGCCCTCCTCGCCAAGTCGCGCAGCCTCCTTGACGAAACAGCCGTCGAACACCAGCGGAACCGTCGTCGAGCCTTTCAAGCCCAGTTTGTGTTCAGCGCGTCCGACGGAAAGACCCGGTGCGCTGGGTTCGACCACGAAAGCCGAAAGGCCCGTTGCCGGGTTCCGCTTCTGTGTCTGTTTTCCATCTGTACGGGCCCAAACCACCATCACACCCGCTCGATCTCCAGACGTGATCCACTGTTTGTTTCCCGTCAGGCGATATCCGCCGTCCACTTTTTCCGCGACCGTCTGTAGCGACGCTGCATCCGAACCGGCTTGAGGCTCCGATAGCGCAAAAGCTCCGACGAGGGCCTCGCCCGAACACAGTTTTGGAACATACGCTTGTTTTTGGGCTTCGGTCCCGAACGTGCAAATCACTTCGGCGACCATGTTCGTGACCGCCATCGCGACGGACACGGACGCATCCGCAGCCGCAATGGCACTGATGGCCAGCGAATACGCCACGACACCGGCTTGTGAGCCACCGTACTCTTCGGGGATGTTGACGCCCAAAAGTCCCAATTCGCCAAGCTGTCTCATTTCCTGTTCGGGAAAGAGGCTTTTTTGATCCCGTTCTGCCGCAGCTTTTTTCAACACTTGGTCCGCGAATTGACGGGCCGTGGTTTCGACGAGGCGTTGTTCTTCGGTTGGCTCAAAGTGCATGGGTTTGCTTGTCCACTTTTCGCTACAGGCAACGACAGGTGACTACAGGTCGTCGTTTCTACCGAGCGGATACTCGAATTTCACCACTTTCCCGAGCGGGTCGGGCAGTTTCAAATTCCGAACTTTTCCAAACAGACAGTCTGCGATCGGCTGGCTCAACGGCTCTTTCGGTGACGAAAAACCCACCGAGGCCACTTGCCCGCCCGGTGCGACATAGACCGTCATTCGCATTGCATCTATCGGTGCAACCCTGTCGGTGGATTTGCCCTTTTTCGCCTTGTCGGCGCAGACGAGCAGCTTCTTTTTCTCTTTTCCAATTTGTTCTTCTGCAACATCCGACGGAAGCTGCGTCGTCGGAACCATTCCCGCAAAATCCATCGGATACGTGATTTCCCCAAGACCGCCTTTGGCCGCTGGGTAGTCCACGTTCCCAAGAGAATCGACCAGGCACTTTTCGACCTCGTAGGAGCCAAGATTCGACTTTTGCGTAATGACGTGGCGGGCTTTTCCGTCGGTGCCGATGAACAATTTGATCTCGATGTGGCCACTCAAGAAACGAAGGCGTGACGACACGTCCTCGTAGCATTTTTTGAGCTGCGCTTTGTGTTTTTCCAGGACGGAGAGCACGGCTGGCGCGTCGAGTTGTCCTGCAATTCCCTCGATCGCCATGTCCTCGGCCTGCGCAGGAGCGGGCGTCGGTTTCGCGGGTTTCTTTCGCGAAATCGCCGTTCCCGCCGTTCCGAACACGGCACCAAACACAAGCACGCTCACGAGCGAAAAACGACAAAGACCGTTCCTCATCCCATTTCCTCTACTGGCTGCTGCGCAAAAAGAAATCGCAGCGAACCAGCGCCGTAGCCGTTCCCTCGGGAAAAATCCAGCTCCGCGCCGCATCGGCAACACATTGCTCAAGCTGTTGCAGCTCAGGCTGGGGTGAAACCACTTCGACCTGCTCCGCGCGCCCTTGCGGAGAGACCGTCAGCATGACGCCAACGCGCGCTTCAAACTTGCGGTTCTTGGTCCGCTCAACCTCGCTGCTCCAGCACAAAGGAAGCTCGCTGGAGGCCTTGCGCGTACACACTCGTCGCACCGCTTCTGCACGGTCTTCCGCATTCTCGCTTTGCTCTGTGTAGCCTGGGCCGGGCTGTTGTGGGTTTTTGCCGCCGGTGCGGATCTGTGTACGAGACGAACGCACCTGTGGGTTCTTTTCCTCACACCCCGCCTGAGAGAGAACCCAGAGCAGAACACCTCCCGCGCAAAGTCCTGTCCGCAACCAGTGTGGAAGGGTTTTCGTCAGGTCGTTTTTGGGAAGGTGTGCATGCAGCATGGCGATCTCCTTCGGACAAGACACGACGTGCGTGTCGTTTATTCTCTGAGCAGCGAGGCTGCGATCACGATGCGCATGATCTCGCTGGTTCCCTCATAAATCTCGGTGATTTTCGCGTCGCGGTAGTGACGCTCCGCAGGATAGTCCTCGACGTAGCCGTTGCCGCCAAAAATTTGCACACACTCTTTCGCGGCCCGGTTCGCGCACTCCGAGGCAAACAGCTTGGCCATCGCGGATTCCTTGCTGTGCCGCAGACCTTTGTCTTTCATCGTTGCTGCGCGCAGCGTCAGAAGCCGCGCCGCGTCGAGTTCCGTCGCCATGTCCGCCAGTTTCCATTGAATCGACTGGTGGTTTGCGATCGGCTGGCCGAACGTCTTGCGCTCCAGCGAATACCGGCCTGCGTCCTCGAACGACGCACGAGCGATTCCGAGCGCCTGCGCCGCAATGCCGATTCGACCTCCGTCGAGCGTGCTCATCGCGATCTTGAAACCCATCCCGACATCGCCGAGCAAAAGGTCGCGCCCGACGCGCACATCATCGAGAAAAATCTGGCACGACTGCGAACCGCGAATCCCGAGTTTCTTGTCCGCAGGCCCCGTCCGAACACCCGGCAAGTCCATCGGCAAGATGAACGTCGTGATGGCTTTGTGGCCCGTTTTGGTTCCGGGCGGGTCAGCCATGCACTGCAAGATGCACACGTCGGCGTTTTTCCCGTTGGTGATCCAGTTTTTCACACCGTTTATCACCCAGCTGTCGCCGTCTTGCTTTGCGACCGTTTTTTGCGCCGCAGCGTCAGAGCCCGCATCCGGTTCGGACAACGCGAAACAGCCGAGCATTTGTCCCGACGCAAGCTTGGTCAGCCAAGTTCGTTTTTGGTCTTCGGTGCCGAACTTGTAGAGCGGGTCACACACGAGCGAATTGTTCACGCTCATGATCACTCCCGTCGAGGCGCAGGCTCGTGAAATTTCTTCGAGGGCCAGCACATACGACACCGTGTCAAGCCCGGCACCGCCGTACTCCTCGGGAACGGCAATCCCCAAAAAGCCGAGTTCCGCCATCCGTTTCACCAATTCGGCGGGAAAACGGTGCTCGCGGTCGATGTCTGCGGCTTTGGGAAGTACTTCGTTTTTCGCAAAATCCGAGGCCGTCTTCTGGGCCAATCCTTGCTCGTCGCTCAGACGGAGATCCATGGCTTACGTCGTTCCTTCAAAAGGGAGTTTCGGCAGTCGAAAAACCGCCGGGCCATGCTTACCACGTTCTCACAGACGAGGGCCAGCGATCAAACACCAATGGCTCCAATGGCACCAACCCACCGTTCAGCCTGGCCGCATCGCCATGTGGTTCTGCCTTGACGGTGCCAATAACCGGGGCCCAAGTTCCGCTGTTGGTGCGGAGGCGTCCGCGCCGGTCAATCCCTGGAAGTAAGTTGTGCGAGCACCTTGGCCCACACGGCGGGTGCCACACCGACCTCCAAATGTCCAAACGCGACGCCTTCCTGTTTTGCGTCTTTCGAGCGTTTTTCTGACGACCATGCTCTGGTCAGCATATCGACGGCAGCGATGCTTTTTTTGAACAAAACACCATCGCCGTTTACCGAACAGGTCGGACAAGTCATTCCATCGGTTTCGTACGCCGATCCGGCAGCGCCCCCGCTTTCTCCGTGCAGCACGTACACCGCATCCAGACGAGAGTCCAAGCCGACTGATTTCAGCCGGTCTACGAAATGCCCGCCCATCTCGGCGGCAGCCTCGATGCCAAGACCCGACATCAGTTGGTATTTGCTGTAAAAACCCGACGAGGCCTCGGCATTTCGTGAATTGTATGCCGTGTGCCACGCAACACACGGAGACGCGGACGGCAAAAATGCAGTTTTTCGGCACGCCTGCCGGTTCGGATCGTCCAGATAGCCGCCTGCCAAGAAAGACAGCTTCGGTCGAAGCCACGGATAGTAGCGATTCTCGTCGGGATCGATGTCTTTCCAGTCGCTCGAATCGCGCCGTGGAATCGGGTAATCCGCACGCAAATCGGCTGCCGCTTGCAATTGCCCCGCATAGGCGCTGACCCATTTGCCCGCATCCGACACGCTTCCGAACAAGCTGATGTTGTATTCGTCGAAGGAATATCCGCTCGACGAGGCTCCGTCGGTCAGATTCAAGGTCTTGAGCGAACCGCGAGAAACGGGCTTTCCGTCGGCATCGAGTCCGCTCACGTTCGAGACATAAATTCGATTGAAAAAGTCCGGCCAAGTCCCGCCTCGACCCTCGCAGACGCTCTCGGCATACGGATTGTCATACCAGGGCACATCGGGCCCCCAATTCACACACTGGAGCGCAGAAAAATACGTCCACGGCATTGGGCCGCGTCCGACGGGCGCGTTCCACGAGGTGCTCGCGATGGTCAGCGTATGGATGGGATGCCTGAAATTCAGGTCGATGCCCAAATGAGGCCCCGACAGCGCCACATACACGCGCACATCGCCGCGAAACGCGGGAACGCTTTCGCTTTGCGCAGCGGCGACACGATCGAAAAATCGCGTTGAAAGACTCGGCCACGACGACGCATTGGCCAGGTACGCATCGACCGCAAGCACACCCTTGCTCCACGCGAGCACGTCTACTTTCGGGGCTGTTCCGTCGGCTTTTGTGTGAATTTTGCGGATGCGAGCGATGGCATTGGCGACAGCGATGGCGTGGCTGTAGTTGTCACCATGGAAGTTCCCGAACGTGACGGCATACACACATCGCCCGGCGCTTTCCATCGCTTGCACGAGACCTGTTTTTTGCGTCGTACCAGGATACGGATTGCCTGCGCCGTCGTTGCCTCCGGGAAACAGCCACACATTTGCATCCTGCATCGCACCATGAACCAGCAAAAGGGGCGCTTTTTCGACAGAACAGGTTTTTGCAAAGGTTTTCGGCCCTTTGTGCAAAAGCACAAAGCGCGCATCGGGCCGCATGGGTCCTGGGGTCGAACACCTCGCACCTTTGGTCGTCGCACAGGAGTTTTTGTAAAACAGGTTGAAGCCGTCCACGATCTGCTGGTTGAGCGCGCCAAAATACGTCCCGAGTGGATATTCGCGGCTTTGGTAGGTGTCTTGGGCGCGCAGTTTCTCGGTTCGACGGTTGTAGCCCTCGGTGCGGACACGCTGGGCCCCTTCCAGAAGCTCGATTTCGCCCCAAGACCACGTCGGGGGACGCAGACTTCCAACGACGCGAAAGCTGTCAGCCGGTCGGTCGTTCTTGTCAAACATGGCTGCGACATCGGGGCTGAGTGCGCTTTGAGCCTGAGCAATGGGTTCAGGAAGGTCGTCTGCGGGCTGGCAGCCTGCGACAACGAGAACCGTCAGGCACGTGGAAGCAGAAATTCGATTCATGTGCTTGTTCCTTAGGGGTTGTGGTTTGCAGTGGGAGGCGGAGGGAGAGGGGGCACGGTTGGCGTTGTCTCTTGCGGAGGTCCAGAACCAGCGGGATTTCCCGCAGATTCCGGAGGAAACAACGACGGCGGACGCAGCTCGCTGGGCACTTGCGGTTTGGTCGGTTGCGCGGGGGGCTGCGCCGGTGCAGGGGAAAGCACAGGGCTTGGACTGGGTTGTTGATCCAAATCGGGAGGGGCCTCGGCAGGTGGTGGAGATGCAACAGGCAAAGGGACCGTCGAAGGCCGCCCGGTTCCAAACTGGTACGCAAGTCCAGCATCCAACACGTATCCGCCGGAAAATGGCTCTCCGTTTCCTGTCAGGCCGTACCCGCCGCCGTGAACAAAAACGCTGACGGGAACAGCGAGCCTGGGCATCAAGTCAAAGCCGACACCAGCCAAACCAATGGGCATGAAGTAGTTGCTTACAGACGGAGGCATTTGGACGGAACCTCCGTCGGGCAGGCTTTCGACGCTGCCGGGCTTGTTGACGGCTTTATAGCCAATCGCCGCCTGAACATCGAGGAAAAGCCCCGATGCGAGCGCCAACCGATAGCCTCCTCCGATCGCGAGAAACAGCGCGTAACCGGGCAACGTTTGGTGCCCGCCGATACTGGCCGCCATGAGAAGTTTGTGTGGTCCACTTGAGTACAGCGTGCCTTCATAGGCTACACGCGCCCCAGGTCTGACCACACCGTCTCCAAAGTACGAAACCGAGACACGTTTGGGCTTTTCGTTTTGAACCGCAGGTCCCTGTGCATGACCGTCGGAAACGCGACCGATCAAGCAACACCCGGCAAAACAGCCAAGGAACCACGACCAAACCAGCGGCCAAAACCCAATCGACGAACCAGCAACCCGAACTCGATTCAAGTTCGACCCATTCAAGTTCGACCGATGGCCGTTTGCGCTGGCACCAGCAAAAGAACGGCAGGAGGGCATGTTGGTGCCGACCGTAGACGCGATTGCCGTGTTGCGCAAGAGGCCAGTAGTTCCATTCCGGCAGCCTCACCCGAGTGGTCCCACTCAAGACCCAATTTCACGACATTTCCTTGCAAGGCATACAGCGAATGATTGTGCTCTAAACTCCGCGATCTCCATCGAAAACCCACAAAAAAAGATTGCGCGCCACACAAGACCCAAGGAGTAATAAGGGGTGTGAAATAGCATGTTCTGATTCGCGCCCGCTGTTGCTGGCAGGGCGGATTGGAGCTTGGGTTGCTTGTAGTAACAGAAGAACTTTCAAGAAAACCAGAAAGGGTAGGTGCTGCACATGTCCTCTTATTGGCCTGTTCGTGGGCGTTTGACCCTGATGCCGTTGGGCATCGCTGCGCTGTCGACCATTTTCTCGTGCGGGACGACGGGAACACAAGACGCGCCAAAGAAAGCCGTTGTTGTGACTCGTTCTGGCACTGGCATCGGCAAAGTCTCCACTTCGGGGGGCGAGATTTCCTGTGGGACTGATTGTTCCCGCCTGTTTGATCCGGGCGCAACCGTCACCCTGAAAGCGGAACCGGAACAAGGTTCCTCGTTTGTGGGCTGGGGTGGCGCGTGTTCTGGAACGGGTGCGACGTGTGAGGTCAAACTCTCGATGGACCCGAACGACGGAAACACAGCGACCGTCGATGCGAAATTTGATACGGAGTACGTTCCTCCGACAGTCGCTCTGACCGTGACGAAATCCGGTTCCGGGGCGGGCAAAGTGGTTTCGACAGACAAAGCTGTCGATTGCGGAGCAACGTGCCAAGCCCAAGTGCCGATTCCATCGACGGTGACGCTGGTGGCGACGGCGGATCTCGGGTCGGGCTTTGCAGGTTGGACCGGTGCCTGTGACAACCAGGGAACGGACCCGGTGTGCAACGTCGAAGTGAATTTGGCGACCTCGGTGGATGCCAAGTTTGACAAGCGATTGTGTTCAGCAGACAGCGTGTGCTGGGAGAACCCTCTGCCCGCTGGTGTGAGCCTGAATGGGGTGTGGACCCGAGCGGCGGATGATGCGTGGGCGGTGGGCGAAAACGGCACGGCTCTTCATTACGACGGAAAAGCGTGGTCTCAGACGGCGAGCGGTGTGACGCAAAAACTGACCGGTGTGTACGGTTTGGCCGCGAACGACGTGTGGGCGGTGGGCCACGGCGGCACGGTGATCCGTTGGAACGGAACGCAGTGGGCGACAGTGAACGCGGGCACGACAAACAACCTGAAAGGGGTGTGGGCCGCAGACGCGAGCAATGTTTACGTGGTGGGTCAAGGGGGCACACTCCGCAAGTGGGACAACACGGCGTGGACAGCCATCACCCTGCCGGCAGCCGCAACGGGCAGGAGCCTGACAGCGATTCATGGTCTGTCCGGGAGCAACATTCGCGTCACGGGTGAGTTCGGAACGGTGATTCGTTGGAACGGGACCGCGTGGGCGATGGAGACCATCAGCTCGTCGGTGGTGTACGAACTCAACACGGTGTTCAACCTGGATGCCACGCATGCGTGGGTGGGTGGCTATCGCTACTTCTGTCCGTGGAATGGCACGACGTGGTCGCCGCTGGCGTTTCCAAGTTCGTCGCCGCTTTACACAACGAGCTTCTTGTCGTCCTGGGCTTCCGGGCCCGAGGACGTGTGGGTGGGTGCACAACAGGGCCTGTTTATTCACTATGCGAAAGACCCGAAGGGAACGCTGGCCTGGCAAAACGTGCAGTCTCCTGTCACAACGCCAATCAACGGCATCTCGGGGTCATCGGCGACCAATGTTTGGGCCGTCGGTGATTCTGGAACGGTCATGCACAACGACGGCACGGGTTGGTCTGCGGGTCGCAGCGGCATGCAAGCCGGTTGGAATGGCGTGTGGGGAACCAGCGACCTGAACATTTGGGCAGTTGGCGGTGGTGGAACGATCGCTCGCTGGAACGGCGGGGCGTTCTCGATGGTGCCAAGCGGTGTGACCACCGCGCTTCACGGCGTCGGAGGGTCTTCCTCGAGCAACGCTTGGGCTGTCGGTGAAAACGGCATGATTCTGCGCTGGAACGGCAGCAAGTGGGCGTCTGTGACGAGCGGTGTGCCGACGAACTTGTACGCGGTGACTGCGTTGTCCGGGCAAGACGCTTGGGCTGTGGGTGCAGGTGGGAAAGCTCTTCGTTGGAATGGTTCGTCGTGGAGCAGCGTGACCACGGGCACGAGCGCGACATTGAAAGTGCTATGGGCGGTGTCGGCGACCGACGTTTGGGCTGCGGGCGATGGCGGAACCGTCCTGCGCTGGGACGGCAGCAAGTGGAACGCGATTGCAGGCCCGAGCACGATGAATGTGCTCGGTCTTTGGGTTGGCTCGGCGACGAATGTGTGGGCGGTGGGACCAACAGGTGTGTACAAATTCGACGGAACGAATTGGACGCAACAAACGACTCCGACGGCAGGTCCGTTTGTAGGCGTGTGGGGCTTTGCCGACGGAACGATGTACGTTGCGGGGAACGGAGGCAAAGTGTTGCGTTACGACGGGACGACGTGGAAGCAACTGGCCACGGGAACGGCTGGGAACCTGACGCGAGTCTATGGTGCCAGCACGAGCAACGTGTTCGTCTTTGGCGATGGGGGCACGGTGTTGCGGACGGGCCTGTAAAAACGCTTCAGGACCATTTTTCTTAGACGGGGCGGCAGGAGTCGTCCCGACGACAAGGAGCATACGATGCGAAAGAGTAGATTCGGATCGCGGATCTTTCCGAGGGTCGGTTTGGGGGCCCTGGCGGGTCTTTTCGGTGCGTGCGGTCAGCCAAACGCGCCTGAGGCGAATGTTGCGCAGCCGAGTGCGGACAACGGCCCAGCGCTGCGCCTCGTTTCTCAGGTGATGCACCGGGACCGTGAGAGTGGCCAGCCGACGCTGAGCAGGATTCGGGCAGAAAACTCGATCCCGATGGGGAGCGACAAAAAAACGGTGGCTTGGAGTGCGTTGCGGGGGCTCAAGTCGGCCTACAGCTTGACCTCCGAGTCGGTGAGCCAGGCCAAGCTGTCCGATTTGCACGATGCAGGCAACGGGCCGCTCATCGCGCATTTTGACCAGGAAATCGACGGAGTGCCGGTGTTTCGCCGCAGTTTGAAGATTGCGATGGACCGGGACATGAATCCGCAGTTTGCTGCGGGCCATTTTGCAGCAAAGACGCGCCGCGTGTCCGACAAGTGGGCGATGGACGAGACGGTTGCGGTTTCGGCGGCATTCCGCTCGATGACGAATGGCCGATACGTGCTCTCGAAACTCCATTTTTCGGGAAAACAGGCCGGGGCCTATTCCAAGTTGGAAATGGAAAGCGCGCCCGATATCGAGGGGCTGGTGCAAGGTGGCCCCGCCCGCGTGCGCAAGGTGTGGTTTGCTCGTCCCGAGGGTTTGGTTCCGTCGTACTACACGGAGCTCGAAGTGGGATACAGGAGCAGCAACGACTCGCGGATGATGGCGTTTGTCGTTTCGGCGGTGGATGGAACGGTGTTTTTCAAACACAGCCTGACCGCTGCTGATGCCTTCACATATCGCGTGTGGGCGGACACAACGGCCCCTTATCGTCCGTGGGACAGTCCGATGGGGAACAGCTTCACGCCTCACCCGACGGGAACCCGGACCACGGCTGCGCCGACGTTCCAGGCATCGAATTTGGTGACGTTGGAAAGCGCGGGTTTTTCTCGGAACGATCCGTGGCTGCCAGCAGATGCGACGGAACTGAACGGAAACAACGTGTTCGCTTACGCGGACTTGGCATCACCGGATGGTTTTGCGACGGGCGATGTCAGGGTTCCGCCGACTGCGGCCAAGACGTTTGACCGGAACTACGATCCGACGACGGACCCGCTTGCCTCGACGAGCAACTCTCAGGCGATTACGACCAACCTGTTTTTCATCCTGAACTGGCTCCACGACGACTTCTATGATGCGGGCTGGACAGAATCGGCGTGGAACGCGCAGAAGTCGAACATGGGCCGGGGCGGTACTGAGGGCGATCCGATTCGAGGCGAAGCACAGGATTATAGCGGTCGCAACAACGCCAACGCGAGCACACCCGCCGACGGAGGAATGCCGCGCATCCAGATGTATGTTTGGGATGCCAATGCGTCAGGCTTGAAAGTCAACGCCCCTGCCGACATTTCGGGGAATTACGAGACTTCGGGGGCACCATATGGGTCGCCGAATTTCACGACGACGGGCGAGGTGGTGATCGCAGACGACGGGTCTGGGACGAAAGAGGATGGTTGCGAGGCACCGTTTGTGAACGCGGCGGCGATGGCGGGCAAAATCGCGATGTTGACGTATGGGGACAATTGCAACTCGCGGACCAAAGTCAAGAACGCGCAGATTTCGGGGGCCAAGGGCGTCATTTTGGTCAGTGTCGATACCGCATTGGGGCTGCCCTACATGGCTGGGACGGACCCGACCATCACGGTGGGCGTGGTGGGAATGACGTATGACGACGGCATGAAACTGTGGAACAAGATCACAGGTGGCACGTCGGTCAACGTCACGATTACGGGAAATCGGGCCGTGCGGGACGGGTCGCTGGACACGGGCGTTGTGGCACACGAATGGGGCCACATTCTGACGAACCGTTTGGTGGGCAACGCTGCCGGTCTGTCGAACAACCAAGGCCGGAGCATGGGCGAAGGGTGGGGTGACTTCCTGGTTCTGCTGACGGTGGCTCGGGCGGAAGATGCGACTGCGCCGGCAAATGCGAACTGGAACGGTGTGTTTCCAGACCTCGGGTATTCGATATGGGCACCGGGCAACTACGCTTTTTATGACGGGCTGCGTCGATATCCGTACTCCACGGACATGACGAAGAACCCACTGACGTTCAAGCACATTGAGGACGGCATCACGCTGCCGAACTCGCCTGCTCCAGCGTTTGGCGGCGATGGGGCGATGAACGCGGAAGTCCACAATGCGGGCGAAATCTGGGGTATCGCGATGTGGGAGTGCTATGCGGCGCTGCTCCGCGATGCGCGGTTTACGTTCCAGCAGGCGAACGAGCGGATGCGCCGGTACTTGGTAGCGTCTCTGAAACTTACGCCGAATGCGCCGACGTTCTTGGAAGCGCGTGACGCGGTGCTTGCAGCAGCGTGGGCGAGCGACCGAGCCGACTACGACCTGTTCGTGCAAGCGTTTGCCAAACGCGGCATGGGTTCGGGTTCGGTGGCACCCGATCGGGCTTCGACCGATCACTCGGGCCTGGTCGAGAGCTTTGCGACGGGCGCGGACTTGGCCATCGACAACATCACGCTGGATCAATCCACCACCGATTGCGACAAAGACGGCGTGCTCGACAACGATGAGGCCGGCAACTTGATCATCACGGTGCGCAACAGCGGCAACAAGGACTTGGCCAGCGGCACCATCAAAGTGACGGCCACGATTCCCGAAGTGACGGTTCCGGGCCCGGTCAACATTCCGACGCTCGCGCCGTTCCAATCGACCACGATCAAGGTGCCCGTGTCGCTTGCGGGTGCGAAAACTGTGGTTGCGTTTGACTTCACGATCGAGGCCGACGGCACGGGTCTTTACAAACCTGGCCCGATCACCACGACGTATTCGGTCCAGGGCAATTACGACGTGGTAGCGGGTCAGAGCACGACCGACAAGTTCAGTGTCAGAAACAGCGGTTGGGTGGTCGAGGACGACGAGGCGTTGTTCGCTGAGCCCTGGAATTTTGTTCCCGGCTCTGGAGGGGACGGCTTTTGGAATGGGCCGGACAGCGATCCTCCATCGGATCACCGCTTTGTATCGCCGCCCATCAAGGCCGGCACAGAAGGCATGACCCTCAAGATCAAACACCGGTATTCGTTCGAGCGTGACACGAGCAACTTCTATGACGGCGGCGTTCTGGAATTGTCCGACGACGGCGGCGTGTTGTGGATCGACATCGCTTCGGTGCCAGGAGTGACGGTCACAAACGGCTACAACGCAACGCTCGTGGCCCCCTCGACCAATCCGCTGGGTGGTCGCAAAGCGTTCGGTGGCGACAGCACCGGCTACGCGACGAAGGATTGGATCACGACGACGGTCGAGATCGGCAAAATTCTGGCGAGCAAAGAGCTGCGTTTCCGGTTCCGCGCGGGCAGCGACGATCTGTTCGGTGGTCCGGGGTGGGACATTGACGAGGTGTCGGTCTCGGGCGTCGTGGGCAAGCCGTTCTCGAGCACGGTCACGCACAGAGGTTTGTGCGTCAAAGAGGAATCCAAATTCCAGATTGCGACGACCGACCTGCTGAACATTCCGTCTGGCTTCCAGGTTGTGATGACTGCGACGGCCACAAGCCCCTCTGGCGCGGTGAAATGGGCCTGGACACAGACCGGCGGGCCGAATGTCACGCTGTCAGGTGCGGACACAGCCACACCGAACTTCATGGCACCGAGCGTCGATGCACCGACGATGTTTACGTTCAAAGTGACGGGCACAGACAGCAAGAGCACGGTGCGTGAAGCCACGGCGAACGTGCAAGTCGTCAAGGCAGGAAATTCGGGCGGTGGGTCGTCGTCTGGATGCAGCTTTGTGGGTGGCGGACATGCAGCAGCAGGTTCGTTGCCAACCGTCGGCGCGTTTGCGTTGATGTTGGCTGGTCTCGGGCGCCGTCGCCGTCGTGGCTAGTCTTCCCCTAGTCCCCCCCTAGTCCCCCACAATCCACTCCTGACTTCCCCGAACTCCTCCTGATTTCCTCCCCCTAAAAACCCCCTCCCGCCTTTTCTGTTCCGGGCCGAGCAGAAGGTTCAGACGAGCAGAAGGTACGTGCTAGGCCGCCTGGGCGGTTGGGGCTTTTTGGAGTTTGGACAGGTGGGCTTTGCTTTTGTAGAACAGTTGGGTCAGACCGTCTTTGGCCAGGACTCCCATCCGATCGACATAGAAGGACGCAAGCTCGGTTCCTGCGGCAGCGGCCAGGCGGAGCAGGTTGATTCGAGACTCTGTTGTCGGATTGTCCGCCAGGATGCCCTGCAACATCTTGCTTCCCGAGAGCGAACCGGGGTCCATGGGAACATTGATCGCGATGGAAGGGGACTCTTGAGGACGCCCCTGGACCGCCGCCAGATATTCCAGGCTGTTCTTGGTGGTAACAGCCTCCCACGTCACGATGTCTTGGCCTTGCGACTGCATGGTGACTTGGACGCGCTGGTTTCCCAAAATACGCAGGAAACGATCCATCTCGATGAAGTCGTGGACCTTGTTCTGTTCGGTAAATTCGCGGAGTTTGGGCGTCGGCATGTCCCCAACCATCGCAACCGGCGTGATGTCCGAGAACTCCTTGCCCGCGCTCGATCCCAGGAAGGAGAAGAAGTTGACGAGCACGGTGAACTTCCCTGCAAAGTCATACAGTCGCCGCTTGGTTCCTTTGGCTGCGGCTCGCCTCTGTTCTGCGGGGAGCATCAAATCGTCATACCAACGGGCGTTGGCGCGAACGCACAGTTCCCGGATTTGCCCCCGCGTCATCTTGTCGTGGCGCAGCACAGTGTCGTACAGCCGATACTTGGTCACGTCCGGTTCGAGCAGGTCCCCCTTTTTCTTCGCCTCTTCGTACAGAACAGAGCCCGGCAGCGGTGTCATCACCGAAAAATAACAGTCCGCCAGCTTGAGTTTCTTTGCATACTCGACAAGACCCAGAACGTCGTCAGGCGTCTGGCCGGGCAGACCGATGAGGAAGTTGCTCATGATCTCGACGCCTTCCTCTTGCAGGTACCGCACCGCCGTTTCTTGCCGCTCGCGCGTCTCCCCCGGTTTGGCGACCGCCTTGAGGGCCGCGTTGTTCGGCGACTCCATGCCCACGAACAGATAATCAATTCCGGCGGCGGCCATCTTGCGGACCATCTCGCGACTTTCCGAGATCGCGCTCGGTCGAAGGCTCACAAAGAAGTGGACATCAGCCCGAGTCCGTTTGCGCCACTCGATCATGCGCTCGTACAGCTCTTCGGTGATGCGGCGCTTGCCCCCGAAATTCGGGTCCGCGATGTGGATGCGCAGGCGTTTGCCGGGATGCAGGCTCAGGATGTCATCGAGTTCTTCGATCACTTTCTCGGGTTTGCGGTATCGCTGCGTGCCATCGGTCATGAGTCCTTCGGTGCAGAACGTGCAGCGCCCCCAACACCCCCGCGAGGTGATGATCATCTCATACGCCGTCGCCACCGTGGAATCCAGGTCAGCAAAGGGGAGTTTGTACTTGCGGTTGCGCCGCCGCCGTTCCGGGAAAGGAATCGAGTCCAGATCCGCAATGAGGGGCCGATCGGGATTGTGAACCACCTGGCCGCCGACCTCATATGAAATCCCGCGCACCGCTTCGATGGGAGTCGAAGACAGAAGCTCCCGGAAGGTCTCCTCCCCTTCCCCCCGCACCACGTAGTCAATGAAAGGAGAGAGCGCAAGTTCCGAGGCCATCGCCGTCGCTTGGTAGCCGCCCACCACCACCTGTGTGCCCAGGCTTTTGGCAATCTCGGCCAGCTTCAGCGCGTTCGCGTGCGTCGAGATGTAGTTGATGCTGATGCCCACAAGGTCCGGCTGGTACCGCCGAATCGCATCCTTGAGGTCCATCGGCAAGTTGGCCAAATCCAGCACTTCCACCAGCTCGACATTCTGGCGAACATAGGCGGCCAGATACTCGAGCCGCAGCGGAACGTCCTCCATCATAAACTCGGCGCCGATGTGAGCCATCGGTGGGTTCACAAGCAACACCCGACGAAACGGAGTGCGCTGGGTTCCTGAAGGGGCCTGCTTCGAGAGTTGGACAAGCATGGGATGGGTCTCCTTTTGGTTCTGCAACCGGTTGGTTGTGGTCCGGCGCGCACACCATAACGGATTGCAACAAAATCTCTCGGAAAAAGAGAATGCTTCCAAAAATCAGCGTGGACAGACTCCCTGCAAAACAGGTCTACAGCCTAAGCAGCCACGACTTCGGTGTCGGTGGTTGCGGTGATGGCTCGGGCGAGCCAGCGATCGAGCGTGGTTGGATCTTGGCAGCTGAGCACGCTCTGCCGCACCCCCTCGCTCACCGCACACCCCCGAGCGGTCAACACACTCAAAATCGCTCGGGCTTGGCCTTCTGCGCGGCCTTCGGTTCGGCCTTCTGCGCGGCCTTCGGTTCGGCCTTCGGTTCGGCCTTCTGCGCGGAGTTCGGCTTTTTCGCGTTCCCATCGTTGTCGGAGTTCGGTCATGACGGTGTTCTCCTCGC
>DAOLIT010000001.1:89506-148793 GCA_035328405.1 Pseudomonadota bacterium | reverse complement strand
TCGGAATCCGCAAGCCGCACTACGATTGAGTCACGAATCGTGACAAAAAGTCACGCAGGGAGAGCGGTTTTGTGTGAGGGGACCAAACCCCTAAGACGCCCAGGCGTCCGCAACCGGCAGCTTCCCAAGCCTCACCGACTGCACGGCACCCAACAAGCCCCCAGCACGCAAGGGCGTCCGCATTCCACAACCGCCCAAACACGTACAAGCGATGCATGCCATCGGCACATGATCGTCGCAGCGAGCGTGCATCTAGGTTCCGAGAGGTTTGACGGAGAAAAAGGGGACACAGGATGAAAGACAAGCTTCTCAAGCCTACCGCCCCCCGCTGCTTCCTGGAATACCTCTCAAACTTCCCTGCCAGGAGCCTGCTGCACCTGGGCTGGCTCCTTCGTCCCATCTTTGAAGTACCGTTCAGCAATCGAGCACAACAGGAGTCCTGCAGCCGGGATAGATTTCGTTTCCATGCCAGTCGATGCCAGCCCATACCCAATCGATGATTGGGATGTTCATGATGATGTTCTGGTTTTTTGGGGGTCGCGTCTACAGGTCGATCAGGAGGCGGTCGGTTGCTCGGTTGCCGCTTACCCAGCGACCGTCGGCGCGCCAAGGTCCATCTGGGTTTTCCCGACATCGCGAAATCACCCTGAGTTGCGCGCCCTCGAACACCAGGATTTGGTATTGCAAAGGAATTCCTGCCCGCCATTCATGGGTCGGTGCCCCGAACGTCCCCGCGCTGAGGATTTGGAGCTTCCTTCCGTCCGCAGTCACATCATAGGAATGCCGTTGGATCTGCGCGCTGTGCATGTGTCCGTGCAGCGCCAACCGAAACCCCGCCACCGCCAGCCTGTCCAGGAAGCCTGTGTTTTTGATGCGGTCTTCGCCGTCGCTCTGAATGGGATGGTGAAACACGGCGATCTTGAGCCACTCTGCATACGCTGGCTCCCGCCGAATCGAACGGAGTGCCACAGACAGCGCCTCTTGATGGATCGAAGCGCGCCCCCTGTTCTTTTCCAGATGATCGCATTCCCACGCCGAGTTCAGCCCCAAAAAGAGCACCTTCTGTTCCTTGAATTCATGCAGGGTCGCCTGTCGCTCAAAATCGAGCGGATAGGGCTGGGTCGTGGTCTCTTGGTAGAAGTCTGCAAAGGCCAAAAACCGCTGGCGATACTTCTCTGCATCGGGTGTCGCCGGTGCAGCAGCGATTGCGTACGCAGCCTCAGAAACTCTCCAGCTTCCGTCATGGTTTCCCGGTACGATCACAAGCTGTTTGGGCCCCAGTTTGTACGTTTCGCAGATCTCATCCAGAAACCCTTGTGCAGCCTGAAATTCCCCGTGGTCGGCTGTCTGCGTCAGATCCCCCGACACCACGATTCCATGCAGCGTGGGAACCTCGTCTTTGAGCTGCGAAAGGTCTGCTTCCAGCAAATCCAGGAACGTGTTGACCTGCCGTTTCGACGCAAAATGCACATCCGACACATGCAAAAAACAGGTCTTGGGAAGAGCGAATGGACGCCCAGGCGGAACGGCAGGTTGCGATGACGGCACTTCCGGTTTTCCAACAATCGGGCTTGTCCCTTTCTGTTGAGTTTGGGAGTGCGTCCGATCCGCTGCCCGGTTTGCGGCCTCGGCTCGGTCGATGGCGGACACGATTTCATGTGGGTCGTGTAGCTGCAAAAGAAGGCTTTCACGCTCCGTGCGAGACATACCGGAACTCAGCCGCCGGGAAACCCCCGGAAAGTAGTCCACCAGGAAGGTGTCCAGGTCCGCTGCCGTGCGAAACACCTCTTGAAGCTGTCTGCGAATGGCCGGTCGTGAAAAATCAGTCGCCATCTGGGGAGCTTATCCCAAAGCGCGGGCCTGGGAACCTCTATTTTGCATCACAGCGGTAGAGGTCTAGCGACTCCGTAGAATCCAGCAAGAGACGCAACTTTTCCATTTCCAAGACCTGCTCCAAGGACTCGGTATGCCGCTGCGTTTCCTCGAGGTCGCGACCCCATGTAAATTGACCGTGACCATCCAGAATGAAGGACAAGCACGATGGATGCTTTTCGAGATACGCAGACACCAGGGTAACAAGCTCTGGCCATGGCAGATGATCATCAAAAATGGGGACAAAAAGACGACCTTTTCCGTCCTTTCCATTTTGAAACGCCTTTAAATACGAATATCCCGAAACTCCCAGGACAACTTGTTTCGGCCTTCCCGACCGTTTCAAGGCCAATCTGGATAGAACAGCCGCATTGGATGAGTGAACATGCGCAATGCATCGGCTGGATGGAATCATCGAATAGACCACTGCATGCAGCGGCGTTTCCGTACTCGGTTTTTTGGAAACCGTGCATGCAGAGGAGTCGATGAGGTTCCCAATTCCTGCGTACAACGCCTCCCATACTGAGGGAGACCATGGCGGATCACGTCGGAAAACGGGCGATCGGATACCTACTCGTAGCGAGTGGTAGTCAGCGGAAGCGGGAGGAGAGTCTACGCATACAGAGACAAGCGATTCTGCGTTATGCGAGGATTCATGAAGCAGAGATCGTGGCGATGTATTTCGACTACGACTCTGCGGGGGACTCTGGGATGCGCAGCGGACTACTCACAGCGATGAAGAGGCTTCAAGCGGGACAAGCCTCGCTGTTGATCGTTGAGAGTCTGCATCGGTTGGGCATAGTGGATCTGGAATCACTCGCTACGATGATGCCTGATTCACCACCTGCTATCTGTTGGGGGTTGATTTCCGTCGTCGAACGGCTAGATTCACGAACTCCTGACGGACTGCGCAGACTGAAGATTGGGAGTCGGAAGCGGAGCACGGAATACCTGTCAATGGGGGAGCGACATGTCTAAGGGGATGAAGCCGCAGGTAGTGCGGGCGATTGGTTACGTGCGGGTGAGTACAGAGCAGCAGTCCGTTGAAGGAGTGAGTCTCGACGCGCAGAAGATCAAGCTGGCGGCGCACTGCACGGCGCAGGACATTCACTTGGTGGAGATCATCGCGGATGAGGGAGTGTCTGCGAAGTCGATTGACCGACCGGGGCTTCAGCGGGCTCTAAAGATGCTTCGGAATGGGCAGGCAGAGGCGTTGGTCGTCGTGAAATTGGATCGACTGACGCGGAGTGTGAAGGATCTCGGATTTCTCTGTGAGAACTACTTTAGTGAAGGGAAGCCGTGGTCGCTGCTCTCTGTGACCGATTCCATTGATACGCGCTCGGCGAGTGGGAAGCTGATCCTGAACGTGCTGACCTCCGTTGCGCAGTGGGAACGGGAGGCCATCAGCGACCGCACCAAGGTGGAGCAAGAGAGCTTGCTCCAGCAAGTGCTCTGTGCCACGCAAGGAAACGGACAGATAACCTCTGCTGTGACACCATCCGGCGAGTCCAGATCTGGCTTGCAGCAACGACTGGACCTCATGTTGACCGAGCGTGAGCAGCTGCTTCGTCACAGGAGGGAGGATGCAGAACAGATCGAACGACTCACCAGCCGTGTGCTCTCGCTGATTCTGCCGAGTGGGAATCTGACCGCAGCGGGCGCTGCGCACGATCTCAGACAGAGCGATCTGTTCCGTCAGATCCTTGAAGAAGTCGTTATGCGTGATCGGTACGCAGCTTGGCGGCAGGGTCGCCGCCCGATCGTGCGTGACCGTCCTGTGACAGCGACGAGAACGATTGATGAGGAAGCCGCCGAAGGAGTGCTGGCGGTACGTCGAATGCACATGTTTCGTCCTCCGCAGGGATTCAGAGGGACTGTGCGGTGGGTCATTGAAGGAGTGCTTCTTGATTCGGAGAGCGAGAGATTCCTGATCGAAGCATCGCGTCAGCGTGTGACCTACCGAGAAAACATGATGGCCAGACAGGCTTCGCAAGTGTGACAGGAGCCTGGTACATTCGACGGTGAGCTATGATGCACTTGCCTTGGTCAGCTTCTTGAACAGAGAGACGTAGCGCATGTCCTGCATCATGGTGATGAACTCACGGCATTCCTTCGCGCTCAGGTTCACTTTGGGCTCGCTTGGAGGATCGTCGTCATCAAGAGCGGCGGTTTGCCAATCGAGACAGTATTGGAGATAGGCTCGCTTTGCTGGGTGGTTGAACAGTTTCTCCATCCGTCGCTGCATCTCCAAGGTAAGGGGGAACCCTGGCACCGGAAGTGTCGCGAGTTGGTCTGTCCCAAATCGCCTGACATGTGCGAATGCGGCATTGCAAAGAGGGAAGAAATACGACGGGAGAAATGGCTTGTTCAACGTACCATGAATCGCGTCAGACTCTCTCTGCGGGAGATGCGTTCTCGGCTGCTTCGGAATCGGAAGTCCTCGGGCCTTCGCGTCGGCAAGCTTCTCCTCGTAAATGAGCTGTATCATGTACTCTGGCTGCATCACAAAGGCGACCAAAAGCTCGTTGATCTCTCTGCTCATGGCATGAAATCGCGACAGCAGCTTCTCCCACTCTTCCTGAGGATCGAGCCCTACTTCTTCTTGTGAGTTTTTTGGATCAGGAACCAGCGGCGCTACTTGTGGCGGTTGGGGAGAACTCGTGACCTCTCCAGCCTTCTCCGCCGCTTCTGTGACTTCTGACAGTGATTCTGTCTGAGCAGGAACTGTGGGCGGTGTGTCTATCACCAGCGCCGGAGCCTCGGCAACATCGGTGCAGACTGAAGGTGAACTCGTGACAGAATTCACCGGGTCAGTCACAGTTTCGGCGGCGGCTGGCTGCGAGACCGCAGAGTGTACCTCGCACTCGGCTACGGACGCCGCGATCACAGCTTGCTCCATAGATTGGGACGGCTCTTGGGAATCGCTCAGGAAGGAGGCCGGACCGACCGAGTACACAATCCCTGGCACGAATTGTTCTGGCCGCAGGCGCATGCGATTCCCTTGGGAATCGATCCAGACGATGCGATACCGACGACCATCACGCAGCCGGAGATCATCAGGGTACTCGAACGGACTCAGGCTATAGAACGGAGTGTCATTGAGTCGTGTTCGCTTTGGAATCAGCGTGGGCTTGTCTGTTTCGAGACGCCCCGGCAGCACGAGGCGATACCCCACCGCGTCATTGGGAACCTGTGACTGCACTTGCAGGCGCAAGTCTACACGCCAGGAGTTGTCCATCGGGCAGAGCGGACACCGGCAGGTCTGCTGGTCTGTCGCGAGTTGTTGCTCTGTCGCCGCCCCCAACCGTTCGTTTGACGTAACGGACTCGGGGCTGCTCACGCGAGAGGACGACGCTCGTGACTTGGTAGCCTTGGAGTTCCCACTCCGCTTGCTCCTCTTCTGCTGTGATACGACTTCGCCTTCCGGCACTCCGTCCCGAGACTTCTTCTTGCGACATCTGGCGCTGCACGTCTGTCGGCTCGACTTGCTGCCTTCCGGAATCAGATTGGGACACATCAAGCATTTTCGCGGTTCGGATTTGCCCATCTTGTCACAGTAACTCCACAGCGGTGTAGGTGTGTCCGCGCATGGATTGTCACGGATGGGTAGGTCGGAGCGAGGGGATCTGGCTGGGCCAATGCTCGCGATGAGGGGGGCTGTGCTGTGACTACTTCGGAAGGAAGGCGAGAGGCGCGGGCGGTGAGTCCATTGCGGTCATCGCGGCATCAAGTGTGGCGTAGCGCTGGAGCTGCACGCTGGGAAGACCCGGAATCCAGATGATGAGGGACCAGCGAACGCCCTTGGCTCCGTTGAACTTGGCGACTTCACGGATGCAGCGTAGCGTGCGTGACACTGGCTGTTTTCCGACGGCGTGAACTGTGACCACGCAATCGACAGTGCGCAGCGCAAGCGGGACATACAGCTCGCTGGGGTCGGTATGGAAGCGCGCAAACCACGCAGTCCATTCGCAGAGGCTTGCTTCGGTTGTGAGTCCATCATCGATCACGGCGGAGTCGCGCGTCACGCCGCAAGTCGTCCTTTCTCGTCGAGGGCGTGCTTGGCCGGATTGGGTGCTGGACTTGGGTTTCTGGTTACGAACGACAACAGAACGCGCAGATGGCATGATGCCTCCCGGTGCGCCGAGGTGCTCTAACACCAAGGCGTGCTACGGGGCCGACGGGTTGCCGCCCGTCGAGCCTCGGTCAATGCAAAACCCTCATTATCGAGGGTGGCAGTTCAGCCTGGTGTGACAAGTCCTCCTGGCCGCCTCGCTTGGTCGATTCCTTCTTGCCCGAAGTCGAGTGGCGATCTGCTCAATACCAAGCTTTGTCTAGCTCATCAAGAAAAACGAATGATTCACGATGTAATCTTGTGACGAACTTGAGCTTTCTGTCTCTCACTTGTTATGTCCTGAGCATGGTGAGAGGACGCAAGAACCCCAGCTACTACGGTTTGCCCGAGCGCCTGCGTCGGGCCAGGCGACGGCAGGCGCTTGGCATGTCCGCTGCGGCTCATTTCGTCGGCAAGTCCACCTCATCAGCGTTCGCCATCGAGCGGCGCTTGGCTCTTCCGCGCATCAACACCGTCGAGCAGTACGCAATGGCACTCGGAGTGTCATCAAGCTGGTTGGCCTACGGAGAGGGGCCGGAAGATGCGGTGCAAGCGGAACCGACCGCCTGTGGACTGGGCCAGCGACTCGTGGAAGCGCGCAAGGCGAAGGGTCTGAGCAGGCAAGCGCTCGGCAATGCCTCCGGACTCACCGGCCAGACGGTAGCCAACATCGAGGTCCACGGGATGATGCCGAGGGTGGACACTGTCGAGATGTTGGCGAGGGTGCTCGGGGTGACGGCGGGGTGGTTGGGGTTTGGTACGGAAACCCGTCCGTCCATTGCCCTTGATACCCCTGAGCCAGCTGTGGTACGTTAAGCGCGGCATTTTGTCGCTCAACTACATGCGCCGCCCCCAGGCTGACGAGGATACCGATGGGACTCTTCGAGGATCTACGAAAGCTCTCCGAGCAGGTTAAAGAGTGGAAGAATCACATCCACGGAGAAGAGGCGACCAAACACTCTCTTATCCTGCCGTTCTTCCAGGTTCTCGGGTTCAATATGTCCAATCCTCATGAAGTCAAACCCGAATATTTTGCTGATTTTGCATTAAAGCCCACAAGAAGAGTTGATTATGCTCTTTACACGAAGGGAGAGCTGTCAATATTTGTAGAATGTAAAGCTGTCGATGTGGAGATTCTTGAAGATCATCAAGGGCAACTCGCACTTTACTTTAACTCAACGCCGTCCGTACGGCTTGGCATTATTACCAATGGAGTTACCTATCGGTTCTATACAGATCTGCGATTAGCTCACGTTATGGATAGCAGTCCGTTTTTCGAGTTTAATATTTTGTCATTTACAGAGCGCGAATCGGAACTTCTTAAGGCATTCACGAAGGATGCCTTCAACTCTCAATCAGTCAGCAAATATGCAGAAGAGATCATTTCGACCGAAAAGGTCTCATCTTTTATTGGAGAATTACTAACGAATCCATCGGATAATTTCGTTAAATTTGTCATCAAAGAGAAAGACCTTGTTGCTGGGAATCTTGTGCCGTCTGTAGTCCAGAGATTTATGCCTATCGTGAAGAAGGCTATGCAGACCACGCTCTTGGAACTGATGACCAAGTCATTTCAGCAAGGGCTGTCGCCGCAGACGGTTTCTCCTGCCGAGGCATCGCCACCTGCAAGCGCTACACCTACTGGACCCTCGGTTCCGCAACCAGCGACCGCAACTCTGCTTCCGCCTTCTCCGAAGTCAACCAAGCCGCCCGAGTTGAATAACGCAATGACCAAGCCGGTAGTAGGCCCCGAGCGGGCGACTTCGGCCAAAGATGGCTCAGGAAATTCTGGAGTGCTTACTACGGAGGAAGAGCTGGCAATTTTCCAGATCGTAAATCGCATTTGTGGTGAGTCGTCGCTGAAATCCGAAGTCAAATACAAAGATACCACTGCATACTTTGGAATTAACATCGGTGTTGTAACTCGATGGTTCTTGCGGGTCTTCACCAACGGTAGCAAGAAATCGGTAGTTACCCGTTTGGCACCTACGCAGGCTGCGATGTATGCGCCAGGCTTTTCAGTCGAGTCTGCTCCTGACAATCTCGGAAAGAGCCGGATCTACTTTAATGCGCCGGCCGACTTCGAGCGCCTTCGTACTTTAATCATTCATGCTTATGAAGATGAGGTAAAGAGGCTCAAGTCAGGGATCGCTGACACTGATGAGTCTGCCGGGTAGATATCAAAGTCTGACCCAGCCGGTTCCTTTAGGGACGATCGGATACAGAGGCGTCGCGCAACCTGTGGACCGGGCTATGATGCGCCAGCCATGCCGTCCGCAATTTCTACTCTTCCGTCCGATTACGCTCCGTTCCTCGAAGAACTGAAAGCTCGCGTTCGCACTGCGCAGCTCCGTGCCAGCGTCGCTGCGAACAGCGAGATGGTGATGCTCTACTGGAGCATCGGGCGCGACATTCTCGACCGGCAACAGCAGGCGGGTTGGGGTGCGAAAATCATTGACCGGCTTGCAAAAGACCTGACCCACGAGTTCCCCGCCATGCGAGGTTTCTCGACGAGGAACCTCAAGTACATGAGGGCGTTCGCAAAAGCCTGGCCGGAGCGACAAATTGTGCAAGACCGGCTTGCACAATTGACGTGGTTTCACCAGATCGCCCTCCTCGAAAAGCTGAAAAATCCCGAGGAGCGGCTGGCCTATGCGGCGGCAGTGACCGAGCACGGCTGGTCGCGGGATATCTTGGTGATTCAGATCGAGACCGGATTCCTGAAGAGGCTGGGGAAGTCCGTCAACAATTTCGCACGCACGCTACCGCAGCCGCAGTCCGATCTGGCCGCGCAGACGCTCAAAGACCCCTACGTGTTCGACTTTCTGGAACTGACCGGTGATGTGGAGGAGCGCCGCTTGGAGCGCTCTCTCGTCGAAAAAATCCGACGATTCCTGCTCGAGTTGGGAGTCGGTTTTGCGTTCGTTGGACATCAAGTTCACCTGAACGTTGCAGGTGAGGACTTCTACCTCGACATGCTGTTCTACCATCTGCGACTCCGTTGCTACGTCGTCGTCGAACTGAAGGCGACGCAGTTCCGTCCCGAGTACGCAGGGAAGCTCCAGTTCTATCTGTCCGCTGTCGATGATCTGATCCGCGATCGCGAAAAGGACGGGCCGACCATCGGACTCCTTTTGTGCAAGAGCAAGAAGCGAGTGATCGTGGAGTACACCCTCCGTGAGGGTCAACGACCGATAGGCGTGGCCAGCTATCAGTTCACCCGCGCACTTCCAATCGACCTGGCCCAGAGCCTCCCAACCGTCGATGCCCTGGAGGCAGAACTGAGTCAGAGTCTCCCGCGCGCTGGGGAAGCAGACGAAGCGGAACAGAACGCAACGACATAACGCGCAGATGGCTCAAACTCATCGACAGAAGTATCCTGATTAGCGAATAGTCAGCTGCAATCGGTAGCAAAGGCGTGACCAGTGGCAGGGTAGGATACGCTACTGTCGAGTAGGGTCAGTCACGGACCGTTGCGTAGAATCCAAGGGTCACTGAAATCAGCCCAGTCCCTCGCCACGCCCATCCCAACAGCTTAGTCCGCCCATTGCAACACCCCACTCGTCGCTGCAAAACGAGAGCTTGACAGGTTCCCTTCAAAGTCTATTTCCAGGATGTCATCGGGAACAAGCAAACCCTTCCATGTCCCGGTGGCCGTCATAGCCATACGCTGGATTCCATCGCTGCTGGTCGTCAGACGGCAAGAAATGTTCCCAGCCGTGGCACCTACCCAACCCCGCTTGTCAAAGTAGGCCGCCATTTCATTCATCGCCTGCGCAACTTCCGCGCTGGATGATGCGAGTGGCAGGGGGTTTTTCCAAATGTGGTGTCTCCATGAAAGGAGCTTCCCACTGGAATCAGGCTCATGATCTAGAGCAGAAGGCACAGCCCCGGACTTGAGCCCGGCAAAATCCTCCTGTTCAGTTGGCATGGGAGGAAGGTCGATGGGTATGTTGCTCATGTTCTTCGATAGGGGAAACCGTTACGAAGTTCAAGTATCCGTCGGCGTCACAGAAAAATCAAGCCGTCCTTCGACGGGAAGATGAGATCGCACATGGCCCTTGCGGTATGTACGTGTACATTCCCAACGACACCCAAGTTGACAAACCTTTCGTCCAGAATTGCCTCGCATGGGCACATGGCCGGGCTGGTGTTGCAAGTCGCGGGGAGTTGCAGGACGTTGCAGGGAGTTGCGCAGACGTATTCATCCCCGGATTCCTATTCGAGCTCATCTTCTGGGTTGTCTTCGTCGGTCGCTTCGTCAGTTTCGGGGACAGCTTGCGCAGTATGTTTGATGGCACACGTATCACAGTAGGTCTTCCCTGTCCGCACGTGGTAGGTCGCACGATGTCCTTCCGCCATTTCCCCCAAACAGTCATCACACATACTGCCAACAGTCAGGGTCAGCGTCTCGTACCCCTCAAGTGGGAAGATGACGCCTCCCATCTTCTTGGGAAACGGCCGCGTCTTGACGATCTGCTTGCGGAACGCCTCATTCAGGGTACGCCATTGCGCGATGCTGGCGTCGCTGAGTCCGTGCTGGCGCGCGACTTCTGCCAACACCTGCTCCCGATAGTCGAACAGCTCATCCGAGATCACCATCCAGTGGTGCGCGTTGCGCGGTCGCTCGCCAAAATAGACCGGCTCTCCCGTCAGAATCTCGTACAGAAAGTTGTACTGTTTCTCGATCACGCGCTGCTTGGTCACGCCCTCAAAAAACGTGTTCAGCTTCGGGTCCGAAAACACGCGCGCATAAAAGTCCTGCAAGATTTCGGTCAGTTTCTCCCCCTGACCCAGGGCTTTCCACAGCTCCGGGTTCGGTGCCAGTGCGCCCCGACGAACTCGTTTTCGCTTGTCAGTCTCTTCGATCATCGATCCCCCCTTTGATGGTCCCCTAAAAAAGCACAGAAAGACGATAGCACAAGAGCAAGTCCGACGATGGCAAGCACGACAGCCCCCACACCCCCATTTCAGGAACCTCTCGGCTGTGCTCAGGAAAGGGAGTCACTGCAAGCTTCGGACAGAACCACGCAGAACGCGATCGATAGATCCCCCCTTCCTACATCCCCCCTTCCTACATCCCCCCTTCCTACATCCCCCCTTGTACGCATTCCCCACCACTCCATATTGGGATCAGGCGTCCGCGATGGCGGGGTAGCCGATGCCTTTGCCGGCATTCCAGTAGAGGGTGCCGTCCATGTGGTACGCGACGCCGCCTGCGACGAGTTCCATGCCGTTTGCTGTGTTTCCGTCAAGTTCCACAGCGATGGAATAGGGGGCCGAGACACCTGGCGGCGTGCCGATGGCTGCCCCGGTCCGCGCATTGAAGACGGCAAACCCAACGTACACTTCAGGAACCCCGTCGTGGTTCAGATCTGCGACTCCTGGAGCGTCATAGTACGTACAGGGTTTGGTTGCGGTGATCCACTTTTTGGTTCCGTCGTTATTCAGGGCCATGAGTGCGCCGGAGGCATGACACGCAAACACCTCGAGCCTTTCGTCGTTGTCCACATCGGCGAGCGCGAGTTGGGCACCCGGATTCGAGCGCAGCGTGGCATCCGTGACGGTCCAGAGTTCCTTTTTGCCGTCTCCTCGCACGGCACGAATCACACCGTCGGATGTGTAGTTCCCTCCGGCAAACGTGGAAAACACGATGTCCGGCATGCAGTCTCCGTCGAGATCGGCCACGACGGGGGTCATCATGATTTGGTTGTAGGTCGGCGCGACGGTAGAGCCGCTCCACGCCCATTTGACTTTGGGTGTGAATTGGCCGGTCGGGGGTCTGTATTCACACGTTCCGGTGGGTGCCAAGGGAAGACATCGGCCTACGGAGGGTTCGCAATACTCGTTTTCCGCACACATGGGAGGCAGACATGCGGAACCAGAGCCTCCACCCCCTACAGAGCAGGATGCTCCAGGTGTCGTGCAGGCATCCATGTAACAAATGTCGCCCGCTGGACAACAGATTTCTGGATTGGAACAACGGACCCCGCCCACACCGCAGTCTGGATGACAGATTCCCACCTCGCAGACTTCCCCGACTTTGCAAAAACCGGTGCCACACTGCGGTCCTAGCTGATAGGAAAGGTCCTCCCCCCCTCCATCGGCGTTCTCGCCTTCGATGCTTGAACCGCTGCACCTTGCGAAACCGAAACCAAGGCCGATGGATGACAGAAGAATACAGATGCGAAACGCGCGTTTCATGTTTTCCCCCGGAACGTAAATAGGATGTTGGGACAAACGCCCCCTACAAGAGTCCTACAAGAGATCGGGGTTTGGAAAAGGAAAGTTGCGGGAGGAAAGCATGATTCCTTTCCCGCATTCATAGCGGCAGGTCGAAGGCTTCCAGCCAGGCCTCGACGGACAGGAATTTCCAGACCGCGTGACTTTCAGCGTGGGTGCGCAGACCCCGTTTCCACGCAGCAGACAACGCTTCTTTGCGCAAAAGACCGGCTGCGGACAGGCGGGACTGTTGCAGAAACCGCTCGACCAGGGGACGCAGGGGGTTTTGTAGGTAGTCGGTTTGGGGGGCAGCAAAACCGATTTTGTCGCGACGGTTCGCAATGCCTGGAGGCAAAACGGAAGAAAGGCTGTCGCGGAGGAGTGCTTTGGTGCGGCCCCGGTGCAACAGCCATGGTGGGGGACACGCCAAACACAGCTCGACCAATGCGGGGTCCAAAAAGGGGGCGCGGGATTCCACTCCGCACGCCATGCTGGAACGGTCTTCCGTCCGCAAAATGGTGAGCAGAGATGATCCGGTCAGCAACCGAAACAAGTATTTGTGCAAAAGCGCGTTCGGTTGCAGTCCTTCACATGCACTTTCCACAATCGGGGGAACCCCCAACCGATCCGCATGAAAAAACGGCGCGTGGGCAAACGCGCGGTGCCATTTGGTGGAGAGTGCAAAGGCGGCAAGGGGCGCAGGCAAGGTTTCTCGAAACCCGAGCCAACCGGCCTGCGCAGTGGCCCGGAGGCGGGCGCTCCAGGTCGGATGTTGTGCGCAAAGGCCCGACGCAAACGACGCCAAATCTGCATTGCGCAGCGTTTCAGCGAGCCAAAACGGCCAACATCCGCCGTAACCGGTCAACGCCTCGTCGGCCCCTTGCCCGGACAAAACAACTTTGAGGCCGTGCGCTCGGACGAGTCGAAACACACAAGCTTGAGCAAACACGCTGGCCCCTCCCGTGGGTTCGTCCTGTTCCACCACAAAACGCAAAAACGCATCGGGGGACAGGTGTTCCGACGGACGCACGCGCACATGCGGCCCTCCGGTTTGCGCCACCACTTGATCGATGTAGGCGCTTTCGTCGCATGGATTGCCCGGACCATGCACGGCGGAAAACGTCGGCAGCGTCGCGCCCATCTCGTGGGCCAAACAAACAAGCGACGACGAATCGAGCCCTCCCGACAGCAGCGCGCCGACCGGACCTTCGCAAGACAGCCGCAGGGCCAGCGAATGGGCCAGTTGGGCACGAAACTGCTCCAAAAACGCCGCGTGGTCTGTGGGTGCAAAGGATGCAGGTAAGAGCCTGTAGTACCGGGTGGTTTGGGGGGATACCTGCGCAAGACCGTGGGCTGAACACGCAAACGACACGACGTGGGCAAACGGCACGCGCTGGATTTGCGCAAAAAAAGTCTCGTCGCCCGCTTCCTGTTCGACATCGGCCAGATACCGCGCAAGGGTTTGGCGATGGACGGACAGGGGCCAACCCAGGCGACGAGCCGCGATGACGATGGCCTTGGGTTCGGACGCCGCAAGCAGCGAGTCCCCGCGCCGATAGACATACAGCGGTTTTTTGCCGAAACGGTCGCGCGCCAGGTGAAGTGTCTGTGTGTTTGCATCCCACAACGCAAACGCGAGCGGACCTTCGACCGCCTGCAATGCACGGACGAGACCGTGGCGATGCAAAAGAGACAGAAGAACCTCGCTGTCGGATTGCGTCGCAAAAGTCTCGCCTTGCAACACCGCTTGCTGGCGAAGGGAACGGTGGTTGTAGACCTCGCCGTTCCACGAAAGAGCCAGGCCGTCGCGCGTCATCGGTTGCGCTCCGCCGGGCGTGGGATCGACGATGGCCAAACGTCGATGACCGAGGGTGATGCCAGGACCGCTTGTGATCGTCGTGGAATCGGGAGACTCGGGCAAAACGGCGGTTTGGGACGAAAACGGGACGCTCAAAAGACCCGCGCCGTCCGGCCCACGGTGCGACAGGGCTTGCACCATCAGCGCGCAGACCGCCTCACGCTCGGTCCGCGACAGGGGCGCACAAACACACGCAATTCCGCACATCGGAAGTTGCGCCGACTACGCCATTTGCGCGACAAGGGGAAACAGCGATTGCAGCGCAGCGTCGAGCTTTTCGGGCTGGTTCCCGCCCGCTTGCGCGACCTCGGGCTTGCCTCCGCCGCGACCCCCCACATGCACCGCAAGCGCACCGACGAGTTTTCCAGCGGGCCATTTCGCGCTGTGCTTTTTGTTGACCGCGACGACCAAAGACACTTTTTCGCCGTCTGCACTGCCGAGCGCGACCACTTCGGCGTGACCCTCGCCGACCAGCGTTTCGGCCAATTCTCGAAGGGCTTTCCCGTCGGAAATTTCCATTCGGCGAACCAAAACTTTCAGGCCGCTGACCTGTTGTTCTTCGGAATACAGACCGGCGACTTGGGTCTGCGAAAGTTTCTTTTGCAGCGCCAGCAATTCTTTTTCGCGGGCCTTGATTTCGTCTTGCAACTTGCCGACACGCTCGCGGACTTCCAAAGGACCTGACCGCAAAAAGTCGGCGGTCGCGAGCAGTTCTTTTTCGCGCACCTCGACATACTTTTCGGCAGCTTGTGCGGTCAGCGCCTCGATGCGTCGCACGCCTTTGGCGATGCCGGTTTCGGACACGATTTTGAACCAGCCGATGTCGCCGCTGCGGGCCACGTGCGTGCCGCCGCACAGCTCGACGGATTCCCCCATTTGCAGCATGCGCACTCGATCGCCGTATTTTTCGCCGAACAGCGCCATCGCACCGCGTTTTTGCGCCGCGTCGAAGCTGCATTCCTCGGTCAGCGCCGCGTCGTTGTGACGGATGGCCGCGTTCACCAGGCGCTCGACGTTCTCGATTTCGTCGGACGAAAGCGGACTGAAGTGCGAAAAATCGAACGTGAGTTTGTCGGGCCCGACGTAACTGCCTTTTTGCGTTACATGCGAGCCGAGCACATTCCGCAGCGCGTGGTGCAAAAGGTGCGTCGCCGAGTGATTGCCTCGAATCCGGTTCCGCCGGGCTTCATCGACGTGCAGCGAGAGTTCATCACCGACGAACAAACTGCCCGACAAAACGCGCGCTTTGTGGACGAACAGTTCGGGAACGGGTTTCCAGGTATCCAGGATTTCGACCTCGCACACCGTATCGCCCGAAACCACTTTTGCGGCCCGGCCCGCGTCGCCCACTTGCCCGCCGGATCGGCCATAAAACGGCGTGCGATCCACCATGATTTCGACTTCCTGGCCCGCTGCTGCCGCGTCCACCGATTGCGTGGCCGCAAGCAGCGCAAGCACGCGCCCTTGCCCACACACGCCGTCGTTTCCTGCGCCGTAACCCAAAAACGTCGTGCCTCCGTGCAGCGCACACAGCGCGTGGTACGTCTGACCGACGGATTGGTCGCCTGAACCTGCAAATTTGCTGCGTTCGCGTTGTTTGCGCATTTCGTCCGCGAAACCGGCTTCATCGACGACAAAACCCTGCTCGCGACCAATCACTTGCGTCAAATCGAGCGGAAAACCGTACGTGTCGTGCAGTTGGAACGCGACTTTGCCCGGCAGCGTTTTTTGTGACGCGGCGTTTTGCGCAAATTCGGTTTCTCCGATCAGGCGCAGCCCCCGATCGATCGTGCTGCGGAAGCCTTCGTCCTCGGCGTTGACCGCTTTTTCGATCAGGCCCCTCGCCTTCCCAAGTTCGGGATACACATCGCCCAAGAGCTGCGTCGCTTGTAAACAGAGTTTTGCAAAGAAACCCGCAGGCAAACCGAGTCGGACGGCAAAACGAATCGCGCGCCGCATGATGCTGCGCAGCACGTAGCCTCGAGACAGGTTCGAGGGAAGCACGCCATCGGCGATCAAATTCGCCGTCGCCCGGCTGTGGTCGGCCAGGACGCGCATCGCGACATCCTCGTCGGAATCCGATCGCAAATACGGCTTTCCGCACGCATCTTGGACGGTCATAAGGAGCGGCACAAACAGATCGGTGTCGTAGTTGGACCGCTTGCCCATTGCGACGGCCGTCACACGTTCAAGACCTGCGCCCGTGTCAATGCTCGGTTTGGGCAAAGGCCGCAGCGGTGCGTCTTTTTCGGGGCGCTCGAACTGCATGAACACGAGGTTCCAAATTTCCACCCAGCCGCTTCCGTCCTGTGCAGGCTCGTCGCCAAAACGGCTCAAATCGACGGCTCCATCGCCCAAAAAGTAGTGGATTTCCGAACACGGCCCCTGTGGCCCGGTGTCGCCCATCATCCAAAAGTTGTCTTTGAGGCCCAGACCGAAAATTCGGTCGTCGGTGTAGCCCGACACCTTGCGCCACAGCGAGCGCGCTTCGTCGTCGGGACCCAGGCCCAAACTGGTATCCCCTGCGAACACAGACACACACATCCGTTTCGGGTCCAGGCCGAGGGTTTGGGTCAAAAACTCCCACGCGAACGCAATCGCCTCGGTTTTGAAGTAATCGCCAAACGAAAAATTCCCCAGCATCTCGAAGAACGTGTGGTGCCGCGCAGTCCGTCCCACGTTGTCGAGATCGTTGTGCTTTCCACCGGCGCGCACGCATTTTTGCGAAGTCGAGGCACGCTGATAGGGAAGCTGCTTTTGCCCGGTGAACACGTCTTTGAACTGAACCATGCCCGCGTTTGTAAACAGCAACGTCGGGTCCGACGGCACAAGCGGGGACGAGCGAACGATTTGATGGCCCTGGCCTTGAAAATAGTTGAGGAAAAGACTGCGCACGGAAGCGGCAGTCGGCGTCGAGGAAACGGCTTCGGAAGACATGCGCGCGACTATATCACGCGGCAAGAAGGTGCAAATCCCGGCTTCCGGCCTCTGCGATAATCGCATGGGGGCTTTTTGGTCCCCCTTAAGGAGAACCCACATGAGACGAAACTTTGTGCAGACATTGCTTTGTTCCGCCTTGCTGTGCGCGCCTTTTTATGCGGCCCACGCCGACGTGAAACTCCCGAGTGGAGATCTCATTCCCAAGGGAACCGCGCTGCAAACCTATTTGAACGGCAGCGCGCAAAACCAGAACATCAATGAGGGAATCGACGCAGTCCGCGACGCGCAGGTCGAGCCGCAGAAGTTCTCTCCGTTGTGTGATTTTTCGGGCAGGTACGTTGCGAAAGGGGGAGGCGCAAACTTCGCCATCGGTTGGTACAACGTGGACGACGCCCGCGCCAGCAACAACCCGCCCAAGTACATCCCCGTCGATTTGGGCGCAAATTTGAACATCGCGAAAGCGAACAGCGACATTCAGATTCTGTTTCCCTTTTCGGCGTCTTTGCCTCCTCCCGACAAACTCGATCTGTCGGCAGCCTCGATTCGCAGCAACCCGGCCTACAAAAATGGTTTGATCGGTTTTGTGCTGGTTCCCAATCCCAACGGGACGGGCACCGGCAACGCGACGCAGTACCACTACACCGAGCACCGTTTCAACACGTACTGCTCCAAGTGCACGACGCCGGGTCCTTGGTATTCCACGCTCATCTACAAATCCAACAAACTCGCCAACACGTTCTATTTGGGTTTTGAAGATTTGGATTTTCTCGACGCTGCAGGCAGCACCGGCGTAAACGGGAACGACCTCGATTACGAAGACTTTTTGTTCCGCTTCACGGGCGTTACATGCGTCGGGGCAGGACAACCGTGTACCGAAAGCACCCAACAGGGGGCTTGCCAGCTCGGCGTCACCGAATGCGACGGTCAGGGCAAGTTGTTTTGCAAAGCCATCGTCAAACCCGGCCAAAACAACGAATTGTGCGACGGCATCGACAACGACTGCAACGGCACCGTGGACGACAAAGCACCCTGCCCCGTCGGACAAGCATGCAGCAAAGGCCGCTGCGCCCCGGCGTGCGGAACCGAATTTCCGTGCAACCAAGGCATGCAATGCGTCGTGGGAGAATGCATCGAGAATGCCTGTGTCGGAAAAACCTGCGCAGCGAACCAAGTCTGCCGAGGCGGAAATTGCGTCAGCCCGTGCGACGGAATCAAGTGCCCATCCCCCTACATGTGTTCCGGGGGCCTCTGTGTAGACCCATGTGCGGGAGTCACCTGCGGGCAAGGCAAAGTCTGTTCGGGAGGCGCTTGCATCACCACCTGCGATTGCTTGCCGTGCGGAAGCGGCCAAACGTGCCAAAGCTCATCTCAAAAGTGCGTCGATACAGGCTGCGAGAACACGACGTGCGGGACCGGCCAAGTGTGCCAAAAAGGGGCTTGCGCGGACCCCTGCCAGGGCGCTGTGTGTCCGACGGGTCAGGTGTGCGCGGCAGGCAAGTGCGGTGATCCGCCTCCTGACAACGGGGGCGGCGGCGAAGAACAACCGCCCATCGACGGAGGAACCGTCGCGACTGGCTGCTCGTGCAGGTTTGCACCGGCTCAAGATGTCGGGAGTGCTTGGGGTTTGGGTGTCGGACTCGCCGTCCTCTTGGGTCTTGGTCGAACCGTGCGACGAAGAAAAACCGCGAAAATCGAGAAGCGATAGCCCCGCCGTGTACGCTGAGGTCAGTGTTTCTGCAACCACTCCAGCAGGTCGTCGTACACACGCTGCCGTTCTAGTTCATTGAGAATTTCGTGAAACATTCCGGGATACGTTTTCATGGTTTTGTCCCGGCTTCCCAAACGGTCGAACACGCGGTCGGCGGCTTGCGCGTCCGTCAATCGATCGTCCCCAGCCAACAACATGAGCGTCGGCAATTTGATCTGCGAGGCTCGATTCAGCGAATCCGCATGGATCGCCAATACTTCCGAAAACCAACGCGCCGTCGCCGTGTGAAACACGAACGGATCTTGCTCGTAGGCTTTGCACAGGTTCGTGTCGTGAGACAACACACTGCCGTCGATGCCATTTGGCAGTTTCAACTTGGGATAGACGAGCGATGCACCCAAACCGAGCGCGCGTTTCCACGACGGCACCGCCAGCTTGATTCCGAAAAACGGAGACGTCATCGCAAGCGCACGCACCGCACCTTTTGTCGCGAGCACAAATTGCGAACACACCAAACCACCCATGCTGTGCCCGAACAAAATCGGCTGCGCTCGGTTGGGCATCGAAAACGTCTCTTCTGCTGTGCGAACGAACGCGGACACGTCATCCACATAGTTGCTGAACCGTTCTATGTAGCCGCGTTCCCCACCTGATTCCCCGTGACCTCGCAAATCTCCGGTGAGTACGTGAAAACCATGCTCGGAAAGAAAGTTTGCAAGGTGTTCATAGCGACGGCGATGCTCGGCGAAACCATGCACGACGACCACCACGCCTCGAGGCTCTGTTCGCTGCGTCGAATACGCATCGACGCGAAGCGGTGTTCCATCGGCTGATTCCAAAGTCAGCGTGTTCATGACGGATAGGACTACCGCAAAACCACGTCGTCGGGTTGACAAAACCTGCGTCTGCGTGCCACACAGCGCCAGAAAAAGCGCCCAGAAAAATGCGCCCGAATCGAAGGAGTGGTTTTGCGCAATTCAGCCAGCCCAGCCAGCAAAAAAGACAAACGGAAACAGGCGAGCGAAGGCGTTTCTCACAGGCCAGACGCTCTTGCGGCACACGACCTTCCGAATCCAACTGCGGCTCATCACGAAACGCCTCCGCGAGGTCAGGGCGACGGTGCCGACAACACCGGAAAACCCCTCGAAAAAGCTTCTTTGTCCCCTGTTTCCTGTATTCCAAAATTTGGCGAGACGTTGCGGCGAGCACGTGAGGAAAGGGGGTTGAGCGTGCACGATTTGGCATCGCTCACACGGATTTCTGTTCGATGGATCGTTTCGCTGGAAGCCGACCGTTTTTCTGAACTGCCCGCGTCGGTTTTCGTCATCGGATACGTCCGAAATTTGGCGCAAGCGTTGTCCATAAACTCCGAAGAATTGCTTTCTCGTTTTCGAGCACAGCGGGAAAATCAGGAGGCTGCATCGAAAGTCGGTCCTCACCGCACAGACCGTTTTGAAAACGCGATGAAGCAGCGCCGTCTGTTGATTTGGACCGTCGGTGTTGCGTTGGTTGCGGTCCTTTCACTTCTTTTGCTGTACCTCCGCAAACGCTAGGAGCGTGTTGCAGTAATGCCGCGTAAACGAGCAAAAAAGCTCCGCGAGCGAATCGGCGAAACGCCCGCAGCGACGACCGAGACGTACCCGTAGGTACGTCGCAGGGAGGAGTGAGGACGTATTCGTCCCCGGCCCTTTGGGCCGAGGTCAGGACGAGGCACCGTCGGAGATTTTTGCGCAGTAGGGGCATTACTGCAACACGCTCCTTGTCCAACCGTTTGACCGACGCAGATCCAACGCGCAATACTTTGCAAACAAGAGCCATGATGCAAAACCACTTTGCCCTGTTGTGTTCCTCCTCTTCCCTGTTTTCCGGGTTGTCCTCTTTTGTCACTTCTGTCTCGCAAACCGCTGCTCAAACCACTGAGCCGGTCGTTGCTTCTTTGTCTCTTTTCGACGGAAGCACTTTTTCGGCTCGTTCGATGGCCGTCGTGGTGATTCATGTCCTGACGCTGATTGCTTGCGTCACCGTCCATGAATTTGGCCACGCATATGTGGCCGACCGTTTGGGAGATCCGTTGCCCAGAGAACAAGGCCGCGTGACGCTGAATCCGCTGGCCCACATTGACTGGCTCGGAACAGTGCTTTTTCCTGCGCTCATGGCGCTCGGTGCAGCCATTCCGCTTGCGTGGGGAAAACCCGTCGAATGGACGGGCAATCCTCGCTATTTTTCTCGTCGCTGGTCTATGAGATCCGTGCGCCTTTTGGTTTCAACCGCCGGACCTGCGATGAATCTGCTGCTCGCGATTTTTTCGTCGATCGTTTTTGTCGTGGCGATGAAATTTCACGCGATAGGAATCGCCGCGATGTCGAGACAACTTTTGCTTCTGAACCTGGGCCTGATGTGTTTCAACCTGTTGCCCATTCCGCCGCTCGATGGACGCACATTCCTGGAGTTTTTGCCCAACGTGTTTTCCCCCGTGCGCGACTTTCTTTTTCGGTACGGAAGCTTTGTTTTTTTGGGCCTCATCCTGCTTCCCCCTATCGGCGGTTTGTCGCCGCTCCATTGGCTCATGACGCCGTTTTTCTGGTTCATCGAGAAGTACATGTTTTTGCTGATGTACCTCGTTTGAACGGCATTCACAGAGCCGCTTGCTCGGGTTCCCTTTCGCACACAAGTTCTCCCGACCTCATCTGCACATCGAGTCTGTCTCTGTCGAGTTTCACGAACGTCGGACTCGTCGTGGTGATGAACACTTGGCAGGGCATCGCACGCAAAAAATCAAACAGATACGCATTCCTTTGCGCATCCAACTCGCTTGAAACATCGTCGAGAAGCAACACCGGTGGGGCACCATGCAGCAAAAACAGGTGTTGTATCTCTGTGATTTTCAAAGACAGCACCAGCGCCCGCAGTTGACCTTGACTTGCATGACTCGCAGCCTCGCGTCCTGACAGCATAAATTCGATGTCGTCTGCATGTGGTCCGCTGTGTGTGAAGCCACGAAACAAGTCGCGCTTTCGATCTCCTTCCAATTGCTCGAGGAGAGCCTGATACAAATCCTCCTCTGTTGCATGCTCCACATCCGAAAGAGAGAGTTTCGGTTTGTATTTCATTTCTGCGCACAAACCGCTGCGACTCAATCTGTCAAACGTCATTTCCATCTGCGGAGAAAGGGTTTTCACATAGTCTCTTCTTCGCGCAACAACCCGCGCACCCAACCGACACAGTTGCTCTGTGTACACCTCGAGCAGCGATTCAGCATCCGTGTTGTCATCTGTCTGTTCCGAAAAACGCTCTGACACACCCGCTGAAAAACGCTGTTTCGCAGACACAAGCAGACGACGCAGCACCGCATTTCGGCTTTTTTGGACCTGTTGATAATCGCGAATCTCGTCGAGGTAGCTTGCTTGCGTATTCCAAATCGCCCGGTCCAAAAAGCGCCGTCTTTGTTCCGGCGAACCTTTCGGCAAACCGAGATCCTCGGGAGCAAACAACACCACGCGGACACCCAAAAAGTAATCGTTTTGCCGCGCCGCTTTCCCATCCACAGTCGCCTGTTTCCGGCTCGGTCGCGCCCACACTTTCACCGACAACCGCCGCTCCACTTGAGCATGACAAATGTCTGCGGCAACCTCGGCGGCTTCTTGCCCAAAGGAAACCCATTCTTCTGGACGGTTGCTCCGAAACGACCGCTGCGTCGCCAGAAGAAACACCGCCTCGAGCAAGTTGGTTTTCCCCTGGCCGTTGTCGCCGGAAATCACATTGAAACGAGGATGTGGCGAATACGACAGACTCCGCAGGTTGCGGAAGTCACAGATATGTATTCTGCGAAAATACACGCCCCTACAAGCGCATCGGCATGATGACCCCGAGGTACTGATTCCCAACGCCCTGTTTCGGGTCCAGGGGCCGCAGCAAGCCCGGATCGAGGTCACCGTTCAGTTCAATCTGCACCTCGGGCGTATCCATCTCGGACAAAAGCTCAATCATGTATTTGGCGTTGAAACCGATGACCGTCTCCTCGCCCTGATACGTCACATCGAGCTCTTCTTTGCCTTGCCCAAGGTCTGGATTGTCGGACTCGATGCGCATCGCACCATTCGACAAAGACAGTTTCACACCCCAGGTCTTTTCCGACGCCACGAGCGAAATGCGCTTCAGCGCCTCCAAAAGTTGGCTCGTGCTGACCGTCGCCTGCTTTTGATGGTCTTTCGGAATCACTTGCGAATACGGTGGGAAATTTGCCTCGGTCAGCCTCACTGACAACACCGTCGCCCCCGTTCGCAAAAAGAAATACTGATTCTGCGCGGCGATTTCGACCGACCCGTTGCTGCTCTCGATCGCTCGACGCACTTCCATGATTCCCCGCCGAGGAATCACCACGCCTGGCTTCAGTCTTGGCGCTCCCGGCAGCGGCCTTTCACATTTTGACAACCTGTGTCCGTCGGTAGACACCATGCGCCCAAACGCCAGATCGTCATGTCCCTCGCACTCAAACAGCACGCCATTCAAGTGACTGCGCGTCTCGTCCGTCGAGATTGAAAACATCGTCTTGGAAATCATGTCTCTCAGCGCCGCAACATCCACCTTGTGAAACTTCACTTCTTTGTGCGACGGCAGTTTCGGAAAATCGCGGTCTGGCAAACCCACAACTTTGTAACTTGCCTTGCCGCTCGCAATCTCGGCGTAATTGTTGTCCGCTCGACGGAGATGCAATTTTTCACTCGGCAATGTCTTCACCAAGTCATGCAAGTGTTTTGCTGAGGCTGTCAAACCGCCTTCTCGGTTTACCGAGCAGGGCAATTCTGTCGTAACAGTCAGATTCAGGTCCGTCGCTGCGACGGTAATTCGATCCGTTCCTTCCGATCGCAAAAGAACATTTGCCAAAATGGGCATCGTTGACTTGCGGTCGGCGATTCCTTGCGCGTAGTAGAGTGCCTGGAGGAATGCTGCCTTCTCGATGTGAAAGTCCATCTTTTCTCCACCTGTGTTGTTTTTCAGGATGAGGTTCTACCTGATTTGGATCTGTATATATAGATCTTATTCGTATCCGTACTATGTCCTGTGGATATGTGGAAAAGTGGCCAAAGTGCTTGCGCAGCAAGGACATCGCCTGTGGAGAAAAATGTGGGTTCCTGTGGAAAAACCCCCGAGTTTTCCACAGGTTTCCGCTGTCCACAGGTTATCCACAGGGTTATCCACAGGGTTATCCACAGGGTTATCCACAGGCCTACAATGCGGACGGTTGCCTACAGCAGCGCATTGTGCTTTTCCGAGGCACACAGCGCATAACGACAAACCGTCTGCGACGAGGAGCGACCAGAAGAGATGAAAAGCAAACGAAACAAAGCGCGTTTTTGGTGCAGCGGGTTGGTTTTTCGGCTGTCGTTGGGTTTTTGTGTTCTCGGTTTTGGGCAAGGATGTAAAAAGTTCTCGACGGAAAGAGTTGAAATTGGAAGTTATGGCGGGACGCAAACCGATCTGATTCGGCTGTGGCAAGAGTTGCTGGTCTCAGCGACGCGGGACGATCGGGATCGCGTCATCGCGGTGATGCAATCGTTTCGCATGTCTTGCGACGAGCTGGCGTTGCTCATCGGCGACGAGAAAGCCCAGCGGTTTTGGCCGCGCTATGAGCTTTTGTCCAGGCCGCTCCTGGGTCCGCTTGCGGCAGAGCTTGTGGCAAAAATCTATGAACACCACTACGACGACGTGGAGGTCATTCGCGTCGATGAGATGGCCGACGACCAATTGAGCGACGCCGAAAAAGCCGTTCGTCGAGCACTCGTTCAACCGACGCCCATATACCGGGTTCGCGTGATCCGCAAAGGCCAGCCCTGGGCGATTCGGTACGAGTTTTTTGTGTACGTTCGCGGTTTTTGGCGCACAGGGCGTGATTTGGGCAAGTTCCTCGACCCGCTTGGCCCGCTCAGTCCGACCAGCCCACTTCCCCCGAACGGCTCGCCTGGCCAGCCAGAGAGTGCTGTTTCAGCAAACCCCACAAAACCGGGTTGACGACAGCTTCGACAATTCCTAGACTCGCCTCATCCCTGTTTGCTCCCAGTTTGGGGGCGTAACGGTTTCGACGGGGGTGAACTGAGTAGACGGTTGCGTGTCGAGGCTCCGTGACCTCGTAAATCCTGCGGAAAAAAACAGAAACGCGAACGACAATGCGTTCGCTCTCGCTGCCTAAGAAACAGACAGAGAGCCGTCCCCCTCGGGTAGTTCTCGTGACGTGAGACGGGGCGCCAAAATAGACGAGATAGCATCCTCGATGTTCGCCGCGAGGACAGCGAAAACAAAGGCGAAATAGCCCAAGGGAGCTTGTGTCGGTGAAAGTTCCCAGCGGGTGAGAAAAACACCGACTACACACGTAGTAATCTCTGCCAAGCACTTTCGGACCCGGGTTCGACTCCCGGCGCCTCCACCAAGCCCCACCGACGATGTTGGTGGGGCTTTTTTGTTTGCGGGGTGAACGGAATTGCTCGGGGAGGGGAGGAGGAGTGTGCAACTTGGTACAGATTGGAAGGGGGGCAGGCGAAGAGACGAACAAAAGAAAGGGGTTTTTGGCGGCATGCGGTTTGCTGAAGCTCTGTTTGAATGCACGCAGCTCGCTTTTTTGAACCCCAAAGGGTCGGCTTTTTATCACGATGACGAGGCACAAGATGATGTCCAAGTGCTTTTGCATACTCTCAGCGATGGTTGTGTGGCTGTTCGCGCACCCAGTGCGCGGCCAAGCACCGACCAACACACCACTTGCGGAGTTATTGTCTGCCGCAGAAGAACAGGCAGACCTTTTTCCCGAGGACAAACACCAGCCTCGCAAAAACGATCTCCTAGTTCCTCAGGGGCATGCGAAAACCGATTCAGCGGAGTCCAAAAAGGTCGATTCGTCAAACGCAAACGGAAACGATCGAGCACAGACCCCCAAAAAGGAACGGACAGAGATTCGGGAAGCAATCTGGTCCGCTGTATCCGAAGAAGTTTCGCGCGAGGTGATGGGACGAACCCGCCCAAACGACGGAATAGGAATAGGAAAGGGAAAGGGCAACAATTCTCCGTCGGATGACCAGGGCGAGCAGAAGGGTAAAAGCGAAGCGGCGCGGTTGAAACAAGCGGCTCTGCAATCGCAACAAGCGAGACAGAACCAAATGGCAAGCGAGGCGCGCAAGAACGCCAAAGCGCAGGGTAACAAACTACTGATTCCACTTGGAACCGTTGTGCAAGGGCGAACAGGGGTGCCAAGGTAGTGCTTTTCGTGCTTCGCATACTTGTGTTTCTGGGCGGTCTCTGTTTTTGGAAATTTTCCGTTGCACAAGTGCAGGAAAGTGCGGGCACGGAAGTGTCTGTGCAGCAACTCCTTTTGCAGGGAGTTCGCGCGTTTCGTTTGGAGCACCACGAAGAAGCGTTGGCCCTGTTTCAAAAAGTGGAACAGACAGGCACGCGGCCAGACATCGGTGTGTATCTGGGAATGGCTCTGCACAAGTTGGGGAGGCATGGGGAGGCGCTTGCGGCGTATCGAGCTGCGCGGCGCGCGGGGGTGTTGGAACCAGTTGCGGAGTACTACGATGCCGTAAGCTGCTTTCGTTTGGGACTCCTTGTGCGAGCGCGGCGAGCCTTTTCGCAATTGCTCAAAAATCCAACAAACGGTCCAACGCTTGGGCCTCGGTTGCGCGAGGGGGCAGAACGGTTTTCGCAGGCCACCGAGCAGCTTCTTTTGCCGTACACAGATCCAATCCAGCGAGCGGTTCTATCGAAACGGCTCTTTGATGCCGCGTTGACCAAAGTGGATCAAACGCTTCCGCAAAACGAAGGGCTGGCGTTGGAGTGGTTGGAGGAAGCCGCGCAACAAATCCCCTATCTGAAACCACAGGACCACGCCGCAGCGCAGACGTTGTTTCGGCAGTACCTTTCAAAATTTCCCAAAGTGCAGCAGGACCGACTTTCTTCGCCGCTCGCATCTGAAGTTGATTCCCTCAAGACTCCCGACAAGACTTCCCGACAAGACTTCCCGACAAGACTTCCCGATAAATAGAACAACTCGCTATTGATGGACCCGTTTGGGACAAAGGGACGGGGTTCTTTGGACATGGTTTTGCTTGAGTGGGTGGGTGTCGGCGTGGGGATTTATTGGTGTACCGGAAGGAACGGGGAGTTGTACCAATCGGAACAGCATCCGTGATCCGCGCAAAGGGTCTCTCTCGTCGAAATTACAGCTTTTTTGGGTGTGGCAAGAGACTTGCTATTACCGCTGCACATGACCCATTTTCGGAAAACAATACGGTTGTGCAAACGGGAGATATCCCAAGGTCTTGTGGCGGTGCTGTTCTCGGGGGTAGTACTCTGTGAAGCGGGGGCGCTCGCGCAAAACCCGGCAGCCGGTACACCTACCCAAGGTACATCTACCCAAGGTACATCTACCCAAGGTACATCTGTGGAAGCCGCCAAACCGCTGTCGGATGTGCCTCCCGCAGTGCTGGAAGAGGCTGCGCAGATCTACAAACTCGGTCAGGAGGCGTATGAAAAAGGCCGGTACGAATCTGCATTCACATCGTTTCACCAAGCATACCAAATGACCAAATCGCCTGACCTTTTGTACAACTTGGCCAAGGTTGCGGTGAAGCTGAACCAGACGGAGGTCGCGATTGGATACTACCGGCAGTATCTCGCGAAACATCCTGCGGACGAGGCCACGGTGCAAAAGGAATTGGACGCACTCCTTGTCAGTTCGCCCATCAGTGCGCCCATTGCGCGGCCCGTAGAATCGGACTCCGAACCGAACATTCCGCGTTGGGTTCCCTGGACGATGATTGGTGGAGGAGTCGGTTTTTTGGGAATCTCATTGGGTCTCTTGGTCGCGGGGGGAATCTCTCCGGCGGACACACCGGCAGATCAAACGCAGAGGCGTGGTCTTTTGGCATCAGGAGGTGTGTTGTGCGGAATCGGAGTCGCAGCCACCGTCGGTGGTGTCGTGTTGAAAATGCGGCAGAAAAAACAGAATGTTCCGCCGAGTACGGCGCGGTTGTTTTTGTCTCCGAATGGTCTGGGTTTGCAACTGGTTGGGAACTACTAACCCCACAAATCGGATGTCGAACGATTCTTGGCGGCATAGGAGTAGCTTCATGACACGCTTAGGAAACCGGGTGGTGTTTGTTTCGGCCTTCCTTTTTTCCCTTGTTCCAATGTTGTTCGGATGTAAGGGGGAAATCATTTCACCGACGGCGAGCATTGACACAGTGCAGCCGCAAGTGGTCTGTCCCGTTCAAAAGACAACCCCTGTGAAAATCCTGGGAACCAACTTCACACCACTGCCAACGGGTTCGTTGACCGATCAACAGGGGTTGGAACTACCCCGCGTGTTGCTTTCGCAGAGAACACAACTTTCAGGGGCGCAAGGGGCAGGAACGGAACTGCGTGTGTACGATGGACAGGACCAGACTCATGTGCGGTTTGCCTCGCAAAACGAGATGCAATTCGATGTGTATCCAGCGATGGTAAATGCTGACCCCGCAACGGGTACACCAGGAGAGGATTTGTCGCCGGGTTTGTATGACGTGGTTGTGCAAAATCCCGATGATGTGCGAGCCCTCAAAGAGGGTGGTCTTGCCGTGGTTCCGCCCCCAGTCCTTTCTGCTGTGACACCGAATCCGTCTTGCAATGAACAAGCGGAATCCACGTTCACGGTGACAGGACAGAATTTGCTCCGAATCGGTGGAACAGAGCTTCCTACCGTGGTATTTGCGGCTGCGGATGGAACGGGTTCCCCCGTCGCTGCAAGAAGTGTCAGCGCAAACCAATGTCAACCGATTCCTTCACCGCAAGGCCTTTTGCTGGAGCTGTGTTTGGAACTTCAAGTTGCGGTGGACAAAGGGGCGCTTGTGCCGACCACGTATCGCGCAACGGCGACAAATCCGGGCGCTGCAGATTGTTCCTCCAAAGAGGATGTGCGGGTGGTTCTGATTCCGGCCCCCATCATTACCACAGTAAAAAACCTGGCGGTCTGTTCGGTGGCAAACACGACGCTGGTGGTACAGGGTCAGAACTTTTTGCAGCTTGCCGGACCTCCCGTGCAAAACCCCATTGTGAGCATAGGTGGACAGACATTTCAAACGACGACCTCGAATTGCACGCCGATCGTGGATGCTCCCAATGCGTCGCTGTGCCAGACCCTGCAATTCACGGTTCCAACCGGAACATTTGCAAATGGAACGTACGCCGCGACGATTCTGAATCCGGGACAGAATGCGTGCAGTACCAGCACTCCCATCCAAGTCGATGTGGTGTCTGCTCCGACGGTAACGAATGTGTCACCGAAATCGATGTGTATGGGAGGAGGAACCCTAACCATCACAGGGACGAAACTGTACACAGGGGGTTCTGCGGTCCTGGATGTGAATGCGACCACGCAGGTTCCTTCGAGCACGTATTCCTCAAATGCACAGGAAACGCAGGCGCTCGCTGGCTTTTCAGGGCCACTTCCCGTCGGAGGTCCGTACAATTTGATTGTCCGCAATCAGGCGGGCTGTGAAATCTCTGTTCCGGCTGCGGTCACGATTACGCCGGGTCCGGCGATTCTGTTTGTCGATCCACCTGCGATTCCCAACGTCACTACGATACAGGCGACGGTATATGCCACGAGCATTAGTCCCCCGATCAAAACGATCGCGATTGCACCGACGGGAACGTCGAGTTTCACAAACCTGACGGTCTCCACGAATCCGGTATTCCCAAACCGCGCAACCGTAACGATTCCTGCGGGTATGGCGGCGGGTGTGTATGACATGAAACTGGACGATCAATCGACGTGTTCGGCATTCTTGCAAAGTGCGCTGAAAATCGTTGCGACACCGACGCTGACGGTGACAAATGTGACTCCTGGGTTTGGGAGTACCGGACAAGACACAGGGGTGGTGATCACGGGAACGGGTTTTGTCAGCACACCGCGCGCGTATTTGACCTCTGCCACCACTCCGCAAGCGTTGGCATTGGCCGCAGTGACCTACCAGAGCGCGACTTCTCTGTCGGCGGTTGTGCGTTCAGGACTTGCCGCTGGAACTTACGATCTTTTGGTGGTGAATCCCGACGGGAGTTTCGGCATCAAGAAAAATGCGTTTGTGGTCACGCTGGCGGCTTCGCCTCCTCCTGTCATCACGAGCATCGCTCCCTCTTCTTTTGTTACCGGGACAGCCACACCCGCCACCATCAATGGTAGCGGCTTCCGGTCAGGGGCGACGCTGACATTGTCTTGCCAAGATGCAAACGGGAATCCGACAACAGGAAGTTCGGCGACGGCAGGAACAATCACAAGTACTTCGATTGCGGCCACTTTCACGGCAACAGGAGTTCTCTGCATCGTGCGTGTTGCGAACACAGATGGCACCTTCTTTGATTATTCCGCCATCGGTGTCACAAACGCTTCACTCAACCTGACTGGCTTCAAAAATGGGACGAACCTAACGATCGGTCGTCGAGCACTTGCTGCCTTCGCTGGTCGCCCTACCCCTGTTGCGCGTTTTGTGTATGCGCTTGGTGGCGACAACGGACAAAACAACCAACCGATGGCCTCTGTCGAAGCTGCGCCGACCGCGCTTAATGGTGATTTGGGGGCCTTTTTTGCACTTCCAAAATCGCTTCCAAAAGCCCTGTCTTTTCAGGGTGTTGCGGTGTTGGGTCGGTTTGTGTATGCAGTCGGAGGTTTCGACGGTGCGGCAGCAGTTCGGGATGTGTATCGCGCGGAAATCCTGAATCCCTTGAATGCTCCGCAAGTCGAGGATGTGGACGTGAAGTACAGCGCGGGGTCGGGGCTTACACAGGGGCTTTACACGTATCGATTGTCTGCGGTGATGAGTGGGGCAGATGCAAACAATCCAAACGGAGAAACTCTGGCGAGTGACTTCTTCCCGATTCAGGTTCCAGCGCTCAGCAATGGGAAGGTGCAAGTCTGTGTGTATGCTCCCCCAGCGGCCAGGTATCCCGGTGCGGCCAGTTTCAATGTGTACCGTTCCCCCAAGGCCAATGATCCAGCAGGAAAGGAGTTGTTTCTGGGGAACATTCTCAGCACCAAGACACCGCTCTGTTACTTGGATGATGGAACCATCACACCGTCGGGGGCATCCCCCTATCCGCTGGGTGCAACAGGCGTCTGGAAGACACTCCCACAGCTTGCAACCGCACGAATAGGGGCCGGTGCAGCGATCGCGCAAGACCCAGGCGATGCGTCCAAGTACTATCTGTATGCAACGGGCGGAAACAGCGGAACGATCGCAACCCCAACGTCCCTTTCTGGTATCGAGGTTCTGCCCATCACCTTGGTGACAGGGGGCCAGAACGTCGGAACGTGGTCTGCTTCGGCAAGTACAATGAGGGCCCGGTGGGCGCTTACTGCCGTCGCTGGAACCGCAGCTCAAAACAGTGTGATCACGGGAAATGATACCTATCTGTATGTCTCTGCGGGTTCTACCACGTCGGTGACGACGCTGGATGGCACGGTCGAGGTTGCGAAAGTGCAAGCGGGCGGTGTGTTGGCGGCGTTTTCGACGGCATCGTCTGGGTCTGGTATGAAACGGCCTGCTTCAGGGGTCGCGCTGGTCAACAATCAAATGATGACGTTCGGGGGGTTCCAAGCCGGTGCTGCCGTGACCAACTCGGACAGTGCGAATTTGAATACAGCGACGAGCCTGGCCAATTTTAACGCGCTTGGGAGTGGCACCCTCAAACTGACTCGCGCCCTGGCTGGGACGGCGATGGAAAGTGCTTTCATCTATCAACTCGGGGGTGCAAACGGTGGCGTGAACAGCGCCCAAAACACAACCGAACAGACCATTTGGTAACGGACGGGGGAGCCGATGAATACGTACACACGTTGGTTGAGGATGTTTTCCACCGTCTCACTGCTGTTGTGGGGCTCTTTGGCGTACGCGGATCGGAATGTGCCTTCGACGGCGCAAATTCCTCCTGGGGACAAAGGAGCGATGCTTGTTGGGTTGAAACTGGGTGTTCTTTTGCCGCAGGCGTTCTCGCCGCTGGGAACGCACATTCTGCCCGAACTCGAGGCCGGATATCTTCTGCCCTACGGTCGCCGGATTCTGGGCGTCACGGCATCCTTTGCGTTCACGATGCCCTCGACGAGCGGCAGTGGGATTGCCGACACCCGCGTACCTGGGGGTGCATTTGACTACAACTCGACCGAACAACACTTTCTGATCGGTGTGACTCTTTTGGCCAATTTGCCGCTCGGGAAGGTGCTGCCTTACGTCGGTATTGGGCCGCGCGTGTATGCCGTCCGCACGATTTCAGGAGGCGTCGCAGGTGGTCAAACCATCCTCGAGACAGTTGAAACCTCGACGCAAGTCGGCGTGGGTGTGCCCATCGGTGTGAACTACATGCTCGGGCCCGGACGGCTGTTTGGAGAGTTTCAGTTCTTGTGGGCTGGTATCGCACAGAAGTCTACAGGGGACGGCTCTGTCGGTTCGCTCACGCTGGGGGTCGGGTATCGCGTGGTGTTGTGAGGCTGCTTTTTGGTAAAGTGCGGGCATGGCCCAGACCTTTTTCGATCCACAGGGGAACCCCCTTTCCCTTCTCCTTTACCAGTATGAGACATGCCCCTTTTGCCAAAGGGTGTTCGTCGCAGCCGATGCACTGGGTTTGTCTCTACCCATGCGTGACATTCGCAAAGACAAAGCGGCCCTTGCCGAACTTGTGAACGTCGGGGGCAGCCGCCAAGTCCCCTGTTTGTTTGTGAACGGCAAACCCCTTTACGAATCCGCAGACATCATTGAATTTCTCAAGACGCAGGTGCGGATACATTCCTAGCCCGTAAAAATTCTCGTCGGACATCGCTGAAAACGAGGTGGGCTTTTTCCACGCTTTTTTGGCCGAGGCCCCACAGCGAGTCGATTCGTTCGCGCAACGGAGAACTGTCCTTGGCAGGTCGATCGGTTTCCCCCCAAAGCGCCGCGCTCGTTGAAAAACCGATCACGGACAGATACTCGCGCAAAAAAACGCTGGGTCGGGAGTCTGCGCCAGACAGCAACGCCATCGAGCGGGCTCGGGCGGCGCGATTGCCCTCCCAATAACGAAAAATGCCCTCCCGAAGAGCGCGCGTTCCAGGTTCCGTGCCGCGAAACACCTCGTACAGCGCGTCGGTGAGCAGCTCGCGGACGCGCACGAAACGATACCGTTCGATCTCGTACTGTCGCAGCGCGGCATCGACAGCCGTTTCATCGCCAAAATCCGTTATCGATGAAAGCAATGTTCCGAGTCGGCTTGCGTCGGTGAAACAAACCGTCATGCCTGCCGCTGTCAGAGGATGCGCACATCCGGCTGCGTCTCCGACGATGGCGGCACCGTGCGCGACGGCGTTTTCGGTTCGGATCGCTTCATTCGCCGCAATTTGCGGAGGTTCTTTGGCCAGCGAATCGAGCAACGCAGCCGCGAGCGATGCGGGCAAATGTTGGGCGTATTCTCGTCGCAAAAGCTCGATGGCACCTTGTGGTCCCCCTGACAATTCGGAAGACACGTCGAAGCAACCACGCGCATCCTTTTCGCCGGAAGGACCTCCGATGGGATAGATCAACATCGGTCCCCAAGCCCCCAGGAAAATGTGACCAAATGTCGGGCAAGGGAGCAGCTTCGCCGCGTCGGGCAGACGCATCGCCACCGAAAACGAAAGAAGCCGCGCCTGCTCAGACAAACCCAACAGCGCACGCATTTTGGAGTGCCGCCCATCGCATCCCAAAACGAGTTTTGCACGGAACGTACCTGTTTTCGTCGTCACGCCACAGACGCGACCATCTGCGGCACGAATCAAGCTCTCGACCTGCTCGCTTTTGCGAAACGTGACGCCGGGCTGTTTTTGCGCCCACGCACGCATTCCGTCGACGAGATCGCGGTGTTCCATTGCAAAACCGGTCGGTCGATTTCCGGCGATTTCCGAGTAGGGCAATTTCGTCACAGGCGAACCCGGCGATTTCACGACGGCAAAACCGTCTACATCGACACCGCCGTGCCGTCTCAGCGTCGGCAGAAATCCCAAATCATCCAGAACTTGCGTTCCCGTTGGGTGCAATAGCTCGCCGGCAAAACGCGGTTTGTGTTTTGTACGGGCCTCCAGCACCAAAATGCTTCGGTGTTCGGTTGCCAGCGCCGCCGCCATCGCGCAGCCGGTCACGCCGCCTCCAACGATGATTACGTCGAACACATTCGACGCGTCCGCCGCCGATGAGAGTTGGTCTTGGGTCTGTTCTGTTGGTTCTGTCTTCATGGTTGTCCGGTTTTTCAGGGTGTTTCGTCGCGAAGACCCGAGATTCCGTTTGTGCGAATGCGCACCTGTTTGCGAGGGCTCGCGCCGTTTTCGTGTGCTGCCTCGCACTCTTTTGCGAAACCGTGCGGATCACTTCCGACGGAAACGGGTTGGGTCCACTTCTGCGGCGAGTGAATACAGCAGCGCGTGTGCCAACCACCGTCGAGGTGGGGCTTGAAACACCAGCGCAAACACACCAACAACCGTGATATATTCGCAACGTGGCTCTCTATTTTTTCAACTGGACAACGACCTTGGCACCCGCTTTTTCTGCGCACTGGCTTCGTGGGGGAGCCGTGGCAGGTTTTCTTTTGTTCGCGGTTCCCGCTTTCGCAAAGCCTCAATCCTCGGGAGATCCGGCGCAACAGGCCACCAAACCGCCCACCGACGCTGAAATGGCTGCCGCCAAGCAACATTTCGATTCCGGCGCGCGGTTTTTTCAGGAAGGCAACTACGCCGCCGCGCAAGCTGAATTCAAAGCGGCATACGAGCTGTCTCGTCTGTCTGCTTTTTTGTTCAACTTGGGACGAACCGCAGAAAAGCAAGGGCGCAACGAGGAAGCCCTGGGGTACTACGAGCGGTATTTGGCCTCGAACCCTCCCGACGCTGAGGACGTGAAAATCAAAATCGGGCAACTGAAACAAGGCGCGCCCCAAACAGCGCTCGTGGTAGCCCCATCCCTGGCGTTGGATGGCGGCCCGACGTGGCTCAAGGGGTACGCCAAAATGCCTCCGATCCCGGCGCTGGCGACACTTGGCGCGGGTGTTGTGTTTTTGGCTATTGGCATTGGAACGGGGGCAGCGGCCTTATCGACACAAAGCGAAGTGGCTTCCGCACAAGGCCGGTATTGGACAGGCGACGTATCAAATTTGGTGAACAAAGGCAATGCGCTGAATAACACAGCGATAGCGTTTGATGTATTGGGAGGAGTCGCATTGGCCGGTGGCGCTGCATGGACCGGATACTGGCTTTATTTAAGAAGCAAACACAACACAAGCACAACAACTCCGGCTCAAACGCCGAGCGCACAAATTCTTCCAACTGGAAACGGTCTCGCAGTTGTTGGCCGGTTCTAGCGTTCACTGTCTTTTAATCCTTCTGGCCTTCTGGTTTTTATTCACATGAATTGGAGTATCGACAATGAGGAAATCGCTTGTTCTTCCGATCGCTTTGTTGATGGGTTGTTTCGCTCCCGACTTGTCGGGAATCACGTTCAAATGTGATGCCGACCGTGCGTGCCCCGATGGGTACACTTGCTCGACTGGAGAATGCAAAGTTCCGGGCGATGTTCCCGTTCCCACACCGAATCCAACGCCAGGTTGCTCTGGCACAAATGGTAGTGATGTGAGTGGTTCTGGAACAGGCAAAGTTTGGGCTTGTCCAGGGAAATGGGATCAATCGCAACTTGCGTCTGGACTCTGCGCAACTGGCTATTCGATATGCAAAGATGCATCTGCTGTGAATCTGGGAATTTGCAATGCAAAGAGCGGGTTCTTTTTTGCTGACGTAGGAGTGTATAAGGCAAACGGGAATAGGCTTGACTGTGGATCGAATAATAATTTATGGGATCGTGGATTTGCAGGTTGCGGGACATCTCCTGACAACCAGCAGAAAGCAAGCTCAATTTGTGGTGGGTTCAATCGAGCAATCATTGGTACCGACAGTACCTTACTCAAAGTATTGAAGGCCAATGACACTCTTGCAAAATCAACCGAGAACACATCTAGCGAAAACGGCGTTCTTTGTTGCAAAAACTAGTTGCTTCCTGCTTGGGGTGCGCTTGATATAGTGCGGAGCATGGAGACAACCTCTGCCCCTTTGCCTGTGGCGCAAGCTGAACTTCCCGTCGCGGACAGGCCGACCGATCCTGCGGACGTACCGGTGTTGCGCGGGGCGTATCGGCAAATGTTGCTGATTCGTCGCGTCGAAGAAGCAGCAGCGAAAGCATATGGACAGGGCAAAATAGGCGGCTTTTTGCACCTCGCCATCGGACAAGAATCGGTTTGCGTCGGGGCTGCGCTGTCGCTGCGTCCGACGGACTACATGGTCGGTTCGTATCGAGAACACGGTCATTTCATGGCAAAGGCGGGCGTGACGCTCGACGCTGCGAAGGCGGTTTTGTCAGAACTCTTGGCGAAAGACACGGGTTGTTCCAAAGGAATGGGCGGGTCGATGCACATGTTCAGCGCCGCGCATCGGTTTCTGGGCGGATACGGCATCGTCGGTGCTCAGACGCCGCTCGCGGCAGGCGTGGCCTTTGCGAGCAAATACAGGAACCTGGATGAAGTGACGTTGTGCTTTCTGGGCGACGGAGCGGTCAACCAAGGCGCGTTTTTCGAGGGATTGTCGCTCGCGGGGCTGTGGAAGCTACCGGTCGTGTTTATCGTCGAGAACAACCAGTATTCGATGGGCACTCCGCTGGAACGAACGCTGGCAGACAAAGACATCACGTTGCGCGCGGCGGGTTTTGCGATGGAGAGAGACCGTTTTTCCGCCGATGACGTGCTAGAAGTGCGCGACCGGATTTCGGCGGCGGTCCATCGGGCGCGGACGGGTGGCGTGCCGTCGCTGATCGAAATCGAAACGTATCGGTATCGCGGGCATTCGATGTCGGACCCCGGCAATTACCGGACGAAAGAAGAAATCGAGCAGTGGAAAAAACGGGACGCGATCGAGCTGGCTCGAAAACGGCTGTTGCGAGTGCTTCCCGAGGCAGAATTGTCGGCCATCGACGCGCAGGTTCGCAGCGACGTGACCGAGGCTGTGCAGTTTGCCGAACAAGCTCCCCCGGCGCAGGAAGCAAGTCTGTGGTCCACGGTTTACGCAGAACCGGGAACGGACCCGCGCAAGTTCTGATGCGGGCGTTGTGGCTCGGGAAAGTGCTGTATGAACCGGTTTGGGCGCTGCAAAAGGAATTGCGCGGACGGGTTCTCGACGGTGGGGAAGAGACGCTGCTTTTGCTGGAACACGAGCCGGTGGTCACGTTGGGACATCGTGCGACGGCGGCGGATTTGTTGGTGTCGGTCGAAACACTTGCGGCGCAGGGAATTTCCGTCGCGCGCATCGAACGAGGCGGGCAAGCGACGTTTCACGGGCCTGGACAGCTCGTCGTGTATCCGATTTGTCGTTTGCGAGGAGGCGTCGTCGGGCATGTGGATTGGCTGGCCCACGCGGCGGTGTCGGTGTCGGTAGACCTGGGTGTTGCGGCGACATGTAAGAAAGATCCAGTCGGGATTTGGGTGGCGCAAAAAAAACTCGGAGCGATCGGCGTTCACGTCGAGCATCAAGTGGCGATTCACGGTTTGTCGTTCAATGTGACCCGGGCAGCGACCCAGCCGTTTCGGCGCGGTTTGTTTGCGGCGTGCGGTGTAAAGAAACCCGAAGTGACGAGTTTGGTGGAAGAAGGCGCTGACTCGTCGGTGACGACGCGCGAGGTCGCGTTTCGTTTTGCGAAAAGACTGCTGGACGCTCGGGGGGAACGGAATGTCGTCGTCGAGGAAGCGGAACCGTCAGCCTTTTTTGGTGAGATGTCGTCCGCTGTCACGCGGTGAAATGCCCTCGAGAGAGCTGTTGCCCAGCCAGCCCTTTTTGCGAAACCACAAAAACATGCCGCCGGGCACAAAACCGAACATCAGAATCAGCACGAGCGAAAACACCGTTTGGGATTTGAACGGCATCATCTCGAAATTCATCCCGAAAAGTCCCGTCAGAAACGTGACGGGCAAAAGCAACGCGGACAAAATCGTGAGCTGTTTCATGATTTCGTTGGTGCGTTGACCGACCGCCGACATGTAGGCATCGACGCAGTTTCCAAGCAAGTCACGCCCGGCCTCGATGCTTTCAAAAACGCGGGTCAGGTGGTCGTAAATGTCGCGGAAATACGGCGCGGTTTTGTCGCTGACGCACGCAGAACCACCGTGGCGCGCCAAATTGCCGATGACATCGCGTTGTGGCGAAAGCACGCGGCGCATCGAGACGAGGGTTTTTCGCAGCGAATAAATGCGGTGCAGATCGGCGCGGCTGGGATTTTCAAAAAGCGATTCCTCCAATTCGTCCAAGATGTCGCCAAGCTGCTCCAAAACTGGAAAATTGGCGTCGCAAAGTCCGTCGGCGAGCAAGTAGTAAACAAAGTCTGGGCCTCGGGAAAAAAGAGACGGATCGCTTTTGACGCGATGCCACGTTTGCGTCAGCGCGGGGCTGTGTTCGTCGTGGACGGTGACAAGGTAGTTTTGTCCCAAAAACGCGTGGTTCTCGAGCATCGCCAGCGCGACCATTTGGGAACGGCTTTCGGCCCACAAAAGACGCGGCATGTGCAGCGAATTTTCGTCGGTGCGGACGTTCAGCGTGCTGGGCAAAATGTTGAAATTGTGCGTCACGACGAACAGGTAGGGAGACGTACCCGCGTATTCCTCCAGCTTCGGACGCTGGTCGAAATGAAGGCAGTCCTCGACGGCGAGTGGGTGAAAATGAAAACCGCGCGCGATGATGTCCAAGTCATCTGGCGTTTGCCTGGAAACATCGACCCATCGCACCGTGCCCGGTGGCGGCGGGCAGGCCAAAGCGTGCGCGGCTTCGCCTTGGGTCTCGCGGACCATCGGCAGACCGTTTTCCGTCGCAAAATCGAGCACACGAATCATGGAAACCCTCCGGTGGTCGTGGAAAGCGTGTTTTCGACGGGGATTCAGGCTTTGAGCGACGCGGTTGCCAAAATCCGCTCGCACAGATCCCCGAAAGCCAACCCGGCCTGAAGTGCAATTTTGGGTAGAAGGCTTCGGTCGGTGAGACCCGGCAGCGTGTCCACTTCGAGGCAAACCGCGCGGCCTGTCGGCGAAAGCAACAAATCAGTTCGCGTGACACCGGCGCAACCGAGCGCCGAATGTGCTCGACGAGCCAAATCGTGGCAAAGCTGTCGTTCCGCCAACGACAGAGGGGCAGGTACAAGGTACTGTGTGCCTATGTGGGTGTATTTGGCGGCGTAGTCATAAAATTCGCCCGGCGGATGGACCTCGACATCGCCGAGCACTTCTCCATCGAGGACGGCCACTTCGATTTCCCGGCCCGCGACAAATTCTTCAATCAGGACGACACCGTGTAGTTTCCCGGCCACATCCAGTGCGGGTTGGAACTGTTTTTCGTCGCGAACCAGCGAGATGCCGAGCGAAGAACCTTCTCTTGACGGTTTCACGACGAGCGGAAAACCGATCCGAGCGAGGTCGGCTGGGCCTCGGTACACGGTCCAACGCGGCGTTTCAATTCCGGCTTCGTCGAATACCCGTCGAGAAGCCACTTTATCCATGGCCAACGCCGACGACAGAACTCCCGAACCTGTGTACGGAATCCCGGCGCATTCGAGCAAGCCTTGCACACAACCATCTTCCCCAAGCGTTCCGTGCAGCGCGAGAAAGGCGACATCGACAAACTCCCGTCGCAAGTCCGACCAGAGGTTTTGGTCCGAGCCTCTCCAATCGATCGCGACGACGCGATGGCCTCGCGACGACAGTGCTTCAAACACACGCCGTCCAGACGCAAGCGCGATTTCCCGTTCCGCAGACGGGCCGCCCATGATGACGCCAATGGTTTGTTGCTGTTTGACTCGCACGCGCAGGTTTCTATCAAACAACACTTTGCGGTGCAGCGGGTTGCGGTTTTTTCAAAGCCCCGAACCGACGTTTTTGCGCGCAAGTTGGAGCGAGCGATCGTCGCCGAGTGCTTCGGCTTCTCGTTCCAAAAAGCGAAACACGGCGTTCGCGAGCACTTTTTCGCTGCGTTCATTCCATAGCCAACACGCCCAATTGTTCGCTTGCCGATGCAGCGAGGTCCACGCCAACCGACGCGCTTCGAGACCTCCGAAATCGTCGATGCGCTGATAAGCGTCGCGAACTTGCGCCCACTCGCGCCATTCGTCGAGCCACGGCAACGCGCGCTTATCGAGGGTGCGCTCTTCCAATTTCCCGGTGAGCGCCTCGAATTTTTCCAAAAACTCGGCACGCACAGCGAGCGAAGCCTCGAGAAGGACGCTTTTTGCGGGCATTTTCCCGTCGGGAAACAGCTTCTCCATCGAAACAGCGCCCTGGGCAAGGTAGCCGCGCAGCGTCGCGACGACCTGAGCCCGCAGCGTGTCTTTCGCTTTTTGTTCCGCGCCCGGAATGCCCAGCGCAAGCGCACGGGTGAGCAGTTTTTGTTGTAGGGCTTTGTCGGATAAAGCCTGATCCCAGGTTTCTCCGACGGCGCGAAGTCGGGATGGATCAGTCGCATGCGGCGGAGCGAGCCACAACCGGGTAAGTGCGGCCAGCGCGAGTTCGATGCGAGGTCGCTCTGACATGTTCAATTCGGAAGACCCTGTTTTTTGCGGTCTATGGTTTTGGGCTCGTGCGAGCAGCCATTGAAGATGCTGTCTCTGTTCGGCAGAAAGTCGCTGCCAGTGTGTCCGCCAGTCTATCCGATCGGCCAAGTTCGCTGCTTGTGCGCCATCCGGTTTGGATACAAAGACACGCGCGCAATCTCCCAAAAAATGCGTGAGCGGAGACGAAAACACGCCAGCTTTGTGCGATGCCGCTTTGGGCCAATCTCCGCGCGAGATGGCTTCGACGACAAGCAACTCGTGCGCGGTTTCCATCGCCCACGGATTTTGCAGTTTCGGGTCCAGCGTATCGACGCAACGCAAAAGCGGCACGGCCTGCGCAAGACCCTGCGTTCGGGCAAGCTGCATCGCTGCGGCCAAAAGTGCGGCGGCTCCTTGCGACACCAACGCCAGCCGTTTTGCGAGAAAGGCCTCGTCTTCGTCTGTGTTGCACAACGGGGGCGCGTGCAAAAGTGCGCGATGGGCCAGCAGAAGGGCTTGTCCTCGTCGGTCAGGCACATGCCACAGCAGCACAAGAGCGGTGTAATACGTCGCTCGGACCAGGCCTTTTGGCACCAAGATTTTTTCGATGACTGCCGTGGGCCACGCGAGCAAAAGCAGCAGCAATGCCAGCGACGGCAATAGCGCAAAAAAAAGCCAGCCAAGGTGTTCGCCTTGTTGAAGCAGCGAAATTCCGTGCAACGCGCCCCAAACGAACAGCGTGTATCCCAAAATCGTCATCGTCATCCGCAGCGCCAAATGCGCCTGATCCGATTCGCGCGCATCTTTTCCAGCGGCTTTGACCAACAGCAAGACGATCAGCGCCAGGGCACCGATGCTCACTTTTTGACTCCAAAACCGAGCGCGGACGCTGCATCCGGCCAGGGTCCGGGCACGCCGCTCGCAGGTTCGTTGGACGCGGGTTCTAGCGGTTCGGCTGGCAAAAGCGCCCACACCTCGTGCAAAAGCCGTTTGTGCGGGTCGCGTAGCTCAGCCATGGCTTGGCGCACTTTGTCAGAATCGCGCTGGGCGGCACCAAGCGGCGTTTTGTACGTCTGCGCGGCAGGCAAACCCAATTCGAGCATGCCAAGCAGCTTTTGCCCTTCACGTTCCATTTCCGCGCGGCTGCATTCCGGCAAAAGACCAAGCACGTAGAACGGATTTTCGGTGAAACGATCTTGGCTCATGTGTGCTGCGAAAGATAACGGGCCAACAGCGGAAGCGTCTTGTCCATCGGTTCGCGGCACCGTTTTTTGCACAGCACCTGAAATTCTGCGGCGGTGTCTTCTTCTCCCAAACGCGAAAAACCCCAAGCACACAGTCCCAAAAGCGCCGGAGCGTGGTCCGTATGCAGCGCCAGCCGAGCGCGTTCCCACAAATCGTCATCCAAAAAGGGAATCTGGCCTTCGCACAGCGCCAAATACAACTCGGTTTGGAAGTGGTGTGCGCGCAGGTAGTCTCCGTCGGGTGCCGGGCCCAAAGCTGCAAAAACACGCCTCGCCTCGGCAAGTTTTCCGCTCGACAAAAGCGCCCGAACTTCTTGAAGTTTGACAAGGCGCAAAAACTGAGGCTGCGGCGGATATTCGCTCTCAAAATACTGCGCCGCTTTTCGCGCGTGGGAAAGCGCCTCCTCGTGCAAGCCACGGTTGGTCGCCACCGTCGCAAGACGCAGATGAGCATGGCCGCACACGGTTTCCGAACCCCACGGCGGACGCAGACACCGCAACAGGATTTTTTCTGCTTCGTCAAGCCGCGCCGAATGAATGAACGCTGACGCTTGCTCCAGCCAATGCGTGACCAAAAGACCGTGTCCCCACGCTGCTGTGCCCACCAAACTCAGTGCCAAGACGAGAGGATCGCCCGACAGAAGCGAACAGGCCCCGATCCCCGACAGAATCGTGAGGGCTCCGTAAATGGCCGCTCGGCCCGCATGGCGTCGCAGCGGAGAAACCACCGCACCCCGTGAATCAATGGCGACGAGCGCCCGTTCCTTTGCCGAGGCGTCTTCATCCTGTGCCGACCATCGCCGCGCGAGCTGCATCCGCCACGCCATCCTTTCCTGTCAGGCAGCCGTTTCCGCCGCCGAGCGGTTCTGCATCATCCACGACCACAGACGGGGCATGATGCGAGCCAGCGGTTCGTTGTCCAGGCGGTCCAGCGATTCGCGCAGAAGGTGCCACGCCATGTCGCAATCCGCTGGTTGAGTTTTGGTGTACGCCCACGCACACAACGCCAAAAGAGCCGAAGAAGCCGTGATTTTCAGCGCCCGTTCCGATCGCTCCCACAGTTCATTTCCCGACGGAGGCGCTTCCCCCGAACAAAAGCGCACGTACATCTCGGTCGTCCAGAACTTGAGCCGCAAATAGTCGCCCATGTCCTCGGTTTTGATCTGCCCCAGCCGTTCCCGCGCTTCCGACACTTGGCCCACATTGCACAGCGCGATGACTTCCCCGTACTGACAGGAACGAAGATGCGGACTTTTGCGCCACGACACTTGATACAGGCCAATGGCTTGTCGAAGCTGCGACAGTGCCTCGGTGTGATCGCCCCGTCGTGTGGCGACCGCGCCCAAATTGTGATGGACCAGCGCCCGCAACCGTCGCCCCAGCACTTTTTGCCGCAGGAGTTTGCGCAGAATCGCCTCTGCTTCGTCGAGTCGGTCGTGCGACGACAAAAGAGCGGCCTGATTGATCCGCCGTGTGACCAACAAATTCCGCCCGACCAGTGACCCAAACACGAGCGGAAACAAAAGCCCCAACGCGCCCCACAAATACGTGTAAAGAACTGTGCCCCCCAGCAGAATCGTCCCGAGCATCGTGTACGACACCGCCTGCATCATTCGATACTGCGACGGGGGCCGCACCGTTCCGTGGCTGTCGATATAGACAAACGTCCTCGGACCCGCTTCCTCCAGCGTCCGAGCGAGTTTCATCGAAGGCACATCGCGCGCCGGCCTATCGATCGCATGCTCGACCGCCGAAAGCAGCTCGTTTGGCATCGGTTCGCGCAGAAAATCCGCGTGTTCAGCCTCGGATGCGTCGTCGCTTTGTGTGGCGCGGTCTTTCGTGTGGCTTGGGCTTGGGTCAGGACTTGCGCCGGGGCTCGTGGGCTCGGCGGCAGGGGGAACAGGTCTCGGCGCGTTGCTCGGCTTGGACACTCTTTTTAGCCTATCACGAGCCGTTTTCTTTTTTCCCTTCCTTCGACATCAAGAAACGAAAGCGGAGCGTCGGCAAGACCAACCTCATCGCGAACCACGCAGCCAGCGCGGCACAAGGCAAAAACGCCCATTTGATCGCAGGTCTCACTTCGGAAACAGACCACACGCCGCGTCGAGCCAACAGCACCACCAGCAGGTTGTTTTGACCATGCATTGCGATGGCCAAAAGCACCGAACCCGATGCCGACGCTGCAACGCCAAACGCGACCCCCAAACACAACGTCGGCAGAAACCGACCCGCCGATCCATGCACGAGCGCGAAAAGCCCCGCACACAGAAGCACAGCGACATACACCCGCGCCTTTTGCGCACACCTGTCTTGCGGAGATCCGTCTGTGCAAACGGAATCCTTCTCTTTTGCCCACAAAAGACGCAACAGAGCACCCCGGAACAGGAGTTCCTCGCAAACCGCTGGAACCAGCGCGAACGCAAACAAATCCGCCCACACAGGCCGCAGACCGGTTTTGGGTGCCAGCAATTCCGAAAGAAACGCGCGCTCTTGTTCCGACAGCCGCACAAACGGTTCCCAAATTGGGGCCAACCAAAAAGACAACACATAGAACAGCACGCCGCCCAGCAACGAACCTGCTGCCATGTGTCGCGCAATCGTTCCCAGCCGCTCTGTAACAGGCTCCGCAGAGCCCAAGGAGGAGGTGTCTGTCGATGTGTTTCGGAGCACGAACAGACACACAATCGAGGGGACCCCAAAACCCACAACCTGCGATCCCACAATCACTCCCCATGACTGCCATGTTTCAAACAGGGGCCCTGTCCATCCACTCCCAAACCGCAAGTGAGAAATCCCTGTTCGCAGCGCCCACGCCGTTCCCTGAAACAAGAGCACGCAAAAAACGAACAGCGAAAGTGCTCGCGCTACCTGTTCGGGTTTTGGAAACATGCAAGAAAGCGTCACAGGCCATCCCAAAACTGCCGACCGGTTTTCACATTCCGTGCTTTCTTCTTCTGATCCGGCGCGACCCCCAAACAGCCCACAAACCCCCAAAACACAACCCCCCAAACGCGATTCCTTTCGGAAAAGACGCGTGGGTTTGCACAGTGTTGCAATGACAACCGGGAGACTCCTCTCCTGGTGGGTTTGGGGGCTGCTGGCTTGCGTCGCCCACGCCCAGATCGGCGGTGTCTGTGCCTCCATCTGGAAAAGTCGTGTCATTTGGCACAACGGGGGTGCCTTTCGGATCACCCACAACGACGTGTTGAATCGGAGAACGGCTCACGTTTCCCTTTTCATCGGTCGCTTCGACAAAGTAATCCAGCAGGACGTTTTGATATCCCGTGACCTGCACAAAGTATTCGTCGGCAATCACCGTCGGCAAGATTGACGTATCGAAATTCGGATCACCGAACGGATGGTCTTTGGGAAACACCCTTTTTTGCAGCGCCACGGTTCGCCACGCCGAGACCCCTATTCCCCCCGAAAACGTTTCGTTCGCATCGTCCGAAAGCGGATTTGTGCCGTCTGCATCGACGCGAATCAGAAGCCGCGCTTCCCGAATCCCTGACACATCATGTGCAAACGTCCATACCCAAAAGTCCGGGGGCGCTTGCACTTTTTGGTATCGGTACAGAGGGCCGAAATTCAATCCACCCGGATTGTCGGGATACCGCTGCGGCAAAAAAATCGTCGGTCCCACCGTGTCTTTCGCGTCCGGCTTTTGCAAAACTTTTTTTGCTTGCTCGACCGCTTCATTGCACGCGACGACGGGCTTTAACATCATGTCCAGGATCTCGCCATAATACATAAAACCGCTGTCGAGCGCCCCGAGCAGAAAGTGCCACGCACGCGAAACATCCGTTCCGCCGCGCTCTGGATACAGCACCAGAGACAAATCCGGCATGCCCGCCACTGCCGTCGCTGTCCGCACATAATTCGTTGCTGCGACAATCACGGCCCAGCCGCGTTCATCTGCCGCAAAACCCGCCGGGATGTCCACTTGCCCCGATTTGTTCACGAGCGGCCAATTCCAATTCAAAAACTGCGTCGAACCAAAATCCCCATCCGCATTCAGCCACGCCCCTGATTCGACATGTACAACGTCTTTGTCATCGACCGGATGATCGCTCAAATACTGCGCAACCGTCGTCGGAACGTAGCCCTTTGTCACGGCGGCTTTCACGAAATTCGGGACGCATTCCATGTAGTACGAGTACCCACCCCCAAACGCATTGTCCCCATCATGCGCCATCACCACGAGCGGCGGTTTTTTCGGGTCCGCAAACGGTCCCAATGGATCGAGTTGGTCGGGAGAAAAACAGGCGTAACCATCTTTCCAAGACTCTCCCATTGCCGCTGGGACGACCACGACGCGGTTGGCTTCACCGGTTTCTGGATTCACGTACCGCGCGTAATGCGGCACATACGAAAAGGGGACGGCGTTTGCGGGTGAGACGCCTCGGTCGATCGAAATCCGGTTGTAGTTTTTTTGCGCCGGGTTTTGCACGTCCGCAAAGTTCGGCGGAGGCAAGTTGTCTCCGCCGCTGCCCGCGACATACGGATAGTCCGCGCAAGCCCGAGACAAGTGCGCGTTCGACACCACGACCCAATCGATGTTTGCGGCTTTCAACACTGGAATCAGGTGTTCCGAAAACGCCATTTCCGGCGGGAAAAGACCTTTCGACAGGTTGTTGTCCGAAAAAGCGTCCGGGAAAATCCGTTGATGCAAAAGAAGCTCCACTTTTGCGACCTCGGGATCGAGCAGAGGCAGAAGACCGTGATGAAAACTGAACTGCAAAAAGTCGAGCCGCTGTTTGCCGCCTGACGTTTTTTGGCTCCGCGTTTGTCGCAGCGCCTGATTCCATGCGGGCGAATACCCAAGCTGATTTGCGGCACCGAGCGCCGAGATGTTTTCAACCAGCACACCGGCATACGTAAGTTGCGCGCCAGCCTCGGGAAACGGGAGCATTGATGACAGCGAATCTTTGGCTCGCCACTGGTAAATCGCGACCCGATCGTCTTTGCCAAAAATCTCCTCGAGGTTGTCTTTTGGATGTTTGGCACCAGCGCGCTTGGCCTGGATCGATTCCCACGCATTCTGGTACCGCAAACCCGAGGCGTTTTTCGCAGGCCAATAAATCGGCTGCTCCAAATGCCAAAGGTACGTGGTGTGAATGCCTTCGGCGTGTGCGGGCGGTTCCCCCATGTTGCACGGCGCAAAAAGCCCCAGAAAAAACAACATCCGACGTGTCAGGCGATGTGTCATGGGCGGCATCCTAAAACGAGCCGTGTGCCGGACAACATCGCAAAGAGGAACGAAATCGCGGGATTGCCCCGCTTTCCCGATCCGCCATGGCTTGACGAAGCGCAAAAGGGTGCGGTTTGATGCCGCCGCGTTTGTCCTTGGGCGAGACGCCTGTTTTGCACAAAACAACCAAAGGAACGAAGGAGTGTCGCGATGAGAAACCGCTGGGCCGTGCCGTTTTTGGCTGTGTTCCTGCTGGCTGGTTGCCAATCTACCAATCCTGAGTATTGCCTCGACCCCGACGTGTGCGGCGATCCGCAGGACAACGAACGCCGCAAGGATCTTTCAGTTGAGCCGGGCGATATGTCCGTCGATCCGCGCGAGGATTTGGCCCATGGAAACGCGGACATGGTTGCCGAACAACCGCTCGATCTGTCCAAAAATGGGCCGCATTCGACGGTGTGTTTCGATTCGACGGTGACGGCGAACGGTGCCCGCATCGAACTGACCGCGTGTGGTCCGAGTACCGACGGAAAAGAGATCACCAAAGCACTGGGTGCGATGCCGTGGGTGATTGTGTCACCTGGTTTTTCGACGGATCGAAAGCAATACAAACGCCACGCCGAGCGCATGGCCAGTTGGGGCGTGGTTGCGTTTTTGCAAAAATCTCCGAATGAGTGGAACCACGCCCGATATCGCGATGACACCGTTGCGCTGATTACGTTTTTGTTGTCTCCGACGGGCTCGGATGCCGGAAGGATTGCCGGCAGGCTCGACAAAGATCGCGTGGGACTTGCGGGCCATTCGCTGGGCGGAAAAATCAGTTTTCTCGTCGCGCAGACCGATGCCCGTGTCAAAGCACTGTGGGGTTTAGATCCTGTGGACCAGCGCGATCCGCGTGCCGAAAAAGGCATGTCGTCCATCAAACTCCCGCCGGGGGTTCCGATTGGGTATCTGGGCGAAGTCGTGAGCAAAACGGGCACGCCGCCGTGTGCTCCCGGCGACTCAAACTATGAAGTGCTGTATCGCGTGGGTCCGTCCCCGGCATTGGCCATCACCGTCGTCGGTGCGGCGCACATGGATTTTGTGGACGACCCCGGAGCCTGCGGAACATGTGGGTTTTGCAAAGGCGGAACGGCCCCCAAAGAGCGCACGAACGCCCTGTCCGTGAAATACATGACCGCGTATTTCCTTTCGACCATTGGCCGCGAAAAACGCGCCATCGACACCCTCGCTGGCGTCCAGTTTCAAAAGGACGTCGCCGCAGGCTTTGTCACCAAGGTTTCCAAGTAGTCCCAAGAGCCAGAAAGCAAAAACAAGGAGCCCCATGTCTTCTCCCAGCCCGGCTTGCGAGCAAGCCCTGTCGTTTTTTGAGCAGAACCGCAAGCAGTCTTTGGATGACTTGTGTTCGCTTGTGCGGATTCCGTCGGTCAGCTTTGACGGCTTTGCCAAAGAAGAGGTCGAACGGAGCGCACAAAAAACCGCCGAACTGTTGTTTTCGCGCGGTTTTGAACACGTCGAGATTTTGCAATTGCCCGGCGTTCATCCCTATGTGTATGCGGACTACCTACACGCGCCCGGCAAACCGACGTTGCTTTTGTACGCTCACCATGACGTGCAACCGGCGGGCGAGGTTTCCGCATGGAACACACCGCCGTTTGAACCGGTCGAGCGAGACGGTCGCCTGTACGGTCGCGGGACTGCCGACGACAAAGCGGGGATCATTTTGCACAGCTCGGCGCTGTCGTCGTACCTGTCGGCGGGCCAGTCCTTGCCGGTCAACCTGAAGGTTCTGATCGAGGGTGAGGAGGAAGCCGGTTCGACGCACTTGTCCGAATTTATCGACCGGCATCTGTCCCGGCTCAAGTCAGATGTGATGGTGCTGACCGATACGGGCAATTTCGATGTGGGTCTTCCGTCCATCACGACCAGCCTGCGCGGTCTTTGCGTCGTCGAAATCGAGGTGTCTTCCCTGCGGCAATCGGTGCATTCCGGTTCGCTTGGCGGGCCGCTGCCGGATGCTGGGCTCGCGATGGCGAAAATTCTGGCGTCGCTGACCGATGATTCGGGGCGTATCGCGATTCCGGGCCTGTATGACAAGGTGCGGCCTTTGACCACCGCAGAACAAGAGAGCCTCGCGTGCCTGCCCTTCACAAGCGAGTCGTTTTGCAGCCAGGCTGGCGTGCTCGAGGGCGTTCCGCTGGTCTCAGCGTGCGACAATCCGTGGGCCATGATTTGGCGGCAGCCGTCGGTTTCGGTGAATGCCGTCGAAATTTCCAGCCGACGCGAGGCCCGCAACATCATCAACGGGTCAGCGTGGGCGCGTGTCGGCATTCGGCTGGTGCCTGACATGGATGCACAGGAAACCGAGGCGGCGCTCATCGCGCACATTCGCAAGGTCGCGCCGTTTGGCGTGAAAGTGGCCGTCACATCGCTTGGGGCCAAAGGTCCATGGTCCACGTCCACCGAACATCCGGCGTTTTTGGCTGCGCTGTCGGCCCTCGAGGCTGGGTACGGTCAAAAACCGACGCAGATTGGCTGCGGCGGCTCGATCGGTTTTGTGGGTCCGCTGTCTGAAAAACTCGGTGGCATTCCCGCGCTTCTCATCGGTGTCGAGGACCCCTACACCAACGCACATTCGGAAAACGAGAGCGTCTGCATCGCGGATCTATTCTCTGGCATCCGCAGCGAGATCCACCTGTTCGACAAGCTCTCCCGCCTCTAAACAAACGCCGCCAGCGGAAAACGCTGGGTGCCTATTCCCCTTTTCCGAAACGGTTTCGCAATCGAGCCCACAAACCCTTTTGCCCACCTGGCGAGGTGGTCGGGCCCGTCGGCGTAGGATTGCTCTGCGTCGGAGCTTCTTGCGAAACAGCAGACGGTGCCTCGTCGGAGGCACTTGGCTTTGCACCGGGTTCCGAATCGGAAACCCACTTGACCAATTTTTCATCGGACGGACGTTGCGCTCGAAGCTGCACGCCCCCTTTTCCGCCCACCACGTTGTCGATCGCAGCAGCGGTCATCACCAGCGAGGCATCGCGATCGCCAGCCGTCGGAAGCTCGGCCTGCTGACACGAGGCGACGACTTGCATTTCTTGATCGTGTTCGGCACGAAAAAGGCTTTTGAGCTGCTCGACGATTTCTTTTTCTGAAAAACGGTACGGTGCCAAAAAAGCGAACAGGTCCTGCGCAAGGTCGTGCGCCGTCGCGTACCGTTCGACCACATCGCGAGCGAGTGCTTTCATGACGATCTTGTCGAGCGCCTCTGGAACGCGACGATTGAATTTCGATGGAGGCAGGGCTTCGACGTTGCGCACCCGTTCCATCAACTGAAATTCGGTGTCTCCCCGAAACAGTTTTTCCGTCGTCAACATCTCGTGAAGGATGATTCCCGTCGAGAACACATCGGTGCGAGCATCCACAGGCATGCCTCGGATTTGCTCGGGGGACATGTAACTGAACTTGCCTTTGAGGACGCCGATCTCAGACGTGAATTTGACCATCGCCTGCGCAATGCCAAAATCCAGCAGCTTGACACTGCCGTCCCAACCAATGCGGACGTTCGACGGCGATACATCCCGGTTCACAATCGCGAGGGGTTTTCCATCTGTATCCAAAAGTGTGTGCGCGTGGTGCAACCCCTCACACATCTTGGCGGCGATGTAACAGGCGGCGGGCAACGAAATGCGCGAACCCGTTTCCTGGCACCGACGGAGAATTTGGGTCAAGTCTTTGCCGCCGATGTACTCCATGGTGATGAAGTATCGGCCTTCGATGCGGCCAATCTCGAATGTCCGAACGATGTTGGTGTGGTCCAAAAGGACGGCCAACTTGCCTTCACGCACGAACATCTCGACGAAGCGCGCTTCCTTTGCAAGCTGTGATCGCATGCACTTGATCGCATACAAGCGACCGTCCGTTTGGCGACTCCGTGCGCGGTACACCTCGGCCATTCCCCCGCGAGCAATCAAACCCAAAAGCAAATACTTGCCGAACGGCTGAGGTTGAGTAGGCGACCCAGGGTCAAGTTTGTCGGCAACGGATTCCATGTGTCCCCAAAAAGTCCTTCGGACTCTAACAACCCGTCGGAAAGGTGTCCACAGCCGCTTTGCCCACTGCATGCGAACATGTGGTCTGCAAGTGGGCTCGAAGCTGCGTATCGACAGACTGCTGCCATGCACTTTACCATGTGGTCCTGGGCTTTTGGGCCACGCTTCACAAGGAACACTTCTGTCATGGGTCATGCACACCTTGGATCGGGATCGGGACCAGGCGTGGGGGCACGAACACGCAACGAAACCCGCGAACGCGCGGTCGCTGTCGTTGTAGAGCGCAACCGCAACACGGCAAAACGACTGGCGCGAGTGCTGGTCAGTGCCGGCTATACGGTCAAGACCTACGAAGACGAAAACACCGCAATTGCTCCCATTTTGCACAGCGATTCGCAGGTGGGTTTGTGGTTCGTCGTCGGTGAAATGGCCGCAAGCGAGGCGATCGCGGAAGGGCTCAAGTCGGCACCTTCCGGGAAGCGTTGTGCGGGCCTTGTGTATGGCGCGCAAGAGGACACCGACCTGGCGCGCTTGTTTGAACAGCCGGCGATCGTGGCCGTGCTCGGTGCCAAGCCAGCGTCGGCAAGGCCTGATTTGGAAGGGGACCTTCTGAACGTCGCGGCGCTCCTGCGGGGACAACCACTTTTGCCGGTGCAGGGTTTTCTGCTGTGGGGCGCGCAGGCTTTTTCGGCCAGCGTCACCAACATCGGAGGCCGCGATGCCGCTGAGGCGCGTTTGGTCAAATTGTGCAGCGAACATTTGACCATTTCTCGTCGGGTAGCCGACAGTTTGGCAGAGGTCGTTCACGAGTTGATCACGAACGCCATGTACGACGCTCCCGTCGATGCGCAAGGTCGAACGCGGTACGCGCACGATCGAACCGCGCACATTGAATTGCCCGCTGAAGACAAAGTGATTTTCCGGTATGGCACCGATGGTCTGCGGCTCGCGGTCGAGGTGGTCGATCGGTTCGGTCGTTTGAAACGCTCCGATCTGGTTCGGTCTCTTCGTCGAGCGCAAAGCGGTCAGGTCAATCGAGGGGAAGGCGGTGCTGGCATTGGTCTTTCGCTGATTTGTCGAACGTGTCCGCTGGTTCAGATCGATGTCGAGCCCGGTGTGCGCACGCGACTTACGGCTGTTGTTGACCTCGAACCAGGTCGGACCACTGAAGGCCCTAAACCCGGTCGCTCGGTTATTTTCCCTGACTTGACTGTTTTCGCGGTCAAGCCAGACACTCTTAGGTAGGCTGCCGTCGTGAACTACGAAGAACGTTCAGGCATGTTGGGGGCCGTTCAGCCTCCGCCCAAGCTCCTCATCGAGCGTCTGTCGGAAGGCGATGTCACCTGCTTACGCCTCATGGGAACCATCGACGAACAGTTCGATGCTCCGGGCTTGGCTCAGACGATCGCTTGTCGCTTTTTGATCTTGGATTTGGGGGGAGTCGATCGGATTTCCTCGTTTGGGATCAGACAATGGATCGATTTTGTTCAACAGATCGCTCCCAGGTTGGCGGGTCTTTACTACGTCGAGTGCTCCCCGAAAGTCGTGGACCAATTCAACATGGTCGCCAACTTCGGTGGTGCGGGATACATCGTTTCGTTCTATGCGCCGTATCGGTGCGAGACGTGCGATCAGGAACGCAGGCATCTTTTCCGCAGCGACGAGGAAACACCCGTTTGGCGGGCCGGACAAGCCCCCGTTTTGACCTGCCCGACCTGTACGAACAAAGAGGACTTCGACGAAAACCCCGCGATGTATTTCAACTACGTCGCGCAGCAGCCGATTCAGGCGATTCCTCCGGCGGTGATGCAGTTTTTGCGCGTGCATTTGAATTACGGCCAAGGCGGCCAACGCAAACTCCGCATCGAGAAGCGAATCGAGGGCCGCTGCACCTACATCAAACTGTCAGGAGACCTCGACAGCGACCTGAAACCGGAAAAACTCGCCGATGGTCTCGAGGGCGAAGTGATCGTCGATTTGTCCGGGATTTTGTCGATCGATCCCGTCGGTGCCGCGCACTGGCGAAAGCTCATGCGCACGCTGGATTCCAAAACCGGAACAGAAGAATCCGTCGAGCGCGTGCATTTTGTGGGCGTACCGGCGGTCTTTTTGGAGCGCCTGGGCAAACCCGAGGATCTGACGCGCAAGGGGCAGGTTCTGTCGCTTATCATTCCCTACAACTGTTCCAGGTGTAGGGCAACCACCCCCAAGCTGGTCGATTTTACGCTTCACGGAGAGGAACTCCGCGCCGGTCGCGTCCCCCGAATCAAGTGTGCGCTATGTGGGGGTCCCGTCACCTGCGTGGTTTCCGAGACATGGTTCAGCCGTTTGCAGACCTTGCCGCTTCCGCAAGCGACGCCTGAACTGAAAACGACGATTGCGCGCCTTACTGCGGCACCTGTTTCGCCTCCGCCCCGCTCGACGATGGCTGGGCCCGCGATGGCTGGGCCGGTGATGCCCGCGCCCACAGCTTCTCCGTCTCCGTCCGGTGGGCCTGGTTGGGCACCGCAGCCCTCTGTCAATCCGGGGCCGTTGCCGTTGCCGCAAGGACCGAGTTGGACCCCGCAGCCTCAGTCTGGACCGGCCCCCATGAATCCCCGCGCCACCATGGGTTCTGCAACGGGCAGTTCGAGCGCAGCGTTCCCACGGCCCGATCTTCGCACGATGGGTCATGCGACTCCCTCCGCACAACAGGTGCCTCCTCCTCCGCAGGGTTTGTTTGGAAAACTCCAGACCATTCCGGGTTTGCTTCCGGGCCTGTTGGTCGTCGCGCTGAGTCTGTCGGCCATCGTTGTTTCAAGAATTTTGCTTCCCCCTTCCGGCCAGGAATGGGATGTCGTTGAGCAATCCGCACAAAAGGCTCCTGCGTGGCACACTGCGAAATTTGTGCCTGGTCCCAATCAGTTTGTGGGGCACTCTGTTCCTGCTGTCGATCGTGCTGATGCCATGGATCGCGCCGACGTGGCTGCGCAAGCAGACCTTATCGCGAAAATTGCTGAGGAATTGGAAACCAAAGATCCCGAATGGCGCAAAGTCGTTCATCCGCTGTTTGCTCCTGTGCGCGATGCGTTGAAAGAGGAACTTGCGCAGGCGCAAAAAAGCATCAAACCGGGGACCGACCCAGCAGCGCAAAACCAACCCCTTCAAGCCGCTCGCGATCACCAATTCGAGTTGGACAAGCGGGCCGTTGCTTCCCTCAAAACTGGACTTGGAGAATCGGGTTGGCTCAAGCCCACGCAATACTGGGAAAAGCGCGCCCGGAAGCACAAAGGAGTCCGCGAGGTCGCCTTTGTTGCGTCCGCGCTCGTCGAGGTCGAACGGTCTGCTTTCGACAAACTCGTCTTGAAATTTCGCCAAACCGAGGCTGCTGGCAAAGTCAAAGTCGTCCCGTTTTTCCCTCTGTTGGCCATGCGGTTTCAAGCGGAGGAACAGGGACCCATTGTTCTCGAAATGGAGGAAGGGAGTCCCCTTGCCGCTGCGTCCCTCAAACCCGGCGACATCATCGTCTCCATCGCGGGCAAACCCATTCACACCACCAGCGAGTTCTCCAAACAGGTGGAGCAAGCCCTGAAAGACCTTTCGACGCGCGATGTCGTGTTCAAAGTGCAACGCGACAAGGACTTGCTCGACCTCAAAGTCCCTCAAACCAAGCCCCAGCCCAAAAAGGGACCCCTCCCGGTCAAAAAGGGGAAATAGTTCGCGGCCCCCTATCGGACTCTGCCGTCGCGTTTGGCGGAAACAGGGGTGTTTCGCCGGATGAAGTCGAGTACGGTGTCGTTTACGATTTTTCCGGTGTCTTTCGGGGGTTGGACGGGAGCAAAGAGATCTTTGTATCCCGTCGCGATGTTCGCCAAATAATCCGTCGCCATCACGGTGTATTTCGCGTCCTTTTGAAGGGGCGCAAGGTCTGCATCTGTTGCACTCTTGCGTACCCAAATGTCTGTCGCGCGTTTTCCGCTTCCCCCTGTGCCGGGCGCGATTGCAAAACGGATTCCTGAAGTCACACCAAACAAATCCTTTCCTTGCTGCGATGCAGAGAAGTCCATCACCGCTTGCAGTTGTGCCCCTGTCATCGAAAAGGACAGGATTTTGTTTCGATAGGGCAGGGCGGACAGATAATCCTCATTCCGAATGGGTCCAGGAGGAATGGACGCACGAAAGGAACTCGCAGAGGACAACGCAACCTGGGTTTGTGCCGCGTCGCGCACGGTGTCCATGACAAAGTTCCCAAGCGGTGTGTCCGATTCCTCAATTCCATCCACGTCCAGTTCTACTTTCGCGCTTCCCACCACTTCAAACAACCGCGCATACTTGGGATCGGCTTCCAAATCCTGCTGCATCCGCAGCGTCTGTTTCGCGACAGCGGCATCTTGTGGCAATTCCGAATCCATGCGCACCAACTTCCCATTCACTTCCGTCAACTTTCCAAGGTGGAAAGCAAGCTCAACATGGCTCAAATAACACAGATATTGATACGGACTGATGAAGTACGTTTGCGTTTCGGGAATCTGTTGAAACACTCCTTTGTGATGGGAATGTGTTCCTAAAATCAGATCAATGCCAGGAACCTGTTTCGCCATCGCAAAGTCGGCATCGCGGTCTTGGTGTCCGATGAAAACAACAGCAGAAACGTGTTCTTTTTCGCGCAACGAAGAAACGATGTCTTTGGCGGTAACAATCGGGTCCAGGAACTTAGCTCCCGTCGGTAAATTGGCCGGTTTGACGAGTTTCGCAAAATCACTTCCAGCCAAAGCAAACACACCGATGCGGACGCCTTCGATGGTTTTTACTATGTAAGGGGTTCCCCCATTGTCCAACAAGCGTTGTCCTTCCGAGGTGACCAGATTGCCGGAAAGAATCTGCATCCCACTTTCCTTCCGGCACCGCGAAAAGGCATCCCATCCATAGTCCACATCGTGATTCCCAAACGCCATCACAGAGACGGATTCCCCGAGCCATTTCCAATCCAGACACCCATCGGAATACTTGTCTGACCAGGCCGGAGTCCCTGCATTCCACATGTCTCCGCCCGAAAACACCAAGGTGTTCGGATGTTTCTCTCGTACGGACGAAACATACGCAAGCGTTCGAGCCAAACCACCCTGGTCGGGCTTGTGTTCACTGAAAAACGGAATCGCGTGGGCGTGGTAGTCCGAAAAGTGAATCACTTGGACACGCACGTCCTCTTTTGTTTCAGAGGGAGCGGGTTTGGATGGCAGGGGCGACGGGGCATTCGGATGACAACCCCCAAAACACATGCCCGCCAAACCAACCAGAAGCCGCAGAGCGACACCTGTTTTCCGAAACATAGGTCCTCCTTTTCTGTGCAACATGGCCGCGCATCCTACCTTGGGAATGGGCAGCTTGGGAATGGGCAGAATGAAGCGAAAAAAAGGGCTGACGAGGTGCCAACTTTTGTAGGAAAATACACTGCTTGGCAAAGTGGCATTCGCTGTGGGGCTCATCCCTTTGGGTTTGTGTGGCACTTGGGGGAACGATTGCCGCACGCGCGGAAGGAAAGAACCCACAAGAGGAACCAGCGCCACCACGGTCACAAAAGCCACAAGAACCGCAAACCCCGCAAGTCACACAGGCCACACAGGCCACACAGGCCACACAGGCAGAAGACGAAGGGGAGAACACTTTTTCTGCTCGTGTCGTCGCTGCGCGCACCAAAACGGGCGCACCGATGGTGGTCTCAGGGGAACAAGTCCGTACACAGCCGGGGACGTTGGGAGATCCCTTTCGCGTGATTCAACTGCTTCCGGGAGTGGTTGCACCTTTGCCCGGACTCCCTCTTTGGTCGATCAGGGGCGCGAGTCCTGGCACAACGGGGTACTATTTGGACGGACTCCGGTTGCCACAACTGTTTCACCTGTTGATCGGGGGAGGCGTTGTGCATGCGGAACTCATCGACCGCGTGGATTTCTTTCCAAGTGGTTTTGACGCGACGATTGGTCGAGCAGCAGGGGGTGTAGTGCAGGCGACCACACGGCCTGCTCGCAGCGACGGAAATCATCTGGATTTGTCGCTTCGCCTGTACGACGTTGGGGGTCTTTTGGAATTGTCGCTTCCCAAAGGAGTCCGGTTGTCTCTGTCCGGGCATTACGGATATCCGGGGCCGATTCTGCACGCGATCGACAATCGAATCACGCTGAACTATTGGGATTACATGGCGCGGCTCGATTGGCGCAACCTGACGGTCCAGGTGCTCGGGGGGTATGACGAGCTGTCGGTTTCGCTGGACAAGAATCTGGAATATGCGTCTCCGCAAAATACGCGGATGATGTTTCATAGAGCGCAAGTGCGTGTTTTCAAAGCACTTTCCAAGGGGTCCGTTGAGGCTGCGCTGTATGGTGGATACGATTCTGCGGGAGACGTTTCGGGCCGAGGCGTAGACAAAACCCATGCAGGGGTTCGCAGTACGTTTCGCGTGCGGTGGCAGCGGTTGTTTTTGCAAGGCGGAACGGACCTGGAGGTCGCGCGTTTTGCGGGGGATCGGTTTGATGTGGGTCTGCGCACGTTGTCCTTTGTTCGGAATGCTGAGGGGCCTGCGCGCACAAGCGGAAAGAATCCAGAATTGACCCCGGATGAATTGGGAGAGATTGGAAACGAGCGGGTCGGAATCACAGCGGCGCTGTACTTGCAAAGCGAGCTTTGGTTGTGGCCTCGGCGGCTTCTGTTTTCTGCGGGGGGACGATTGGATGTGTATCACGTGGGGGACGAAACGCTGCTCGGTTTCGATCCGCGTGCGCAGTTGCGTTTTGTGGCGACTCCGTGGTTGTCCTTTCAAGCCGCAGTGGGTGTGTACCAACAACCCCCTTCGTTTCCCGTGCTCCTCCCTTCGATTGATACGTTTGCGCTGAAATTGGGTTTGCAGCGGGCGCAATCGACGGTGGTGGGTCAGGAGATGACGCTTCCTTTGGGAATGCTTCTGCGCGTGACAGGTTTTCATCAACGATTCACGAACATGACAGACCTGCCTCCGCTTGGGTCGGCTGTCTGTGCTGCGCCCCCTTCGGAAACCTTGCATGGAACCACAGCAACACTTTTGCGGAATGCGGACGGAACGGCCTACGGTTTGGAAATCTGGCTGCGCCGCACCGTCGGTGTTGTGAATGGTTGGATTGCGTATACGTTGAGTCGTTCGGAGCGTTCCTATCCGTGCGGAACGCGGCCTGCGGACTACGATCAAACGCATGTTTTGCAAGTGGTTGCGCAGGCGAATCTTCCCAAAGGAGTGGTGCTCGGGGCTCGGTTGCAATTTTCAACGGGGCGTCCCGAAACCTGGGTGAATGCCGACGCTGAGGCTCGTTCTCTGTCGGATATCGCAGCGCAGAATCCCGAGACGACTGTGCGCAACAACATTCGACTTCCGAACTATGTCCAACTGGACATTCGATTGGACAAACGGTGGACGTTTCGGCGGTTTTATCTGCACACGTTTCTGGAAGTGGTGAATGTGACGTTCTCGAGGACGAATCTGATGTTGGCGTACCCGTCTGTGGATGAAAAAGCGGAAGGAAAACGGGACCCCGAACTGGTCGGGTTCCATTGGATTCTGCCGTCGATTGGTCTCAGAGGGGGATTTTGACGGGGGCTTGCGTCAATCGTCGAGGGGTTCGGGCAATCGGACGATGGCTTTGTAGCGGTTTTGCAACAGGAAGGTGAGGACGCCCAAAAACAGGACCCAAATGGCCCACACCACGGTGACGCTGCTGGTCCACAATTGCGCGAGCATGTCGATGGTGCTTGCGGCCTCGGTTGGGGAAAGACCGGCGTTTTTGACCAGCGATTCGGCAGTCTGCGCGCCAACGGAACGCTGAAGCCGATTCATGTGTACGGAATGCACCAGAAGTTGCAACAGCGTCGGGGGAATGTTCGCCATACACGCCCAAACGAGCGCGGACACGCCTCCCAAACGGACTCGGACGGCCAAGAGGGCACCCCGGACGAGGACATAGCCCAAAATCGCGCGCAAGATGGCCATCGGGAGGTCTACGTTGCGCTGTTCGTACAGTTCCGAACCCAAGTTCAAACACAGGGGTTCAAGTTGTGCGGGCGCAAGCTTGAGCAGAGCGCGCAAAGGTGGGCGAAGGGGCGCGGACAGAGAATCGACCCCTGTTTGGCGGATGTGCTGGAGCATCGACATGTAAAAGTCGCGCGCGGAAGACACAAAATGGGCGCGATCTGTGGTCAAAATGGACCAAACCTCGACGAGGGCAGCCACACATTGTAGGAAACCAACACACAGAACGAAAACCGCTGCGACCCGATAGGAACGGGGCAGGGTGGGCATCAATACAGGGATGTCATCGAGCGGAGAATGAGCAGACATGTCCGGCTAGCCCGAAAGGGCTCCGTCCGTTGGCGTTCCTCCATCGGTAGGACCCGCCAAATCGCCCGTCTGCGGCATGTCGGAAGTCTGCGGCATGTCGGAAGTCTGCGGCATGTCGGAAGTCTGCGGCATGTCGGAAG
>DAOLIT010000001.1:0-89406 GCA_035328405.1 Pseudomonadota bacterium | reverse complement strand
TCTGCGGCATGTCAGAAATCGGGCGCGCAAGATCCACTGGCATATCGGTGACAGGAGGACGTGGACCTGCGTCGAGGGGTCGCAACGGAAGTTCATTCCGATAATCATCCCTCTCGCATGCGGAAAAACCCAGCCAGACGAAAACACCCAGCAAACCAAAGGACAACAGCAACCGGCGCATATGCTCTCCAAGAAAAGACGAGGCAGGCTATCACTGCTTGCGGCGTGCGATCAAATTCAGAAGAGACGTTTTCCCGAAAACCGAACCCGGAAACCAAACAGGAAAGCGCGGTAAAGTAAGCTGCGATTTTCTCTTTTTGACAGGAGTGCGAGCAAACCATGAAAGAATATCTGTTGCGAGGCGAAGCAGAGCGGAAAGCATGGTCAGGATATTGGTGGCCGATGATGTCTTCGAGCGATCGTCGAGACTACCGAAACCTGTACGACGACGACGGGCCGCTCGACAAGTACGATCAATACTGCGTGGCGTGCGGTCTGCCGAATCCGCGCAGCAGAGAATTTGAAGGCTGGCGTCATTTTGCAGACAAACGACTGGAAGATGCACTGGGGCTGACTGCGTTTTGGTGGGGACACTGCAATGGCTGGGCGGCGGCGGCGGTGCTGGAGAACGAGCCGAACGGGGTGCGAAACATCCACGGCATTTCGTTTGAAGTGGGCGACCAAAAAGGCCTTTTGACGGTGTGTCACAACGGCGATCCCGTCGATGTCATCCGCAAAATCGGTGAGAACGACGCGCACCTGTTTCACGCGATGTTGATTCAATCGATCGGGAAAGAAAAACGCGGTCTGATTTTCGATACGAAGCTCGATCCGATCGATCCAGAGACGGGTGAACCCACGCGCGAGGTTTGGAATTATCCAGCGTACCGATATGAGTTCATCTACACACAAAAGGGGTCGGATACGTGGGATGTCACTGCGTCGGTGTGGTTTGCGGACGATGCGGTCGAACCGAATTTTATCGGCACAAAAAATTGGCCCTTGGGTGAAGGTCCCAAGGTGTATGTCTACCGCATTTCGGGGGACCAAGAACGACCCTCATCGGGAATGTGGATTGGGGGTTCTCGGCAAGACCATCCCGATTTGATGTGGAGGCCGCAACCCCTGAAAGTCCAAAATGCGGCTGAAGCACGCATTCCGGGGTCGAGCCAAACGACGTTTCACCCGACGCTGCGACAGCTTGTGTACGCGATTTGTGCAGGGGAAGAGGCGACCGTCACGCGAGCGATTCAGGAAACCTATCGTTCGTTGGATTTGCATTGGGTGGTGACGGAAGAGGAAAAGGCTTCCTATCCTCCTCCTTTGTCTGTGGGGGATTATTTCCGGTACTCCGTGACGCACAAAGACACGATTGGGAATTGGACGCGCCCGTTTTTGCTTCATGTAGAAGTAGTGGGGTGGGACAAAAACGATTGGGTGTTTGAAGTCGGGGCTATTCACGAAAACGAGATCATTCCCGAACGGCATGTTGTGTATTTCGACAAACAGACACGGATGCTGTCCGAGGATTCCCCCTTTCCGAATGGATATGCGTACACGTTGCGGCAGGACATTGAAACCGGGGCATTTTCGCGCAGCGACGATCCGGCGTTGTGGGAAAACAGTCCGTTGCGAAGGCTCTTGTCGGAAGTTCCGTATGCGTGGGATCGGGCAGGAATGGAGCCCGTGAAAAAGCGTGAATTTCGAGCACTTGGGAAAGAGGCTGTGCCGGGTCGATCGCTGTCCGTTTCAAAGGGAGTCCAATTTTGGGCGGACCACACGGTCAGTCATCCGCAAGGCAACGTGCGTGGGATGTTTCTGCTCGCGGAACTCGATCGGATTTCGGCCCAGCTCGTGGATTTTTGCCACAAAAACACCTGACCCCTAACCACTGTTTTCCCGCAAAAGGACGCGAACATGTCGGATGCGTTTTCTGGAAAAAGTAAATTCACAAACGGCGTGCAAACCGAGGGAATCTCCGACGATTTGCGGCAGCTCGTGCAAACACAGTTTGGGGGTTCGGCGCAGTGTTTTGTGGAAAGCCGGATGCACAAAGAGGGCGATGATCTTGCACGGATGGTGGAACTTTCGGGGGTTTTGGGCACAGACAGGGTATTGGACATCGCAACGGGCGGAGGGCACACGGCGCTTTCGTTTTCAAAACGTGCGCAAGGAGTGATCGCGCTGGATTTGACGACGGAGATGCTGACAGCGGCGCGGCGTTTTTTGTCGGAACAGGGGCAAACGAATGTGCAATTTGTGCGAGGGGATGCAGAGTTCCTTCCGTTTCCGTCGGATTGTTTCGACTTGGTAACGGCTCGGTTGGCACCACATCACTTTCCGAAACCAGGACATTTTGTAAAAGAGGCAGCGCGCGTGCTGAGGCCGGGCGGGCGGTTTGTCCTCGACGACAACATGGGCCCGGATGACGACGAACTTGATGATTTTATGGATCGGTTTGAAAGGTGGCGAGATCCGAGCCATGTGCGGGCACTGCGTCTGCCTGTGTGGAAGGCGTTGTGCGAAGAGCACGGTTTTGAGGTGTTGCACGCCGATCCATTGGTGAAAAAAACGTATCCGTATCAGGAATGGACGGCGCGAATGCGTCTGCCGAAGGACCAAACCGAGGCACTGGCCGCGTGGATTTTGGGGGCATCGCCGCGTTGCAAGGAATACTTCCGCGTCCACGAGGAAAACGGACAACTGCAATCGCTTTGCGCCACGTTTGGGATTCTGTGTGCGGGCAAAAAAGGTCCACGCATTCCGCACGAAAAGGGTGCTACCTGTTGATGATCATGAAACTACTGTCTTCCGCTTCTTTTTCGAGTTCGGGCCCCCTTTTGCCGCGTTCGGCGCAGGACTCCGTTACGGAAATGACGGAATACGTGCTGCCCCAACACGCAAATGCGATTGGCAACGTGTTCGGAGGGCAAATTCTGTCGTGGATGGATTTGTGCGCGGCGATCACGGCGCAACGACACACAGGCCGGTTGGCGGTGACGGCGTTTGTGGATGACATTCTGTTCAAACACCCGGTCAGCGTCGGTGAAGTGGTACATTTGCGGGCTCAGGTGACGGCTACGTTTCATTCTTCGCTGGAAATCGAAGTGAACGTGCATGGAGAGGACCCCTTCACGCGCCGACAATGGCCCTGTTTGCACGCTTTTTTGACGTTCGTTTGCATTGATGTCGAGACGCGAAAACCCATTCCGACACCGCCCCTTTTGTTGGACACAGAGGAAGCGAAGCGTTCGCAGGCCGAGGGGACGCGCCGACGGGAACAGCGCCTGGCGTCGAAGCCCGAAACCGACAAGACTCAAAACACGCAAAGTCCGCAAACCCCGAAAAACCCGTAAGGCCCACGCATGAACGTCTGCATGATGGTCGCGAATCCTGTGGTGTTCGACGGGCGGGTGCTGCGACATGCCGAGGCGCTCGCGCTTGCGGGTCATCGCGTGACGGTACTGGGCGTGGTGGGTCCGAACGACACGGCGCAGCAGCCGAACACCGAAACGCTCTTTTCGATCCGCCGGGTGTCGCGCCAAAAACGAGGTTTGGGGCCGCGTGTCGTGTGGGCGGAAAGTGCGCTGCGTCAACGGTGTGCGGCGCGTCTTGCGGCGTGGTTGCCGTCAGCGTGGTTGGAACAGGTGCCTGCGTTGGCAGTGCTGGCAGATTTGGCGGTGGCGACTTCGGCGGTCGAGCTGGCGTGGCTCGGGCTGGCGCAGCCGTTCGATGTGTTCCACGGAAACGACTTGAACACGCTGCCCGCCGTCGCGTGGGCGGCGAAGCTGCGGAACAAACCGTTTGTGTACGACGCTCACGAATTTTATGTGGAAGAAAGTCCGGCGCTGTCCGAGGCAGAGAAACGCGCGCGGCGGTTGGTGGAAGGGCGGTGGGCGCGACAGGCGGCGTGTGTGTTGACGGTGAACGACTTGCTCGCGGAAAAACTGCATGACCTGTATCCCACGTTGTCTCCTGTGGTCGTACGCAACGTGCCGCCGTTTTTGGACGTACCCGATCCTGCGGCGCGGCCCGAGGGAAAACCGGGGACGCTGAAACTGCTGTATCACGGCACACATGTAGGTTTGCAGCAACCGGGCATCGGCGACGTGCTGGCGGCGATGGCGAAACTCAAAACGAAGGCGCACATGACGTTGGTGCTGCGCGGCCAAGTGTCGGACGCCGAACGCGGGGCGCTGCACGAGCGAGCCGACGCGCTGGGCCTTGTGGACCGATTGGTGGTCGCGCCGCCGGTTTCTGGTCCGCGTCGCCTGATCGAGGAAGCCCAAAAAGACCAAGCCGAGGTGGGTTTGGCACTGCATGCTCCGCTGCCGGGAAACTACGCACTGGCGACGCCGAGCAAAATCTACGAATACCAAATGGCGGGGCTTGCGGTGTGCGCGACCTCGACGCCGGGCAATCGGTTGATTTTGTCCGAAGACGCAGGCGAGTTCTTTCCGTTCGGAGACGTGGAAAAGCTGACCGGTTTGCTGGCTCGGCTGGCCCACGATCGAAACAGGCTCCGCGCGATGCGGACCCAGGCCCGAGCACGCGCCCAACGCGAATTTGCGTGGGAAACGGAGCAACAAAAACTCCTCACCGCCTACGAAACCCTCGAGCGGTAAGCCCGGCGTGCGAAACCGTTGTCAGGAAAAAAACCACAGGGGTAGGCGGGCCACCTACAGCTCGATTTGGGCACCCATTTCGACGACGCGGTTTGGGGGAATGCCGAAAAAGGAAGTCGCGGAACGGGCGTTGCGGGACAAAAACGCAAACAGCAGTTTTCGCCACCGCGACATCCCGCTTTTTCCGGTGGTGAGCAGCGTTTCCCGTCCCAAGAAATAACTGATGTCGCCGTCAGCGGTTTTTAGGCCCTGGCCTTTGCACAAACCGAGGACCTCGGGGACGTTCGGGCTCTGCATGAAACCGTAGTGGGCGACGACTTGGAAAAAACCCTGGCCCAGGTCTTTGACGCTGACGCGGGTGGCGGCGGGAACTTCGGGAACGCGGTCGGTGACGACGGACAAAAGCACGATTTGTTCGTGCAGGGCTTTGTTGTGTTTGATGTGATGAAGCAAAACGACGGGTGCGCCGTCGGGATTGCCGGTCATGAAGACGGCGGTGCCTCGGACGCGAGGGAGTTTGCGTTCCATCAAGTCGCCCAAAAACAAGTCCATCGGCAGGCTGGCGCTTTGGACGAATTGCTCGAGGGCGGCGCGGCCAGATTTCCAGGTGGTCATGATGGCGAAAATGCCCATGGCGACCGCGAGCGGAATCCATCCACCGTCGGCGATTTTGGCGAAATTGGCACCCATGAACGACAAATCGATAAACAGGAATAGACCGACAAGAAAGAAAATTTTGGGGAGGCTCCAATCCCAGCGTTCGCGGGCGACGACGGCAAACAGGACGGACGTGATGGACATGGTGCCGGTAACGGCGATGCCGTAAGCCGCCGCAAGGCCGGTCGAGCCCTCGTGACGAAAGGCGATGACGAGGGCCAAACAGCCAACCATCATCGCCCAGTTGATTTCGGGCACGTAGATTTGCCCTTCGGCGTCGCCCGAAGTGTGGACGACAGCGACGCGGGGCCAATATCCAAGCTGGACGGCCTGGCGGGTCAGGGAAAACGCACCGGAAATGAGGGCTTGGGACGCGACAATCGTAGCCAGCGTCGCAACGACGACCATTGGCGCAGTCGCCCACGACGGAACGATTTGATAAAAGGGGCTAAATTGCGCCATGTTGTCCGGTTTGCCGTGTAGGAGCAGGTGGGCACCCTGTCCCAAGTAATTGAGAAGCAGAGCCGGCAGCACGAGCGCGAACCAAGCCAACCGAATGGAACGCTGGCCAAAGTGTCCCATGTCTGCATACAGCGCCTCACCTCCAGTCACGGCGAGAACGACCGCACCGAGGGCCAAAAAGCCGTGGAGTTTGTGTTCGGCAAAAAAGCGCAATGCATAAATCGGATTGACGGCGCGCAGCACGGTGGGCTGTTGGATGAGCGACGCAAAACCCAACGCGGCGATCGACACAAACCAGACCAGCATCACCGGACCAAACAACGCGCCGACCGAGGCCGTGCCGCGTTTCTGCATCAGAAACAGAAGCACCAAAATCGACGCTGTGAGCGGCATGACCAGGTTCGCCGTCGAGACAGCAAACGTGCCGTGGCCGATGTGCGGGGCGAAGACGCGGACACCCTCGATGGCGGAATACACGGAAATGACGGGTGTGATGACACCGTCGCCGTACAAAAGAGCAGCCCCGAACAGTCCGAGGAGAATCAAAAACAAACGACCCCAGGCGCGTCGGTCCACGTTGCCGCGCGGCGCGAGGACGGCCAACAGCGACAAGATGCCACCCTCGCCGTGGTTGTCGGCTCGCATGATGAACGTCATGTACTTGAACACCACGACGAGCAGGAGCGACCAGAAAATCAGGGACAAAATCCCAAGAACGTTGGCCTCGGTGATCGGGACTTGGTGTTCGCCGGAAAAACACTCTTTGAAGGCGTACAGAGGAGAAGTGCCGATATCGCCGTACACGACACCAAGCGCGGCGAGCGCGACTTTGACCAAATCAGAGGTGTTTTCGATCTTGGGGCCGTGCGCCGGGCTGTGTCCTGGTCCCGACGGAGAACCAGGCGATGAAGGCGAATTTCCGAGAGAACGGCCAGACGGTGCGGTCGAGGTCGAAGGAGATTGGCCCGAGGGAACGGGCTGAGTTGGCAACATGAACGTGTCTACGAATAAAGCACGGTTTTGCGAATTTTTCTAAACGAAGCGTCTCGTCGAGAAAAACAACAGCGGGGAAAACGCTCAGACGGGCCGATCTGTGTGTCGAGCAGTTTTTGCACTTTGCCGATAAACCGAAAACAACCTGGAAACAGAAAAAGGAGGTTCATCGTGAAACGACTGGCTCGTGTGTTTGCCGTGGCTGTTGTCTGTGTGATGGGTTTTGGCTGCGAAGACCCGCCGAAACCGATTCCCGTCGGAAGTTGCGCCGCCGAACAGGAGTGTGCAGCGTCGGAAGGGACATGTTTGTCACCGGGACAGTTTGCGGGTTGCGGGATCTGCCGAAGGCCGCTCCCGTCGGAACTTTGTACAAACGACGCGGCGTGCGCGGCGATGGGAAAGAACGCGATTTGCACAAATAGTCCGTCGCTGTGCCTGTGCGGCGGCGAAACGGTCTGCACGTTTGGGTGTGGTGCGGACAGTGAATGTGGGGAAGGCCAACGCTGCGGGGGCACACATCGCTGCGAGGCGAAAACGTGCGCGACCGCAGCGGATTGTCCGACGGATTTTCGTTGCGACGCCGGAAGTTGCAAACGGAAAGGGTGCGGGAAAAGCAGCGATTGCTCGGGCTATTGCGTAAACGGGAGTTGTTTTTCGACCCCAGGAACGTGCCAGCTGCCCAGACCGTAAGCGGTTCCTTTCACACGTCACATCCATCGCGCCTTGCACATCATGGTTCAAAGGCACCGATCGAGACGGATTCCGATGGGCGGGGGCGTCCATCGTGATCGAATTTGGGGGCGGAATACCTTTCGCCTCCTACCTCGACAAAGGGAACTCCTCCCCTAAGAAGGGGGGCCGCATCCGGTTCAAGAGGGGCCAGGCGATAATCTCGCGCGGGGGCATTCCGAAACGGATAGGAATGTTCAGGGAGGACCACGGTCCCACCCTCGGTCACGTCAGGATCGTTTGTGGCGTTGTTGCGAAGCAGGACTTTGCACTTTGGATCGAAAAACACTTCTTTGTAGGGCGATTTGATGAGTGCCCGACCCTGATGAAACACGGAATTGGCGACAATCAAACGGTCTCCAATCTCGGTGTTTCTGCGGGGTTCGCAGTGGATGGCCACCGCCGCAGTCCTCGGGTCGGACTCGATGGCGGCACCGGAGTCTTGCGCATAAAAAACGCTGTTGAAAATGGTCGAGCGGGGCAGGTCAGGAATCGGCTCGGAAACCATGATGCCGCCTGTGTATTGCTGCATGGTTCCGTTCCCAGAAAACACCGTGTTGGAAACAGACATGGTTCCGCCAGCCAAGCGAATGGACAGGTGGTTGCGCCTTTCGTCCTCAAGTGGGGTGTCGCGCGTCCCCCGACCGAACCAAGAATCGGTCAACGTCATGTGACAGCCGGTACCCAAAACAATCGCGTGGTAGTTGTTCGAGAAATAGGACCGTCGAATGAACAACTTGGCAGGGAGTTTTTTGCCGGGCACCTTTTCGCTCTGTTGGCAGAACACGCCCTGTAGGCCGTGGTTTACGTACACGCCGTCCAAAAACACGGTGGTGCCTTCGACGATCAATCCATCTTGAAAGGAGTCCATGGGATTGGTTCCGATGCGCGCCCGAGGGAATTGGGTCACGGCATACGCGGGTGTGTCCGCCAGTTCCCCGATGATTCGGATGGTGGGCACGAATCGTTCGACACCCAGCTTGATGCGGTCCATGCCTTTCCATCCAAACGCGGCGATCAGCCGAATGTAGGGGTGCGCCGCGTCGAGTTTGTTGGCGGCCTCCTCTAGCGTGCAGAAGATGTTTTTTTCGCCGAAACAAAGGTTTTCGTTCACGACCAGCACGTTGGCTTTGGGAATGCAGGCCCCGCGCGGAAAACGGAGCGGATCGGCATCGTCGATCGAACAGACACCGGATGCGCACTCGCTGTGCAGGCGACAGGGCCGGCAATTCATGCTCTGCGTGTCGCAAACGGACGTGAGGTTTTGGCCGTCCCCCATTCCACCGCAGTCGAGGCTTTCCATCGCTTTGTCCGCAGGCCGACACCGCACGCACCGACCGCCGACGCATCCTCTGGTATTGCCATCCCGCCGCCTGCACACGTCGTCTTCGCCGGGCAAGCAGGCGCGACAAATGCCGATATGTTCGTCGCAAATGGGTGCGCTGTCTCCGCATTGTGAAAGCGCCGAACACGTTGTGTAACAGGCCGGTTTGTTGTTGAAAGACAAACACAGTTCATGGTCTTCACACCCCGCGCTTTGGCCGCACAGACTCGGGTTTTCTGCTGCACAGCCGACGAACACAGAGGCACTGAACAGCACCGCTACGAGTTTGAAACGGGAAACCATCGCCACTCCTTTTCCGCTACCGCGCAGCGGTTCAAGTGGCGGAACCGTATCAAAACTCGAGCACGGTGAGTATTCCCGTGGTGCGAGCAGGCCGCGATGGCAAAAAAGACACCTGGCCGGTCGAGCCGGTTTGGCTGATCGGACGGTAATAACGAGGGTGACTCGCGGCGTGGTAGGCCATCCACACAATCCCAGAAATCACGGCTGCGCCGCCAATCGCCATCAGCGTGTAGCCCGCAGGCGCGTAATTCGTCTCGAAGAAACACTCGGGCGCGTCCAGGCAGCGGCCATCGGCAAGATACGCAGCGACGCCGCCTCCGATGGTCAAAAGCCCTGCCGACATGAGCAACGCGCCCGGCCACAGCGGCGGCGGATTCAGGGACACTTCGGTGGAACTGTTCGGCAACACGTCGATGTGCTTGCGAACCGTGAGGCCGCGAAAGCTCACCGCCGTCACGACGTGCGATCCCGATCCAGTCTTGTGCGTCGTGGACATCCAAAGACCCTGCGTCGCAAACAGGTCCTTTGGCACCATCCGATTGTCCACGCTGACCGAATATCCGAGCGGTGCTTTGATGCGAAGTTCGGTCAACCGCTGAAGCGACAGCCGCACCGGTTCCATGTTCCGTCGCACATGCAGGTCGCGCACAATCGGTTCGTACGGTTGTCCCGGCGGTGCCGTCACTTCCAATCGGTGCGGGCCTTCGGACAAATCCATCTCGGGCGTGCTCGTGCTGACGATTTGATTGTCCACGCGCACGATGGCGTCTTTGGGTGTCCACTCGAACCGAACCAGCACGGGACTTGGCGCCAGATCGATTTTCACCGTCGCGCCGGTTTGCAACAGCGTGACTGCGACGTTCTGCGGAGCAAACCCCGGTTTTTCAGCATGAAGCGTGTACCCGCCCAAAAACAGCCGGACCGGCATTTTGCCGGCCACTTCGGCGTCCGTCAGCTCGCGAACCGTGCCCTGATTCGCGACCACTTTGACCTTGGCATCCGCCGGAGAAATGTCGATTTGCAGCTGCGCCGTCGTTCGTTGCGTCGCGATGACATTTTCGACGGCCTCGGATACGACCGACGAGACTTTGCCTGCATCGCGTTTGGTCTCGCGCTCGCCGTCTGCCGCAATCCCCCGCGCCGCCGGATCGAAAATCGACACCGACGCTACGATGTCCTTCTGTTTGGGCGACTGCAAGATCACGTCGATCAGTCGAAACAGCTTCAGCCGTTCGGCGATCACGGCCCGACACGAGTCGTTGCGACAGCTCCGCAAAGACGGTTCGCTAGCAAAGAACGCCTCGAGTTGGCCCGGTGACACAAGTGCATACCGCCGAGAGGCCGCCGTTCGCGCCGCCCCAAGCGCCGCGTCACAAAGTTCTTGGCTCGCACCCACATCGCAAGAAATCCGCACCGCTGCGGTCGGCAGGTTCAATTCGACCAGCGGAACGGGAGGGCCGGAGGGTGGCGGTTTCTGCGGCCCGCGTTTTTTGGGTCCCGCAGCTTTTTTGTCCGCCCGTTTCGCCTCCGCATCGCTCGGAAACCCCGCGCTCACCGAGGTCACAAGCAACCCGCACAAAAGCGCACCGCCGACACCGGAAAAGATGTCCCGAAAGCGGCGGCGAACTACCTGCAAACGTCGGTCGGGCAAGGAAACACTCGATAGCGATGTTGGTCCCCGAAGCGAACCACCGGGGGTAGCCGAGTGTACCGTGGAACAACTCGCCAAGGAAAGAACTCCAAAAAGCGCGCGAAAACCGGAAGCCGTCACGTTCCAAACCATCGCAAACCATCGTGTTGCTGGGCGCGGTCAGTCGCGTTGCAGAAGCCGCAGCGCGTTCCGAACCAGTTGCTCGATCGGTGCCTCTTTGGCTTCGTCCACGGCTCGCGCCGCCGCCTTTTCCGCATCCGCAGGCCGATACCCAAGCTGCGTGAGCGCCCCCATCACATCGGCCACAACGCCCGTGGCTTTCGGTGTCGCTCGCGTTTTGCCACCGGCGGTCACTGGCACAGACGGCACTTTGTCGCGCAGCTCCATCACCAACCGTTCGGCGGTTTTGGGACCGATGCCTGGAATTTTGCGCAAACGACCCACGTCATCGGTGGCCACCGCCATGAACAACCCGTCTGCGTCGAGTCCCGACAGAATCGACAGCGCCAGCTTGGGACCTATCCCTGAAACGGCGATGCACAGCTCGAACGCAGTGCGTTCTTCGCGCGTCGCAAAACCAAACAAAAGCAGCGCGTCTTCCCGGACGTGCAGGTGCGTGAACAGCGCGACTTTCTGTCCCAGCGCGGGCAACGCAGACAAGGTTTGCAGCGAAACCGCGACGTGGTAGCCCACGCCTCCCACGTCCACGAGCACGCAGTCCATGTTTTTTTCGGCAAGAAGTCCCGTCAGGCGAGCAATCACGGCCCGGACTGTAGGCATCGACCCCGCGCCCGTCAAAAAAAGCGCCAAAGCCACGCCGTTTGCGCGCCTACAACCAGCGTCGCCAGCCGTCTTGCGTCAGTTTCCAGTTGTCCGTGCGGGGTTTTTGGTCTGTGTCCCGTCCGCCGAACAGGTAGTACGTGCCGCCCGCAAACGTCAGGCTTGCGTCCACCCGTGGCGGAAGCATCGCAGCCGATTGGATTTGCGACCAGGTGTTGTTCGACAGGTCAAACCGGTACGTGTCCGAAAGCAGCTCGCTCGATGCCGAGGTCCCGCCCACGATCACGATCGCGCCCGTTTGCGGGTCCTGTGCCGCCGCAAAACCCGTGCGGAACGCCGGAGCGCCCGCATCAGGAGACACCGCCGTCCACGTGTTTGTGGCCCCGTCGAAACGCCACACCTTGACTGCGCCCGTTCCCGCACTTTCGCAGCCCACCAAATGCGGGCCATTGACGGCGGCGAACAGTTTGGGCGTGCGCACCACCGGAGGCGTGTTCACCACAACAGGCTGAAGGTTCGCGTCCGTCGGTAACATGCGGAACAGATCGCCCTTCTGTTGTCCCGTCGAAACCTCGAGCCCGCCGTAGAAAAACGCGGTCGACTCGCCCGATTTCGCGACCGACATCGCCAAACCGCCAAACGCGCGCGGCGGAGACGGATTTGTCACAAGGTCCAGCTTCGACCACGCACGCGGCGAACCGGGCGGGAGCGACGCAAACTGCCACGCCTCTGCCGCAGCCGTGTTTCCCGGACCCATGCCTTGCACCACCACTGCGCGATCGACCACGAGGTCCGCCGCCATGTTGGGTTGTCGAGGCGATGGGCTCAGCGGCAGGACCAGCCGCGTCCAGGCTTTTTGCGCCAGGTTGTATTCCCAGGTCTCGCTGTACGGCTCTCCGAGCGTCGCCATGCCGCCAAACATCACAAGCGACGCAGGGGCCGACGTGGGAAGCGCCACAAAACCCGCTCCCGAGCGCGGTTCTGGCCCCGCAAACGGCAGTCGCCCCAAGTCGCGGGTCAGCGTGACCGTCACCCGCTTGTGTTCCCCCGAAGAGACCGACACGCTTGTGTTTCCCCGCATCACCGGCACTGCGCCAAGTTCCGCGATCACGTCGATGACCACGTTCCCTCCCTCGCCCAGCGGCAGCGCATACAAGATCGGCAAGCTCGCCGACGCCTGGTCTTGCCCCGCGTGTCCCATTTGCCGGTTCGGGCCCCCGTTGACGCTGTACACCGACCGCAACAGGTCGATTTTCTGATCTCCTGCGGCTTCCACCTGCACAGCGATGCACGCGGCACCTTCCCCCTCGCACGGATCTACGCTGCTGCACGAAGACGCAGCGACAATGCCCAACAAAAGGCCAAGGCCCACAGAAAAACGACCAACACCAGCAGCTTGGGTCATGGGTTCACCGGTTGAAAAACAGTGGGGGCCGGGGCGCGCGTTCCAAAGTACACACCCAGGCCAATCGCCGTTCCCACAAGCACTGCGCCCCCCGCTGCGCCTGCGATGATGTACCAGGTTTTCTTCGACAGCCCCCCAGACTTCGGCGGAGGCTGGTTTTGCGGCGGAGGCTCGACCGCAGGGGCCTCCGGGAAGGTCTTGACTTCGGGCGGAGGGGGTTTTGGCGGCTCGACCTGCGCCGAAAGCTCTGTGATGATCTGCTCCACGTCCGCGCGGTTTTGCGCCGTTGGGGCCGCTTCCAGGTATTTTTTGTAATACTCCAGCGCCGGTTTCGGACGCCCCGCTTTGTTGTGCGCCTGCGCGATGTTGTACAGAAAGACCGGCTGCGGGAAATTCTGCTGGCAGATCTCGAATTGTTCGATCGCCAAGTCCCACTCGGCCTTTTTGTAGTGCGCCGTGCCTTGCTCGTACGCTTTTTTGGCGATCGCCTTGGCCGCTGGCGTGGCCGCTTGAGGCTCAGCCGCCCGCGCCCTCCCCGGATGAATCGGCGTCCCCGGAAACGACGGCCCAAGCAGGCCCAAGATCCAAAAACCCCACACGCAAAAGGCACGAGGGCACCCAGAAACACCCGAAGCACCCGAAGCATGAGACGTACGAAGCGAGCGAGCGAAAACGTGTTGCACACCTTACCGTATCACGTTTTCCCCCCTTCAAAACGCCGCCCAAACGCCCCCTGTCCACACCCAAATCAAAGGTGATAGGGTTCGGGCATGGCTTCCTTGTCCATGCAGACTCCGAACAGGCCGTTGGCGACGTTTGCCGATTTGATGCGCATTCCCGAAGAGCGCCGCTTCCACGAGATCCTCGATGGACACCTGGTGCAAAAAGCCTTGCCCCGCCTGGTTCACGGGTTCGCGCAGGGATACGTCACGCAGTTTTTGCGCCCTTTCAACCACAAACCCGGCGGCGTGGGGCGGCCCGGCGGGTGGTGGTTGGTCGTCGAGCCCACCGTTCGGCTGTCGATACACCAAGTGGTCCAGCCCGATGTGGCCGGATGGCGACGCGAGCGGCTGCCCAAGCTGACCGGCGACTACCCGATCGAGCTGCGGCCCGATTGGGTGTGCGAAATCCTGTCCGATGCCGACGCCCGCCGCCGCGATGGAGTGGACAAGCGCCGCATCTATGCCGACCATGGCGTCCCCCACTACTGGCTGGTCGATACCGAGCGAGAGACCCTGACCGTCTTGACCCTGACCGAAGACGGCTACCAGGAAACCCTGTCCGCGACCCGCCACGACCGAGTCCACGCCGCCCCCTTCGCCTCCCTGTTGCTCCAGGTGGGCGTCCTTTTCGGCGAAGACGAAACCGAAGACCAGCCCCCCGCTCCTGCCCCCTAAACCCCCCATCCCGTCCCGCAACCCAGCTCGGTCAAACCGTTGGTCTGGCATGCGCGCATCGCTCCCACAACCCCCACCCCAAAAAAGCCCTCAAAAAAGCCCCCAGCGAAGGCGGTGGATGCGGTGTTGGTGGTTTGGGCGTTGACAGGGGCGTCTCGGCGGGAATATACAAAACCTTCTACATCACAGGCTTTTTGGGCGGTTTGTGCGGCACGCGCTGGCCCCGCCCGGCACAGAAGAAGGAGTTTCCCAGTGGCTCGCGTTACCGTTGAAGATTGTCTCATCAAAGTTCCGAATCGCTTTGCGCTCACCATGCTCGCGGCGCACCGGGCTCGCCAATTGGCTCAGCGGCGGTCGCCTCCGTTGGTTGAGTGCGACAACAAAGCTGCGGTGACGGCGTTGCGCGAGATTGCTGCGGGCGACGTGTTCTACGTCCAGGACGTGCGGGCCGAGGTCGAGAAGTACCTGGAAGACATGCGGCAGCGCGGTTTGAAAGTGCCTGCGCGACGCGAAGCTGTGATTCGCACGCCGCCCGCCGAGTCTGCGGAAAGCTAGTCTATGCCTCGGATTGCGCTGCTTCCCGAGGAATTGACCAACCAGATTGCCGCCGGGGAAGTGGTCGAGCGGCCTGCCTCTGTCGTCAAAGAGCTTGTCGAGAACTCGCTCGACGCCGGGGCCGCTCGGATTGATGTGGACATCGAAGAGGGTGGTTTGTCGCTGGTGCGCATCGCCGATGACGGTTGCGGCATGACGCCCGAAGACGCCGAGCTGTCCCTTTTGCGACACGCCACGAGCAAGCTTCGTTCCGCAGACGACTTGTTTCGCTTGTCCACGATGGGTTTTCGGGGCGAGGCGTTGGCTTCTGTCGCCGCCGTGTCTCGGCTTCAGCTGACGACCCGTACCGAGGGCGCAGTCGCCGCGTATCGCATTGCCACCGAAGCCGGCCAGAAAACCCAACCCAGCCGTGAAGTGGGCGCGCCCGTTGGGACCCAGATCGAAATCCGCGACTTGTTCTACAACGTGCCCGCCCGCCTCAAGTTCATGAAAAGCGAGGCCACCGAGACCGGGCACATTTCCGAGACCCTTGTCCGATTGTCCCTGGCGTATCCCGGCGTGCATATTCGGTTGCGGGCGTTTGAAAAGGGCAAGGACCGCGAGCGGACGCTTCTGGAATTGCCGCCGCACAGGTCGCCGCTCGAACGGTCGCAGGCCGCGCTGCAAAGTCGGGGGAAAGGGCAGGGCGTTTCGACGCTGTATCTGTGTGAGGCGCACTCGCCCGGCATTTCCGTTTCCGCCCACATCGGCGCACCGGACGAGGCCACGACCACCGGACGGAATCTGTTTTTGCTGGCCAATCGTCGGTTCGTTCGCGACCGGAATCTTTTGCAAGCGATTGTGACGGGCTACGGCGAGCTGCTCGACAAGGGCCGCTATCCCATGTGCGTCTTGCATCTTCAATTGGACCTGGCTCTCGTGGACGTGAACGTCCATCCCCAAAAGCTCGAGGTCCGTTTCGCCAACGCCGAGGCCGTTTTTGAAACCGTGAGGCGCGCCATCGCCCAGACCTGCGTCAAGGCACCTTGGCTTTTGGGCCAAACTCCTGCCCAAGAGACCGAGCGCCGCTATGTCCTGGGCACTGGCCTTTCTGCGCAAGAGCCGCGCCCGACCTATTCGACCGGTTCCGCGTCGCTTTCCGCGCCCGCCGATCGGACGTTTTCGCCCCAAAGGACGCCCGAGGCTTTCCGCGCCCCTTCCGTGCCAGCCTCGGGGTCGCCCATGGCCGAGCGGGGTTCCGGGCTCGCCGAGCACCGCCAGAGGCTTCAGCAAGCCCTCAAGTTGTGTGCGCCCCACACCAGCGAGGAAGCGGCCCTGCACCTGGCACCCGGTCTTGCCCACGACCCAATGGCCACATTGGATGAAGCGCGCCTGCTCCTTGAAAAGTTGCCGTATGTCGGTCAGCTTTTCGCCACGTATCTTTTGTGCGAGCACGCCGTCGGCAATTCCCGCGAGTTGGTCGTCATCGATCAACACGCCGCCCACGAGCGCGTGCTGTTTGAAAAACTCCGCCGTGCCCACACCCAAAGCGCCCTGACTTCCCAGCGGCTGCTGTTCCCAGTCCATGTCGAACTCGATGAGGCGCGCTTTGCCCTCGTCAGCGACAACGCGGCCCTGTTGCAGTCGCTTGGCTTTGATCAAAAACCCTTTGCCGAAAAGACCGTCGCGCTCGTCGCCGTTCCCGATCTGCCCAAATATGGCCGTGGTGGGACTTCGGGCCCCGACCCCGAGGTGTTGTTTCGTGTCGTTCTGGATGAACTCGAGGAACACGGGCGGACCGAAACGCTGGAAAAACGCGGCGAACTGCTCCTGGCCACCATGGCCTGCCACGCGGCCACCCGCGCCGGGGACGTGCTGACCGAGCCCAAAGTCCGCGCGCTTTTGGCCGCCCTTGATGACGTGTCTTTGAGTCCCTATTGCCCGCACGGTCGCCCCGTGCTCTTTCGTTTGTCCGAGGCTGAACTCGAGCGGCGCTTCCATCGCACCTAAAAGCCCGGTGATACTGTCGGAAGACTCACAGAAAACAGAAAGAGGAAACCCATGTCCCTTTTTGACTCCCCCATTGGTTTTGCTGGCGAACGAAAAGCGTTTGCGATGTTGGTCCTCACGTTTTACGCGGCTTTGTACGGCCTCTTGTCCCTCCTGTTTTACATGGCCCCCCCGGACCAGCCCGAGGTCCGCGCCTGGGTCCCCGCTTTTTTGGCCTTGGCCTGTACGTATGGCCTGTCGTTTTTCGCGCTCGGTGCCGACTGGTTTTTTGCGCGCTGGTTTGCCATCGGCCTCGGTTATTCCGGCGTGACCGTTGCGGTCTGGGGCATGGCGTCTTCGCAAACCATCGACAAGGTTCTCCTCTTTTATGGAGTGACCCACGGCCTGGTGGTCCTGTGCCTGCAAGGCCAAAAATTGACCGCGCATTTTGACGGCCAGCCCGATTGGCGAAAACTCCTCCGCGTTTCCGATGAGCAGGGTGTCGAAAAAATCCGTCACTCCGTCACCCGAGCCGCCGCCAGCCTCCCGACCCTCATCCTTTTTGCCCTTGCTCCTCGCGAGAGCCAAGGCTTGTGGCTGCTTTTGGTCGGCACCGGTCTGTTCGCCATTCTGCGCAACCGCACCGCTGGCGTCGTTCTACTGTTCACCGCAGCGATTGGCCTGCCCGTGTCTCTTCTGCACACCCACAAGGACATATGGGCGACCGGTTTGGGCCCCATGGACGCGCTCTTTGCGCCCACCCAGACCCATGCGTTTGGCCTCCTTTGTTCGGCGCTCCTCTTTGCGGCGGTGCTTCCCTATGCCCGACCCGTGCTCAACTACCTGCGCGGTCGCGCTGCATGACCGGTTTTTCCGTCCCCGTTCCGGGGGCCACGCTTCACGTCGATTCGTGTGCCCCCGCCAAAAAGTCCCCTCCGCACAATCCCCCTCTCCTCCTGCTTCACGGCGGCCCCGGCGCTGACAGTGGCTACTTGCGCCCCCAACTCGATGCCCTGGCTGATTTGGGTCGCGGCCAGACCCTCTATTATTACGACCAACGCGGCGCGGATAGGTCCCCCCAAAACCCCGGAGATCCGCCCCCTTCCGCTTGGGTGCATCGCGACGATCTCGAGTCCCTTCGCGTGTACTTGGGTTTTTCGCGCGTTCGCCTCTTGGGTTACTCCTGGGGCGCACTGCTCGCTCTTCTATACGCCTCCCGATTCCCCGAGCGCGTCGAGAAGCTCATTCTGTTGTCTCCTGCACCCCTGTCTGCAAAGACCCGCCTCGCCTACGAACAAAACCGAGCCGCGTCCTTGCAAAGACCCTCTGTCGCCGCGCTCCGGGCCGAACTTTCCGCTCGTTCTGCCACCGCTTCCCCCGAGGAAAAGCGCCGCTTTCGGTTTGCTCTCGCCGTCACACCCTATTTCGTGGACCCCCGCCGAGCACTCGATCTGTCCCCTTTTCTCGTCAAACAGCGCCTGGAAGAGGCCGTGTGGAACAGCCTGGGCAAGGATTTCGATTTCCGAAAGGACCTTCCCACGCCCGCGCCCTTTTCCACCCTCGTTTTGCACGGCGAAGAGGACATCATCCCCATCCAAAGTGGCGAAGAAACCGCCCGCCTCCTCAGTGCTGCTTTCGTCCGTCTCCCGGCCTGCGGCCACGTCCCCTACCTGGAAGCCCCCACCCTCCTCTTCAACGCCCTGACCCCCTTTCTGGATGACCATCGACCAGACCCATAGACGCAGACAGAGAAGTTCTATAGTCCGTCTGAGCTGGTCAGGGCGTCGTTCGTTGGTCCCAGATCTACTGGTTTTGACAAGTCAGGAAACACTGGAAATGCACAGATCGCTTCGCTGTCTGGCAAATGGCAGTAACCATCTTCTTTGCAGACATATTCCGACGGACACTTCGGTTCAGAATCTCCGCACAGAAACGCGCAATCCGCATAGACCGGAGCAAAGCATCCATACAACAACGATGCGCCATATCCGCACGCCAAAAGAAGCATGCCTGTCACCAAAGGTTTCACAAAAATGGAGCGCATCAGAATCGGCCCCCCAAAGCCAAACCAACACTCTGTGAAGTCAAAAGGGGGACAAAAGACAGTTTCTTTTCCTCTGTCTCTGCTCGATTCTGTCCATAAAAGAGCGAACCCGCACCGACGGCAAAAACGCCGGCACCAATCAAACACCCAATCATCGCAGAACGGTAGTCTCTTCCCTCTTGCTGAAGCCGTTCATAGTTCGCGCGCAAATCGGCATCGTACACTTTGGGAACACCCCTGTCTGTTTGTGTGGTCAGCAAACTCAGTTCGTCCGAACGCCTCTGGGACAGTACGCCAAGCGTGGTTCCTGAAACCGCCAGACCCAATGTGATTCCCACTCCCGTCCATCCCAAACCCCCATACACAGCCTGTTTTCGTGCAAGGCGCGCACGCTCTGCTTCTGCATTCTTTTGTGCGCTGTCTTCTTTGAGCGGCGCAGGAGGCGGCTCTACTTCCGCCGGAGGTGGTTCATACTCTGCGGGCTCGGGCTCCACTTCGGCTGGTGACGACGTGGAAGGCGTCTTTCCTGCGGGTTCCGCCGCAACACAGACAGAACCCCCCGAAAGTGCCCCCACAACCATGCCTATGCCCAAGTGCTTCCACATGATCAATGCGCCAGCATCGGATTCTCTTCTACGATCTTGCCGTCTGCGATGTAGACCACTCTTTTCGCATGCTGCATCACTCGGGGGTCGTGCGTCGAGAAAATAAACGTCACACCCATTTTCTGGTTCAGTCGCTGCATCAGTGAAATGATCTGATCCGACGTTTTGGAATCCAGATTGGCCGTGGGCTCATCTGCCAGCACCAATTCCGGTTGCGTAATCAGCGCGCGAGCAATCGCCACCCGCTGCCTCTGTCCCCCCGAAAGTTCGTCTGGCTTGTGTTTGAGGTACGGACCCAATCCCACCTCTTGACAAAGCTTTTCCACCCGATTCCTAAGGTCGGACAGATTCTCTTTTTCCTTCCTCATCAAGCACGGAAATTCAACATTTTCGATCACATTCAAAACGGGAATCAAATTGAAGGACTGAAAGATAATGCCGATTTTCCGGTTCCGCAGTTCTGCCAACTTGTCAAAGTCCCGATTGCCCACTTCTTGACCATCCAGGACATAGGTCCCGCTCGTCGGTGAATCCAGGCATCCGATGATGTTGAGCAGCGTGGATTTTCCCGAACCCGAGGGCCCCATCACGACCGTAAATTCACCGCGCTGCACGACCAAATCGACTCCCTGAAGGGCAGGGACAATCGTCTTTCCCAAGTGGTATTCCTTGACCAACTGGGTGATCGAAATGAGTGGCTTGTCCATCTCAACTTGACTCATGATCAAACCTCGAACCTCAGACTTTCAGTAGAACGCCCGTGCTTCAAACAGAATGCGAAAATCCATGGGGAGCAGGGAGTATTCGCTGTAGTTCACATCATTCACCTTCACCGTTCCCACAGGGATTCCGCGAATCGGAACGAAACCAAACAGAGACAACGTGAGCCACTCCAGCGCATTCCAGGACACAGACGGAGAAATCGTACCTGACAAGTCCGTCAGCCCTGCAATCAGCGTCGCACCAATCGTAAAATCATCGCGGATTTTCGGTTTGGAATAGGACAGAATCAAATAGTGCCGACGGAGCGGATCGAACGTGAAACGCTGTGGAACGGCCCCTGACGAACCCCCGGCCGGTTGCAAAAGAGAGGTCAATCCTGCGGCCTGCGCTCTGTGCAAAAGCTTCAGAAAATCCTCAAATTCCACATCGGAGTATCCGTCCCCCTGATAGTAGTACTCGAGCGACAGAAGACTCTCATCACGAAACTGAGTGCGTCCCCCAACCAACACACGAGGGTATAGATTCCCGTCGGAGATCTTGCTCGATGTGAATGCCTTTTGTGGGATGCAAAAGCCTCCGTTTGCGCACGCATGGTTTGGGAACATCCGCCCGCTCCCGAACTGAAACAGTGCTTCCAGGTGAAGCTCATAATCCGTGAAAAAGTACCGAGAAAAACTCCCCCCAAACCGCGAGGCATTTTCAAAGGAGTCGTTGTACTTGTTGGAAAAAAAGTAGAACAGATTGATGTCTGTGTTGAAAAGCAGAAGATACAACCTTGCAGCCAGCAGATAGTGGTACGAATCATCGGGTGGCTTGGTTCCGTCGGAAAGTGAGTAGTCTGGGTACTTCATCATCGCGAACGGAATGCCACTCTGTTGATACAGAACCTGCGGCGCGAACAACGTGGTGAATGTGAACTTCTCGAACGGAAGTTCGATCCGAGCGATCCATTGTCCCGCCCGCTGAAAGTTGGGGTCCGTGGGATCTTTGGGAGGATTGATCAGGTCCGTCGGATTGAATGCAAAACCGGGCCCCCAAATCACCCGCTTTTTACCCACCAGAAAATTCAGCCACGGTTTGGGGGTGACTGAAACATACAGCTCGGAAGGAACGACAAAAGGACGCAATGTGGGAACGTCATGATCATCGATTTTGACCCGATCCCCGTTTGCATCTCGGTCGTAATACAACCAGCCGTTTTGATAGATGAGGGACACGTCTGCGTAGACAAAAGCCTTCTGACCAATGCTCACCTTCAACTGGATGTTCCCCTCCAGAATTTCTTGCAGAGAGGGCTGATCTTTCGTCGGAAATAGCGTCCGCGTTGGGTTGATGTAGGCGTACTGAAACCGATTGTCTGCATATCCATTTGCTTCCGCAGAAATCTTCTTTCCAGTCTCCTGCTTCTTTGTCCCATCGATCTCGTCCAAGGAATCCTGCGCCCATGCCCGTTGAGGCAGAAGAAAACAAAGCGCAGCCCAAAACAGACAGCAGGGAAGTGTCACAAGGAAACCCCCTTCACGTCGTTTCAGCGCATTCCTATGGGAGACGTTTCGCATGTTCTACCGACCCAAATCATCCAGGACGAACTTCTGCGCGGGCACATCCATGTCGAGTTTCAGATCCAGCATCGTCATTTCCGAAAACCGTTTGGAGGCCAGCTCGTTGCGCATCGTGATTTTGGCAGGGCGTTCGTGTCCGTGGAAGTTCTTCACATCCTCAAACACAGCCGAACGGAGTAGTTTTCCTGATGCTGCGTAGTACTCCGCCTTTGCAGGTTGTTGCTTGTCTTTGTAGAGCCACAACTTGATGCGATCGTACGCGGCTTCTTTGGTTTTTGCGGACAGATCCAGCAGCCAAAGCTTGTCGTCCCCCGACGGAATCAACTTTGCGTTGTAGTCTGCAACGTAGTTTACGCGCAGCACATCCGCGTTGTTAAAGTCTCCTCCTTGGAAACTCTCGCGCGAGGCCAAACGGAGTGCGCGTTTCAGATTGGGCATGTAGACCCACATGTTGTCCCCAACCCGCAACATCTCCTGCCCCTTGGCAGAAGCAGGTTCAAAAAACCAAGTCCGAATCTTGTCATCCTGCGATTTCAGTGCTCGGAATTTGTACGTTCGGGTGGTGTCATCTTGTCTGTGCGCGACCATGATCATCAAACCGTCAAACGTGCGGGGTGACATCACATGGTCATAGCGTTTCAGGAGTTCTTCAGGGGTCGGATCAGCCGCGAACGTGACCGACGGAAAAGCAAGAAGACCTAGCAGCAAGAGACAAAGTGTTCTGCGCAACATGTGTCAACAACTCCTTACGTCGCCCTGAGGGCATCTGTGGGACTCAAACGAGAAGCTTTGTAGGCCGGATACAGCGCCGATACAATCGCACCGATAGTGGCAAAGCCAACCACCACAAACAGGAATGAAACGTGAAGATGGGGATACGTGTAAATCACGTCTCCTCCGGGGGGTCTCATCGCGATTCCGCGTTGTCCCAGATAAGAGACGAACAGATATCCCAAAGAAGCCCCGACAATGGAACTCAAGAGACCCAAAGACATGGCCTCCAAAAGAAAGAGAACAGTCACTTGCCAGCGCCGCACACCGACGGCAAGCATGGTGCCGATTTCTCTTACGCGCTCGTAAACGGACATCATCATCGTGTTCACAATTCCTGTCGCGACCAGCAGGAACAAAACCCCTGCAATGAACACAAAAATGTAGTCCAAAGACGTTACTCGCGCGCGAGTGGCCGGGTCCAGTTCTTCCCATGTCGTCACTTGAAATTCCTGACCCAACGCGGTGCGGAGGTGGCTTGCAACGACATGGATTTTGGTCAAGTCAGACACCCCTACAACATACTCTGTCACTTGTCCTTTCATGCGCAAAAGTTCCTGCGCAAAATCCAGTTGCGTGGTCACAAGCCGCTTCGATTCGGCCACATTCAAGATGGGCAAAAAGCCCGCGACCTCGACGTCAATCGCATTGGTGCTGGCGTGTGGTCCCGCAGCTTGCAGCACCAAGGTCGTGCCGATTCCTGCCTTGAGCGATTCAGCCATCGTTTTTCCAAACAGAGCCTTTCCAGTCTGATGCGGTGCCAGGGGTTTGGAACCTGGCGAAACCCTTTTTTTTCGCTCTGGACAGACTACGTACTCGCGCTCTGGATCGATCGCGGTTGCAACGAACATGGTCGATTCACTTCCATTGGATACCATGCCGTCAAACGAAATTCGGGGCGCAACCTCTGTCACAAAAGGAGTCTGCTTGATCTTCTCCATCAGAGACGAATCGTGCGGCATGTGTTTCTTCAGGGGATCATCGGAGCCAAGATATCCCTTCCTAAACACTTGAACGGCACCCAATTTGGAAAGCACGATGGCCTCGATGTTGTTTTGCACAAAGCCATTCACGAAACCGTGCAAAAGGACAATGGCCATGGTTCCAAACAGAACCGCAAACGCCGTCAGCAACGTGCGCCGTTTGTTTCTGGTCAGATTCCGCAAAGCGAGAAAGAGGAGTCGCATGTTACACCGATGAAAGGGCTTCCAGGGGGCGCATGCGGCTTGCACGCAGAGACGGCCACAACGCGGCGAGCGCCGCTCCCCCCGCAGCCACGCAAAGGACAAACAGCACATAACCAAAATGAAGGGTCGGGTACACATACAGCGGGATGAGTGTTCCGGGAACTTTGAAGACCATTCCTTTTGCCGCGTAGTAGTACACAAATCCCCCCCCTGCCAAGGCCCCCGTAATTCCCCCAAGCAGTCCCAAAAGGGCTGCTTCGAGCAAGAAGAGAACCAGAATTTGCCGTCTGCGGACGCCCACCGACATCATTGTCCCAATTTCGCGAGTCCGTTCCAGAACAGACATGAGCATCGTGTTGGCAATGCCCAAAAGCGCGACGAACAGAAAGACTCCGGCGATCAAATTCAGGATGAAATTCTGCGTTGCGATGGCGTCATCCACAAACGACGCCACATCGTGCCAGGTCGATACTTCATATTCCGAACCAAGTTTGGCTTGCAGAATGGGTTTGATTTTGTCGGCTTCATCGAAGTTTTCGATCGAGATCGCGATCTCTGTAACACGTCCCTCCATTCTGAGAAGTTCTTGCGCGAACTGGAGCGGAACAAACGCGATTTTTTTGTCTGGAAGGGGGAGGCCGGGTTGCCCATATTCGCCGACAAAATCGAAGTCGAGCGCATTCATCACCCCATCGCGATCGCTTGTCAGGACAGTGCCCTTTTGCCCCAATTTCAAGCCCAGCGTTGCGGCGAGTTCGGGGGACAACACTGCTGAAGTAGGACCCGCTTGATTCAGACCCTTCCCCTGATAGATCATGTCCTTTCGCCGCGGGCAGACCTCAAGTTCCCACTTGGGATCGATCGCTTGAAGCATGGCGACGGAACTTACGTCGTTTGCATTCGCCATCCCACCAAATTGAAGGCGCGCCGTAGCAGCTTTGACTCCGGGAACGGAGGTGATCTTCTTGAGGAATGCCTCGTCGCTTGGAATCGACAGTTCCAGCGACGCGCTGACAGACTTCAAAAAGCCCGCTTTGTGGACTTGGAGTGCTCCTGTCTGTCCCAGCACAACAGACTCCCTCAAAGTGGCTTGTAGGCCGTTTAGGAAACCCCGGATGCTGACCATGATACCGAGGGCCAAAAACACGGCAGAGAACGTGATCACAGAGCGTCGTCTGTTGCGAAGTACGTTGCGGGCTGCGATGCGAAAAATGGGAGGAATCATGTTGCCACCACGACCGACATTTCACCGTCTTTCACCGACTAGGTGTGTCCCAAGAACGCTGCGTTTCTGAGAACACCCATGGAACACATCATAGAGGTTTCCGAAAATGCTTCATTTTGTCAAACAAAACACTTCACGCTTGTGAAATAACTTGTGAAACAGCAGGGGTCTTGATACGTTCGATTCATGTCGGAAGATTCGGCTTTGCGAAAAGATGTGTCCAAGGAATTGGCGCAGGCTTTCTTTGCTCTTCTTCTGCATCATCGCTCGTATTTTCAGGGGATGCTCGCCGAGCTTTCGATTTCTGCGCCGCAATTTCATGTGTTGCATTTTCTGTTCGGGGTGGACGGTTCGTTGTCGATGCGCGACTTGTCGCTTCGCTCGGGGTGCGAGCCTTCTCATCTGACGGGAATTGTCGACAAATTGGAAGAGCGAAAGCTTGTCCGGCGTAAGGTGGACCCGCAAGATCGTCGGAGCAAGCTGGTGTCGCTGACCAAGAGCGGGCGGTCGTTTCGGGACAAATTGATGGCGCGGCTGAGTGAACCTGTGCCGTGGATGAACGCTCTTGTGTGGGAGGATCAGGCGATGTTGCTCCTCCTTATCAAACGAGCACTCGCCCAAACGGAAGCGAAAAAGTAGTTTCATTTTCCGTCGCAAGTGGACCACGATCAGCAAATTCGGGGAAGCTGCTCTCCAGCGGGCCAGGCGACGAGCCGTTTGCCTCCCAAGTGAGTTTGCAACTCGACATAAGGGGTTTCTCTGGACAAGAGGGTTACTTCGCCGATGAGCGCGCTTTGTTGTCCCATCGGGTGCGCTCGCATGACGGCCAGAACTTGTGGGGCAGTTTCCTTGGAACAGATCGCCAACAGCCTGCCTTCGCATGCAAGATGCAAAGCGTCGATTCCAAGTAGTTCACAGGCTGAACGAACAGGGTGTGAGATTGGGATGTGATCTTCCACAAGCCTGATTCCGACCTGAGCCGTGTGGGCGATTTCGTGAAGCGCAGCGGCGACACCGCCTCGGGTCGGATCGCGCAGAACATGGAGATCTGGTTCGACAGAAAGCATGGCCTGGACGAGGGTGTGCAAAGGGGCTGTGTCGGAAACCACATCGGTTTCAAAAGAAATTCCTTCACGTTGTGAAAGAATTGCGATCCCATGTTCTCCAATCGGTCCACTGAGCAAAATCGCATCGCTCGGACTGGCTCGTTCGGGGTCGATAAAGATGGGGGACGGAGTGGTTGCGGAATCGGGAATCACGCCAAAACAGGTGGTGTTGATGAAAAGTCCGTCAGCCTTCCCCCGTTCGACGACTTTTGTGTCCGCGCTGACCATCGGAATACCGACGGAAGCGAGGGCTTTTTCCATGGCGATGACGATGCGTTTGAGTTGGGAAAGGGGGAACCCCTCTTCAAGGATAAAACCGGCGGTGAGGGCGAGGGGAACGGCACCGGCCATGGAGACATCGTTGACGCTCCCAAACACGGCGAGATCACCTATGCAACCTCCCGGAAAGAACAGGGGAGAAACAACAAAGGAATCTGTGGATACAGCCCAGCGACCTTTGGGAGGAGGCAAAACGGCGGCGTCGTGACCACGCGAAAGTTCGGGGCTGCGGAGATGTCTGGCGAACAATTCCTCGACGAGCTGCGCGGTGGCACGGCCTCCGCTGCCCTGCGGGAGTTCGACTTTTCCAGACTGAAAATCAAGCGGCAACAGGTGATGTTTGAACATGTCGTGGGGTGATTTTCTTGTTGTTTCAGTGGTTTTTACCGTTAGCCGATCTTCGGGATGCCGATGCTGCGGAAGTTGAGGCTTGCGGTGGGTCTTTGAGGGTGATTTAACCCTGGTCCATGTCCTATCTGGTTTTGGCGCGAAAGTATCGTCCGCAGACGTTTTCGGACGTGATTGGTCAGGAACATGTGACGCGGACGCTGGAAAACGCAATTCGCCGAGGGAGAGTGCATCACGCATTTTTGTTTTGTGGTGCACGCGGTACGGGGAAAACGACGACGGCGCGCATTTTGGCGAAAGCACTTTCGTGTGTGAATGCTCCAACGGCGACGCCGTGCAACGAATGTCCGGCTTGCGTCGAAATCACGCAAGGCACGTCGGTGGATGTGCAAGAAATCGACGCGGCGAGTCAGAACCGTGTCGAGGACATTCGCGAACTTCGAGAGGCGATACGGTATGCGCCGGTGCGGGGAAAGAAAAAGCTCTACATCCTCGACGAAGTTCACATGCTTTCGACAAGCGCGTTCAATGCGCTTCTGAAGACGCTGGAAGAACCTCCGCCGCACGCGCTGTTTGTGTTCGCGACGACGGACCCGCACAAATTGCCGCAGACGATTTTGTCTCGGGTGCAGCGGTATGATTTCAAGCTGGTACCGACGGCGCGGCTGTTGGAACACCTGGCGAGCGTGTTGCAAAAAGAGGGAATTTCGTTTGAGCAGTCGGCGCTCCAGTTGATTGCGCGGGAAGGCCAAGGTTCGGTGCGGGATTCGATGTCGCTTCTGGATCAGGTGTTGGCCTCGACGGAAGGGACGCTGACAGAGGAGCTTGCGTCGTCGGTGTTGGGTGTGGCGGATCGGGGTTTGGTGGTGGGTTTGGGGCGCGCGGTCGTCGAGCGAAACGCGGCGCGTGGATTGGAGCTTGTCCAAAGTGCGTACAGCCGGGGGTTTGATCTGACACAGCTTGCAAAGTCGCTGCTCGCGCATTTTCGGGATTTGCTGGTGGTGTCGGTGGTGCCCGATCCAATGCCACTTTTGGAGGTGATACCGTCTGAACTTTCGGAATTGGAAACCCAATCGGGGCTGGCGAAAGGGAAAAGCGAACTTCTGTTTCATCGGATGTTGCGGGTGGCGGACGAAACTTCGCGGGCGGCGTTGCCAAGATACGTTCTGGAAGTGGGCGTCGTGGATTTGTGCTGTATCGAACCGATGCAACCGATCGGTGAACTCGTGGACCGGCTGGAAGGTCTGGAGACGCGCTTGGGTGGGACGCCTGGGGCTCGTCCGCGTGCGATGAAAAATGGAGGCGACGAAACCCGCCCTTTCGTCCGTAGGGTCGAGCAATCGGCCCCAGCGTGGTCACCGCCTCCGGTCGTGGCAGCGACGGTGGCTGTGCAGGCTTTGCCAAAGGTGGCGGAGCATCGAGCTTTGTCCGCTTTGCCAACGCATGTGGAAACGGCACCCGTCGGTGTGTTCAATCCCGCGCCAGAATCTGTGAATGCAGCGGAGCCCGTTTCAGCGTCGGCGCTACCTGAATTTCACAACCTGCTGGAACAGATCATTTCGGAAAATCCGACGCTCAGTGCGCTGAGTGGGGCTCGGAAACTTCGCTGGGATATGGATGTGATCCGGCTGGGCTTCCCGTCGCAGTTTGCGCTGGATGTGCTTGAAAAGAAACGAAGTGAAGTAGAACAGATTTTTCGTTCGCGGCTGGGTGGGTCGGTGTCGGTGGAACTTTCGCTGGATGCACAACCTCGACCGATCGATCCGGCGGCGTGGTCGCTGGATGAAATGCAAACTCAGGTCAAAACAGACGACCGGCTGACGCGGCAACGCGAGGCAGAAACGCATCCTGCAAGACAGCTTCTTTCCGAGGCATTCGGTGCGGTATCGTTTCTGTCACCGATTTTCCTTGAGGAGGTGTCCTGACATGTCCGATCCACAAAATCCGTATGGTTCGTTTCCGCAAATGCCTGACCTGGGCCAAATCATGCAGCAGGCGCAGCGTATGCGAGAGGAACTACAGCGTTCGCACGATTCCCTTGGGCAAAAAACGGTCGAAGCAAGCGCAGGCGGAGGCATGGTGTCAGCGGTCGTGACGGGGACGCGCGAACTGTTGAAGTTGCGCATCGATCCGCAGGTCATCGACGCCAAAGATCCGCAAATGCTGCAGGATTTGATCATCGCGGCGGTGAATCAGGCGTTGCAAAAAGCCAAAGGGGTGGAAGAAGAGGAACTGCGGAGGACGGCGATGGGGATGGGTCTTCCGTCGGGGATGCTGTAGTCGGAAAGATTTTAGGGGGTGCGACAATCTGGGAAGAATTGGTCGCTCACGGCTGCACCGCGCGCCCATTGTTCGTCTCCGCCGGGGATGACCTCGCCGTTGCGTGAAAGGGCCTGAATCGCAAGAAAATAGGCGGCGTGGTACGCGACGGAATAGCACGTCCTTCCGGCACCGCGCTTGGCCTCATAGGAGTGAGGCGCGATGGCTTGCAATTCGGCGTCCGTTTTTTGACAGGCCCAATCCGCGAGCAAGAGCAGGTCGGACAGCCGCGCACGGGAAGGCAATTCCCGTTTCTTTTTCTGGGTCCAGGGTGGGGATGTGGGAAGCTCGCGCAAAAGTCCCAACCAAGGTTGACCGAGTGCGTACACGCGACGGGGCGGACTGACGGCAGCCAAATTGGCGACCCGCGAGGCGGCGAAGACTCGATCCCACAGAAAATCGACACACGCGCGCCCGTTCTGCTTGTGACGTTCGTTTGGGCGATGGCAAACCTCAAATTCGGGCGTAGGGGCTTCGCGGGTAAAGTGCGTAAACGTGCGATCTTGACCCACAGGGTCGGACACCGCAACGACGTTGGTTTTTTCAAGGGGCGCGTCAGCGAGGGCAAGCTGTACTGTTGCGCCGCCGACTTCCATGATCGCGAAGGATTCTTCTGGTCGCTGGGAGGCTCGGACGCCATGCCACGCAAGCTGGCCTTCCTCTGTGCCAAGAAGCGGGCGGGCGACCACAGAGGCCAGGTGGGCTTCCTTTCGCAAAAACTGGCTCAGGCTGTGCCACAGCACGGTCCATTCGGGCCGGTCAAGCTGTTCGCCGGTTTTCGCGTCTCGAAACCCGCCGGTTCCCAGGGCTGCTGCGGCGACGATCTGCGCTCTTGCATCCCGATTTTTGCCGTGTTGTGCCTCCAAAAGGGCGTGCCAAGCGGGGCGCAAGTAGTTTTGCACCATGGACTCGATCTGCTCGGGGGTCTTTCCGAGCGCAAGATTCGCGAGGCCTCCTCTGACTCGCTTACAGATGGGCGGATTCGGGTTCATGCGACAGCCGGGCCCTGTTTGCATCCCGAACAAACAGAGCGAGGTCCCTGACGAACCCACGTCCAGAACCAGATGAAATCTTGCACTGTCGCTTCGCCACGATGGATGGCTCGCGCAACCCGCCGACCCCAACGACACGGCAAGCCCAATCGCAAAGAGCCGAGCGTGCATGTTTCTGCCACTGCCTCCCCAAAAAGTGGTTGGTGTTTTGTTTGATGCTACGGCGTTTCAAATGTCGGGCGTTTGGGACACGAGGAACTCAAGCCGACGACGCAGTGTGTTGAAAAGGGGGACATGAAGACCGTTTCCTCATTTGCGCGGCTGGAATGGGCAAACCGGGCAGGAGGAAACGCTCACTTGTTGGAAGGTGTTTGTGGGGCTTGAGCACCCCGCAAGAAGGCGCGCTGGACGGTGGAAACCAGATCCACGCCGGTTGCAGCCCGCACTTGTTCGTTGACGGCCACAACTTGCGCTCCGATGGGAGGTGCAGAGCCTCCGTTGCCTCCGCCGAGCAGGGTCAGCCGATCCACTTTGACGGCTTTCATGGTGCCGGTCAGTTCCGCAAACACGGGCAGAAGTTTCTGCAAAAGGAGCGACTCGCGTGCGTTGCGTCCGCCGGCTTGATAGGCCTGCGACAGGCTGACCAGCGCGGCGGCGGCGGCTCGACCTTCGGCTGCGACGGACGCAGCGTTTGCTTTTGCTTCGGCCTCGGCCTTGGCTTTGGTGGCTTGCGCGGACGCGATGACATCGGCTTCCAACTTGCGGCGCACTTGTTCGGAACGGGCTTCCCATGCTTTGAGCTGCGCTTTGGCCTCGGAAAGCTGTGCTTGAACCTGCCCGCGAACTTCGGCAATCACGGCTTCTCGCTTGGTTTGCGCTTCGACAATCCGACGCTGGTTTTCTTTTTGCGCGACCTGCGTGTCGGTTTCGATCTTGGAAAGCTCGGCATTCATTTGGTTGTGCGCTTTTTGGACGGCTGCCGAGGCCCAGGCTTTGAGTTCCGCGATGCGAGCCTCTTTTTTAATCCTCGCCGAACGCACGCGCCCGACCGACGACAAATAGTTCACATCGTCAGAGATATTCTGAATTTGCAGGTTGTCGAGCAAGAGCCCGAGCCGGTGCAGATCCTTGTCGGCTTCCTCGATCAGTTTTTGCTGGAAGATCATTTTCTGTTGGTTGATTTCCTCGGGCGTAAGTTCTGCAATGACGCCGCGCAGGTTGCCTTCGAGCGTGTCCTTAGCGACGCGCATGATGCCTTCGCGAGTCGCGCCCAAAAAACGTTCGATGGCGTTGTGCAAAAGCGTTTCTTCACTCGGCAATTTCACGTTGGCGACCGCGTGAACTTTCAGTGGAATGCCACCACGCGAAAACGCATTGGTCACCGTCAGTTCAATCGCCATGTTTGTGAGCTGCATGCGGTCTTTGGTTTCAATGAGCGGGATTCTCATTGCTCGCCCGCCGCGAATCACGCGGTAGCCAACCAAACGACCGTCGGAAAGTCGTCGAGGCCGGCCCGAAAAGATGAGCACCTCAGACGGCGGACACACAGAAATGTTGTTGATGATGGTGAACAGCAGGAAAACGCTTGCTGCCAAGAGCATCGCGAAAATGATGGTGAGGGCCAAAGGACTCATGGGCGACCTCCTTCCGTCGGGGGCGTGAGTAGATTCTTGATGTCTACGCCCGTCAGACCTTTGAGCGTGGACAAAACCTCGGTCACGATGGCCGGGTACGCAGCAGCCACTTGGGCCAGCGACGTGCCATCCCCCGAATCGACGATTTGGATTTCGCGAACGGACAAATCCTTCACTTTGCTCGCAACCTGTGCGACGAGCGTGTCGAGTTGAGACAACACAAACAGCTCGCGCGCCTGCGGTCCTGCGGCCTGCAACGCCTCAGTCAAGACGCGCATCGCCTCGGCAGCCGCCAAGCCTTGCTCGCGCCTGGGTGAGGCATCTCCCTCAGCCAACAGGAGCTGTGCATTTTGGTCGGCTTCGGCGGGAAGTACTACCTCTGCATACAGTTTGCGCTGGTTGAGATCTTTGCGAACCATTTGAAGTTCCTGTTCAGCCTCGGCGCGTGCTTGTTCAGAAGCGGCGACAGCTTCACGTTCGACAGCCTGCGCTTGGCCTTCCAGTTGACCCACAATCTGTCGCAACAAATTGCGTTTTTGGGCAACGCCGATTTCTGCGTCTTTTTGAGCAACTTCGGCAAGCTGACGTGCGGCAGCTTCTTCTTGCGCGATTTCCTGATTTGCCTGGTTTTCCGCGTTTTCCGCGTCACGGACTGCTGCGGCAATTTGCGCACGGCCCAAGTTCACCAAATAACCGGCCTCGTCCTCGACGCGCTGGATTTTCAGTGTGTCAAGTTGGAGGCCCATCTTGTTGAAAACCTGATTCGACACTTGCACGAGCTGGTTCGCGAACTCGATGCGATCCTGGTTCACCTGTTCGGGGGTCAGTTGAGAAATCACGTCCCGCAGCGAGCCTTCGAGTGTCTGTTTCGCGGTTTGCCAAATGGTCTCGCGAGGCAGTCCCAAAAAACGCTCGACGGCGTTGTAGACGAAACGTGGGTCAGACGAGATTTTGACGTTTGCGATGGCGTGAATGTCGAGCGGAATCCCACCGGCAGACAGGGCTTTCGGCATCGACAATTCAATCGGAATCAAACGCAGGTCCATCCGATCGACGGTTTGCAAAAACGGAATGCGGAAGTGGGCCCCCGAAAGAACCACCGTAAACGTCGTCGTTTCTCCGGTGTTCGTGCGATGCCCTTTGCCGGACACCACCAACAGTTCGTTTGGACGGCAGATGAAAAGAAACTGCCGCAGCAACCAGACAAAGATCAAAAGGCCGACGGAAAAAACCGCCGCGAGCATCACTGCTCCGGCGATCTGTCCGTCCTCGCTAATCATGCGCGGAGGCGGTTCGTCCGCCATCTGGCCCGCGAGCATCACAAGGCTCAAAGGGAAAGTCGCCATATTCACCGTCCTTTTTCTTCGATAGAGCGAAGGTTTCGTGGGGCTCCACCGACCATTTCTTTTTTTGCTTCTTCGTCGCGCAGGACACTGACTTCGGCCTGCCCGGAGCGGATGTCCAAAATCGTCACGTCAGCGCCATCCACAAGCGGCCCGCCGTCCGCAGCTTTGGCCACAAGGTCAACCACATGTCCAGCGACATCGAGGCGCACCTTGCCCAAACCGCCTGCCGGTGCAGGAATGAGGACCTTGGCCCGCGAACCGACCATTTTTTCTTCTGACAGTGTTCCCGGCTCTTGCGTCACGCTCATTTTCCGCATGACCGATCGAGCCACAAATGCCGTCGTCAACCCCACCCCGAGCGCAGACAACCCACACAGCGGTTCCGGGACCTTCGCAACGGTGCGGAGCAAAAGGCCCGTGGTCCCACCAAACGCCAAAAGGTACGTCCAAATTTGTACCGAGAGCAGCCACAAGAGTGCCGTGGGGACACCGGAATCCATTCCATCGCTGGCGTGAGCGTGCTGACCGCCGGGTGCCCCAATATCGTGTACGTTGCCATGCGCATCGGAAACGCCGTGTCCATCGCCGTCGGCACCATCTCCGTGGCCTCCCGCATGTGCGTCACCGCCTGCGTCGGCGTAGACACCGGCCTCTCCATGAGACGCAGCGTCGCCGTGCGCGTCGCCGTGCGCGTCGCCGTCTCCATGGGCATCGTTTTGGCCGGCGCCCAAAAGAGAAACCAGGACGAGAAGCCCTCCGGCGACTGCGGCAAAGACATACAGGTACAGCACGGGGAGAATTTTCCGCCCTTCTTCCTCTTGATGTCAACGCCATCAAGAAGCCTGATTCTCGACTGCAAACAGACATGTGGTTCGGGTTTTGGACTCCGACATGTGGCTGTCAACTGCCAATCGACGGAGTGTTGCGGGCAGACGGTTTGCTCACAAGGACATCGCTTGCTTTCCGGCACAAGGATCGCCTAGCGTGGGCCGTCAAAGACGATGAACCCCCGCCGAGTTTTGTGTACGCGAGCCGTGGCGCGAAGAGACGCCCACAATGTAGGATGAGTAGATGGCCAATGTGGTGATTGTCGGTGCCCAGTGGGGCGACGAAGGCAAAGGAAAAGTGGTTGACCTTTACTCCGAGTTTGCGGACACGGTGGTTCGCTTCGGAGGAGGGGCCAACGCAGGCCATACGCTGGTGGTGGGGGGACAGAAGCTTGTGACCCACCTTGTGCCATCGGGCGTGTTGCGTGGGCGTGGAAAACGCTGCGTGTTGGGCGATGGCATGGTGATTGATCCTCGGACCTTGCTCGAGGAAATCGCCGATCTGCGAGGCAAGGGACTTCTGTTAGATGATCGCGATCTGATCGTTGGCGAACGCGCACACGTCATTTTGCCGACGCACAAGTTGCTCGACAGCCTGCGGGAGCAAGGAAAAGGGGCGCTGGGCACGACAAAACGCGGCATTGGGCCGGCCTACGAAGCCAAAATGTCTCGTCGAGGCGTTCGCATCCGGGATTTGCTTTCGCGTGCTCGCTTGCGCGAACGGATCGCCGAACAAATGGAAGAGACTGCGCCTCTGATTCGTCACTTGGCGGGAACACTTCCCGATGTCGATGCTGTGGTTGAAGAGTATGCGAGCTTTGGTGAAAAGCTGCGTCCACACATTCAAGATGCGACCCGCGTGCTTCACGATGAGATAAAGCGCGGGCAGCATGTTTTGTTTGAAGGCGCTCAGGGTGCCCTATTAGATGTGGATCATGGGACCTATCCGTTTGTCACGTCCTCGACCACGATTGCAGCCGGCGCGTGTGTGAGTTGTGGCATCGGGCCGACGGCAATTTCGTCGGTGATAGGCATTGCCAAGGCCTATACGACGCGAGTCGGGGCGGGACCGTTTCCGACAGAATTGACCGGCGATCTCGGTGAAAAACTGAGAAATGCAGGGGCTGAATTTGGGGCAACGACAGGTCGTCCTCGACGCTGTGGGTGGTTGGACATCGCCGCCTTGCGCCTGGCTGTCAGGTTGAATGGTCTTTCTGGCTTGGCGCTGACAAAGCTAGACGTGCTCACGGGCCAGCGAAAAATAAAAATTTGCGTGGGCTACAAATTGGCCGCCGAGCCAGGTGGCAGCGGCGTCGGTGATGTTCTCCAGGAATTGCCGGTTGACCCTGAAGACATCGCCCGAGCGACACCGGTTTATGAAGAATTGGACGGTTGGGAGACCGATCTGAAAAGTGTGCGAGAGGTGGAAGATCTGCCACTTTTTGCCAAGCGGTACGTGCGCCGTGTCGAAACTCTTTTGGGCGTCGACAGTTGCCTGATTTCCGTCGGGCCGGGGCGTGCAGAGACAGTCATGCTCAAAAACCCGTTCAGATAGCGATGGTTAGCGCGCAAATAGCCCAGTGGCATGTGTTCCTGGTCAGTGTTCCGGTGGTGGCCTTCATGAACCGAGCTTGCAGCCGAAAGCGCGCATCGTATAAGCTGGGCTTCATTGGCCACCGCCTCGAGTCCGTAGAGGGGATTGTTCCAACATGAAAATCGTTTGCGACAACTGCGCAACCAAGTATCAAATTGCCGACGAGAAAGTTAGCGGCAAGGCGTTCAAGATCCGCTGCAAAAAATGCGGCCATGTCATCGTTGTTGGGAAGAATGACGGTTCCACTGGGGCCGCTGCAGGTGACGCACCTGCGGAGAGCGCGGCGGCAGCACCTGAGCCGGCTGCGGGTGAATCGGTATGGCACTTGGTGATCGATCGAGAACAAGTGGGCCCGATGACCGCAGAGGAAGTTCGCGCCAAGGTGAAAGCCGGGCAAGTGAACGCCGATACGTACGGCTGGAAAGAGGGCTTTGAAGATTGGCTCAAGCTTTCCGCGATCGACGTGTTCAAGGAAATTTTCGCCGGCGCAACCAGCGAGCCCGCGACCCAGCGAAACGAGTCTCCAGAGCCGCAACAGGCAGATCAAGCCGCACCGACGCCTGGATCTGACGCCGTGGCTGGAATCGCAGCGCAAGAGCCCGTGAAGACGGCAGCACCGACGGCAGCCACACTGTATTCCGAAGGCGGGAATGATGCGCGCGCCCAACTACAGGCTGCGCAAGCCGCTCGTGAAGCACAAATGGCTGCGCAGGCGGCGCAACAGGTTGCCCAGCAGGCCGCCCCCGCCGTGGATGCTGGAGGTGGCGGTTCTGTTGGAGGGATGACCGGAGCGCGCAGCGAGAACTCGGTTCTCTTTTCGCTCAACAACTTGTCTGCGCTGGCTGGTGGCGGTGGTGGCAGCGGCGGCGGGCAGGCATCATCGCAGCAAGCGGGCTATGGAAGCGGGCAGTCGGAAGCTTCTGGCTTGATCGACATTCGCGCGATGGCTGCCCAGCACTTGGGTGGACCGATGGGTTCCGCCAATGCGAACAAAGCTCCCGATCTGTTTGGCGGCCCAGATATCGCGCCGGTTTTTGCTCCGGTTGCGCCCGCCGTCCTGGTCCCCACGGCTCAATCCGAGGGAACGCCGAAGTGGGTGTGGGGCCTGGTCGGAGTCGGCGGCGCGATGATCGTCGGCCTGATAGCGCTTCTTGTGGTCGTTCTTTCGGCGGACACGCCCAAGCCGATCGCTCAAAATCCAACCAATGCCGGGACGAGTACGACACAAGTCGGTGGAGGCACGACACCCAATCCTGGCACGACGATTTCGACGACTCCGAGCGAAACCAAAGCGACCAAACCGGAATCCTCGGGCAAGACAGACACGAGCGCCAAAGCGGACACGCCAACCAAGGAAGGGAGTTCGCCCAAGTCCAGTGGCAAGTCCAGCGGCAAATCCGAGAAGGGAAAGGCTGCTGCGCAACCGAAAGAAGCGGCTCCGCCGCCAGAGAAGGCCGGTCCAGGCAAAGCACCAGACGAGGCACCGCCTCCACCGAAGAAGGCGGCTGAGAAGCCGAAAGCAGCGAAGGACGATTTGGACAGCTTGCTCGATTCAGCGTCCAGCGGTTCGGGTGGCAAACCTCAAAAGGCGGAAAAGAAAGACCTGCCTGAGAATCTCGATCGCGGCGTCATCATGAGTACGCTCAAATCCGCAAACTTCTCTTCTTGCAAAGCAGAGGGTGCGTCGGGCGTCGTTTCGGTGAAATTGACCATCGGTCGCAACGGAAAAGTCAGCGATGCGTCGGGGCCGAATGATTGCGTCGTGCGCATTGTCAAGGGCGTGAAATTCCCCGAATTCAGCGGGGACCCGATGACGCTCACCTATCCCGCTTTGATTCGCTAGCCCGTTCCCGCCCACAACCTACTGTGGTGGGCGTTGGCTATGTCGAGCGTGCTCACAGCCGTAGCGGCTGCTCCCCCCCACACTTCGTTTCGGGCACTGTCGCGCTCGTCCGCCTGCGCCCTCGCCCGTCACCAATCTGGGGCTACGTTTCTGGGCGGGAACTACCTTTCCCTGCCGCTGTTTGCGCGGCTTGCTTCTCCTTCAAACTTTGCTTGTCCCGTCTTTGTTGTTCTTTTTGTGTCCTTTGCAAACAAAAAGGCTGCCGTGCCTTTTGGTTCCTGACCCGACATCAGCCAGAGTTCCGAAGGCACACAGGAACGCGGGAACGGCCAGGTGTGCGGTGCGATAGGTGGGGAAGTGGTGGCAGGAATCAGTTTTTCGGGTGGAACGTGCTCAGAAGACGGATGTAGTTTGCTCTTTCATAGGCAGACGGATTCGGCGAGCGCGCGTGGTTCATACATCCGACGAGCTGGTTCACATCTTCGTACTCGTGTGCTTCCATCCACTGCGACATTCCATCGAGCAATTTCCTCAGTTGAGACGGGCCGTTTTGCAGCAAAGACGACACCACTTGCACGACGTTCGCCCCGGCCATGAGGGCCTTGATGACATCGGTAGGTCTGTGTACGCCGCCCGAACACGCGAGCGAACCGCCACCGTGCGGAGACACAATCGCGAGCCAACGCAGCCGCATAAGCAACTCGGCAGGCGTGGACAGGTGAAGTTCGAGCACGTTGTCGAGTGCTTCCTCATCAATATCTGGCTGGTAGAAGCGATTGAACAGCACCACGCCTCGCGCGCCTGCCTTGAAGAGTTCGGCCACAAAGTGAGGCAGACCCGTATAAAACGGTGACAACTTCACAGCGATGGGAATGCGCACGCTGCTGACGACTTCCCTCACGATTTCGATCTGAGCTTGCTCGATTTGGGCTGCGGATATCGCCTGGGACGATTGCAGCGAATAGAGATTGAGTTCCAGCGCGTGCGCTCCGGCTTCCTCGAGTTGCCGCGCATACTGCAACCAACCGCCTTTCGTCGTTCCGTTGAGCGACGCAATCACGGGAACACCAACGGAGCTCCGAATGCGATGCAGCAGGTCCAAATAGGCATCGGCGCGCAACGCAAACACATCCGTCGAAGGAAAGTAGCTCTGCGCTTCGGCGAACATGTCGCCGTGTGTGTCCATGTGTTGGTACGCACCCAGCGATTCGAGCGCGACCTGTTCCTCGAACAAAGAGCGCATCACGATGGCTGCCGCACCGGCGTCTTCGAGTCGTCTTACGCTGTCCAAATCATCGGCCAGCGGCGAGGCACCCGGCATCAGCGGGTGCGCAAGATCGAGGCCCAAATACTTCGTCGCGAGTTTCATCGTTCTTCCTTCCCAGGACTTGGCGATTTGTCGTTCGAGTCACTGCTCTTTGGCTCTGCGGGCGCAAGCGAAGGCACTTTCAGACTTTGCAAGTGTTGATACATGGCTTGCCTCATCAGCACGTCCCGCTCGGCGGCTTTGAGCAGTTGCCGATATCGGGCCGGGTCGGAAAGTTCCACCATGCGGAAACGGCCTTCGTTGGCCATGTACTGCTGCACTTTCGCTTTGCCCGGCGTGGCATCGAGTTTGAGCGGCGCTTCACCAACATCCAAACGGCGCGGGTCAAAGCGATAGAGCGGCCACACGCCCGAATCGACCGCCAAACGCTGCTGTTCCGCGCCCATTTGCAAGTCGTATCCATGCGCAATGCAGTGGCTGTACGCGATGATGAGGGACGGGCCACGATAGCTTTCAGCCTCGAGAATCGCTTTGACGGTTTGCGCATCTTTGGCACCCATCGCGATGCGCGCTACGTATACATGGCCGTACATCATCGCGTGCATGCCGAGGTCTTTTTTCGGAAGCTCTTTGCCTGCTGCAGCAAACTTCGCTGCGGCTCCAATCGGCGTCGATTTGGACTGTTGTCCGCCGGTGTTGGAATACACCTCTGTGTCGAGCACGAGCAGGTTTACATCCTCGCCCGAAGCAATCACATGGTCGAGCCCGCCAAACCCGATGTCATACGCCCAACCGTCGCCGCCGATGATCCAAACGCTTTTTCGGACCAGATAGTCGGCCAGTTCTTCCAACAAACGCGCCTCGGCCTGCCGACTGTTCTTGAGCCGCCGTTTCAGTTCGGCCACCCGCTCGCGCTGATCGAGAACGCCAGGTTCGTCGTCTTGTTTCGCTGCCAAAATCGCGGATGCGAGTGCTTCACCCACTTCAACCGCACACGCCCGCAGCAAACTTTGTGCATACCGAGCGTGCTGATCGATAGAGAGCCGGAAACCCAGACCAAACTCTGCGTTGTCCTCGAACAACGAGTTTGCCCATGCTGGGCCGCGACCTTCCTGGTTTGTACACCACGGCGTCGTCGGCAAATTGCCTCCGTAAATCGACGAACAACCTGTCGCATTGGCCACCATCAGCCGGTCCCCAAAAAGCTGCGTGAGCAGCTTCAAGTACGGCGTTTCCCCACAACCCGCACACGCGCCCGAAAACTCAAACAGCGGTGGAAGCAACTGGCTGCCTTTGACATCGAGGTGTACCGACCGACGTTCTGGCGGCGGCAAGTGTTGGAAAAACTCGAACGTCTCGCGCTCACGCGCTTTCAGAGGTTCCGCCTCCGCCATGTCGATGGCTTTGTGTTTCGGATTGGTTTTGTCTTTGGCCGGGCAAACCTGAACGCAAATCCCGCAACCGGTGCAATCGTCCGGCGCAACTTGCACCCGATACTTCGTTCCCGGTTTCGCGTCGCGTTCTTTGTAATCGACCGCAACGAAACCCACCGGGGCCCCCGCCAAATCCGTCGGGTTGCAAATCGTCGTCCGAATTGCTGCGTGTGGGCAAATCAGCGCGCACTTGTTGCATTGAATGCAGACGCTTGGGTCCCATACCGGCATGGTTTGCGCCAGGCTGCGCCGGTCATACACTGCGGTGCCGAGCGGCCAAGTGCCATCGACCGGGAACGCGCTCACCGGCAAGTAATCGCCATGACCCGCCAACATGAGCGCAGTCACGCGCTGCACAAAATCCGGCGCACCACTGGGCACAATGTCTGGGCGCGGTCGAATCGAAGTCGGAAGTTTGGGTACCTCCACTTCAAACAAGTTCTCGAGCGTGCTGTCGATCGCGGCCAGGTTGCGTTTGACCACTTCAATCCCGCGTTTGCCGTAGGTTTTCTGCGCAGCCTCTCGAATTTTTTGAAGCGCAACGTCTTTGGGCAACACACCCGACAGCGCAAAAAAGCAGGTCTGCATCACCGTACTGATCATTCGACCAAGACCCGCTTGTCGCGCCACCTGTTGTCCATCGATGAGGAAGAAGCGCATGCGGCGAGAAATCAGAACTTGCTGCACCTCTCGCGGCAACAGATCGAACGCCTGTTCTTTCGGCCACGGAGCGTTGAGGAGAAACGTCGCTCCTTCATCCGCAAACTCCGCGACCTCGAACCGATCCAAAAGCTGAGGCTGGTGACACGCCACAAAACCGGCCCGCTCGATTTTGTACGTCGCGCGAATCGGACGCGGACCAAAGCGCAAATGCGACACCGTCACGGCACCTGCTTTGCGCGAGTCATACACAAAGTAGCCCTGCGCAAAATGGTCCGTTTCTTCTCCGATGATCTTGATCGTGTTCTTGTTGCTTCCGACGGTTCCATCGGAACCCAACCCAAAGAAAACGGCGCGCACCACATCACTTGGTTCGATGTTTTGCGTCTTGTCAAAGTCGAGCGAGAGCTTGCTCACATCATCGTGAATCCCAATCGTGAACTGCCTGCGCGGTTTCGATGCAGTCAGTTCAGCGAACACCGACATGACCATCGCGGGCGTAAATTCCTTGGACGACAAACCATATCGACCGGCCACGAGGACCGGCATGTGCGGAAACAGCCCCTCTGCGACCGCCTGCGACATCGCGGCAACCACATCAACGAACAGCGGATCGCCGACTGCACCCGGCTCTTTGGTGCGATCCAGGACGGCTACTTTTTTCACGGTCTTTGGCAAAGCCGCCGCAAACGCCGCGACCGAAAACGGGCGAAACAAGCGCACTTTCAGCACACCGACGCGCTCGCCTTTTTCTTGCAGAAATTCCACCGTTTCGTGAGCGGCCTCTGCCCCCGAACCCATCAGTACGAGCACGCGCTCTGCCTCGGGATGTCCCACATAGTCGAACAAACCGTACCGACGGCCCGAGAGAGTCGCAAACTCTTCCATGCACGCCACGAGCGCCGCCGGAAACGCATCGTAAAAGGGATTGCAAGCCTCGCGTGCCTGAAAGAACGTATCGGGATTTTGGGCTGTTCCGCGCAAAACAGGGTGATCCGGGGTCATCGCTCGTTCGCGCACTCCCGAAATCGCCTGTTGCGGCACCATCGCGCGAAGTGTCTCGTCCGACAGAGGTTGAATTTTCGCGACCTCGTGCGAGGTGCGAAACCCGTCAAAAAAATGAAGCACCGGCACCCGCGTGGTCAGCGTGACCTGGTGCGCAAGGGCCGCAAAATCTTGCGCCTCTTGAACCGACCCTGCGCACAACATCGCGAAACCCGTCGAGCGACACGCCATCACATCCGAGTGGTCGCCGAAAATCGACAACGCATGCGTCGCAATCGTCCGCGCCGCCACATGCAACACCATCGGCAAAAGCTCGCCCGCGATTTTGAACATGTTGGGAATCATGAGCAGCAGACCTTGCGACGCAGTAAACGTCGTCGCCAGCGAACCTGCCTGCAACGCGCCATGGACGGCACCTATGGCACCGGCCTCGGACTGCATTTCGACGACCCTGGGGACTTCACCCCACAAGTTCTTGCGTCCGTGCGTAGACCATTCGTCGGCCAGCTCACCCATCGACGAAGCGGGGGTGATGGGATAAATCGCGATCACTTCACTCAGCCTGTGCGCGACGAGCGCGACGGCTTCGTTTGCATCAATCGTAACGGCGGGCATGCGACCCCTTCTTTGACATGTGTTCTGTGTGCCTTCGTCACTCGAAAAGAGCACTGTTCTTACATCACGAAGAAGGATCTTATGAGGGCGAAGGCGTTTTGTGGAAAAAGAAAAGGCACAGAAACAGACGCATTCGAGCCGATAGGCCGATAGGACGAGGGGCGATGCACGCCTCTGCGTGGGGCCTGGGAACGGAGGGGGATTTTTTGTCGTCCTACCGTGGAAAGGGGGAAAATGCCTCATGACGAAACAAGCGTTTTGGACAGGCCTTGTTGGGGGTCTTTTGTTGGCGGGCGCAGTGGCTCGGGCAGACGAACCGCAAACCAAACCGGAGTTTCCGAGTCGTTCGCCGGCGGCGGCAGAGCGGGTAGCGGAACAAAACGTCGCGCGAAATGGCGATCGACAGGTCGAACGGGCGGCTGTGCGAGCGGAGGTCAGGCGTGAACTTTCGGCTTTGCGCGCCGAGCTTCGCAAGGATCGGGAAGCGAGTGACCGCCCGGAATCGCCTTCCAAAGACAGGCGCACCGTAGGTCAAAAGGCGCGCGAAGTGCGAGCGGAAAAGGGGCTCGCTGGGGCCAAGTCGATGCGAGAGCTGATTCGCGAGCACAGAGAAGATCTGCGCGAACGCCGCCGCAATTTGATTCGCAACGCCCAGTAGACAGCCATGGATGGGAACTGGACAGGTCGCAATGGAAACGCGCTCATGAAAAAACTTGGGCGCGGGCTTGCCGACTAGGGTTTTTGAGGGGACTTCCGTGTGTCGATGTGGATTCCGCTTTCGGGTTTGGACCGCTCGATTTCAGCCCACACAAAAAACTCCCCTTTCTTGACGCTGATTCCCGCAATCTGCTTGGCGATGATCACCTGTCTTTTCTTGTTTCGGGTTGGAAAGCGAAAGACGGTTTTTCCCTTGGGAAACGACCGATGTTGGGATGCGATCGGTTGACGGTGATGATCGAGCAGAGACACCGTGACTGCGGTCAGTGGTTTGGGGGTCTCAAGCATGATGTCGAGCGAAGCATCCGGATCAAACGTCAAGGACAAGTCTGGGACTTCTGTGGGGGCCTTGGCGGTGTAGCTTTGTGACCAGGGTGCCAGTCGCGATTGGCTGGGCAGTTGGGCTGCGGTCTCATCCGAAAGACGCGACGGTGTGGCCTGCAAGGAATGGTGGGTTTCATAGGCAGCAAGGACAGGGCCCGCAACGACGCGCGGGGGGCCTCCTGTGTCCACCACAAACAAACCCAGCACGACATCGTTTGTCCCTACGTAAGACACCTCCTGCAACTCAGTGGAGGTGTAGTAATCCGCGATGAGTTTCGCACTAGATAGCCCCTCTGAAGAACGGCGGCGGAGCAAATCGAAATACCATCCTGTGTATGTTGGGGGTTCTCCCGTTGTGCCCGGACGCATTTCAACGACCATCGACAGATAGCGTTTCTCTTCCGCAGAAAGAGGCTTCCCTTCGAGTTCATCTTCGACAATCACAGACAACACATCGAGCTGTTTTCCCAAATCGCGAAAGTATGAAAGGGCCTTCCAGGTGTTCTTTGCATCCAGATCATGAAACGCCAATTCCCCGCGCCGAGCGTATTCCCGCAAAGACCGAATCACATCCGAGTTCGGCTCGACAAAACCGTCTGGGATTTCGCATCCACCGAAGAAATAGGGCTGCCCTACAGACAACACATAATTGTGCTTGATCTGCGCGTATCCGGCTGCTGCGGAGTTCAAGCGGAAGTCGGTATACGCCTCGGTTCCCATAAAAGATGGCGTCGTACCCCGCAAAGGGGAAGACAGCCCCCGCAAAGCCGCAAACCACGTTGCATACAAGTCTGTCTGCATTCCTTTTGGGCCTTGCCACGCAAACAGACTACGGGAGGCATTCAACTTTCCGCGCAACCCAGGATGTTTCTTGAGTTCTGAGGAAAGGTACTGAAGCGCGCGATCGTGACCGAGGCCGAACGCGACCTCTGCGAACGCCACGCCGTATTTTTCGGGGGTTTCGTCATGGACAACCGGCTTGAGCGCCTGGGCATCTGCCACGATGCGCGGGCCAAGCAGCGTCGCGATTACCGGCAATTCCTTGGTGCCCGGCGGCATGTAGTGCAAAGGAACGGTGCGCGCAAAACCCGATCCGATGGCGTGCTGGAGTTTTTCGACGGCTTGCGGATCGCGCAGGTCTTTCAACTGGGTCAACTGGGCGGTTTTGGCCAGTGTGAGCAGGTCTTGAACAGAGACATCCTCCCTTCGGCCCGCAAGCACTGTCCACAGTTTTTCCAGCGTCGCCAAATCATCGAGAACCCCCGAATGCTCGCACAAACTCGCAAGCGCCCAAGCCAACCTGGCTTCCCGAGCTGTTTCTCGCTTGTCTGGTACGTTTCCGGGGGCCGAACTGCGAGACGAACGCGAAACCAAGTTGAGTTCCAGCCGAGACAGCCACATCACCGTTTGAAACAGTGCTTCGCGCTCGGGCTTCCCGGCATAGTGACCGCGCGGCGTATACTGCGAAACATCCACGATGCGAGGCCTCCCAAACAGAGACACCTCCACAAGGCCATTTTTCTTGAGGAGCGTCTGCACCATCGCGTCCGCTTCGTTTTCCGCTGCGATAGACCCTGTTTTCGGCCCCGTTTTCAGCAGCTTCTCTGCCACGCGCAGATAGACCTCCAGATCGTGCTGTGTCTCGGGCAGCAGTTCACTCGCGAACGTCGGCAATTTGCGTCGCAAAGACGAAAGAACACGCGCAAGGGTGGGGGCGAGCAGAGCGTCTTCTACGTCGGCGATCAAGTTGTCATTCGACGCATACACCGCATACAAAAGCGCGTCCAACGACACAAACAGAGGAAGCTCCGATTGATACATTTCGTGCAGCGCATGGCCGAAACTCGGGAAGTTCACCCGCTCGACCACGACGAAACCGTTTTTGTACAGAAGCTCTCTTTCACTGGGACGCAGCGCAAAACGACGTTCCACCTGATCCAGATGTTTGGGGGACGTGCGTTTGTCCCAGCGCTTGGTCGTCGGAAAGGCCGGGCGTCGATTTTCGTCTCGCAAGATCGCTTGGGCCGCCCGTGACAGGTTGTCATCGGCAACCTCGCACAGGTCTTGCGACTTCTTGGGACTTTTCCGCCGCCCTTCCTCATCGGAATCCTGCGCCCACACGCTCGTGGCAAGACCCGCACAAAGTACACCCACAAACAGACGCCTACCCAAAGCACTCCGTTTCATCGCTGCCTACCCCCGATTGCCCGCAATCCACCCATCATGAATCAAAACAACCAAAGAGAGACAGGTCCGGCAAAACCCTCATGGGTTTTGAGCACATCGCCAGTCCCACAACACCCAAAAACAAAACCACACTCCAAACCCAATTTCAGGGCGCACAAAACGGGCAAGGGAGTATGAAATCAGGCATTTCCCCCACGCCGGCTCTGTAGTGAAAGGAATCCTGGCTGCCACCCTCTCCGTAGGGTCTAGCGCAGATTTTCGACCGGGCGCAAGCGGGCGGCCCGCCAGGCCGGATACAGGGTCGCAAGGGCCGTCAGGAGCAACGATGCAGCCATGACTGCCAGGAGTTCGCCAGTGTGAATTTTCACAGGCAATTTCGTGATGTAGTACACGTCCGTATCCAGCGGCAAACCGTAGTAGTCGAAGACCTGGCAGGTCAGTGCGCCGGTCAACACGCCAGCAGCGGTTCCCTCTAGTCCCATGTACAGACCGACCAGGACAAAGACTCGAAGGATTGCGCGATCGGAAGCACCCATCGATTTGAGGATCGCGATTTGTCGCCCCTTTTCCATGACGAGCATGATTCCGTTCGCGATGATCGAAAAAGCCGCGACCAAAATGATGAAACAGAGGGCCACGAACATCGCTATTTTTTCGAGTTTGAGCGCGGCGAAGAGACTCCGGTTGAGTTCTTTCCAATCTTGAACCAAAAAACTGGAACCCAACTGTCCGCGAAGTGCCGTCATCACTTGGTCTGTGGCTTCGGAGTTTTGCAGCTTGATCTCAATTCCAGTCACTTCATCGTCCAGGCCCAGGAACTTCTGTGCCGCTGGTAGGTTCATATAGGCGTACTTGCTATCGTACTCATACATTCCCGAAAAGAAGATGGCGGCGATGCGATGCGGTTTGCTTTTGGGAATCGGACCAGTCGGCCCCACATCCCCGAGCGGAGAGACAAGGTTTACGTCTTCACCGACGAAGACACGCAGGTTGCGCGCCAACTCTCTACCAACTGCAATCCCTGGCAACACCTTCCGTGGCTTTTTTGACGCCGCCTCAACTACGGAAGGTTGGACAGGAATTTGTACGGGTAAATTTTCCAGAGTCTGTCGCATACCCCCATCAGTTCCCCCATCGAAAGGGGAAGGACCCCCATCCATCGGCAGGCCTGCATCGGCACGATCTGTTGGGTGTGCCTGAGCTGGTGCGACCGTTTGGGACTCGGTTTGTGTACGAATCAGTTGTTCGGGGTGCAACAGATGGGACAGAGATCCTGCCTCTGTGTTTTCAACAAGTTCTGTCACTTTCCCAACCGTTTGGGGGTCCACGCCTTTGATGAGTACGCTCGACAGGTTGGCAGGACTCGAGAGAATGGCTTCGCTCGACAAATAGGGCGTCGCGGCCATTACGCCGGGTGTCTTTTCGATCTTCCCAAGCGCCTCTCTGTAATCGGAAAAGCTGCGATCGGGGGTCGAAACGACGATATGCGCATGCGTTCCCAAAATTTTGGTTTTTAGATCCTGCTCGAAACCAGACATCACCGAAAGCACTGTGATGAGTGCGCCAGTACCCAAAAACAAACCGTACGTAGAAATCGTCGTAAAAATCGTCAAACGGCGAATCAGCTCAACAAAATAGCCCACCAGAACGAGCGCCAAACCGGTGATGTATTTCGCTGATCGCAAGGGTCCGCGCAGACGCCACAGCGTCTCTGATAGGTGGTCGCGGAGCAGATACTCAACAACCTCTGCGCCGATGAACACAACCGCTGTGACGACAGCCACCCAGAACGTCAACCAGCGCAAATGGTTGAGCGAACCCCTAGGTCGATCTGCGCGCAGGTAGCGCAGAGCCAACAGCAGTTCAAATCCAAACTTCACTGCGATTCGCTCGACGGATTTGCGGCGATTTCAGGTCGAAGTTGGGGGAACGGAATCACATCGCGAATCGACGCGCGGTTCGTCAGAAGCATCACCATCCGGTCGATTCCGATTCCTTCCCCAGCCGTCGGAGGCATGCCGTATTCGAGTGCTCGGCAGAAATCTTCGTCGTAGTCCATCGCCTCTTGGTCGCCCGATGCTTTGGAACGGACTTGATCAGCGAACCGACTGCGCTGGTCATCGGGGTCGTTCAATTCGCTGAACGCGTTGGCCAATTCCTTTCCAATCACGAACAACTCAAACCGATCCACAAAGCGGGGGTCTTTGTCATTCTTTCGGGAGAGCGGAGAAACTTCCGTCGGAAACTCACACACAAACGTCGGCTGAACGAGTGTTTTTTCGACGCAATGCTCAAAAAGAGCAACGAGCGCGTGCCCATAAGTCGATGGGGCTTTTTCTCCCAAGACCGTTCGAGCAAAAAGAGGAAGTTCTACGTACTCCGCATCCGAACATGCACCGCTGGCAATGGGCACCTCTGGCAAGGCCTCCTTCACAAGTTGCCGCATTGTGGCTCGGCGGAATGGGCGGGCCAGACGCACGCCTTGGTATTCTTGATAGTCGATTGTGGTCGTTCCGTTGACCGCAACACAGACACGTTCGAGGAGTTCCTCGGTCACATCCATCAAGTTTTCATAGGTCGCATACGCCTCGTAAAACTCGATGGATGTGAACTCTGGATTGTGAAAACGAGACAACCCCTCATTGCGAAAAATGCGGCCAATTTCATAGACCCGATCGAGGCCCCCAACGACGAGTCGCTTCAAATCGAGTTCCGTCGCTATCCGCAGAAAAAGATTCAAATCGAGCGCGTTGTGGTGTGTGCGAAAGGGGCGCGCTGCGGCCCCTCCGTTTGTGGACAGGAGCATCCGCGTGTCGCATTCGACATAGCCGCGATCGTCGAAAAACCGGCGAATTTCGCGCACGATCAGCGCACGCTTGCGAAACACATCGGTCACTTCGGGGTGGATGATCATGTCCGCATACCGTTGTCTGTAGCGCCAATCTTCGTCGGAAACTTTTGCTCCGTCTTGAAGGGCCTTGCCGGGCAAAGGACGGACGGATTTGGTCAGAAGACGAAGGGAATCGATCCGCAACGCGCGCTTGTCTTTTCGCGTCCGAAACAGGGCACCCGAAGCCCAAATCAAATCGCCAAGTTGCAAGTGTTTGGACAGCCCGAACGCTTCGACGACATCGGCTTTCAAATAAAGCTGAAGCATTGCGCCCCGATCGCCACGCAGAAACAGGAATTTGGCTTTTCCCATTTCATTGATTTGCAAAAGCCGTCCAGAAACGGAATACCTTGGCGCGTCTGCCGGCAGCTCGCTTTCGAGGGGAAGGAAAGAGACCTCTTCAGGTTTTCCAGCGGGCAATTCGAAAATCTGGTGTGTGGGTCGAACGTCGTTCGCAAAGGGGTTGATGCCGCTTGCGCGCAGGTTTTCAATGACCTGGCGACGTTCTCGCATTTGTCCTTCCAGGTCGCTGCTTGTCGCAGCCGGATCGGTCGGTTTCTGTGTCATGTCGGCCTACTCTACCGCATCCGTTCGCAGTCGCGAATAGAGCAAAACGTCACATCTCTTCCCATCCTTCAACACCTGTTTGCGCAGCTTTCCATCCAACGAATAGCCGCACTTTTCGAGGACGCGCGCCGAAGAGACATTCCAAGCAAACACGCCCGCTTCCAAACGAAACAGACCGAGTGAGTCGAAGGCATGGTGCGTGACGGCGGCCACGGCTTCTGTCATGAGCCCGCGCCCCCAATACGGTTCCGCGAGCCAGTATCCAAGTTCCGCCGTTTCGCGATAGACAGGGTCCTTGTCGAGACGATGCACGCCGATCCCTCCCACCAGAATTTCGTCTGCGACGATCGCAAAAATTCCTTGTGGTTCTGGGAGGGTCTTCGTGAACGCGATCCACTTTTCTGCATCGGCTCGGGTGTATGGATGTGGAAAGCCGTCTCGCAGATTCATCCAGACTTGACGGTTGTTGGCATGCCGAAACAGGTGCTCTGCGTCATCGGCCACAAACGGACGCAACGTGAGTCGAGGCAAGTGCAGAATCATTGGTTTTGACTAGCACAACGGCATCAGTGAAGACAGTCACGTTTTGACCGCAACGTGCAATCAATCCAAGAAAGACAGGCCGATAGGGCGCACGAAAGAACAGAGAGAGATGCAGAAGACCAAGTGACCCTTTCGATTCATGGGTCGCCTGTCGCGGGGGGCAGAAAGTTCAGAAAGGAGGCGGAAAGAGAGAAAAAACTACTGGGGCAGACGGTTGCCTCGGCAAACGCCTTTTTGGCAAACGGCGTTGCTTTGACACTGTTTGCTATCGGTACATCGCGTCAAGCAGTAGGCGTTGATGCAGCGAAACCCACTGGCACCGCAATCGGCATCAAAAGCGCACTGTTTGGTCGCAGGTGCCGGGTCTTCAATGCAGGAACCCGATGTGCAAACTTGACCGATTGCGCATGTGGCCCCCGTCACACAGGATGCGGCGCATGCACGGTTCACGCAGTGGCTTCCCAAGGCGCATTGGGAATCGGTCGTGCAAAGCGACCCTACTAGCCCACACGTCTGAGCATCGGAAGGACGGCATCGACCGGATACGCAGTTGTTTCCCACCTTGCAGGCTGAGTTGTCTGCGCAAGCCTCGACGCATTTTCCGATGTCACAGACTTTTCCAGTTCCACACGTTGCATCGTTGTCACACGAACCAACGGGCGTGTTGGGATCAGTTGGGGGTTTGGTTGCGTCTCCCGGAACGGGATAGCAATTTTCCCCGATGCAGGCATAACAACCGCTTTGATCGCAGTAGCGGCGCTCGGCTTGTCCGGGGTCTTTGTCGCAACCTGCCATGGCCGAAAACCAAACGGCAACGAGGGGCAAAAATGCGACGGTCCAACGGTTTTTTCTGTTTCGAGAGATCGCAGTGCGGAACATGGTTCTCCTCCAGCGATACAGCTTTTGAAGCTTTTACAGTTCCATCCTACAAGCCCCATGCCGCATTGCTAGGCTGTTTTCTGCACCATCATCTCCCGGAAAACCATGGAATTGACCGCGCGGATGTCAACAACCGTTAACAATCGGCAAGTGAACGGTTCTTCGCAGGTGTGATCGTGACAGGCAGTAACATGCCCCCGATGAAGCGATTGGCATGGATTTGGCGGCGATATTTTTTCAGATGGGCCGTGCGATGCGGTTTCATGGTGTTGGGGGCGCTCGAACTTGGGTGTTCGTCGAGTTTTTCTGCGTCTGCCAAGCAGACGTTGCATGCGTACTCCGTAGCCATTGTGCGGGACGATGCGATGGGTGCATACAAGCTGCTGTCGCCGTCGGTCAGAAGCGAGATTTCGCCGGCGGAATTTTCCAAACAATGGCGGGAAAATCGACGAGAACTACTGGAACAAGCGAAGCAAGTAGACGGCGCTGTTCGAGGAAACAAAGACGAGCTGCACTTTCGCGCAAGCGTCGAGTTTCGTCAGACCACACCGGTAAGTTTGGTCGCTGATGATCGTCCGCTTGGGGTGGTGTGGCGTTTGACTCGCGCGGAGTTTGGGCTTGGTGCGGCAAAGACGCCCGTGGAAGCGATTCAGCTGTTGCTCGCTGGGATAGAGCAACGGGACTACGCTGGCCTGTTGCGTCTGCTGGCGACCGATCAGCGGCTCTTGCTGGAAGCGCATATTCAGGAACGCACGGACAAACTTCGCGCCGCTCTCCTGAAGCCAAATTTCGTGTTTTCGGGAGACCGCGCGACGATTCAATACGATCCGCGCTTCTTCGTTGAATTGCGAAAAGAGGGTGAGAACTGGCGAATTGTGGACCTGAATTGATGGGCGGTGCCCCGCTTCATCGCCTCGTGGGAAGGATGCGAGCTGCGCCTTGATCCAGCAGGCCCGCAGCCACCTGTTCGGCAAGTCTTTCGGGGTCGGAAGCCGGGCCTGCAAGGCTGGCGCGCAGCACGGTTTTTCCGTCGGGTGTCCCCACAAACGCAGTCAAGGTGAGAAGAGGTACATCGTTCTGGGTTGAGAGTACCTCTGCGAAAGCACCGATCGGGGTGTGACAGCTCCCGAACAGGCGGGCGTTGAGTGCACGTTCGGCGAGAACAGCTTGCCGCGTCGGAAAATCATCAAGCGCAGCCAGCCTCGCGATCATTGGTTCGTCATGAGCCCGGCATTGCACAGCCAATGCACCTTGACCGCATGCTGGCAGTAGTTCTTGTGGCCCAAACAGGTGCGCGACGTGTTCGGAAAGACCGAGCCGCGCAAGACCCGCTGCTGCGAGCACAGCCGCCTCCATTTCGCCATCGAGCAGTTTGCGAATTCTCGTGTCCACATTTCCACGCAGGGGCAAGATGCGCAGGTCCTGCCTGTGTGCGAGCAACTGACAGGTTCGGCGCAAGCTGCTTGTTCCGACGCGGGCACCTCGAGGCAACTTGGACAGCGACGTTTGGTCGGCGAGGTCTGGGTCTTCCCGCAGCGACGGATGCAAAAGAAGCGCATCCCACGGGATTTCGCGCTTCGGAAACGCAGCAAGCACAAGGCCGTCCGTGATTTCGGCGGGAACATCTTTTAGGGAATGAACCGCGACATCGGCGCGCCGATCCAAAAGGGCCCCCTCGACTTCTTTGGTGAAAAGGCCTTTTCCTCCGACCGCAGCGAGGGTTCGATCCAGCACTTGATCGCCCGTGGTTTTACACAGCACAAGCTCGACGGAAAGCGCCGGATCTCTTGCGACAAGACAATCGGCGATGTGGTTTGCTTGCCACAAGGCCAGTTTTGACCCGCGCGTGGCGATTCGCAAAGTGGTCATGACGATGGGTTTTCTATCTCTGGGCTGGTGGTTGTGGGAACGGAATCTTTCCCATCCATGCGGCTTGTTTCAAAGGATTCGCCGGTTTGAGGAATCTGCGTGTCGAGTGCCCACAGTTTGGCTACAGCCTCGGCCAAATCGTCTACTTGACCATTGCCATCGCTGGCCTCTTTGTGTAACGCGACGAGCGGCGGATGCAGCAGTTTGTTGACAATGCTCTTGCCCAAATGTTCGAGCAATTGTTGTTGGGAAGGGGTCAGCGGTCCAAACCTCGGTAGCACGCGAGCGACTTCGGATGCAGCGATTTCGTGGGCGCGGGCCCGCAAGGCACGTATCGTCGGTACCACGTCCGCGCTTTTCGTGCGCCGCACCAGACGCGCAAGTTCCTCGTCGATGATCCGGTGCGCGGCCTCGGTTTGCAGGGCGCGAGCGTGTTGACCATGCGACACCACCTGCTGAAGTGCGTCCAAGTCGTACAGATAGACGTTGTCCAGATCGCCCACATCAGGCGCAATGTCTCGAGGCACAGCAATGTCCATCAGGAACAGCCAGCGACCTTTTCGACGCCGCATCACTTTGGACACAAGATCCTTGTGCAAAATCGGATGCGCGGCCCCCGTGGAACTCACGACAATTGCGGCGCGGGAAAGCAGCGTTTCCAATTGGTCAAAGGGCTGCGCCTCTCCCCCGAGCGTCTTTGCCAAGTGCTCGGCCCGTGCGAACGTGCGATTGACAATCCACAGCGGACAAACCTTGGCCGTAAGAAGATGTCGCACGACGCATTCGGCCATCTTGCCTGCGCCGATCACCAATACGGGCTGAGCTTTCAAACCGCTGAACACTTTTTCGGCAAGTTGTACGGCCACTGATGCGACGGAAGCCGGATTTTCTCCGATGGTGGTTTCGCTTCTTATCCGCTTTGCCGCGAAAAAGGCTTTGGGCAAAAGCGTTCCCAAAACTTCACCGATGGTGCCCGCTTCTTGTGCCGCTCGAAACGCCTGTTTGAGCTGTCCCAAAATTTGGGCTTCCCCTACCACGAGCGAATCCAGACTGGCGGCGACGCGAAACAAATGCAGGACTGCTTGTTCAGCCCGTTTTTCGTATACGCAAGAGGCCGCATGATTTTGCTTCTGCAACAGAATTTCTTTCGCGTGCTCGAGCGAGCCCGATAGCGGCCCTGAACCGTAAATTTCGACGCGGTTGCAGGTAGACAAAATGACTGCTTCGCCGCACACCGCTGCTGCTTGCAACAAACGCTCGCGCAAAACCGCATCCCCGACGGCCAGCGACTCGCGAATGGCCACCGGGGCGGTTTGGTGCGAAACGCCGACGACAAACAACTTGTTCACTTCGAAGACCACCAAAAATCGCGGAGCAAGTACACAGCAAGGATGCTCACAGACACTGCAAAACCAGACAGCGTCCACATGGCAGCACGTCGCCCACGCAGACCGAGCACATGTCTCCCGAACAGCAAACCGGCAAACATCAACCACGTCAAAAGCGACAGCACATACTGAGGCTTTTGCAAAAGCCACAAGACTTGTTGCCCGAAACTTTGCCCCCAAGTCGCTCTTCTCGTCAGCCAATAAGTGCCCGATACCATCGTCAAGGTGAAAGACAGAAGACCAAAAGCAAAACACTGATGATTCCAACCATCCAGCGTTTGCAGCGACAGACGAGGATCGGCAGCATCGGCCAAGTGATGTTTCAGGTGGCGCTCGCTCAGCAAATATGCAACGCCAGTCACTGCCGCCAAACCAAACAAGGCCGTTCCGACCGTCGCTGAAAGAACGTGAAGACTCGCCAAAAACATGCTTTCGTCCCCATTGCTTGCTGCTTTTCCTGCGGGCAAAAGACGAACGATGATTTCCAACACCATCGCAAGCGGCAAAAGCAGTGCTCCTAGCAACGGAGCGGGCCGCTTGCGCGAAAGCAGCGGATAAGCCAGGCAAAACAGCCACGAGAGAAAATAGACTGCCTCTCGAATCGACGAACCCGGATGCAGACCGCGCAAGCACAGCCAAGCGATGTCAACGGCCTGGAATGCAACAGCGAGGAGCAAGGAAGCCCTCGCGACAGCAGATACCCGCCGGAGCGTCGGCTGCGCGACTCCCACGACATACAGCGTGCATGCCACTGCCTGCAAAGCCAAAGTCACGGGAAAAAAGGGAGGCATAGAAAACAGCGCGCCCGGCAGGAATCGAACCTGCGGCCCACGGCTTAGAAGGCCGTTGCTCTATCCGACTGAGCTACGGGCGCATAACCCGCTACGGGGAGAGGTTTGGTCGGGGCGAGAGGATTTGAACCTCCGGCATCCTGCTCCCAAAGCAGGCGCGCTACCAGGCTGCGCTACGCCCCGAAGACAAAGACGTGTTCTACGCGAAGCAGTGTTTTGAATCAAGCACTAAGCTGCCCAACCAGACGACGAAGGACAGGAACTAGCGCAAAAACGGCGCGTGCTCGATGGGACAGCCGGTTTTTTTGTTCCGCTGAGAACTCGGCAAATGTCAAATGCGCCCATTCACGAGGTAAGTGAGACGCGGCAAGTTCTTCTTCAGTCGGCACAAACAGGGGGTCGTAGCCAAAACCACCTACACCAGCCCTGGATGTGCGCAATTGCCCGCAACAGGTACCCTCTCGACAGACCATCTGCGGAGTCGTGTCTCCCGTGGGCCGTCCGACCAAACACAGCACGCACACAAAACGCGCCTGCCGCCTTTCGTCGGGCACATGTTTCAATTCGTCCAGAAGCCGATCCAAGTTGCGCGCATCCGACCGTGGCTCACCTGCCCACCTGGCCGAAAAAATGCCAGGCGCACCGTCAAGGGCATCGACCTCCAAACCGCTGTCGTCCGCCAAAGACCAAAGCCCTGTTGCCTCGTGGGCTGCGTTCGCTTTGATCGCTGCATTTTCGGCAAAAGAACTTCCATCCTCGACGACAGAATCGGGAATGCCCTGCTCAGCCAGCGACGTAAGCACCACCTTGTCAGTCAAATCAGGGGCAGCATGAAAGAGAAGCGTCGAAAGCTCCCGAACTTTGTGGGGATTGTGTGTGGCAAGACACAGCGTGAGGGTTTTCATCTCAAGACGCCTACTTCTCCGCACCCAGCGCAGTTTGTTGCAGGTGAAAAAGTTGGCCGATGCCCGCCTCTGCCAAATTCAACAGTCCATCGAGTTCTCGGCGGGCAAATGTGCCCTGTTCGCCTGTGCCTTGAATCTCGACGAAAGAACACGTGCCATCCGATAGCGACTGCGCCATGACCACATTCATGTCCACCTGCGCGCGGCTGTCTTCTTCGTAAGGCAAATCCAAACACGCTCGACCGTCGATGATTCCAACGGAAACGGCGGCGATGTTTCTTTGGATCGGCGTCTCGCGCAACACGCCTTTGTGAAGCAGCCTTCTCGTCGCCAAAGTAAGTGCAACGAACCCCCCGGTAATTGCAGCGGTTCGCGTACCACCGTCAGCTTGAAGCACATCGCAATCGATGGTCAGGGTGCGGGGTCCGAGTTTTGTCAAATTCACTGCCGCACGCAAAGACCGGCCAATCAATCGTTCGATTTCTTTGCTGCGCCCTGATGGTGCCCGCGACGTTCTCGAACCTGTCGAACCTGGAAGCATGCTGTATTCCGCCGTGACCCAACCACTTTGCGGCACCGCTCTTTCGCCGCCAGCAGACGGTTTTGGACGCAAAAAGGGCGGCACCTGCTCTTCGACGGAAGCAGTGCAAAGCACCCATGTCGCACCCGATCGCACAAGCGCGCAGGCAAGCGGCGCTGCCAGATAATCAACTTCTATCGTCGTCAGGCGAAGTTCTCCGTCCGAGCGCCCATCGTTTCGCATGACGCAAACCTTCGCAAAAAGCCGGTGTGTGGGTCAAGGTGCGCATCTCCATGCGGTGAAGTTTTGTCCGCCTCGCTCGTCCCGCATGCTAGAGATGGAAAGCGTCGTGCCTCGATTGTTTGCCTCGCGAAGGTGTGTGTGTGCGCCACTTTGGTGGTTGGTTGCACTCGCGCTTGCTATGTGGGTTCGGTTTCCCGCCCATGCCAGCGAACGTCTGTTGCCTTTGTCGCGTGCCGAAGTTGCCGAAACGGCTGGTGCCGTCGTCGGTGGACCGTCTCAGCAAGAGCGCAAACCGCTTACGCAAGGCATGTTTTTGGCGAACGCGCATTGGTTGCAAACGGGATCTGCGTCTCGACTTGAATTGCGTTTTTCAGACGGAACCATTCTCAGACTCAGTGAAAAAACGCGCGTGACACTTTTTCCCGTCGAGAGACGCATTTGGTTGAGTGCGGGTCGCGTTTTGGTGATGAGCGATCGAATGACCGGTGGTCTTGCGGTTCTTTCCGAACTCGCCGCATTTGTGCCCGAGGGAACCAGCTATCTCGTCGAGGCGACACCGAAAACAAGTGGGCAAGGACTTTCCACCGTTACCGTCACCGTCGTTGAAGGAGCGGTGTGTGCCTGCTCGACGGATCGAAGCACGGCAAACCGAATCCAAGCAAAAAGGGACGCAATTGTGCTTCCCGGTGAGCAGATGACGATCGATAACCCGTCGAAACGCCCGTCGCCCATCCCGGTGAAATTGGCCGATCTGGTCCGTTCGGAGCCTTTGTGGATGGGTTTTCATCAGAAACTCCCTGACGTGCGGTGGGTTACGGAAAATTTGGACCAACAGCGACGGGGCATTCTGGCTCAACGCAACGCACGATTGCGACGGGAAATTTTTTGGAAGCGTCCGCCTCATGCGCCTGTGCCGCCGCCAAAACAGTTCATCGAGCCCGCCGGGCCTCCGAAAGTCGAGTATGAGTTCCCCGAGTAAGCCGCGCCCGCGTGTGTACTACCTGAGCCCACACGCAGACGATGTGGCGTTTTCGTGCGCTGGCTCGCTGTGTGCCGACCGTCTCGAAGGTCTGGATGTGACCGTCATCACTGTTTTTTTGAGCGGCGAACAGGCCGCAGCCCGTCGCGCAGAAGACGAGCAGGCCTATCAGATTCTAGATTGCCAATACCAAACATTGGATTTGTTCGATGCCCCAGATCGGCCCGAAACAGACGGACCGCTGGGAATCTTCGCCGCGTACGGACCCGAGCACCTTGGAATCACAAGTGAAGTCGTTGCTCGTCTGCGTTGGTACGTGAAGCCTCCTGCGGCGATCATCGCTCCGCTTGCCGTTGGTGGACACATCGACCATCGCATTGTTCACGAGGCTGCACGCGCGCTGGCTTTTGCCCAGAAACACACGCTCACCTACTTTGAAGATTTGCCGTATGCCCTAGCTGCTGGGTCAGTGTCCCGTCGGCTGCATGCGCTGGAAGCTCAGTTTGTGGAGACACCAGGCCAAGATGCGCGGCTCACCGAGGCCGTTCGTCAGAGAAAGAGTCGTTCCGTCGAGGTATCCTCGCTGCGCGATTTGTGGCGGAAGTTTCCCCTGATGCGTCGCTGGCCGCCGTTGCTGCGCTTTGTCGCATGTCACGTTCTTGCCCAAAAGATGTGTGCTGTGGACGAAACCGGTCAGCGTCCTGGACCTGTTCCGTGTCTTGTTCCGAAACTTCACACGGTCTCAGCGACGGACCAAAGGCGGCTGTTGGCGATTCAGGCCTACGCCTCGCAGTGGCCCTTGTTTGCGAGGAGCCCTCAATCGTTGCTCGCGGCGTTTTTGGATTACGGACGAACGCTCGGTCCACGCATTTCAGACGACAAATCGTATGACCGATTGTGGTTGGACACAGCGTTTGGCGGGGACGTAGGAACTTTGTACGATGGCGCGTGCGGAACATGATGGTTCCGGGCTCGGTTCTTTCTCTCAAAAGGGGTTTGCCATGAACTGTCCAAGTTGCAACCGATCCAACGCCGACGACCTTGCGTACTGCGATTACTGCGGTACGCCGCTCGTTTCGGCCTCCCCAGGGAAAAGACAGACGGCCATTGAGGCCGATCCCTCTATTGGCCCATACCGAAAACGGGTCACAGAGTTTGAGGCACAGCCAGAGCGGCAAGAACCCATGCTGTCAGCCCGACGGGCCAACGACCCCTTTGATCCCTTCGCTGCAAGCGCGCCTCCGAAGCCAAAACCCGCAGAGGCCCGATCTGCATCCCCTGTGTCCACCGCGTCGAAGGCGGCCACGCAGTACATGTCGCCCAGCAGCCCCGCTGTACCCCAAAGTGCGCAAGAGGGGACAGGAAATGCGGTGGGGGTACCGACTGCCCACACGGGTCGCCGCATCATCGGTTGGGCGGTGACGTTTGACGAGCACCCCGATGGGCTGTCTTTCGTACTACGCGAGGGGCGAAATGTCGTCGGTCGGGACAAAGAAAGCGACCTCCTTCTCGAGTGGGACCAGACTGTTTCTGGGACACACGCATTTGTGATTTGGCGCATGGGCCGGGCACGGGTCGCCGACGCCAACACCCAAAATGGGACTTTTTTGAACGAGGAGGATGTGCTCGGGCAGATCGAGGTCAAAGATGGCGATGTTCTGCGCGTCGGTCGTACTCGGCTGTTGATTCGGCTGATCGAGCAAGAAAAAGCCAATGCGATCTGGAACGCCCAAGGTTCCACAAGTAGGAGCCAGTAGGTGTTGGGGCGCAAAATCCACCTGTGGTCGTTTCTATGCGTTTTTTTCCTGCTTGCCGGTGGGAGAGTGGCGTACGGCGACGGCAATGGCCTACAAATTCGACAAACGCTGAGCCCCGAACCAGGCAAAATTGCCGCTTTGGTGGAGCCAGAAAAGGGTGTGTTGCTCGGTCCATCGAGCGCGGACTTTTCGGTGTTTTTGAACGGAAGTCAGTCGGCCCCGAACGTCTCTGTGCGAAAGAACAGCGATCGAGGTGGCTTGTTGACGTTGGTGGTGCTCGACGACAGTGGTTCGTATCGCAACACGGCTGGTCAGACCGTCGCCAGGCCGACGCTGCACATGTATGCAAAAGGCCTTGGCGCGCAGGATCGGATCGGGCTGGTCGTATTTGGCGCAGATGCGAAGCTGTGTCCGATTCGTCGGCTGAGCAGCGATTTCCTCTCGGATTTGGCGAATCCCACGCAAGCTTGTGGTGCGACGCCAAACAACTTGCGTGCGACGAATCTTCTGGCTGGTCTGCTGGCTGCTCTCAATCAGATTCGACGGGAACAAGAAGAAAAGCGCGCGACGGCAGGACTGTCTGAAATCGTTTTTTTTACGGATGCTGGGGACGAAGCAGCGGTCAGTCCCGACGACTGGAAAAATGTTCAGAGCCTCGCGTTGTCGTTGGGTGTGCGCGTAAGTTCGGTTGTGAGTGAATTGCAAGGCAAAAGTGGCCAGCAACACTTGGCCAGCCTCACGAGGCTGAGGGAGCTGTCGGACAAAACCAACGGGGTCTATGACAACTCGAGCCAGCCTCAAACGGCAGCGACGGTGTTGCAAGCCGCGCGCGACAAGCAAAGAGACTGGCTGGTGGTCGAGGCTGCGCTCTGTGGCGTGAAAGCCGATGCAGCGCAAGCCGGTGTGGATGTACGTGTCGAGTACGGCCCCGGCGGCCAGCGCATGGCGTGGAGCGGCTCTCAAACATCCAAACCGCTGTGGACCGCCGCAAGCGAAGCGCCCTGTCCCTTGTTGAGCATCTGCTCGCCTGCCTGCTCATTATGGGAACAGTGCCGAGCGGGCAAATGTGAGCCCAGGCAGTGCGTTGCCGACGAGCAGTGTGGGCCAACCACACAATGTGTGGTGGGTCGATGTGTGGTACAGTCGGTGCAGCGTTTTCCGTGGCACTGGGTTGTGCCCGCTGGTCTTGCGCCGCTTTTGTTGGCGTTGCTGCTTCTGCTGCTTCGACGGAACAAAGCGGAAAGGGGAACGGATTCCTCCAAGAGGAGTGGCGCGGATGCTCCCCCTTTGACGCACAAGGAGGACTCCCAACCGACACCCGCCATCCCTGAACAGACTGTGGAGCAGAAACATCCCGGTCCGGCAGTGGGGGCGTCTGTGACGCCGCTCCTCGATCCGCTTCCAGAAACCCATTTGGTTGCAATCGGGGGCCGCATCACCATCGGCGAGAAATGGCGGCTTCACAAATCGAAAGTACAAGTGGGTGGATCGAGCGCGAAAGAGGACGAAAACGACATCGTGTTCTCCGTTCCCCAAGTCAGCAGCAAACACGCACGTTTTGAGCTCTACCCAAGCGGCGCTCTGTGGATCACGGATTTGGAAGCGCGCAACGGCACCTATGTGAATGGCAGACAACTGGCAAAGGGGGAGCGTGCTGCGCTGCGTCCGGGGGACCAGATCAAGCTATCTTCTCAAGTTGTCCTCGAAGTTTTGCGGCCCGGTGTGGAAAAATCGGTTCCAAATCCCGTACAGGAAGTGCAGCAGGAAGTGGGTCCAAAAGTCGACGCTGCACCGTCGGCAAGTCCAACCTCTGACAAGAAGAAGACTGTCTTTGACCCCGGAAATCGGTAGCGTCACGTATCACGCTTCGACGGCTGTCGGGCAGAAACGTGAACACAACGAAGACAACCACGGGGAGTTCACGTTTCCCGATGGTGCGTTGCTACTTGTCGTCGCTGATGGCATGGGCGGTCATGAAGGAGGGGAAATTGCGAGCCAGATCGCCGTCGAAGCCATAGGTCACATTGTGCGGCATTCTCCGGCGACCGACCCGCGCGAAAGACTGCACAACGGCTTTTTGGTCGCGCACCAGCGTGTCGTCACGCAAGCAGAAAAGGTGGGGAAAAAGGGCATGGGGACGACTGCCGTCGCTGTGCATGTAAAAGGCGATGAGGCGTATGTCGCACACGTAGGAGACAGCAGGTGCTACCTTGTGCGCAAAGGTGGGGTGGTATGGGTGACGACGGACCACACGCGCGTCCAAAAAATGGTCAGCATGGGAATTTTGAGCGCCGCCGAAGCCAAACATCACCCAGATGCCAACATCGTGACTCGAGCCATCGGCCACGGTGCTTCCCCGGACGGCGACGGTCCCGCGCTCGTGCCTGAAATCCAGAAAGAACCCCTGATTTTGCAGTCAGGGGACGTGCTGGTTCTGTGTTCGGACGGTCTTTACGATGACGTGACCGACGCAGAAATTGCGGCGATGGCGACGGGAGAAGATCTCAAACAGGCTGCCGAAGATCTAATCGACCTGGCCAACCAGCGGGGTGGGCACGACAACATCACCGTCTCAATTATGAGATATGGACATGCTGGTCCCGACGGTCCTGAGAAGGAAACAGCGCACCACACTTCTGAAAAGCGCGAAGTTGCACGGCCCACTTTGTCCGAGGGCAGTTCCAACCTTGCCGCCGGAAGAACATGGGGAATGTGGTTCGTGGGCATTGCGGTTCTCCTTTTTGGGATGGGTGTGTTGGGGTACGTGGCGACGCGAAAGCCACCACGTACCGTCCCCACGGATGCTTCCACGGACAGGCGCGACGCAAGACCGCTTTCGGTGCCCGATTTTTCAGTCTCAGATTTGGCTCGTCCATCGCTCGGCGCGCAAACAACCCCGGCGGTGCCACGAACGCTGCCCACATCGGTGCCCGCCAAACCAGCCCAGTCTGCATCTCACAAAGAGGCAAAATGACCCGACTGATTGCGTTTTTTGTCGTCGTTTTGTGCTTGTTCTGTGGGTCCGCGTACGCGGGAAACAACACGTACTGCGTTGGGGGATTCGATTGGAACGGAGGATTCGCTTCCCGACGAGCATGTGGGTCCTATGCCAACATTCACAGGGCTTGGCATTTCCACGTTCACGTCATGGGTCCAGACCAAATGTGCCGCGAATGTTGGGACGAGGAAGACAACACCTGCGAGACCACATTTTTGCGCCAGCACCCGGATTTTCGACGGATTGGCCCGTTTGATTGCAGACGGCGGCAGGCTGCTCCGCCTGAATCCGTGCAAATCCGGGTGGAAAACGGCGTTGTGGTCAGCGGTCCGCCTCCAGGTGCACCTCCAGGAGGGGGGATTCCGGGCGCGCCTCCGGGCGGAGGTGTTTCGCCGGATAACTCGTCTGCATCGCCGCCTCCACCGCCTCCACCACCACCGCCGCCGCCGGTGAACCTCAACGCGGAAATCGTGCGGCTGAGCACCGGCCCTTATGGTGCAGGCGATACTGTGCGTGTTTTCGCACAAGTAACCACCACGTCGGGAAAGCTGAGAGCCGCTCAAGCAGGCGAGATCGTTGTCCGTGGTCCCGACGGCAGAGAGCGCAGCCGCGTGCCCGTTCGTTCGCTTCCGAATGGCCAAGTTGTTGCGGCGGTGAAGCTTCCAGACAACACCGTCGGAAACGTGCAGTTTGAATTTGTCCCGCGCGGGATAGCCATGCAGGTCGATGAAACGATGGGCACGGTGACGGGAAAGCAATCCAGTGTGCGCCTTTCGCCGTGCAAACTTCGCGGATACATCCAAAGTCCAGATCGCGGCGAAGTCTTGGTGCCCCAAACACTGATTCCTCTCGTCGGTGAGCTTCGTGACAAAAGCGGCCAGAAGGTTACGGCGTCGAGCATCAGCAGCTTGACCAAACCTGTGTTTGTCGTCGAGCGCGCGGATGGAAAAGTCCAAAAGCACAATGGCACCGTCGAGTCGGACGGCAAAATAAGCGGGAATTTGTGGCTAGCGCCGACGAACGTAGACAGCGAAGAAATCCTGATTCATTTGATCGGCGAGGGTGGACCCGATGGAGAACTCTGTTCGTCGGGGGCTCAGGTTGCCAAGCTCACGAAGTTGGGTGTGGGACTCGATATTGTGGAGCCTGATCCAGACGGCATTTGTTATGTCGGTCGTCCATGCCGGGTCGTGGCCCGCTTCAGATTGCCGTCGAGCGGAGATGCGCGACGAAACGCGGAGGCGTGGATCAAAACGCCAGGACTCGCCGTGGTTGCAAAGCTCAATGGCGATCCGCTGATGGTACTCAAATCAACGACGCTGTCCGACGGAAAGCCGGCCTATTCCGATAGTTTTGTGCCGAAACATCCGTTGTCCGCACATTTGGAGGTCGTCGTGAAAGCAGGCGGACAGGAACTAGCGGACAAACAGACGATCGTGTTCCGCGACGCAATTGCGCTCAAACTCGATGACAAGCTGGATCTGGGAAATGTCCCCGTCGGAAGTTCTTGGTCCATCAACTGTGCGAAGCTGGATTTTTCTAAGTCCAATGGCGTCGAAGAACAAGAATTTCTGCTGCACGCGGATTTGCCAAGCGGCTGCCAATCCACGCTTGGGCTTGTCGATGGAAATGGTCGCTTTTTGCCAATCGGTACAACAAGAAGCGGGGACAGCAACGACCGGAAGCTGGTCTTGGGAATTGACCGATCGGTCAAGATTTGCCTTTCGCCACCGCGCTGCGCCGGGGAAAAACTTGCTCCCGCGTTGCTGAAAATCAAACCCACAAGTGCTGAATTTGCGTCGGAACAGGCACTTGTTTCTGTCCACTGGAATGTGCGCGGACGTGGTTTTTTGCTGTGCAACCTGTGGTGGCTCGGCGCAATTGCTGGAGGTCTGTTGCTGTTCCTGATCGTGCTTGGTTTTGTTCGTCCGTATGAATTTGGCATCGAGGACAGCGTGAAAATCGCGACGAAAAAAGAAGCTCTTTCGCGCGCCGTGGCTCGGCGTTTGCGAGATTTGCCGGGTGGAAAAGCGGGCTTCTATCGATCGGCAGCAACGGGCTTGCGCGAAGACGGTTCGGCCACGGACAAACTTCGGACAGCGCAGCTTTCCTTTCATGCGTACAAGGGCGAAATTTTGCTGCGTTGCCACGGGGCGCTGTGTCGTATGAGTCCGCAAACTCGAAAATTGGAACCAGTCGAGATACCTTCCGACGGATACGCCTTGACGCGAAACACGGTCTATCAAGTCGGCAACCTCTTTTTTCAGGTGATGTGAAGGACATGCGAACCGATAGATCTTCTGTTGCGTTGTGCGTGTTCCCCCGACGGAAAAACTACTGCTTATTGGCTTGGTTTTCGGTTCTGTTTTGGGTGTGCGTTTTGGTCGGATGGTGTACGTCGAACACGCATGCAGCGACTGGGAACACTGGGCCAACAGAATGGGTGCTTATCCTCGACAATTCGTCGAGTATGTCGGCGGGTTCCATGCTGACCACGAACACCGGCACGGTGAAATTGCCACCGGCAGACCCGGATCGTTTGTCTGTTCTTGCCACGCTGATTTTTAGGGGGCTTCTGTCTCCCGACGACAAATTGACGATTTTGACGTTTCAAAGCGGAGCGGTGGGCCGTTATCGGGAACTCCCTCCGACGCAGGCCAGCATTCGGGACCTTCGCTTTGACCAATCGACGCCGTTTACAGGTCCGCTGAAACGCGCAAGGGAGATTCTTTCCCAAAGCCGGTTGTCGTCGAGAAGACTCTTGCTTTTTACAGACGGTTCTCCATCCCAAGACGATCCTCTTTCCGGGACGCAGGCGAGGGCACTTCTTGGCTTTGAGCCGTTGCCTGCGGGGACGCTTTTTGCCGACGCTGCCGCAGTTGCAAAACAACCGTTTGAGGTGCTTTCGCTCGGGCTGTCAGCGAATGTGCCCGAGCTGAAGCAGGCTCAGCAGCAGTTTCTCGCGGCGCTCGGTCCCGTCGAGGCGATCAACACACCCCAAGAGATCATCACTGGCTTTACGAATGCGCTTGCTGCGCATTTGCAGTCGCGACCGCTCACTGGCCAGCTCGATCCCGGTGGGATGTACAGTTTTCCGGTCGGAAAATACGTGACAGAAGTGCTGATCAGCATGGCGAGCGTCCAAAAAATGCCCGTATTTTCGGCCCAGCTTCTCGACGGTGGACGCCCGATGAGCGTGAAAGAGGAGTTCGGAGACAACGGTTGTGACCGTCCCCCGTGTCATTCCTATCGAGTGATGCGGACCCCGCACGATCCGAACATCAAAGGCCGTTTGTCGCTGCGGCTCGACAAGGCGATGGGAAAGACCGCTTTTGGGATCATTCTTCGCTACGACCTGCTGGCTGATATCGTATCCGCACCGACGACGACTCGTGTGGGAGAGGAATTTGAAGTCGTCGCTCGCATGGTTTGGCATGGGCGAACGTTTGTGGACCCGGAATTCTTTTCGACCGACGGCTTTTCGGCACAGCTTGAGGTTGGGAAAAAGAGTGTTCCTTTGCAGCGACGCAGCGACGGAAATTTCGTTGGACGCATGAAGGCCGAGGAACTGGGCGGGCAGACGCTTACGGTTCGGTTCAAGAATTTGTGGCTCGATCTGACGGCGAGTGCGCCGCTGGTCGTCGAAGGTTGGTTGCCACTCTCGCTCAAGGCGACGCCAAATCCGCTTTCATTTGGAAGTTGGCTCGGCGAACGGTTGTCATCAAAGCGCTGTGCAACGGTGAGCTTGGCGGGATCGACAAATGCAGATCGCGTTTCGATCGAGGCAGTCGGTGCGGAAATGCCCGACGGACTCCGCTTGCTTTCTGCATCGCCGCTCGTTGTAAAAAGCGAGACAATCGAATTGTGTGTCGAGGCACCCGGTTGCTGCCAAAACCTGCAACCGGCACCAGCGACCCGGATTTTGCTGCGTGGAAAACACCCACATTATCATCCCGAGGCGCTGCCCTTGTCAGTGGATTTCTCCGTCGGGAAAACGCCGTTTTTCGTCTGCTACTGGCGTGTGATCGCGGCGGTTTTGGGCACGCTGCTCTTTTTGTTCGTTTTATACGGTTTTCTGAGTCCGCACGACTTCGACGCTGTCGAGGTGATCCGTCTGGCGAAAAGCGAAACGGCGCTTCAACGAACGACAGGCCGTCGTTTGCGAGATTTGCCGGGCGGAAAGCGCGGTTTTTATCGGAACGCGCGGGTGGCGTTCGACGCCAACGGCAACACACCGGGAAGGCTCAAAGATGCGGCGATCATTGTCCGCGCGACGGGCTCAGAGCCTCTTATAATCGTCCACGGTACCGTCGAACACAAAGATCTGCGCACTCGCAAGTGGGAGGCGCTCAAAACTCCGCTGGACCCGTCGGCGCTGCGGCGCGGTGTGGTCTATCGCAGCGGTGACACGTACTTCCGTCTGGGCTAGGTGAATCCATGAGTCTTTTAGGTGCATCTCGTTTTTCGCCAACCATTTTCATTGGGCTCGGTGGGTCGGGTTCGAAAATCGTCAACGCGATTGCAGGAAAACTCCGTCGCCATCCAAACTGGCAGCGATTCCGCGAGTTGATCCACGCCATTTGCGTCGATACGAACAAAGCGGACCTTGGCGCACAAAAGAACATTCCCGAGTCGAACCGCTTTTTGGTGTCCTCGTTCGATCGAAGGTCTTACGTCGCGCGCAAACGCGGAAAGCAAGAACTCTCCGAGGACAAAATGGTTACGCAATGGGTCCACCCGAACTACCAGTTTCGGGATGCCCAGGGTGCAGGAGCCGGGCAAATCCGCGTCGAGAGTCGTCTGGGCCTTTATTACAACCTTGAGGAAGACCGAGCCGGGTTTTTGCGTGCGTTCAAACGCATCCTCGATAGCCAGACGCGCCCGGACAATCCGTTTCGGGACAACGAAGACCGAGTCGTCAACGTCCTCATCTATGCCTCTGTCGCTGGTGGGACGGGTAGCGGCGGCTTTTTGCCGATGGCGTATTTGGCGCAGGATTTGATTCGTGATCACGGCTGGGGACGAGCAAATGTCGTCGGGACATTGCTACTGCCCGCAGTGTTTACGGCCGATGTCGAACAGGCCCTTCACGCGGACATCAACGCCAACGGATACGCCGCGCTGAAAGAACTCGAGTTCGTGACGAAGCTTGGGTACGAGGGCGGGGTCGATCAAATCGAATTTCACTACGACCCAACGCATCCTGAACGCAACCACATCCACACACGACCGTTCTCGCTGTGTTACTTGGTGGACAAACCTGCGGAAATTGCCGTCGAGCGTTACACGAACGCAATTTCAGACAGCGCGTTTTTGCAGGTTTTTTCGCCCATCATCGGCTCGCAAGCTGGCGAGTACGACAACTACGACAAGCACCAAAAAACGCTGGCGCTCGGCCATTTTGCGGTTCACTTCGGGTCGTTTGGCGCGGCGCTTTTGATTTTCCCGCGCACCGATATTTTGCAGTACTCGGTGCTGCGCTACGTAAGCCGTGTGCTCGACACGTATTTGGTGTTCGGGCGCGAGGAAGCTTTCCGCGTGCCGTACAGCGACCCGAAATTTCAGCGTTTGTCTCGGCAAGAACAAGACCGCATCGTCGATGAGAAATTCGGGCAATACATCGACCACAAGGCGCGCCTCGAGGCTGACCGAGACGAAAAAGGCCTGTACAGCGCTATCACTGCCCAAAAGAGCGCCGACGGCACGGGTTTGCGGGATGCCTTTCGACGGAAACTGGCTCAAATTTTTGAGGGTCTCGACGAGCAGATTCAAATTCAGCCGTTCGACCCGCTGCAAGTACATGAGGGAAACACGTCGCTGTCCCGCGCACAGGAAAACCTCCGTCGGGACGTGGCGCAAAGCCGCAGCAAAGTGATGGGAACGTACTTGCAATCCCAACTCGCGGACGTGAAATCGGGGCGGCTTTTCGCGGAGTTTTTCCGTGGAAACAAAGTCGGTCCGCTCTCGCAGCGGTATTTCCTGATCCGTCTGAAGGCCGAGGGGCCGCTCACGCCGTTTGAAGATCCCGCCGAGGGCGCGTTTTTGCACGAGACGAAGGAAAATGCGTTCGATTTGGATCGCGAACATGTCACGCGCGAGTTTTCCGAATTGGAAAAACGGCTGCGCGAGACCTCGCAAAAAGGCTTTTTGTCAAGCGTCTTGTCCCGAGAGAACAAGGCGTTCGATCAGGTTCGGCGCAAGACGCAAGATTTCTTCAACCAAGTCGAAAACGGACAGCGGGATTGGTTGAAGGCCGCTTTCTGGCAAGCATTCCACGAGGAATTGCAGCGTGCCGTCGAGGCTCGTCTTACGTCGTTCCGCAGCGTCTCGCAAGTCGCGGATGAAGTTGCGAAAAATGTCTCGACGGAAGCGGAACGGCTGCGCGAGGACCCGGCGACGCGGGGAGAAACGTCCGATGCCGCAGCGTTTTACTTGGACAGCGAGGTGCTGCGCGACGATCGAGCCGGGCAAAGGCTGTGGAACAAGCTGTTTTCGCTGTATTTCGACAAAACGGCCTATTACGACGAGACGCAGATTTTTTCGGAAATCAGCGAGGCTTTCCAACCTGCCGTCGACAAGGAAGGCCGCATTCGGGCCAAGGACGCGATCGAAATTGTGCGCGATTTGCGTACACGGCTCGAGGACGTTGCAAAAACGACCCTTTCGCGGGTGTTCGCCGAGCAGGGTCTTGATATGAGAACCGCTCTAGAACTAGAAGCCCGCTTGATTTTTGCAAAAGGCAGCGACGAGGCAGCACTGGAAGCGGTGAGTGAAACGGCGGTGCAAAACCACATTCGGGACAAATTTCTGCGCGTGGTCGATCAATGCGTCGTGCTTGCGAATATCGACAAAACCAAGCTCGACGATCCGACGGTAAAACCGGCGCACATTTTCTATGTCGGTTTGGCACCGAAGTACTCGGGCGACGACGGAGGCTTGCGGGCGGCGATTCGTCAAGTCGCGACCGGCGTCGATTTTATCGACGGGTGGGGCGAAGAAGACATCGTGGTCTTTTATCGAGCCATGTTGGGCATTCCGCTGTACTTCTATAAGCGCATTAATGACGAACTGATGCAGGCGTATCGAACGGTGAAGGCCAGGCCGAATCGGTCGTATCCGCTTCACATCGAGGCTGTGTGGGAAGACGGCATTCCGAACATCGACCCGAAAGAAGTGCGCGAAGCCGAGGAGAAACGGCGCGCCGAACAAGATGCGTTGCAAAAAGCCGCCGAACGAGGTGATCGCCTGTGGGCGTTTGTCCTCGCGAATTTTGCGGGCAGCGTCGAGCGAACCCAGTCCGGGGCGTATGAATGGGTGGTCGGGACGGTTCACAAAAAACTCGGGAACGATCGGGCGACGGCGTTTGCGGCATTTTTTGCGCTCGATCCAGCGTTGAGGGACGACTTGATCAAGGCGGGTTTGCGTCGTTTCAGTGAGCAAACAGCCACGGCAGTTGGTCGTCGGGCGGCGCGTGCAGACTTGGAAGGGCACCTCGCGTTTTTGACCGAGCAGCTTGCGCTCGCGTTGGCCAACGAGGAGGAAGCACTCGTACGCTATCTGAAAGAGGAAAAAAAGCTCGTCGAGGAACGCTTGGCCAAGCTGGATGGGAACGACCGGGCCGCGCAATAACGCATGAATCCAACGCTCTTTTTGGCTGTCGGGGAATTTGCGGCACAGGTGGCCGTCCGCCTGCGGGGAGAGGCTTTGCCGCTGGTTCTCGTCGAGGAATTTCCGTCACAGCCAGGTGAGTTGAAAAACCACTTTGCGCATATCGCAAAGGCGCTCAAGTCGGTTTTGCGTGGCGTTGCGGCGTCGAGTGGATCTGAGGAAACGAGTCCGGGGCGGCTCGACTTGATTTTGGTCGCAGATTTGGCGGAGGTCAGCGGCGCGCGCTTGGTGGGTGTGCTCGACGGTCTGTCGCGGTTGTTTTTGGACGAGTTTGCGGTCCTGTTTCCACCGAAACTTCTGCCCGAGCAGCGTTCGGTGGGTCTTGTGGCGCTTCTATCGGTGCCACCTCTGGATGGAAAGAAGCAGTGTCGCGACGCGGTTGCAACTTTGCGTGCCGTCGAGAGATGGCATTTGGATGGTCCGCCGAGTCCACTCCTGAATCGGTTGTACGTACTGCCCGGACAGACAGAGGCAATGCCGCTGTCTCTCGAGGATCGAGAGCGTGCGACGGTTTCGTTCGTGCTCGCGGCGTATGGAGCGGGTGTTCGGGACAGCGATGCGATGCGGGAGCGTCTTGGGCCTCCGAGGAATCCAAGGGCGCTTCTGTCCGGTTTTTCGGTTGCATCCGTCGATGTGGACGTGTCGAGAGTGCAGGAAGCGTTTGCGTGGCGGAGCGCAGTCGCCGGGTTGTCCAGGTTGCTAGAAGAATTTACGAAAGTCCCTGCGCGCGAGCGGGTTTACTCGATTGCTGACCCACTCGCTGCCGAACGCTTTTGCGAACCGATTGCTGCTCTTTCCAAACATCCCGACGCCGAAGCGGACGGACCAACTCGCGAGCGGTGGCTTTTGTCGCTCGACCGTGCCGAGGCGGAGGCAAGCCGGATTTTTCTTTCCGAAGTGCGCCGGCTACTCGACGAACATTTGTCGGGGAAAGAGGGTTTTCTTGGCGCGGGGCTTTTGCAACAGGGTTTGAACGGGGCCGCAGAAAAATTGCTCGACGACGAACGCGCATTGGACGCGTCGTTTTCCATGCCGCTTTTGCCGCCCAACACGGAAACGCCAAAACTCGAGGAACCTGAGCAAGCCGACGCTGCAAACAACGACTCCTTGGCGTTCTGGCAAACCGCGTCTGCGACGGTGGCAGCAAGTGTGGGGGCAGGACTTCTCGCGTTTTTTGTGTGGGCGCTCGCGGTCTCGAACACAGCGGCGAGCGCGCAAGGCGTTGGCCCGCGCATTTCGGGCCCGGCGGCGGTGGACGCAAGCCCGCTGTATGGTGGGCTTGTGTGTGCAGCTGTGGTTTTCGGTGTGTACGCGCTGTGGTTTGGGCGACGAAAGCAAGCTGTGGAAAGTTCGGTGTCCGAGGCCGAACGCGCGGCCCAAAACAAACGTCGCCAAAAAAGCGAAAGCGCGGCGGCTCTGGTCAACGTGCGACAGCGTCGGGTGATGCGTGCTGCGCGGCTACATCTTTTGGCGCTATTGGAGAGGCTTTGCGCCCTGCAATCGACGGTGGCAGACGCGCGTGTGCGAGCCACGGAACGGTTGCGCGGCCTTGGTGTGTCGCTCGGAGCGGGGCCAGACCAGGACGACTATGGCGGGGTGTTGGAACAAGACGCGCCTCTCCATCGATCGCTGCTGCACAAAGACGCGCTGCCGGCACTGTGGCAAAAAAGTCAGTCGCTCAGGGAAGCGGATTCGTTTGCACACGAACTCTTGCGTGCCGCCTGGCCGATGGATTGGCTGACGGGAGACCTGCCGTTTGCGCCAAACGGTGCGTGGGAACAGGCGCTTTCCGCGCAACACGCGCTTTTGCGGCAGTCAGGTGCGTTTTCATGGCCGGATGTGGGTTCTGCGCTCCTAGAGCCGTTGCGGGCGTTTTTTCAGGCCACGCCGCGTGCGTTGGCGCTCGGTTTGAAAGGCCAGGAAACCGATGGAACGCCATCGGTGTTGCGCCAGGCGCACGAACTGTTGCTGCTGACGCCGAGCGACGGACGGGCGTGGATCGAACGTAGCCTTCGCGACCAGCCGATTGCGGGTGCGCAAGTGCTGTCGTGCGCAGCATCCGCATCTCGCGTGCTGCTTCTGCGGACGAGCGGCGAATTGGAACTCTCGGCGATCGAGCGAGGGTTGCCGTGACGCCGCTTCGCCTGCTTTTTTCGTTTGTGGGCCTGTTGCCGGCTGTCGCGGGCACGCTGGCCGTCCTGTGGTTGTCGTGGAAAAACGGCACCCGTGCGCGCTCGTCGCACCTTGTGTGTCTAGCAGCGACCTGTGTGTTGGGCGTTGTGCTGCTCGGACGCTTGGGAAGTGGCGCGCACGTTTGGCCAAATCTGGCCAGTGTCTTTTCGCAAAGCGCAATGCCGACGCAGGACACCGCCGCGCTGGCCGCGCTCAAGCTGGCACTTTTGCAAAACACAGTCTTTGCGTTGGTCGCGCTCGGATTGTTTTTTGTGGGTCCGTCGTCTGGGGGTCACGAGACAAAAACACCGCGAGGGTTTCGCATCGCCCTTGGCAGTGTGACTTTGCTGGTTTCGCTTCTTTCAGTCGCGGTTTCGCCGCTCACTCTCGAGGCATTTTTGGACGTGGCGGCCCTGGGCCCGCTGTTCGGTTGTGTGCTGCTTGTGTCCGGCCTGCCCGTCGCTGAGCAAGTCGAGGCAAAAACGCGGTCGCTCCCTGCGGCAAAGAGCCAAGCGCCACCCCTCGACTCAGAAACAATTTTGCGTCGAGCGAATCTCCTTTCTGGAAAGCCCGATTTCGCGTTTGCAGCGTCCTCTGTCAGCGAAACTTCATCCCGAGAAATGGTCCGCGCGAACCATCAGCAGGACTTTGCCGTTGCGCGACTCGAAATGATTTGGTCGGCGAGCGGAGGCACAGGAAAGCCGCCTTCTGTGTTCGAGCGTTTTTTGGCGGCCCTTTCCTCGACCGAACCGTCGCAAAAAGGGCTCTGGCTCGGAGACTTGCCGCCGCAAACCCTCGAGGTGGTGGCAACAAGTTTTGTGGGTTTTGCGACGCTGCACAACAGTACACGTTTGCTGGTTGTGTCGACCAATCCGAGGCAAGTTCTCGCGCAGTTCGAGGGTTTGTGTGAACGACTCGGCGTGATGCGGCCCGGCGTTTTTGCTGTCGGACACGCAGCCCTAAAAGAGCAACTTTTGGCCGAGCTTTTGCCGTCGGTGGTGTTTCTTTCTCCGCACGAACTTTCGGGGGAGGCTCTGCGGTCTTTGACTCGGCTTGCTCCCGCGTGGTTTTCGCAACTTTCGGCGGTCGTACTCGTCGGAGTGGACGGTCTTTTGCCGATTCCCGCGACTCATCTTGCGCTGGCTTTGCGCCGTTTGATGTTGGCGAGCAAGAACCTGCTTTCCGAGGGACGACGGCTCCGTTTTTTCGCGCTGTCGTGTGGAAGCGAATGCGGTCGGCAACACCTCGAACACGCGCTTGCCTGTTCGTTTGAAACAGTGAAAGTCGAACCTCACAAAACCGCTGCCGCGCAAGTGTTTTTGCGAACGCACACGGCTTCTGGACCTGAACTGGAGCGTTTTGCGAAACAACTTCTTTCTGCGTCGCAAACCATCGAAATCGAAGACACGCTCGGCGAGGCCGCCCAGGTCGCGCAGGGTGTGAAAAAACACGACACCGTCGGATATCACGGCTTGGCGAGTCTTGCGCTGTGCGATGAACGGGCGCTCGCGCAACTGTTTCGCACAGGGTCGAATCTTTTGCACACCGACGCGCCGCATCTTTCGATCGTGTGGTGCAAACCAAATCCGCTCGCTCGGTTTTTGATGGAAAAAGGCGTGCTCGCCAGCCTGTCCGCGCGCAACGAGCTTCCGACTCCGAAACCGCTCGCAGGGACGGAGAATGACTTTTTGGTTGCTGCCCATGTGGAAGCCGCGCTCGACGAGGGCGAACCCGGCGAAGACGATTTGAGGCAAGCTTTCTCTGACGGAGCCGTGTCGGCGCTTCTGTCTGCTCGGAAGGATGTCCAAAAAGTCGGTTTCCGCGCACGCTTTTTTCCCGACGAACGCAAAGTGTCGCGTTCCGTCCGGCTGCATCGAAAAGGGGAACCGCTCGGGCCCGACCGGCTCAAGACCATCACGCCGAATGTCGTCGAAGTCCGGCGTCGTCACGACGGAGCGGTGCTTGCACGCGTGGACCGGCGGCTGGCGAGGACGCGGTTTTATCCTCGTCGCGTGTTTGCGCACGAAGGCGAACTGTACGAAGTGCTCGACTCCGATTTGGCGACGGAAACCAATCTGGTGTGTGCCAAGGCTGCCGCGTCGAGTGCGCCGACGTTGCCGCTTTTGGATGTTCGCGTGTCGGGTCGTGCCTACATCGGAAACATCGCGCGACATCAGTTTGGAAAACTCGCTTTTGCGCGGGGCGTGGCCTCAGTTTCCGTCGAAGAAACCGTCTCGGGCGTTCTTGCACGCGGTGCTGTGGAACCTGCTGTTCGGTATCCTGCCGTCGAGACGCGGTATGAAAGCAGGGCTGTGGTCGTGTTGTTTGAAACGGTGCCCCAACATGCGACGCTCAAGCATTTGGCGCGGCTGGTCGATTTGCTGCTGCCCGCGCATGTCGTGACCGAGGACGAGGACATCGAAGTGCTGGCTTACCCCGACGGTTTTCTCGACATTCCGCGCCCGGCTCTGTTGTTTGTCGATCGGCATTTGGGAGGACTCGGGCTGGACGCGGCTCTCGATGCACAGGCGCTTTACAATCTGTTGCGTTGGGCGTGGGGGGTTCTGTATTCCTGTCCTTGCATGAAGGGTTGCGCGCAGTGTGTGCCAGCGTCCGTCTTGAAACAGGGGCCGGACAAACAAGGCGTGTTGCAGCTTTTGGGTGGGTAAATGCTCGCGCCGGGAACCGAGATCGGAAATTACGTCGTGGAGGCCGAGCTGGGGCGCGGCGGAATGGCGTGTCTGTTTCGTGTTCGCCATCGCGTCCTGGGAACGGTACACGCGCTGAAAGTCCTGAGTCCCGAGCTGCGCGCCAGCGAGGAATTGCGCAGTCGTTTTTTGGGGGAAGGACTCATCGGGGCCAAGCTCCGGCACCCCCATATTGTTCGGGTTACAGACACCCTTTCGACCCCTGAAGTCGCCGGTCTGGTGATGGATTTGGTCAAGGGGCCGACGCTGGAACAACACATCCAAAAGCAAACCAAACCACTGTCTGCCGACGAGATTCGCGCGCTGTTTTTGCCTGTTTTGGAAGCGATAGGGGAAGCCCATCGAGCCGGTGTGATTCATCGAGACATCAAGCCGAGCAACATCCTTTTGGAGGAACGGCCCGATGGAATCCTCTTTCCCAAAGTAACCGATTTTGGCATCGCCAAAATTGCGGAAGAGGCGCAGGAACTCGCAGTCGGAAAAGCCGCCACCCAAGTGGCTGCCCGAATGGGAACCCCGTCCTACATGAGTCCCGAACAGGTTCGGGGTGCGAAGGAAGTCACGATTCGCTCTGACATTTTTTCGCTCGGCGCGACGCTGTACGAGCTGGCCACGCTTCACATGGCGTTCGATGGAGACACCGAATTTGCCATCATGGAAAAGATCGTTTCCGCCAGGTACTTGGACCCAGAAGCCCTCGGCACACAGGACCCGGCGATTGTCAGCGCAATTCGCAAGGCGCTGGAACCCGATCCGAACAAGCGCTTTGCCAATTGCAACGAATTTGCAGTTGCGCTGACTGGACCCGCCCCTGTGATGAATAGGGGGGCTTTCCCCAAAAACACGACAACAACACGCAAGCGCCCCCTGCTCTGGCCCCTTTTGTTATTGGGGGTCTTTGGGGGAATGACAGGGATTGCGGCCTTTGTGTTGTTTGGGCTGGGTTTACAGACGAAGGTTCCTTTTCCGTGGAACAAAAAGAAACCGCCGCTCGAACAGGTGCAGGTGAAGCAGAATTGGAAAACCGTTCCGCCTTTTTCGGCTTGTCTTGCATTGCCCAGGCCGGAGCGCGTGGTACTCACGCGGGCCACAAAAGGGCGTCGTTTCCGAGATGCAAGTGAATTGCATTACTGGTTCCGCAACGTACCGGGCGATAGCGTGGATGTGTATCTGGAAGAGGGAAGAAATGGGAGAAGCGTCGTCTTTGAACTCGTCGTCTCCCGGTGGCCAGACGCGGTCCGTGCGATGGGCGATTCCGCAGGCGAGGAAAGCTGTTATCGGTTGGGACTTCTGCTGCTGAATCAGGATGTGGGAAGACCGATGTCTTTCCGTCTTTCTCCGAGCGGAAAATCTCTGGAATACGAAATGGTCGTGGACCGGTCGAAGCCGAGCAAAAGCGAAAAAATGGGAACGCTGGAAGACGCTCTCCGCCCGCTTTCCTTTGAACGCATCCAGACTTTCTTACGGTAGGTTCAGACAAGAAGCAGAGACGGTCTCCCTCCTCCCCCTGTTTTCGGAGACCGGATGTGGTGGGAAAGGTGGGAACAAGGAGTGCGGCTATTTGTTGCCGCCGAGCATGTCCCGGAGGAGTTTGACGAACGTCGCATCGGTGATGACTGCGCCCACGTACCAACCAAGCCGAGTCACAGTCTCCATCGCATCGACATCAGGGCGGAAGCCGACGTTTCCACTTTGCACAGCCATGCCATCGAAAAATTCAGCACGCACGCGATTCACACGCCCGATGTGTCCGCCCGCGATGAAACCGATGGCCGGAATCGGTTGCCAAACCAAGCCCAGAAAAAAATGTTGAAGGGCATTGCTGGAGGTGATCGGCACACCAATCGCGATCGTGGGAACCAAATTCCTTCCCCAACACGATCGGCTTTTGTCCCAAGGTTGAATCCTGCGTTCATCGGCCCCGCACCAGTAGTGGGTCATCACGACCATGGGGGTGATTCCCAAGTCGTCGTTTCTGCGCAGAACATCGACGCCGAGATCATTTCTCGCGGTGGTCACCGATTGGCCGTGCGTGCTGGAGTAACCCACTGCCAAACCAAACCGAACATAGGCCAAGCTGCGAATTTGAAGGGAATAGCGCGCGATGTCTGTTGGGGTTCCGTAGGACAAAGACAGGGACTCCTTTGCTTCTCCGTCTTTCTTCGACAGGACCAAGGGAGTACTGCGTACCACGATCTCTGCTTCGGTGTTGGCTCGGGAAGCCACGTTGAACAGGTTGCTATCTGTGGCCTCCAAATGGCGCAACGCAAAATCGAACACGGTTGTCCATCCCTTCGCGCGCTGTTCCGCCTCCTCAGCGTTCTTGATGTAACACTGAAAGTTATTTGCCTGCTGGTTGTATTGGCTCGCAAGGGTCTGCAAGGTTTCGAGGTGTTTGCTGATCTCGCCGCAGTCTGTTTTGAGTTTGCCCAATTTTTCGGTCAGCAAATTTTTTGTATTTTGAGCCTCATCCTTGTGCAAAGGTGGCTCTCCGTTTGTTGCCAGACCCCGCAAGGCAGATTCCACGGTACCCAACATTCCGCCGACGGTCTCTTGGCAAGTTCCAGCGCCACCTCGGGCCGCCTCGAAATCCTTTTTGTCATTGTCTGTGTCTTTGAACGTCGGAGCATTGCACCGTGAGCTTTGCTGCGTCCTGAGCACTTTGAACAAGTCGGACAGATCGATCGGGGAGCTTGCAGGCGGAAGTTCTGTGTAGTTTGCAAAAACGTCGTACCGTTTGGTGTGATCGACGTGTTGAATGCAGACGCGGATCTTGGACCCGGTGTACGTGTAGTCCCTGAGACTATAAAACCTGGGTGGTTTCGTTGCTGCATCCAACACCAAGACATGCTCTGTGTCATGTTCTCTGGCGTACGCATGGCAGTCCTTCACATGGCCGGCTGCCGACGCCCCAAGCTGAACAGGAGTCGTGGTTTTGGATGATGAAGTTGCTTGCGTAGTAGCTTGCGCAGCAGGCTGTGTAGGAGTTGTACCGCTTGTTTTTTGTTCGTTATCAGGAAGGGGGTGTGTCGGGACCAGAGGGGGAAGATTCTGTGCCTCGGCGAACAGCATCGCGGGACTTGCCAGAATGAAGCCAGCGACGATCCGAGAAAACAAAAGTCGTGACATCCACATCGAAAAAAGAGGTGTGCGCATCAGTCCCTCACTTGTCCTAGGTCAGCGATCGACATGTCTTGCGACGATGACGAATTTGTGGTTTGGCTCGCCGTGTAGTCGATGGACAGCACGGCCTGGGCGGTCGGCAAAAGGTCTGTCTTGCCACTGCATGCAGCGGAAGGAAACAGCTCGGCCAAGATGACATCCGACGTGGCGGTCGAGTTTGGACGGTACAGCACAACCGCGCGATATGGAGACGAAGACGACAGGGACACGAACGACTCATGTGCCGTCGGGGGCTCTGTGGACCCGGTGCGGGCGGGCCCGACAAAGCCCTGTTTCGCGAAAAAGCGCACGCATGCGAATTTGTCGCGGCTCGCGTTTGCGTTGAATTTTGCTTCTGCGGTCAGGAGTGCATCACCTTCGCGTGTTCCCTGGGGCAGGCGGTATACCGTAAGTCCCACATCGGGGGTCCGCCCAAAAAGTTCGCCGAAGGTGTTGCCGCAACCGAACAACAAACCACCGAGCAGCATCGTCGCAACTATCTGTTTCATGTTTTCTCTCCCACAAAGAAGGGGCTTGGGGCCCCAGGAATCATCCCAAAAGCCGCCGGAAAAAGTTGGCAACTTCGCGGTTTATGCGAACGGCCGTGTTGCATTCACTTGTGCCCGCGACGTGGATGCCCACGGCGGTGTAGAGGTGCTGGGCCGTGTGGACCCACAGGGGACTCCCACTCATTCCGTCAGCGGTAGTGAGCCTGTACCCAATGAAATTTTCATTGAGCTCACGCACCGATCCTGGTTTGTCTGGGGCCGGGTGGGTCGGCAGACCTCGGTTGTCGTCCGTCAACGGATAACCGCGCGGCGGAAAATCGGGATACCCACTCAGCCACAAATGGCTTTCGCGCAACTCCTGATCCGTCACGAACGCGAACTGAAAGTACCCTCGATGGATGCGGTCTTTGGGTAAAAGAATCGCCGCGTAATCGTGTGGACTTTGGGGCTGTGGGTTTTCGGGAACTCTGAGAACGTCTTGAGCCCGCAACACGAGTGGCTCACCCGCCATCACATTCCCATTGCGCGCAAAAAAGACCTTCACTTCGCTGGTTGTTTGGTTCGGTCGAAGGACGTTGTGAGCGGCAGTCACGATCAATCTTGGGCCCAAAAGAAAGCCGGTTCCCGGACTTGCGAGCTGACCCCCGATCGTGGCCTGTACCCGACACAGACACTCCAGGGGAAAGACATCGGCCGGGGTGCGAACCAATCGCCGTTCCTCTTCACCAAAGGAGTACAGCAGATCCGTATGCAATTCCCTCACTTTTTCTGCAAAGGGAGTAGCCAACGGGTAAAACCCTCCTGCGCTTTCGACACGGATGGGAAGCTGATTCTCAACGGTGGAATGCCCCCCGACGCTTGGTCTATCCTGTCCCCGTTGGATCTTCCCACGCAAAGCATCCACAACCTTCTTCGCCGCCGAAGCAACGCATTCAGGCAACTTGTCCTTCCACCACCCCTCCATTCTCTTGTAGCTGTACAGGACCTGATCCACGTCGTCCGGATCGGATTTGGGAACCAGGTCGCACATCGCGTTCAGTTCTCGGTCAAATTCCGGTAGATCGGAAGAGGTGTTCTGTTTGTCCATCGCATGCAACACCAACAGTTCAACCAGTCCTGCGCGCAACCACAGTTCGGGAGGACTCGACAGAATAGGAGCTGAGGTTTGTTGGACCCTCTGAATGGCCGCAACCAAAGCGTCTTTCGCCTCACGGAATTCGTCCTGGGGAAGCCGACGACTCAGCACGACAGATAGCTTCAGGAACAGCAACAACTCTTTGTATTGCAGCTTCAAACCACGGGTATGACTGCGATCGTGCAGCGCGCTGATCAAACGGTAGGCCGTCACAAGCGTTTGCTGCCAGGTGGACTCACCGAGGTTGGCTTCCAGATCCGATTCGCGAATCAACGCCTGCACAACCAACCGGCTGGAAGCCCGATCGATGTTGTGTTCCGCCATTTGCGCGGCTTCTGCATCGATGCTGCGGATGTAGCTGCCGACGCGTTGACTCAGCACGGGGGCCACCAGCTCCATCCGAGTGCGAAAGTCCTGAATCTGTGTAAGTTCGGTTTGCAGAAGTTCAAGGTGTTTCTTGGACTGAGGACCCCCAATTGCGGCGATTCCGTCCTTTTCGTCCCTTCCTTCTCCCAACCGAGCGCGCAGACGGTGATCGGCCGCTTGTAGTGCTAGGACAGCTTGGTTGTACTGAAAAGTTAGGTTGTTGCTTTCCAGTGATTCGGGCCAATTGCTGTATGCCACCAAGCTGGCCCAATCGAGGCTGTTGCTCCGCTCCATGTGCAGTCTTCTCCTGACTTCGTGAAGCAGAACAAAGGGGTTTTGGCCCCACAACAAACCGGAATACAAAATGTCGGTGAGCAGGGTCGATCCCGGAATGGTTAGGGGGAACTGGGACGCGACTACCAAAGGGATTCCGGCCAGATGCAGAGCGTGCGCTATGCTCCCCCCCCGAACGACTAGAGTGCCCTGATGACCGCTATCACACGCCGCCAGGGTGACCACTTTGGGACAAAAAAAGTTCTGCCCCAAGCGGTCGCGTCCACAAAGAGCCGCCGCCAAACGTGTACCGTCGATAAAATCCAGCTTGGAACGGTCCATGGAATCGTGCAGCGCGAGCCCAAATTCTTGTTCGCGTCCGATGAGTTTTTGGCGAGGCATACCGTGTGCGAGCACATGAACGTAGCAGTATTGCTCTTGTGAACACGCATTCCGAATCTCCTCAAGCGTCGCGTTTCGGAGCACGGTGATGCGCTTGTTGGCCCATTCCAAACGAGCCTCATGGTGGATGGCCGGGCACCAGGGGTTGAACGCGCGTCGTAGCGCAAGCAAATGTTCCTTTGCGGGCACCGGGCTGCCTGGGAATTCCGCATACGCAAACAGAATCTTCTGGTCAGGTCGAAAGTAGTTCATTTCGCGAGAACCCGTCTTGCGAGATCCCCGCGTCAGACAAATGGGAGCGTCCGACTGCAAAAGGAGAGGTTGTCCTTCGCCGGGAAAACCGATCCCCCCAACCGCTGCCTCAAAGGGCAACATAGCCAGTTCAGCTGCGTCGGAAATCAACTGCAAATGGATCAGACCTGCGCCCCTAGCCACAGGATCGGATGCCTCTGCAATGACCGTCGGTAGTGACCGAATGTTGGCCAGAAAGCGCCCCATCAGGACGCCCGTCTGCTCCAGTTGGGCCAACTGATATTGTGGCGACAAACCGTAGTCGAGCCCCTGCGCTTGAAGCAGAAAGTCTTTTTGTTCAAAGTCCAAATAAACAGTGTTTGCTGGCTGCGACGGGCACATCGCCAAGTACGGTGTCAGCGGTGATAGCATTTGGTTGTGTGGAGGACCAGGACGTTGGAGTTCGATTGCAATCGAGCGGATGGACAACATGCACTTCACTATACCATCGCGAGGTGAGTCTAAGTAAATCGATTCTTACAAGGAAGCCGAGCCACCGCCTCGTCCATGATTGCATCTACGTGCTGCGTGCGACGATCAAAACTTGGGAAAGCGCCCGGTTTGCAGCGATGACAGAACATCCATCGACAGGGCCACAGAGACGTGCAGAAGTACCCCTGACCAAAGGGTTCCCGTACACAATGCAAGCGTTCCGAGCAGCAATCCTGCAAAGATGGAACCCAGGGCTTCGGGGGTCGGTTTCAGGACATGGATGAGTGCGTAGGGAACCATCGAAACGAACAGAGACAGACTTCCCAAATACCGCCGCAGTCCGAACAACAAATATCCTCGGAAAAAGAACTCGACAGCGACAAACGTCAGCAGGTATTCGACCTCCCAAACCACAAAATCGAACACGCTGCGGCCCGACTTTTCATAGAACGGATAGCTCTGTTGAAAGGCGGGCGTAAAACTGACCGCAAACACAAGCGGAAGGATTCCGGCAAACAGAATCAGATACGTACGGCCCCACGGCAAACGGATGCTTTCGGAAACGGAGGACAGACTGCGAAAGGAAAGACCGTAGTCCGCAACGCGCTCCCCCCGAATGCGCAGATGCAGCGCAGGTAGCAGGCCATACCCCAGGATTTTGCACACACTCCAGTACGTGAAACTGAGTAGTTCGTGATAGCGTTCCAGCGACGGTGAAGCCTGAACGATTGGCCCGAACGTCGCTTCAAAAAAAGGTCTGTCGCCGATTCCGTATCCCAACACAAGCAGAACGGCTGCAACCAGCAATACCTCGCGGATTTTCTGGATGTGAACGGCGTGTTGTTCGGGCGAAAGGGTGTTGCGAAAGGCGACCGCCTGCTCATCGAAGGAATCCCAAGCAGACAGCAAGAAACCGACAAGAGGAATCCGTCGAATCAGGCGAAGACTTCCCATCCAATTCCTATGCACCCTTTTCGGGGGTCTGTTTCGGAGGTTGAATCTTGGGATTGGCCGTGTTTTTGGTCGCCTGTGCGCCTGGCTGACCGGATGGGTGTGCCGGAGAATGCGAGGGAGGAGTTGCAGGCGGAATTGCAGCGGCGGAATAGGAAAGCAGAGCCTGCGCAGACAAGCGCAACCGACGGCGGGTCAAGTCTTTTCCAATCGCAGCCATGGTTTCAAACAGGCCAGGGGAGGCGACCCTTCCGGTGACGGCGATGCGGATGGGCATGAACAGTTCCTTGGTCTTCAAACCGTTCTTTTCACAAAAATCCCGGCAGGCTTTTTCCAGTGTCTCGTGGGTCCAGCCCAAGCGGGTCTGTTCCTCCAAATGATCGGTCAAGTCCGACAGAATTTTGCTCATTTGTGCAGAATCGCGGCCTTTGGGAATCATTTGGCCCAGGATTCCGGTGTAATCCAGATCTCCCTGCATAAAGAAAGTCGCAGCAGGGATGAACTGATCCATGCGTTCAATTCGTTCACGCAAAAGCGGAAACAGAGTCAGCAAATACTCGTCGGAAAGTCGCCAGGAACGGAATCGGGTCAGGAGTTCTTGGGGGGACATTTCGTGCAGGTACAGACCGTTTAGCCAAGTGAGTTTTTGCAGATCGAACACAGGCTCACCCGCAGACACTTTGGTCCAATCGAATACCTCGATCATTTCTGACAACGTGAACTTCTCTCTGTCACCCCCAAACGCAAAACCCATGAGCGCCAAGAAGTTCAGGAGGGCTTCGGGAAAGAAGCCCGCATCTTTGTAGTAATCGAGAGAAACCGGATTCTTGCGTTTGCTGATTTTGCTGCGGTCTGTGTTGCGCAAAAGAGGCATGTGCAAAAAATCGGGAGGCTCCCAGCCAAACGCCGCGTAAAGCTGGACGTGCTTGGGAGTGCTCACAATCCATTCCTCCGCGCGAATCACATGGGAAATCTGCATCAGGTGATCGTCCACCACGTTGGCCAAGTGATACGTCGGGAACCCGTCCGATTTCAGGAGGACTTGATCGTCAATCGTGGCGTTGTCGATCGAAATTTCACCGCGCAATCCATCGTAAAAGCGGGTTTCCCCCAGCAGAGGCATGGCCAAGCGAATGACATACTTTTCACCTGCTGCTCGACGGGCATCCGCCTCTGATTTGGGCATGGAACGGCACGTCCTGTCGTATCCGGCAGACTTCCCTTCGGCCATGCGCGTTTTTCGGGAGGCCTCCAATTGTTCCGCTGTGCAAAAACAGGGATATGCAGCCCCCTTTTGCACGAGTTGTTCGGCCTGGTCTTGGTAAAAGGAAGTTCGCTCTGATTGTCTGTAGGGGCCAAACGGTCCTCCGCAATCGGGCCCCTCATCCCACGCAAGACCAATCCAACGAAGGGCACGCAGAATCGCCTGTTCGCTGGCCAGCGTCGAGCGGGTTTGGTCCGTGTCTTCGATGCGCAGAATGAACTGACCACCGTATTTTTTCGCAAACACGTAATTAAACAGCGCGATGTACGCAGTTCCTACGTGCGGATCTCCCGTGGGAGAAGGAGCAATGCGGACTCGCACCGGACGACGGTCACGGCCCGGCCAACGCGCGGCAAAAGAGTTGCCAGAAGAAACCATTTCAGACGAAGAAGCAGGGGTTGTCACGGCCCGGATGTGTACCAAGGAAACCCAGGTGCGGTCAACAGAGTTGACGAGCCAGTTGCCAAGCCAGTTGACACATTTGGGGTGCAAAAGCGAAGCTTCGCGCCAAGTTTTGTGCTGATCATTCAGGCAAACGATACGGCTCGGAACCTATGGAACAGGACACGCAGGTACGCAAAGAAGAGCAGAGATCGAATGGCAGACTCCTGTTGCATTCCTGGTTCGTACGGGGACGCGAATTTGCCCGAAACACCGACGGGACTGTGTGGTTTTTGTGGTTCCTTTTGATCCTGCATTACCGTTTCACGCGAGGGATCTTTCAGGGGAAAGGATCGGGGGATGGTTTTTTGGGTTTTCTGATGTTGCCCGGTTTGGTGTTCCATCAGAGTTTGGATTTGGGAAAACCAGGGCCGGAGTGGATCGCGCTCATCGGGAGGGAATCCACCGGACTTGTCGCCAATCCGTGTCCCATTGGACCCGTGATCTTTTGGATGCCGTTTTATCTGCTGGGTCTCCTGTGGCAAAAGCTTGCGCTGATTCCGGTTTTTTTGTGGGCGCTGAGGTTGTTCAATCCAACGCTGCAAGGCGCTCGTGTGCTGACCGGAAGAACAGAGGCGGACCTGTACATGGCGGGTCTTGGGAGTCTGTTTGCAGTGATGTGGGGTGTGCGGGTGATGTTTGCGTTTTTGTCGCGAAATTTTGGGAAAAAAGCTGCCCGTTTTGCAACGGTGGGAGCCGTTTTGGGAACCCCCCTTTTTTGGTACGCAACCACGCAGCCTTTGTATCAGCACGCGACTTCCTTTTTCGCTGTGATGATGCTGCTGGACCGAACGGATCGGTATTCCGCAGACCTTTCGGCTCGGCGTTGTCTGTCGCTTGGTTTTTGGGCAGGTTTTGCCGCGCTTCAAAGGCCCCAGGAGGCGCTGTGGATGCTCCCCCTTGCGCTGAATCTGTTTTGGCAACTTGGGCGGGCTTGCAAGGCGCATGATATCGGACAGGCTCGACGGGTATTTTTCTGCGGCTTGCTCATTTTGGCCTGCGCGACACTGGTCTTTTTGCCGCAGGCTTGGGTGTGGTTTCACAACTATGGAACCTTCCGGGCACCTCAAAAAGCGGGACATTTTTTGTGGTCGTTTCCGGCACTGGTCGAGTCGCTCTTTTCGCTGCGGGCAGGGGTGTTTCCGTGGGTTCCTTTGATGTATGGATCTCTGTTTGGTCTTTGCCTGGGACTCCGCTCGCGCTTTTCCCTGGTAGCACCGCTTTGTCTTGCGGCGCTGCTGGAACTGTATGTGAATGCGTGCGCGTGGGATTATCACGCAAGTTGGTCATTCGGCCCCAGGCGTTTTACCGACGCTGTTCCTGTTTTTGCGGTCGGCCTTGCGTTGCTTTGCGTTTGGGTGATGCAACGAAAGAATCCACGGACTCTGCATCGCCTTCTTTGGTTTGCACTTTCCGTCTTTGTGGTGTTCAACCTGATGCTGACGGAACTCTTGCGCGTGCGGCGGAACAAATCCTCTTCAGCAGGGGCGTTTTCGTGTGCAACGCGCATCGGGTGGGCTCAGGGGCCGAAATGGCTGGAAGCACTCTGTCGAAAGACGGGGTATCCCTTTGCGCAGCCTGTGTCGGGTCTGTACGCGCTTTTTTATCGGGTGTCCCTTGAGCAGGCCGAGAATCTGCTTGGGAGTTACATCTTGGAACGAGATTGGCGCATTCGGGATGTGGTGCATACTCCGGTCATTGATTTCTCAACGCGCCCCCCGAACGTGGTTGAAGGGCTTGCGCCTACGGAACAAAAGGCGGTCTCTAAAGGAGTGTCGTTGGGGGTGCTGCCAGGGGGCGGCAACGTAGGCCCGAAGGTTCGTGTGCTGGTGCCTCTGGTCGTTTCGGAGCCAATTCGCTTTTCGATCGAAGGTGCCTTTTTAGGGAAAGTTCCGACGGTGAAAGTACATTGGAACGGGGTACCCCTGTCTGGCAAAGTAGGCTTTGTACCGACACCTGTTGGGAGTGCCCGCGAAACACTCACGTTTGAGCTAGACGCGAAAAGTGTTCGGGCCAGGCCACGTTGGAATGAACTACAGCTCGAACAGGTGCCGGAAGGGAGCAGCATCTTCCGCATCCACTTTGCATCAACCTCCCATTGGTGGAAGTAGGGGCCAAGGCGCTTCCGGTTCGCGGAGTTCGAGCAGAGACCTTCTCTCGAAAAAATAGACGTTCCGCGCATTGGTTTGCATGACATGTATGGTAGGTTGCGGGGGTGAAATGGCGTGTTTGGCTGTCTTCGGTTTTGTGCGCGGTGCTTGTGCTGACGCTCGGTGCATTCGGTTTGTCGAGGTCATCGGCAGGCTCCTCTGCGGTTTTTGCGTCGGCAACAGTGGGAACTGTGGGCGATCGATTGTCTGGACCAAGGATTCCGGAATCGGGTTGGGAGACGGCGCTAGCCCTGCCTTCGCCGCTGCCTCTGTTTTTGGGAATGGACGAATCGCTGGTCAAAAACTGGCTTCGCGAGGCCCCAATCGAGCAAGTTCATACAAGCCACGGGGGTAGTTCGTTGGTCCTCCGGCTCACGTTTTCCGACGGGAGCCGCGCGGCGTTCAAGCCCGAACAGATCCATCCACAATCGGTTCCCCGCAAGGAAGCGGCTGCATATTTGCTTGCGCGCAAGCTGGGACTAGGACAGGTTCCACCGACGGTGATGCGGTCGATTTCCAGGCAGGAAATTCTGGAAAAATTGGATGAGGAATCGCAGCGCACTGCGGCGCGAATTTTGCGGGAAGCGGTATTTGATTCGGAGGGGCGCACGATGGGGTCGGTGATGTATTGGGTGCCTGGTCTCGTGGATGTGGGAATGGATCAGGACGCGGCGATTGTGGCGTGGACTCGCGAACTGTCGCAACAAGGCGCGGTGTCGCTTGGAAAAAGAGGATTATTGGCGGATTTGTCGTCGATGCTTTTGTTCGACCTGATCCAAAACAACTCAGACCGATTTTCGGGGGGAAACATCCTGGGGTGGCGACATCCTGACCGATTGTTCTTCATCGACAATGCATTCGGGTTTCAGACAGATTCGCGAGGTCATGCGAAAGCGCGCGGTTCTCTTTCCCGGTGTCAGAAGTTTTCGTTCCGGTTGTGGGTGGCGCTGAACGTGTTGAGGGAGGAGGATTTTGCATTGTCCGATCCTGTGTTCGGTCCTCTTCTCACCGACGAAGAAATCCGATCGTTGCGGGGTCGAAAAGAGCACGCGCTCCGTTATGTGGACGGGCTTGTGAAGGTGTATGGAAAGGACGCGGTGCTGGCGTTCGATTGACGTTCGATTGACGTTCGATTGACTTTCGGGGGCGGATGCTAGAGGAAGGTGTCAGCGTGGAAGGGCAGAGGGGGGACTGCCTTGAAGTACCGGGGCGGAACCCGGAATAGGTAATACGGGCGAAGGGAGTGGTGAGTCACCCTTGTCGCTGGCAATGCACTCTTTCCGCTGTTCGGCGCGAGCCAGAGGATGTCCAGGAATTGCATCGAGAACCTTTTGGACCTCGGCCAATGCCTCGGGGCAATGATGTTCCTTCCGCAATTGCCCGGCTCGTTCGATGTGAGACGACGCAAACCCCTCGCTGAGCGCAACATAGACCGGCTGCGCGAGTTGGCGATACACGGATTCCTGACCGAGTTGGGCATAAAGTCGGATGGCTTCCTCGGTGTCTTTGCGCTCGACGGCAGCTTGGAAACGCTCGTAAATGGGTTGGATGGGTTGTTCAAACAGCGCCTTCTGTCGCAACGCATGCAATTGTTGGATTTGCGATGGCAACAGGGTTTCTCCGTAGTTTCGCGAGAGTTCCTCAACGCCCAGCAATACTGACGACCAAACCCTCAGTTGGGATTCGGATTGCAAGCGACTGATTTCTTTGGCCACGATGTCGTCCTGTGGAACTTTGTACGAGGGAAACACAGCAGAGAGTTTGCGCTGGGCAGAAAGGCTGATTGTGACTGTGATGACGGCAGCGACACACAGGGCAAGAAGAGACAGAGACAGCCACAGACCGTATCGAATTCCCGATGAGTCCCCTTTGTGCCTTCCTCCGCGACGACCCTTGCGTGTTCTGATCGCTCGCTCGATGGTGCTTGAGGACAGGACGGGATTGGGCGCGGACGAAAAACTTGATCCGCGCAACGTGTCTTCGCAAGCTTCAAGTGCCTCATCGAGAGCGACGGCATTTTGAAACCGCTCCGAGGGTTTTTTGCGCAGAAGCTTCACCACGATGTCGTTGATACACGTCGGAATCGTGTCGGGCAAAGGGGGAGGTTGGCGGCCCAGGTGCGCAAAAAGCACATCATGCGGAGTTCCGACAAACGGAGGCTGTCCGGTCAGGATTTCGTAGAACAGGACGCCCGCTGCGTACAGATCGGTACGTCCGTCGATGTTCGGCTTCTCTGTCACCTGCTCGGGAGCGACATATTTGGGGGTGCCGACCAAAATCCCGGGCGCTGTCAGCGATAGGGCCTTGTTTCCGACCTGTTTCGCCATACCAAAGTCGAGCACTTTCAGTACCAGCCGCCCACCCGGCTTGTACCGCAACAGCATCAAATTCTGCGGTTTGATGTCTCTGTGAACGACCCCCAAACGGTGGGCTTCTTCGAGGGCAGCGGCAAGTTGACGCATGAACGACACGGCGCGCAGCGGGGCCAGGGGTCCTTCGCGATCCAGCACATCGGAAAGCTGGTCGCCCTCGATGAGTTCCATGACCAGATAGGGCATGTCGCCCTGGAGGCCGTAGTCAAACACCTGAGCGATCGATGGGTGATTGAGCTGGCTCCACAGCTTGGCCTCGCGCTTGAAACGCTCGACGGCATCGGCCTCTGCAAAGGTCTCTTTGCGCATCATTTTGATGGCAACCGCTTTATCGACGGCGAGGTTCCTGGCGCGAAACACCACGCCCATTGCGCCTTCGCCCAAAATACCGTCGATGCGGTATTGACCATCGAGGGTGCGGCCAATCATGGACGCCGCCCATTCGTTCGCTATCGACATAAGCCCCCAAAAAACGGTACGAGGTCCGCCATAACAGAGCAAGTGTCGCGACGAGTTTTTCACAGGCAGCGGTAAGTTCGCGGCTTCATTGGCTTTGTGATGGTGGGCCTTGGACCTCCAGGCGGCCTTGGCTTGGGGTGTCAAACCTCCCACTTTGTCGCCACAATTGTTCTTGCCGTTCGTTTGCGCTCCGTGCCAAAAAGCAGCCATGAAACCCAAACTGGCTTGCTTCGCATGTGGAATTTTTCTTCTCCTTGGTTCGGCGGCGTTTGCGCAAACCAAAGCCGCGCCGCAAATCGATGCGAAAACGGAATCCGAACGCGCAGGCAAAGAAGGTGAGCGATTGCTGGCAGCACACGACGCACAAAGCGCGGTTCACGAGCTTGGAAAAGCGTTCAGCCTGAGCAAAAACCCTCGGTTTCTGTTGCCGCTCGGTTTGGCGTTTGCCGAGGCGGGGCGGCCATTGGACGCGCTCGATGCGCTCGGTCGTTTTTTGAAAGAAACGCCAACGCTGCCCGATCAAAAACGCCGCGAAATCGGCGCGAAATTGGGTGTGATGCTCGACCAAGTGGCGGGTTCGGTCACGGTCGAGGCTTCTCGGCAAAATGCGCAAATCAAACTGGATGGACGTGTAATCGGTACGTCGCCGTTGGAAACGCCGCTGCGAGTCGGTCCCGGCAAGCACGAACTGCAAATGGTTCCGGCCCCGACGGACCCGTCGAGCGGTGCGTCGGTGGTGATCGACGTGAAACCAGGCGAGGCAAAAACGATCAAGCTCGAACCGGGAGCACGATCGCGGTTTTTGGAGCCGCAAGCGATGGGTCAAGACAGCGAACCGGCTTCGCGCACCTCGGCGCTTT